>JAVBMW010000008.1:0-24650 GCA_031551965.1 Holdemania sp. | reverse complement strand
CTCTAGATCATTTTTGATACAAACTGCTTGATCAACTGGTAATTCATCATAATAAAATCGCTGACTTTGTGAAATAGTTTTAGGCACATGGTACACCACCTTATCTTTATGATGTTATATTATCATGATACTTTTGTTAATATAAGTCTTGACTTTTCTGAATTTAAATGAATACTATTCAAGTTTATTTTGTTTAATTAAAACACATTTTAAATAATCAGTCTTCACTAAGTAATATCCTTTGAGATATAATTTAGGTGGGCTGGTTTTTTTGATTTATGATCATTTAGCTATTCCTTTATCTAAGGTATCCACTAAGTCCTTCACTAAGATGAAAGACTCCGATAAGTTTACGATTCAAAAAGTGTTTGTTGATCAGTGGGATGAGTTTCTTTTAGATTCCGAAGTTAAAAGAAAAGGTCTACGAGATATCGTTGTTCAGGAAGTTAAAAAGATGATGTCTTGAGGTACTCTTTGACTGTGGTTTTGAAATCTATGAATGTCCTCACTGCCATAAGTCACACATTATCTGTTACACATGTAAAAGTAGATTCTGTAACTCTTGTGGTACCAAATATGCTAAGCAACGTGCTGAACATATTTCAAAAGCTACTTTAAATGTGAATCATCGTCATGTTGTATTTACTATTGATGATCTATTTTAAGAAAGATAGGAAATGTTTAAACTTCTTATTTGATGCTGCTTCAGATACTTTATTCTATGCTTTCAATAAAATGAATATGGTAAGAAACATACTTTCAAACCAGGATTTATTTTAACTCTTTACACATTTGGTAGAGCACTGAATTGGAATCCTCATATTCATTGCTTATTAACTGATGGCGGTATGGATGAAGAGAATAAATATAAAGCTATTAACTACATCAATTATGAGACTTTAAGAAAATCATTCATGAAACAGCTCCTTGATAAAATTAAAGCTTACTATAAAATACATTATCCTTCTGAGTTTAAAGAATTATGTCAATTGATTAATCTACTTTATAAAGAAGACACCACTGGATTTTATGTCAATGCACCTCAAATGAAGAATAAAAAAGGAAAAGAAGCTGTCGTAAATTATATTATTCGTTATACAGGTAGACCTGTTATGGCTCAAAGTCGTATCATTGATTATGATAAGACTACCAAACAGATTCATTACTATTATGAAGATCACAAAACTGAAGAAAGAATTGAAGTCTATGAACATGTTTTTTCTTTTATGAAGAAACTTATCATGCATATTCCTGAAGCTCAATTCAAAATGATTCGTTATTATGGTCTTTATGCTACTTGTAATACAGCTCATAAAGTGAAAGTCTAAGAAATGCTTATGCAGTGTTTACACAATAAATCAATTGATAAATCTACTTATCGAAAAGATTTGATTGAGATATTCGATACTGACCCTTTACTTTGTGAATGTGGTCATTATTTGGAATATGTGGATTACTGGGTTCCACCCGTGCGTAGAAAGGATGAGAATTATGACACCACGTGAAGAAACTATTGATACTATGATTACCGAGGACGATTTAAATTATCGTACCGAATACATCGATATGAAATGCACTAATTGTGGACATGAAGAAAAGATGCCTGATTGGTGCTATGGTGAAGATGCTGAATACTTAAGAGAGATCGAAGATCCTGAACCACTTACTTGGCAATGTTGTAAATGCCATAAAGATACTTTAGTTCGTAAACCTAAATAATAATCTATTCAATCTTCAATACTTCTTTTTAGTGTGCCTTAGCGCACTTTTTTTTCCAATATCAAAATGAACTTTCCCATAAGATGAAAAAGAAGGATCAATTTTTTCCTTCTTCTTTCTCAAGTTGTTTTAAATAAATTTCATAATCTTTTGTTTCAGTAACATCCATTGAAACACCAAAAATCATATCTTGATCCGCAACATACTTACCACGTGACACGATCCATTTAATTTCACCATTTTTGTGTCTGATCGGATGTTCAAAAGTAAATTCATCAAGCTGTGAGCTCATCTTTTCTTGCATTTCTTTTTTAAGCGTTTCTTGGTAACCTTCACTTAGTTTGATGAAATCATCTACATACCCTGATAATTCATCACTTGTATAGCCAAGAGTATCCACTACTGTTTCTCCAAATGTGATTATTCCAAATTTTGGATCTTGAAGCCATGAATAACTTTTTGAAGCTTTTAAAGTAAAATCAAACATAAACTTATTGTATTCAAGTTCCTCAAGTAACGCTAATTGTTTGTTGTTTCTTTCATGCATATCAGTTATGTCTCTTGCAAGCACTAAATACGCTATTCGATTTTCAATCCATTCAATTTGGGTGTTCATAATATCAAACCAACGCTTAACACTTGGATTATACATTTCGTGACGTACAAAATCTGCTTTTTCATCTGAATTATCATTTTCAAATTGTTTATGAACACAACCTTTGCATATATATCCATGTTCTGGCACAACTAACTCACAACATTTCATTCCTGGGAATACAGCCCCAAACGTATCTCTGGTTGCTTTATTTGTGAATATAATTTCTTTCGTTTCAGCATCTATGACATACACCAAATCTGTCATATTCTCCAGAACACGTTTTAATGTTTCGTTCGCAACTGAAATACTCTTTTCTGAATGTTTTCTTTTAATTGTTTCTTTCAGCATCATGTTTAAATCTGTAAAGAAATATTTTTCATCCGTTGACCATGAATGACCTTCTGTTTCACTTATAAAGGCAAAATATCCTACAAAATTATCCTCTTCAAATATTGGGCAATAAACACCTGATTGAATGTTTTTTGATAGAAATGTATTAAATTTACGATTTGCATCTTTATCAAACCCTGATACAAAGCTAGGTATATCTTTTTTAAAATTGATTTCAATAAATTCTTTTGTAATAGTTACTTCTTGACTCACCTCAACTTTATTATCGTGATCCAGCCGGTTATATGCATGAATCACTCGATAACGATCATCTGATATTTTTTCAACTGCATAGCCACAATCTAGTCCAGTAAATATAGTCGTAATTTTTAACATTTCATCAATGACAAAATCAGCATCACTGGCATGAAATAATGTATTCGCTAGTTGACCCATGATTCTGCTATAGTATCCTGATCTACTTGCATGAGGATAAATTTCTAGATTTTTTGATTCATTGAATTCTGGAGTTTTTTCATATTCAGCTTTCGAAAAATATGTCACTCTATTTTTACCAGCGTGTTTTGACTGATACATTGCCTTGTCTGCTCGTATTATCGTTTCAGTAATATCTTCACCTAATTCATATTCTGTTGCACCACAGCTTACAGTAGCGTTGATAATATGTCTATCTCCTACTTTTGTTTCAACAGCTTCAAATTCCTTTAATACTTTATTCCCTAACGCAATTGCTTCAGCGTAATCTTTACACGCTTTTGCACAGAGGAATTCTTCTCCACCCCAGCGTGAACTTCCTTCATGATCAAAGTTTGATAAAATTATACTTGCTAAGCTGCGTAATACTTCATCACCGATATCATGTCCATAGTTATCGTTGATTTGCTTAAAGAAATCGATGTCAAACATAAATACATATACATTATAATCTTCTCTTTTATTTTGAAGTATTTGATCCAATGCTTTATTCATTGATCTTCGATTTTTTAGTTTCGTTAAATCATCTTTGTTCGCAAGTTCCCTAAGTTGACTTTCACGATACTTTTGGTCAGTAATGTCTAATTGAAAAGACATATATTTTGTAGAACTGATTTCATGTACAAATCTGCGAATATATATTTTATCGCCTAGGTTGTTTGGGTCATCAAACTCCAAATCTTCTTCATTATAAGCTAATCGAGTACGCCTCATTTTTTGAACACTTTCAAAATAGCCATCTACTGTTTCCAATTCACGAATCGCATCAGCATTGCCTTCTATTTTCTTTTTAAATGGATTGTTTCCTTTAGACGTAACACGATTTGTCGCAAAATCGATCCAAACCATATCTGCATTTTTTTGTGCAGTTAACATTTTAGTGATTTGTTTATCATATTGCCTAAATTTATTCAAATTATAACCAACCACTATTAATACAACTATCATTACTGCACCAAATTGAAGTGCAATTGCAAACAAGGAATTATTAGTTACCTCAAGTTCTTCTTTAAGTCTCATATAATCAAACTTATCGCTCTGAACTAACGAAGTCCATTTATTATTTTTTTCTGAATCTATCATAAAGTACAAATTAATTACTGAGTTTAAAATTGTTTTAAAACTTTCATTCTCTGTTTTTAACAAGAAATGAATTGTTGAAGGAACTTTTGAATGCTCCAATAATTTTACAGAGTAGTCACCTAAAACAGAGTAATAGTAATCAATAGTGGTATCATTAATAAAAATCGCATCGATTTCTCCACTTTTTAAAGCAGAGATCAACTCATCTCTAGATTGATAAACTATCGGTTCAACTCCAATTGCTTCTCTCCAGGCAATAAATGTATATCCAACTACCGAAGTTCCAATTTTGAGTTCTTTCAAATCTGTCCTTTTTTCATCTTCACGAACATAAAAACTCATATTGTCTCCAAAAATAGAAACAGAATAATCGAGTTCATCATCTTTTATATATACCCTACTTCGATTCGTTCCTGCTAAAGCAACTATTGATTCATCTCTTATCATTTCTACAGAATTATCAAAACCCTTTAATTCCGCAAAAGAATGATATACTACATCAATCGAAGTCAATTCAGATAGGATATCCAAAATATCTTTCTGAAGTCCCATTCTCTCTTTGTTTTTTATAAAAGAAACTGGATAAAGGACTGCTCCATCGGCAATATCAAATTGCTTATAATTCATTTGCAGCTCACTAATTTCTTCCTGATAAAAATCGCGATATACTTCATAAACAGATTCTCTTAATTTTTCATTTATTTCTTTGATCGTTTCTTTTCCTTGATCAGAATCAATATATCGGTTAATTAAATCGATTAGTTTTTCGTATTTTGGATTATTGCTAAATAATCTTTGAGTGCTATTAAACTGACCAACACGCGTTGCAAATACAACATTGGAATGTGTTAAAAGCTCCGCTTGAATAGAAATACTCGTTGCAATACAATCGATTTCTTTTGTTTCTAAAGCTAATATCAAACTATCCACTGAATCATAATGCTTAACATATTCTAATTCTGAAACATAAACTGCCAACACCTCAGGTATGGCAGTATTCATTAAAATCCCAATTTTTTTGTTTGATAGCTCTGTAACACTATCAAAATAAGATTCCTTAAGAGTATAAATATTAATTTGACTATTAAATAAATTATTGGTGTGATAATACCGTTCTACATCGCTATCCATTAAATATGCTAACCCAGCTAAATCAATTTCTTGGTTGTCTAATTTTTCAAATAATTCCTTCCATGCCAAATCTACCGTTTGAAAATTTAAGTTCCATTCATTTTCTAGAACTGAAAAAAGCGGTTCCAACAAACCATTATTTTGATTATCATCATTTTGAAAATATTGTATTAATGAAGTTCTCCCAAATAATATGGAATCATTCTCAATTGTTTTTAAATATGCCTTTTCTTCTTCTGTAAGTACAAAGAAATTATTAGAGTTTTCCTCTGCAAAAAGCACAGACCTTGTATAGCCTGCAAATATTGAAGTGAAGATAGTGAGTAATATTGCAAGCAGAATTTTAATTTGTTTCATAAATATAATTTGGTTATTCCCTTCAATTCATTGTACCATACCATTATTTCTTTACAATAAAAATAATGCGTGAAAATCTACAAAAACTTGTCTTTTTTCGACAAAAAATCCGTTTAAAAAACTATTTCAGTTATATTTCGGTAATTTATCTCTTTACCCCTTATATTAATCATTCTACCTTAATAAGATTTTTATTGCAATTACATTTTGTAATACATTTTTGAATATATTAGTTAGATACAAAACAAAATATGATTAGGTAATGGAGGTTTTTCATAATATGTTTGAAGTAAAGAAAAATAGACGTGAAGAGAAAGTCGTTAAAAGCTTTCGAATCAGCATTAACCTGTTGGATCGATTGGAAGAAATATGCAAGGATGCAGATATCTCATTAAACAGTCTTATTATCATGTGTATTGAATATGCCTTGGATAATATGAAACCAACAAGTAATAAAGAGTCATAATTCACATTATGGCTTAGGCACGATGATCGTGTTTTTTTATGCAACAATAAAAAAGGAGAATTTTTGGTTCTCCTCTTTTCTTATATTTTTTGTAAGTCGACGTAAGAAATTTCTGTAGGAGTTTCACGTCCGAACAAGATACAAAGTATATTCGCAACTTGATTAGTGTTATCCAAGCTTTCAACTGTACCTTCTAAGTTTGCGAATGGTCCTGATAAAATTTTGACAGTATCACCAACACTGAAATCAATGTTTACTTTTCTTTCACCCATACCCATACGACGTAAAATAGATTCGATTTCATCAGGAGATACAGGGAATGGTTTTGCCCCTCCTCCACTTGATCCAATAAATCCAGTTACTCCTGGAGTATTACGCACAACATACCATGCTTCATCTGTCATGATCATTTCTACAAATAAATAACCCGGAAAAATATTTTTCGCTTTTTCAACTGGTTTACCATTTTTGTATTCAATTTCAATTTCTTCTGCTACTAAAATACGGAAAAGCGAGTCCGAAATCCCCATGGATTCAACACGTCTTTCCAAGTTTTCTTTAACTCTATTTTCATGTCCTGCATATGTATTAACGACATACCATTGTTTTGCGATTTCTTCCATGAATTATGCTCCTATTCCAATTAATTTTAATAAGAATGAAACAACGAATTCAGCTACTACAAAGAAAGCCCCAAAAAAGAAGCAGAATAATAAAACTTCTCCACTATTTTCAGTTAAATCTTTCATCTTTGGCCAACGAATTCTTTTGATTTCTTTCGATATTCCACTTAAACTAAACCATTTTAACATAATGTTGCCTCCTATTTTGTCTCTTTGTGCAATGTGTGTTGTCCACACTTCCTACAGAACTTGTTGAGTTCAAGTCGTTCTGTGTGCGTTTTTGTATTTCTATGCGTTGAATAATTACGAGATAAACATACAGTGCAGGTTAGTATTACTTTGTCGCCTTTTGCCATTATTAAAAACCTCCGTCTGTAATTGCTTTATAACTTTATCACAAAGTGCTTTCATAGTCAAACCAAACCGCGACAAAACAAACGATAAAACCTAATTTCTAAACAAAATATTATCAACTTTTAATCACATAAATAATGTTTTTTCATATAGTGGGCAAACCCTTCTTCATCATTACTCTTTTCAGTAATGTCATCTGCCACAGCTTTAGTATCTTCACCACCGTTGATCATACATACTCCCCATCCGCTACAGGCAAGCATTTCATTATCATTGCTCATATCCCCAAAAGCCATAACTTCTTTTAAAGATATGTTATTTATTTGACAAAATTTTTCAAGTGCCACCGCTTTGGATACTCTACTATCCGTAAACTCTAGCATCGTAGGTTGAGTTTTAAAAGCTTTGTAATATGGTGATGGATGATCAGCGACATATCTTTCAACCTCTGCCATCATTTCTTCTGGCATCCTGAACATGATTTTTGCATTTTCTTCTTCATACATTTTAGAAACATCATCCACAATTTCAATGTTCATTCTATTCTTTTTACTTGAGTATTTCATCATTTCATCTTCAAACTGACATTTCATTTTTCCTTGATGATAAATAAATGGGTTAAGTTTGAAGGGTTCCATTAAGTCAATAATTTCTTTGATCCATTCTCTTTTTAACTTAAAATAATCATATCGTTTTTGGTTGATACCATCCCAAAGTTCAGATCCATTCATTCCAATCAATACATCAAATTCAAAATCAAATCCCCAATCTTTCGCTTGATGGATAAGTTGTTGATCAATTGATCTACCTGAAGCGATACCAAAATAAACTCCTTGATCATGCAGTTTTTCAATAACTTTTTTAGTATTAGGAGTCAGCTCTCTTTTTTCAGTTACTAGTGTACTGTCTATATCACACACTACTAAACGCACCTTTTCAATCATATTTTCCCTCCACTTCATCTAAATCTTTTAAACATTTCACAAATCTTTTTTTAATTCGGAATACTCGATTATCATACTTTTTGCATGTAATATTTAATTCTTCTGCTGCAACTTGATAAGGAACATTATTAATCATTTTATTCCATATTTTTCGATCTTCTAAGCTAAGTTCAGCTACAAACGATTCAGCAATCTCAGCCAGACGAATCATTTCTACTTGAAATGCTGGCTCATTTTCTTTACGGTCTTCTACTATTTCCGATAAATAAACAGGAGATTCTTCTTGTATAACCCAATCTAAAGACAATGAAGCTTGATTAACATTTTGTTTAATCATTGATCTATTTCTTAATGTTCTTAACTTCCGGTTAATAATTACAGTCATAAACGTCATAAATGAAGCACCTGTATTATCTTTATAATTATAGACTGCTTCCAACAATTTACTTCTTGCCTCTAAATGATATTCTTCTTTTATCGAAATGTTCTCATTATCAAATATACGATTTACTGTTGACCACAAATAGTTATCATATTTATCTAATAAATATTTCATAGCCATTTCGTCATCTTGGTAAATCATGTACAGTAATTCATAATCATTTATCGGCATTTGAAGATTCATGTTGTTCCCCTTACTTTATAGGATATCTTTGTCCATATATTTGATACAGAATAATCGCTGTAGCAACTGATGCATTTAGTGATGTAACACTCCCTATCATTGGTAAGCTTATCATTTGATCACAGTGTTCTTTAACTAAACGACTTATCCCTTTACCTTCAGATCCAACAACCAATACTATGGGTGCGTCATATTTACATAACCGATAATCTACTGAATCTGTTGCATCAGTCCCAAATACCCAATATCCCAATTTTTTTAGAGATTCCAATGTTTGACTCAAATTAACGACTTCTGCAACCGGAACAGTTTCAATTGCTCCTGTAGAAACTTTTGCAACCGTAGCATTCAGCCCTACTGCATTATTTTTTTTGATGATGATTCCATCAACTCCGATCGCATCGCTTGTCCTTAATATTGCACCTAAGTTATGTGGATCTTCTAATTGATCTAACATCACCAAAAGTGGTAGTTTATTTGGTTTGATCGTTTTTAATAAATCATTGAGTTCAAGAGTTTTATAATCATCAATGATACAAAGTACTCCTTGGTGCTTCCCGCCACTCGCTAATGTGTCTAGCTTCTTGCGATCTACAAACTCAGTTGGGATTTTATTCTTTTTTGCATATGATAATACTTCAGCATCATTTTGATCTTTAAGCAATACCATTTTTTGTATAGGCTTATTTGAACGAAGTCTTTCTAAGACCATATTCTTACCATAGATATATTGTGCCATACTATTCCTCCATTTTCATCCTAACTTTGTCCCACATTTGTTCCAAACGATCATTTTTCTTCTCAAAATACCAATATCCTACTACTGCTTCGAAGCCAGTTGAAGTGCGATATGTTGTAACACTTGTGTTTTTAGGAACACTTTCACTCTTAAAATTTCTTCCACGTTTAAAAATTTCTTTTTCTTTATCAGTGAAGAAACCTTCTTCGTCTAACTGATGATAAAAAGAAGCTTGTGCTTTAGCACTCACAAACATGACACTCTTTGTTTGGAGATCTTTCGCTTTCGTATACCCTTTTTCAACCAAATATTCGCGGATCAACAAACTCCAAACCGCATCTCCTATAAAGGCTAATGTGCTTCCTGAGCACTCTTCGATACGCATTAAATCAATCCTCGCTCGATTAGTTGATTTCGTACAATATCTGCTTGAGCAAAATCTTTTTGAGCTTTATATTCATTCCATCTTTCAAACAATTCCAAATCTTCTTCAGATAAATGTACTCTATTCTCAATAACTCCTAAAACTTCTAACATTTTCACAATTGCATTAACTAGTCCATTCACTTTTTCTAAGTCAACATCTCTTTGACGTAATGCATTGTTTAGTTGTTTTACAGTTTCAAATATTTCTGCATAAGCATTTGGAGTATTTAAATCATCATTCATCGCTTCCAAAAAACGATTAAAAGAATCATCGATTATATCTGTGTTTGTCGATTTTAAAATTTCTAATTTTACCATTCCTTGTCGTAATGCTGTTTCTACTTTTCCTAATTCAGTTTTTGCGGTTTCGATCACTTCATCACTAATATTGCACTCTCCGCGATAATGAACACTATTCATTAGCCAACGAACTACATTTCCGCCTAATTTTTCAATGACATCTTTTGCCCACCAAACATTTCCTAATGATTTAGACATTTTTTCATTATTGATGTTGATCATCGCATTATGCATCCAATAATTTGCGATACTATTTCCATAACACGCTCTTGATTGAGCTACTTCATTTTCGTGATGTGGAAAACGAAGATCTGTTCCTCCACCATGAATGTCGATTTGATTTCCAAATATTTTGTTGATCATCACAACACATTCAGTATGCCAACCCGGTCTTCCAAGTGACCATGGGCTATCCCAGCGAATACCTTCTTCCATTCTTTTCCACAATGCAAAATCTAATGGATTCTCTTTTTTAGTATTTTCTTCAATACGTGCTCCCACTAATAGATCATCAATTTTTTGTTTTGAAATTTCTCCATAAGTATCAACGCTATTCACTCTAAAATAGACATCTCCTTCCACTTCATAGGCGTGTCCTTTTTTTACTAACAAGTCAATGAAAGCAATGATATCATCCATGCATTCTGTTACTTTTGGAGTAGCATACAAATTTTCTGCATTAAGACTATCTCGAACAGCTTGATAAGCTTTAATATAGCGCTCTGCAATTTCTTTTTCAGTAACGCCTTCTTCTTTTGCCTTATTAATGATCTTATCATCGACATCTGTATAATTTGAAACATATTTTACATGATAGCCATTGGCTTCTAATACTCTTCTTAAAGTATCGAATACAATAATTGGACGAGCATTACCAATATGCGCATGGTTATAGACTGTGGGTCCACAAACATACATGCTTACTTCGTTTTCTTTTATTGGCTTAAATTCTTCTATTTCTCTTGTCTTTTAATTATAAAAACGTATCATTTTATTTATCTCCTTTTAAATGTGTTGGATGTTCTGCATATTGAGAAACGACTGTTCCACAATCAACACAGATTTCCATAAATATTGCACTCTTCAAATCTAAAGATTGTACTACCTGTGCCATCGATTTCAAGCGTGTCACCACAATCTGTTCACTGTTACAACATGGACATATTTTCGTTTTTGGTTTTACCATAATTTTTTCTCCCTAAAAATAAAAAAGACTTCTCCAAGAGGTGCATAGCACGGTTCCACTCTTCTTGAACATTAAGTCCCACTTTGATCCTTTAACGCAGAAATACGTATGATCCTACTGTAATTTCAAATCATCCCTAAAAGAGGCATTCATAATCTCTCCCTGTCATCTTTTCACCAACCAGATGCTCTCTATTCATTTTAAGATTACTACTTTTCTTTATTCTTGGTTTATATCGTTAGTATATCCTAAAATTTAACAACGTGTAAATAGAAAAGCACACAAATCGGCTTTTTATCTATTTTAAGTGTTTTTTAAAGATAAATTTTTCCACAAATCCTGTTTTGTATTTTAAAGAAATATAACCCATAAATGTAATCAAGAAAGCACCTAATCCATCGACAATCAAATCTTTCATTGTGTCTGATAAGGCTGCTCTGCCTATTAATGGTGTACCGTTTTCTAACATGAACTTTTGCATATTAAGGCCTAATATTCCATCAAAAATAAACTCATATATTTCCCATAAGACTCCTAACGATAACGCAAAGCAAAATGAGAAAGCTGCCACAAACATCGGTGATAAATTCATCGGTATTTTATCAGATTTATTTAATAGTGATACAAATGAGAAACCAAGTGCTCCAAGCATTCCTCCGCTGAACGTATGCAAAACCGTATCCCAATAAGGAATATCATAATAATAATTTCTTACTTCACCTAATATGATTGCAGCATAAAGAAATATCGCATACAAAACAAGCATTCCTGATGGAATCCTGACATTTAAATTCTTTTCAAGAACATTTGGGACAACCATTGCGATACATCCAAGTAAACATTGTACCAACATCAAGTAATAATCGCTTTTGATTATAAGCAATGGATTTGCAGGATCATACTCTGATGGAGCCATAATCATTCTTATTAATATAAAGACAAATGAAAAAAGCATTGCACCTAATACAAACCTACTAATAATTTGTTGTGTTGTCATTCTTTTCATATGGTCCCTCATTTCATTTGATTTTCAATTTTGTTTTATTGAGCTTATTGTAAAGAATGTTATAATTAATAAGAGGTATATTTATGAAAACAAGAACTATGACAAAAACAAATGCTACAACATCTTTACTTGGTTTTGGTTGCATGAGATTTCCCATTAATGCAGATGGAACTATTAACGAAGCTGAATCATTTAAAATGCTTGATTTAGCATATGATCGAGGTGTTAACTATTATGATACAGCATATTTTTATCATGATTACACTAGCGAGATCGTTTTAGGAAAATGGATTAAGACAAAAAACAGAGATAGTTTATATTTAGCTACAAAATCTCCTGTTCATTTAGTAGAATCAGTTGACGATTTCGATCGCTTTTTCAATGAACAACTTCAAAAATTACAAGTTGAATATTTTGATTACTATTTGCTTCACGCTATGAACAAGGATAAATTCAAAAAGGCTGTTGATCTAGATTTATTTTCACGTTTAGATGACTTAAAAGCTAAGGGCTTAATTAAACGAGTTGGATTTAGCTTCCACGATGATTATGCTGCTTTTGAAGAAATCATAAATCACTATGATTGGGACTTCTGTCAAATCCAATTCAATTACATGGATACCGATGTTCAAGCAGGTACAAAAGGTTATGAACTTGCTAAATCAAAAAACATTCCAGTCTGTGTAATGGAACCCGTTAAAGGTGGCCAACTCGCAAATGTTCCCGTTGAAATCAAAGAAGTATTTCATGCAGCTCATCCAGATTGGAGTGATGCCTCTTGGGCTCTTCGTTTTGTAGCTAGCCATGATAATGTTTATGCTGTACTTTCGGGAATGAGTACTTATGATCAAGTAATTGATAATTTAAATACATTTGATACCTTTGAAATGTTCACAGAAGAAGAGTATAATGTCGTCTCAAAAGCCAAAGCTTTATTCGATGCTAGAGTTCAAGTTCCATGTACTGGTTGTCGTTATTGTATGCCTTGTCCTTTTGGGGTCAACATACCAAGAAATTTTTCGATTTTGAATACTGCTCATATTTATAATCAAATCGAAAACGGAAAGAATACTTACAAAAATATGAAGGAAGGACAAGCAAGCTTATGTCAAAAATGCGGTTTATGTGTTACTCAATGTCCTCAACATATTCAAATACCAGATGCATTAGAAAAAATGGATAAAGATTTTCAATAATGAATAGGACTGAAAAGTCCTTTTTTTCAAAAGAAAAGAAGCATCAGCTTCTTAAGGTGTGGTTAATTCTTCTTCAGTTCCCGTATCAGTGCTTCCGGCTTGTGTAGAATCTGATGTTTCTGTTGGGGTCGGCGTCAATGTCGGAGTAGGTGTAGGCGTTGGGGTTGGGGTTATTTCTGGTGTTGGTGTCGGAGTTGGGGTTGGCGTTGGTGTTGGGGTTATTTCTGGTGTTGGCGTTGGTGTTTCAATAGGTTCAGGTTCATAATAAGTAAAAACAGAGTGATACGGATCAGAATTGTTATTAGGATTTGTTGAACTACATGCAATAATTGTAATTTGATAAGTTGTATCATCAATAAATTTTGATAACGCTACACTTAACTTAGAATCCATAACTTTAAACGTATCAATTCCCTCTATTATAACTTCATAATAAGAAGCGGAACGAACACTATCCCAACTTATACGAACCAATGTGTCGATTTCAACATAGCTATTTTTAGTAGTCGCCAGTTTTTTATTTTCAGTAGCTTGATATGGAAAAACATTTAGTTTACTATTTCCAATCCCAATTAATTCATAAGAGCTATTAAGACCCACAATGAATTGTTTTCCAGCCGCAACATCGATCATGTTTTCCATTATGGATGCATCAGTTTGTTTATATAAGTTATCACCCGCAACCATAACATTCCCTGCTTTCGTAAGGGCAACAACATTTTCTTTATAACTATCTACATATACAACATCAATCCATTCACTTACATCGCATGCAGATGATCCTTCTTTACCTAAGCATAATACTTTCCCATCACTCGTTACAGCGACAACTTGTTTTCCTCCGTTGGCAATCGACACAATATCATTCCATGATTGGAGTTGTTCGATATCAAAACTGACTTCACCAATGATTTTTACAGTATTATCATCAAAAAGGATAAAAGTATTAGTTTCTCCTGCCTTCACTGATTTAACATTTTCATATTCAGCAACATTGCATTGACCTACAGAATTATCTCCAGTACAGACTAATTTCCCATCCACATTCAAACCAACAGTATGGTTATCACCAGCACTGATCTGAACTATATTTTCCCATAACGAAACACTGATTTGACCATAATTGTCTTGTCCTGTAGCCACTGCTTTTCCATTATTTTTAAGTCCAACTATATGGTTCTTACCGGCACTTATCTGAACTATATTTTCCCAACTCGCAACATTATATACTAAATTATCACCATATAATGAGACTGTCCCATCTGTATTTAAAACAGCACTATAATTATCCGCTGCATCAATTCTCATTGTAGGTTCCATCGCCAAAGATAAAGGCGTTATTTCATCTTCTTTACTAAATAGTCTATCCAAAAAGATCACAAATAAAAATATCGCAAAAATAACTAATCCAATTGTGATTTGTTTTCTATATTGTTCAAAAAATTTATTTAACTTGTTTTCTTGTATCGAAACATTTGGTTCTATTTTTGGGGTATCTAAAACAATTGTATCTTCTTTTAATGTTTCGTTTTTAATAAATGGAATTTCAATTTCATCTGTTTTATATTCAAATAAAGATATTTCTTTCGATTCATCTTTTAATTCTTCTATACTGATATGATAAATTTCTGCAAGTTTAGCAACATTATCTTCTTCAGGAGTGATTCTGCCATTTTCCCAGCCCATGTATTCAACCAATTCAACGCGACAAAAATTCGCAACATCCTGTTGAGAATATTTAAAATGTTTTCTGAGTTTCATGAGTTTCTCTGGATAGTTGTTGACTGTTGACATAAAACTCTCCTTAATGCTGCCTCATTATAACAAAATTCACAAGCAAAAGTCTATATAACAAAATCCTTCATTCGAATTTCCAAGTACTCATCGATCCATTGTTGGCTTGCCTCAATGCGTTTACAGACACCATTTTCATTTTGAATGCGATAAACTGTAGCTTTTTGATTCTCTGACATGACCACAAACGAAAAATCTTCAATATTGGATGCTGCACCCCATTGTCCTTTATTATTCATCGCTACAACACTGATATCTCCTGCCTTTTGACGTCTTTCTTTTAGCTCCTTATCTAAATCAAAGACTGCTTTTTCGCAGGCTGTTTGTGGGTGCATTCCTTCTTTCATTAACCTGACGATCTCATAGGAAATACAACCTTTCATCAAGTCTTCGCCAAGTCCTGTTGCCGTTGCTCCACCTACTTTAGAATCTGCATAGAATCCCGAACCAACTAAAGGCGAATCACCAACTCTTCCTTTTTCTTTCATGAACATTCCACTAGTACTTGTCGCTGAGCAAACTTTTCCGACTGAATCAAGACAGACTACACCGATCGTATCATGTCCTTGATCTAATTTTTCAACATTTTTCATTTGTTCTAATCTGTGATTATAAAAATCTTCAGCATGTTTTGTCAACATGAGTTTACTTTCAAATCCTTCTTTCATTGCATATTGGTTTGCACCAACTCCTACTAACATATTGTTGACTTCTTTTTCACTTAGCTTGCGGGCAATGCTGATTGGGTTCGCAAAGTTCTGTATTGCACAAATCGCACCGATAGATAATGTGTCTCCATCCATAAAAGCTGCATCAAGTTCAACTTCCATTTCTTCATTCGGTAATCCACCATAGCCTACTGATTTATAAATTGCACAATTTTCAGTTTCTTTTATCGTAGCTTCAACTGCATCTGCACTACTATTTCCTTCTTTCAAAAGTTTTTCCGCAACATTTACTCCCTCAAGCGCCATTCTCCAAGTTGCAATCATACACCACATAGTCAGTCCTCACTTATATATACTATTGTAATCTAAAATGCTATAATTTTCATATTAAATTCAGTAAAGGATGGGATTCTATGCAAGATATAATTCAAGACAAACTAAAAGAAATCGAAGTCAAAGAAAACATAAGAATTCTACATGCCGTTGAATCAGGAAGCCGTGCGTGGGGGTTCTCGTCTATTGACAGTGATTATGATGTCCGTTTTATCTATATACGCAAGATAGAAGATTATTTGAAACTTAATAAAACTAGAGATGTGATTGAATGGCAGTTAGATGAAGTTTATGACATCAACGGTTGGGATCTGATCAAGGCATTACGTTTAGTACATAATGCAAATCCCACTTTTTTCGAATGGGCACATTCTCCGATCATATATAAGACCACTGATGACTTTATGAAAATTTATGAAGTTACAAAGGAATTCTTTTCGATTCGCAAAGCACTTTATCATTATTTTAATACAGCAAAAATGAACTATCAGTTAATTTGTGAAAAGGACCAAGTAAAACTTAAACGTTATTTCTATGTTTTAAGACCTCTCTTAGCTTGTTTATGGATTATGGAATTCAATACAATTCCACCTATTTTATTTTCTGAGCTATGCGATAAAATGTTAGATGTTGAAGTTAAGCATATTGTCCAAAAGTATCTACTACAAAAAACACAACATCCCGAAAGTCATTTGATTGAACACAACAAAACATTAGAAAAATACATTGAAATAAAACTTGAAGAAATTAATTGTGCAATTAAAAATTATCCTGATTTAAAACAAAATTGGGATAATTTGAATAACCTATTTGTAGAAATTTTGAATAGTCAAGAAAACTGATAAAAATTAATTATATTTTTGCAACAATTAAAGATTTAGATTAACTTGTTGAACTAAGTATTACAGAGCTAATGATATTTTCAACACAGTAAATTTACAGTGGACTTTTCTGCTGTTTTTCGATTGATACACTTCTTCACTAATTCCTTTCACCGAAAACTAGTTTATTGTTTTTATTACTCTTCTCATATCGTTATACTGATACAAACAACAGTTGGGAGGAAAAAAAAATGTCATTCGTTTTGATTACAGGCGGAAGTGGTGGAATCGGTTTTGAACTTGCTCGTGCATTCGGTAAAAGAGGGCACAATTTAATAATTAATGGATCCAATGAAGAACGTCTATTAGCTGCAAAAGATAAACTGGAGAACGAACTCAAAAACAAAGTAGAAACATTTGTTCAAGATCTCAGTCATCCTAATGGAGCAAAAGAACTTTATAAACAGATAAAAGAAGCAGGATTAGAAGTCGATATTCTTATAAATAATGCAGGTATGGGTCTTTTAGGTGCAACAGAAAAAATCGACTTTGAAGCCGATGAAATTTTAATGAGGTTAAATATGAACACCCCTGTTCAACTATGTAAATTATACTTGCCAGATATGTACAAAAAGGGCAGTGGGAAGATACTTAATATTGCCTCAGTTGCAGCTTTTCAGCCTGGGCCCTTTAACGCCACTTATTTCGCCAGCAAATCATTTGTATTAAGCTATAGTCAAGCGATTCGCTTTGAAGCACTAGATAAAGGAGTTCAAGTATGTACATTATGCCCAGGTAGTACCAAAACACAATTCTTTGATAAAGAAGGAATGAGTACTCCAATTATTTCGGATGATCCTTCTATGGTTGCTGAATATGCTTATAAGAAAATGATGAACAAAAATAAATCTGTAATTGTTCCAGGACTCATGAATCAGCTTTCTCGGCTGTTACCTCAAAAAGTTAGAATTCATCTTGTCTCTATGATGCAAACTTTACGAAACGACTAAACCGACTTCATTTTCTTCTGATTATTTCTTGCAAATTTGAATTAATAGATTATTAATCATTAAAATGCATCATTCTCTCCACTGATATAGGAATCTTTAGTAATTAGCTCCTTGTTTCTGTTAGGATTCAGGATTTATTACAATAGATAAATCTGCAGCAAACGAATAATATTTTCCTTCATTTTCAACTATATAATTAAGGCAATACGTTCCAGCTTCCGATAAGTTAAGTGTCTCTACTACCAGAGACCCCAATTTATCAATTTCTTTTCCACTTGATGGATCATAAAATACTATTCCATCGTATGGATCAATTGAATCTTCTATTGAATAAATTCGCTTTGGATAATCAATGCTCATATTGGGTCTATCTTCATCATCACCCTCAATTGGATCAATAATGTTAAGCATTAATGTCAATTGTAATGTCTTTTCTTCGCTTATCACTTCAACTGGAATTTCTACTTCTTGAGCTAGCCTAAACACAAACACCTTGTTTGGTTCAACAAGTTCAACACCCTCAGACAACTCTACAAGTTGATCCAATGAATATTCCAAATCTGTAACATAGTTTTCCTTTTTACTATTAATTAATTGTTTTTCTTCTGTGGTTTTGCTTGAACAACCAACTAGTAATACTAAAACAAATAATGTCATTATCTTCTTCATAACTACCCTCATTTCTTATGCTTACTATACCATAAATTTATAAAAAGATTCCTACCGAAGTAAGAATCTTGATCCATTTATAACTATATTTAATTTTAAAGATTCACTCTAGTTGAGTTTAATCTTGGCAAAATGAAATCGATTTGTCAATCAGCTGGATTACCAAAATCAAATTCAACAATTCGATATTGACCATCCTCATTTATTAATTTACATATCACTTGAATATATTCACTATATTCTTCAGTTGGAAAATGCTTTTTCATTATATAGCTAATAATTTGATAATCCCCATCCCACTTCTCTTCACGAAAATGGAAGGTAGTTTCTATAGCTGGAGCATCTCCACCTAAAAAACCAAACTCAATTGTATCATAACAAGTATCATTAATTTCATCGTAGCTTAGCCAATCACAATACTTTTCAGGAAGCTTATAATTATAGTATGTCCATGATATTTCTTCTAACTGATCATGTGGAAACACAAAATTATATCCATCTTTTTCATTTTGTTCGTTCCAAAGCATAAATTTAACTGAAGCATTCAATGCGGCTTTATCTGAGTCAATAAATTCGCTTGAAGCCTCAATAATATTTAAATAACTATTCAAAAATGGAAGCAAAAATTGATCAATTTCATCCTCAAACGAAATATAGTCTTCCTGGTCTGGACTATAAATAATATATATTGGAGCCGTTATGATAGTTTCTTGAACTTCGCCTGTCACCCTATAATCTAGATAATAAGTTCCTACCTTTGAAAAACTTGTTTGTTGGCCTATATAAGTTAATTTTTTATTTCCAAATTTCACCCCAGCATAAGGATCAATTATTTCATCAACATAATAGTTTCGTTGCTTGTAATCTATTATCAAATAAGCTGGCCTATCCTCAACTTCAACAATAAGTGAAAGTTCCATTGGCTCATCATCACAGATCACAGAAACTAAAATTTCAATCTCTCCTTCTTTTTCAAACATTATTATTTCTTCAGGATTTACAAGTTCAACGTGATAAGGAAGTTTTACAATCTGACTTAATGTATACTCATAATTTGTCACATAACTAACTTGTTTACTTTTCAATATAATTTTATTAGTTATTTCTACTTTTGGTGTTTCTACTACTTCAACTTCTTCTTTTGAGTTTTTTGCACAACCAATTAATACCAGTATTAATAATAAACCTATCCACTTTTTCATTTTTATACCTCTTAATTTTATAATTATTATATCACAACTCAAAAAAAGACCCTTACCAAAGTAAGAGTCTAAATTTCTTTTTTACTATAAACTAGATAGTAGCGAAGTATTTGATTGTACGAACCATTTGAGAAGTGTAGCTGTTTTCATTGTCATACCATGAAACAACTTGTACTTGGTAAGTTTCGTCATCAATTTTAGTAACCATAGTTTGAGTAGCATCAAATAATGAACCGTAATCGATTCCTACGATATCGCTAGATACTAATTCTTCTTCAGTATAACCATAAGAAGCATTAGCAGCAGCTTTCATTGCAGCATTGATTCCGTCTTTAGTTACGTCTTTTCCTTTAACAACTGCAACTAAGATTGTAGTTGATCCTGTAGGAACAGGTACACGTTGAGCAGATCCAACAAGTTTACCATTTAATTCAGGAATTACTAGACCGATAGCTTTTGCAGCACCTGTAGAGTTAGGTACGATGTTTGCTGCTGCAGCACGAGCACGACGTAAGTCACCTTTAGCGTGAGGTCCATCAAGAGTCATTTGGTCACCAGTGTAAGCATGAACAGTTGTCATGATTCCACTAACGATTGGAGCATATTTATTTAATGTATTAGCCATTGGAGCTAAGCAGTTTGTAGTACAAGATGCAGCAGAGATAATAGTATCTTCAGCTTTTAAGATTCCTTCATTTACACCAAATACAACAGTTGGTAAATCATTTCCAGCAGGAGCTGAGATAACAACTTTTTTAGCACCAGCTGTTACGTGAGCAGCTGCTTTTTCTTTTGATGTATAGAAACCTGTACATTCTAATACAACATCTACTTTTAATTCACCCCAAGGTAATTGTGCAGCATCTTTAACTGCATAAATTTGAATTTCTTTTCCATCAACAACGATAGATGCTTCTTTAGCTTCTACTGTATGTCCATTGTAACGTCCTTGTGCTGTATCGTATTTTAATAAATGAGCTAACATCTTAGGATTTGTTAAATCATTGATTGCTACTACTTCATACCCTTCAGCACCAAACATTTGGCGGAATGCTAGACGACCGATACGTCCGAAACCATTAATTGCTACTCTAACTGTCATTATTAAGTCCTCCTTATTGACACGTCATAATTATAAGTTTTTAACGCGTTATTGTCAATGTTGAAACACAAGTATGACAAAATATTCACAAATTCTCACTGGTTTTTTGTTAAGAATTTATTGTATGCGTTTTCAATTTCTTTTTTACTTTTTTATTTGAAAAATCTTGTTTATTATTGCAGTTAAATCTCAATCACAGTTGTAATGATTAAAATAATATTTTCGGTTATTTTTTCATGCTTTTCTTCATATTTTCATAGGTATATTTTACACCTATAAAGACATACTTTATAAGGAAGGAAGTGATCTATTTGGTAGTCATCCCAACAGTTATCGAGCGATCAAATCATATTGAACGAGCTTATGACTTATATTCTTTATTATTAAAAGAAAGAATCATCTTGTGCACAGGTGAAATAGAAGACAATATGGCATCAAGTATTTGTGGACAACTTTTATACCTTAACTCCTTAAATAACGAGCCTATACAGCTTTATATCAATTCTCCTGGCGGAAGCATCAGCGCTGGATTTGCGATCTATGATACGATGCAATTTATACAGTGTGATGTTTCTACGATTTGTATGGGAATGTGTGCTAGTATGGCATCTATTTTGCTTGCGAGTGGAACACCAGGCAAAAGAATTGCCTTAAAAAATAGTGAAGTTATGATTCATCAACCCTTAGGATCTATGCAAGGTCAATCCACTGATTTGTCGATTGCAGCAAGTCACATCTTAAAGGTAAAAGAAAAAATATATCAACTATTAAGCGAACATACTAAGCAACCAGTCGAAAAAATACACCAAGATTGTGAAAGAGATTACTATATGTCTAGCGATGAAGCACTTATTTATGGTATCGTTGATCAAATTTTATAAATCCAGAAATGGATTTTTTTTCTGTTGATGTTAAAAAAAAGAAATAAACAATGCAAATAAAGTTTTGCTATAACCGCCTAAACATAGGAAGTTCATTTTTTATAAATGGCAAAAATACTAGTATCATTAGAATTTTTATAATGCTTGAAGCTAAACTGTCTTCTTACAAAATGAATCAAAATTAATTCTACCATGTCTGATTCCCTTTTAGATTTAGATTAATTATGCATTATTTTGCAACTTAGTTTCAAATATTTGCATGATAGTATTTTTGATTTGATACTATGGGGAGTCATGGATATAATACACTTAAGCGAGGAAAAGCTATGAAGATTGAAGTAAATAAAGTAAACCAAAAGCCATTCATTCATATTGATTGCGATAGTGAAAATGAAAAACATGAAATACTTTGTGCTATAGATGGCTTACAAAGATCATTGCGTGGATCAATACGCGGACAGGAAGTTCTGATCAAATTCAATGAAATTTTGTATATTGATTCTGTCGATAAACATTGTTTCTTTTATACCCAAACGGATTGTTTTGAAACTCAACTCCGACTTTATGAACTAGAAGAATTAATGAATGATTCATTTATCCGGATCAGTAAATCCTGCATCGTTAATTTAGATAAAATCAAATCACTGAAAGCCGATATGGGAAGTAGAATTATTGTAACATTAGAAAACGATGAAAAATTAATCATTTCTAGACAATACAACAAGGCATTCAAAGAGAGATTGAAAGGAAAACGCTTATGAAATTCAATATTACAAGTTTATTTAAAATCGCAAATCGCACTATTGTAACTTTCAGTGTGTTCATTCTTACACTTAGTTTACTTGCCTTATTTACAGGTAACGTAACTCAGTCGATCTCAACAATGTTTCAATTAGGCAACAAAGGATTAGCTCTATCCACGATCGCTCAATCATTTCTTATTTCCTGTACTATAGCGATCGAGATTTTTTTGATCGAAAATTATTGTAAAGATTGGCCAACAGTTTATAAGGCAGGTTTGACATTTTTTGCGGTTATTTTGACAGCTATGATTTTTATAGTTATTTTCGATTGGTTTCCAATCAATAGTATTTTAGGATGGATCAGCTTTCTTGCCAGTTTTCTTCTCTTCTTTACAGTTTCGACTTTTATTATGACGATCAAAGTTAAAAAAGAAGATGAAGAGATTCAACAATTATTTAACAGTTACCAAAAATCAAAGGAGAATAAAATATGATTCCATTAATTCTAGACAATATTTCAATGCAGTTTAAAGATAAAGAAGTATTAAATAATGTATGCTTAACCATTCAACAAGGACAGATACTTGGTTTACTTGGACCTTCCGGTGCAGGAAAAACCACATTATTAAAAATTATTACAGGACAGTTAAAACAGACAAGCGGAAATGCTCAGTTATTTGGAAATGATTGTAATCAACTAAGTGATGAGGTTTATCGTAAAATCGGTATCGTTATGGATCAGGATGGATTATATGACAGATTAAGTTGTTATGACAATCTTAGCTTGTTTGCAGAAATCAATAAAGTTGATAAATCAAAGATTGATGAAGTTCTTACTAAAGTACTACTACTCGATAGTAAGAAAAAACCTGTTGATAAATTATCGAAAGGAATGAAACAAAGATTAGTTCTTGCGCGTGCCATTATGCATAAACCAGCATTGTTATTCCTAGACGAGCCTTGCAGTGGTCTAGATCCTTCAACTACACTTACGATCCATACTTTGATCAAAGAGCTTAAAAACCAAGGTACTACTATTCTATTGACTACTCATAATATGCAGGAAGCTACTGAACTCTGTGATGAAGTTGTTCTACTCAATGAAGGAACAATTGTAGAAAAGGGTATTGTTTCAGATCTTTGTTACAAATACAACAAACACAACTTGATCTCTTTGACCTTAAAGGATGGTCAAACCGTTACTTTTACAAATACGAAAGACAATGCATCTTCAATCGCTTCTTATTTTGAACTTCAACAAGTAAAATCGATCCATTCCAGCGAACCCAATTTAGAAACTGTCTTCATTGAGTTAACTGGTAGAAAGCTGGTATAAATATGAGTGTATATAGAATAAATGCTATCGCGAAGAAACAAATCAAGGATAGTCTAAAAAATAAAGCCATCTTCATTCAATTTATTATGTTTCCAGCAATGGCATTCATTATGACGATCTCCATTAAGATGGACAATCTTCCTCACGCCTATTTTGTGAATATGTTTGCCTCAATGTATATCAGTATGGCTCCAATTGTTTCAATGTCCTCGATCATCGGCGAAGAAAAAGAAAAATATTCTTTACGCATGCTGCAGATGTCCAATGTTAAACCTATGGAGTATCTTATCGGAATCGGTTCGGTCGTTGCCAGCCTTTGTCTAGTAGGATTAGTATTCATGGGTGTTGTCGCCAACTATCAAGGTACGGAGCTCATTCAGTTTGTCTTGCTTGGAATGGTTGGTGTTCTGATCTCGATTCTTGTCGGTGCTTTGATAGGACTGATCAGTCATAATCAAATGAGTGCCAGTTCGCTTAGTGTTCCCGCCATGTTAGTTCTATCCTTTACCCCCA
>JAVBMW010000032.1:0-54579 GCA_031551965.1 Holdemania sp. | reverse complement strand
AAAAGCATTTCTTGCCCTGTTTTGATCTTCTTTACTTAAATTACTATCCACCATTCGATTGTAATTTTCTAATGGAAATTTTGAATCAACAACAATTTGTCCTAATGGTTCTGGAGCATAAAGAACACAATCCGCAATAGATCCATTACTTAATGTCACTTGTCTTTGATATCTTTGGTCATTAACGCCATAAACACTCTCTAAAAGCGAATACAATTCAACTTCACCAAATGTACCCCTAGTTTTTTTGTCGCTCAGAATGGATTGTAGGCTTAATATATCAGTTGATAAATTAGAGAGATTCTTTTGTGCTTCATCGATTCTTGCCATTTGTTCAAGGACAGAATTAAATGCTTTATTTGAATTTTCAAGGCCTTTTAACATACTTTCATTTACTTTGTTTTCGATATTTACTAATCGATTAGCTGTAGTTTCATTAAGAAGATGTAAATCCCCTTTCATTGACTGCAAAACTTGGTTCTGAAACAAAATCAAATCTTGGGTAAATTTTTCTTTTACTCCAGCCATTTCCAATGTCAATGAATCACGAATACGATCAAAATCTTCATAATTTTTTGATTGATTCTCTAAACTGATTTGTTTCATTATCATCTCTTGACGAACACTATTTTGTCTTATAATCATAATCAATACGATCATACTCAAAATTAAAATACAACCTACAATAATAAGTATAGTTTCCATATGTTTATCCTCAAAATTATTATATCACAAATCCATAATATGATTTAAAAAGGCTTCACACCTTTGCATTTGTCTTTTAATAACGCGTTCACTACACGCAAATGACTCAATGATCCCATTATGAAATTCAATACAACACACTAAATTATCAATTCGTTTGATTCTTCTGATTTTACGATATTGGATATAAACACAATGGGCATGTTTCTCTGACATTGTAGGAAAGAAAATTACTTGTTTTAAAATCGATGTACAAATCGGTATTTTTTGTGTTGCTCCAGTTAATAGTGAAAATGATTCTTTTGAACCTTTATAATTAGAACCAGCTTGTAAACAAGCATCATTTAATAAATCTACTGGTAATTTTTCACTAATACTCTTTCCTTTTTCAAGCACTAAAATAGTACGTTCAAGTACTTTGTCATAATAAAAATAAATCACATCGTTCATATTTAAATTTGCTTAGTCATCATCATAAATATTTTACACTATTTTTTTAAAAATTGTAATTAAAAAAACGCTTTTTTCAAGCGTTTAACCTTCGCAACATCCACCTTCGCATCCGCCATCGCAGTTGCAGTCAGATGCACAATCTGAACCTCCACAACCAGAGCATCCTTGAGCTTGTTGCATTTGTTTTTCATAAACTAATGTATCAATAACTAAACACTCAATTTCAAGTTTTGCACCTTTTGGAAGTGCTGCCACTTGAACTGTAGAACGAGCAGGATAAGGTTCTTTAAAATATGTACCATAAATTTCATTCATATCCGCAAATTCATTTAAATCAGACATAAACACTGTAGTCTTTACTACATGTCTTAGTTCAAGATCCTTTTCAGATAAAACCGCTTCTAAATTACGTAAAACTTGAGCTGTTTGTTCCTTGATCCCACCTTCAACGATTTCATTAGTAACTGGATCTAAAGGTAGTTGTCCTGAACAGTATACAAAATCTCCAAGTTTGATTGCCGCAGAATACGGTCCTAATACTTTTGGTGCATTTAAAGATGATATCGATTGACTAAACATAAATTCCTCCTATAAACCATCATCAAAATCTTCAACATCGCGGTAATAATAGTATTCTTCTTCAATATGTTTTCTAGCCCTTTTTTTATTCAAAGAATTTAAGAACATTAAAAAAAGAAGTACTACAAATCCCATGAGTAACGCTAGAGAAATAAAGTCATTAATATTTTCTATCATTTTCTCACCTCACAAATTATTATACCACTGCACTTGCATTTTACAACTTAAATGCAATATTCAATTAAAGCTCCAAAAGCAAGTCACAAATGTACTTGCTTAAATAATGGGTAAAGTGGCTTATTATCGATTATCTTACTAACATGGAAACTTCCTTGTTTGCACCTATTCTTAATTCTCAACTACTTCTTTTTTTCTTTTCCAATAATTGTTTTTAATATTTTGAATAAATATCTTTCTATGATTCACAATATTATCAGGAGGACAGATATTATGCCTAAAAAAGAAAAGAAACAAAAGAAATCATCTTCTAAATCAGAAAAATTTGTTGCGGTAAGAAAAAACAGTGATGGAAGTCTTGCAGAATTCAAATCCAATTCTGGTAAAGTCTACGATTATGAAATGGCTGTAGATGCAGTTGAAAAAGGGATTATTCAAAATGCTGTATTATTTACAGGTCGTGATGGAAAACAACATATTCGCTCTAAAAATGATAGTTTAAAGAAAGACAATCTTTCAAATTTAAAAAGCTTCTAAAACACAAAAGGTGCTGTAAAAAGCACCTTTATTTTGTGATGATTGTATGACCCAACAAACTAAGCACACAAACCAACGCTAAACCATTTAAAATAGCATAACTAATTGCTCCTACTACTAATAAAAAGAATGCAGATGCTGTAGTCATTGAATTTGCCGCAAGTACAATAAATCCCAACATGCTTATTAAGGCAATAAGTAGAAATACCCAAGTCATTGTTAATAACTTTTTTCTAGTATTAAATTGTTTGTCTTGACTCCATTGCATCCAGTAGAAAAGACTGCTAAAAAACAATAATAAATCTTGTAAACGTAAGCATCGTAATACAAATAATAGAATATTTGTCGTAGAATAGAAATGCATCGTATATTCCAATACACAATTGCCAATGAGTGTTCTTTTTAACCATTGGCTTGATAAAAGTTGAATAAAACCATTAGTATCCCCTGCATTGATCACTTCATAAGTTAAAACTAAATTACAAATGATATGAAATGAAAACAATACAAAAAGAATAAAAATATATAGTTTCTCACGCTTGCGATGTTCACTTAAAAAACTACTCAAATTGTCCATTCGTTAACCAGTCCTCTCCTTTGAGTACTTCCGTGGTACTCAACCCAGGATAATCAAGTTGTCGTAAAACCTCATAGACACAAATAGCGACACAATTGCTTAAGTTCAAAGATCGTGCTGTTTCGATCATCGGTAAGCGAGCACATCGATCTAATTGTCCTTGTAGAATGTGTTTATCAATGCCAGTACTTTCTTTGCCAAACACTAAATAAATGTCTTCAGTAGTCGAAGTATAATCAAATTGTGTTGGTGTTTTTTTTCCATAACGAGTCATATAAACGAAGAATCCATTAGGATGTTCAGATTTAAATGTTTGCCAATTTGAATAAACGTGAAAATCGACATCCTTTCGATAATCCATGCCTGAACGTCTTACTGCTTTTTCATCCACTGAAAAACCTAATGGTTCAATTAAATGAAGCTTAGAACCAGTAGCTGCGCAAGTACGCATAATGTTCCCTGTATTTTGAGGGATTTCTGGTTCAAATAAAACGACATGAATCATACGTTGACCTCTTTTCTATTATAAACAAGCGATAAACCATAAGGAATTAATAAAAATACTAAAAAAGTAAGTGCAATTTTAAATACCAGATCATAGAAAAATCCTCCTGGAACCATCATGATCAAAATGTCCGTATTTGGATTCAATAACCACAAATCATTACTGAAAAAAATTAAATGAAATGTTGTCCAGAAGTTATCAAAATCTAAGAAAGCTACAAACCCTAAACCTGCTAATGTAACTATAAATAAATTACAAGCATAGCGATAACCAGCTAAAACAATTGATAATGCATTTTTTCTTTTTGTATAAAATATAAAAGAAAAAATAATCATCGATACAACGAAACAACCATTTTTAAACATCATTGCCTTTAAGTATAAGTCTTTGACATCGACCATGTGATCGATTTCTCTTTGATTGAAAACATTTCTTTGTGTATTATGAATCATCGCTGATACAATCATGTCTTCTCTATTATCTTGTACATAATCCAATAAAACATTAGTGGCAACCATTAATTCTGATTCGCTTATCCCAATTTCTTGAGCATTTTGATATTTTGTGTATTCTTTTGCATAGAAATTGCGATCGAAACAACAAAAATCAAGTACTTGCAAAAACAGAAACAAAATAAAACAAATTGAAGTGAAATGGCTTAACAACTTATATTTTTTCATTAAGAGCCTCCATTAATTTCTGACAAGCGATACCACGATGGCTGATTTTATTTTTTTCTTCATCTGAAAGCTCAGCTGAGTAACAACTTCGCTTTGGAAGATAAAAAATCGGATCATAGCCAAATCCATGATTTCCTTTTATTTCAGTACCAATTTCTCCTTCAAATGTTCCTACAAATACTTCCGTAGTCTTATTTGGAGTAGCAAGTGCTATAGCACAGACAAAGCGGGCATTTCGGTTTGTTTCATTTTTCATTCGTTGTAACAAATCATTATTTTTGATCATATAATCCGTATCATGACCTAAATAACGTGCTGAATGGATTCCTGGCTCGCCATTCAAGGCATCGATCACTAAACCTGAATCATCTGCTATAACACATTTGTTTAAGAACTGAGATAAAAACTCAGCTTTAATGATTGCATTTTCTTCAAATGTTGAACCTGTTTCTTCAATATCGATTTCTTCATCTAGATCAAGCATGCTTTTTACTTCGATATTCAATTTAGAAAACATCTGTTTAAACTCATTAATTTTATGCTTGTTTTGAGTTGCGATCCAAATTTCATTCATCATTTTGTACCTGCCCTTTACTGTTGAACCAAATCCGTTTTGGTTTACTATGATCATTACTGTATAACAACATTTGAATTTGGATTTCATTGTTATGAAATCCTGTATAAATTCCAGAATAATTATACACCAATTGTTCAGGATAATGCAGTTGTTCAATACTAATTTTTTGAATTTTTTTACGGATTTCTTGATCCAATTGATCATTTAAAATACGTTTTGGTTTTTGTGTAAATAAATTATGATAATCAGTAAGTAAAATAGCTTTGATTAAGTTTATATCCTCTGCTTGCATTTCAATCAGTGTATATAAAATTTCAAAACAATCCTTTATTTGGAGCTGTTTAATTTGTGATAGTTGTTTACCACATTCTTGTAAGGCACTAAATGGGCTTTGAATCAAACCGAGTTGCACAAATGTTCTAAAACTATCAGCACATCGACCATTATTTAAAAGAAGCTCACAAGCGTGATACACATCTTCAATGGATTGTAACTCATCTTTTTTCATCCAATGAGTTTCTTCAACTCGATAAGGTGAGCTTTCATCAAATTTGATACCATATTGATCACAATTATTTCTAAGACTTGTCCCTTTTAAAAGTTTTAATATTCCAACTTGAATCTCTTTTGCACTTGTACTGTATAATTCATTAAATGAATTTTCAAATTGCTTTAAATCTTCAAACGGAAGTCCTGCAATCAAATCAACATGTAACTGATAACCTCTATTAGTAAGTAAATGAATCACTTCCTTGCATCGTTTATTGTTTTGTGTTCTATTCACAGCTTTTAAAGTCGGCTCATAAAAAGACTGAACACCGATCTCAAAGCGATATTTACTTTCTGTAGCTCTATTTAAAAGAAAATCTAGCATTTCATCTTTTAAAGTGTCCGCAACGATTTCAAATTGAAAACTTGTTTTTATATCAAGATCTTCCAAATACTCTAAAAAAGCTAAACTTGTTTTTGGATCAGCATTAAAAGTACGATCCAGTAATTTAACTTGTTTAGGTGTATATTTTTCAAGTAAAACCAATTGTTTTTTTAAATAATCACTTGAAAAGAAACGAACTTGTTGATCAAGTGAACTAAGACAATAGGCACAACGATAAGGACATCCTCGCGAAGTTTCAAAGTAAAAATAACGATGATTGAAATCATTTAGATCAAAGCTTAAAAAATATGGACTTTCTAGTGTCTCAAGCCATTTGATATCAACTTTTGCATATGAAATATCAGAAATAAAGTGATGACTAAAATATCCATCAATATCTTCTTCTTGATTGACTGCCTGCCAGAAGGTTTTTTCCCCTTCTCCTCGTAGTACTGCCTCAATCGGATACTCTAGCCATGATTGACATTCATAACTAACTTCGGGTCCACCAATTAAAATACGGACATTCGGAAGAATTTTTTTGATTTCAAGAATCAATTGTTTTGTAATATCGACATTCCAAATATAAACACTAAGTCCGATCACATCTGGTTGTTTTTCAACTAATACTTGAACACAATGATTTAAATCATCTCGAATACTAAATTCAACGATTTCTGTATCATGTTGTTTATCACGTGCAACATATAACCAACGTAAAGCTAATGCTTTATGGATATATTTTGCATTAAAAGTAACTAAACATACTTTCATAGTTTTATATTCCTTTATTTCAATACTTTTTGGAATGCAAAACGTTCTGCGCCATCTTCAAGATAGATTATACCGCAATATGTATAATTATTTTTAGAAAGCAAACGTTGCATTGATAAATTTAGTTGATGAGTATCGATTCTAATATTATCAATACCCTGTTTTAAAGATAATTCTTCACATGTCCGAAGTATTTCAGAACCTAATCCATGACCTTTATATGAGCATTTAATACAAACACGATGAATAACTGCATAATTATTATCATTCATCCAACGACCTTTATCGATCACATCATAAGTATTATCATTTTCAAAAAATAATGCACAAGTCCCAACGATTTCATCACCATCCACAAGAACATAAGAACATCCTTTATCGATATCGCTTTGAATCGTTTCTAAATTTGGTTTTCCATTTTGCCACTGAGGAATATCATTTGCTTTAAAATACTTTCTGCCTTCTTCTATCAATTTCATTACTGAATTGATTTCTTCCTGACTTGTTTTTCTAAGTAACATAATGATTCCCCCTACAAATATTATCTTATTGTAACACAAAAATATGAAAATCTATATTTATCATATTAAAATCGACAATATTATTTGAAACCATGGTTAAAGATATGTATAATTATAGAGCATGAAAGAAGGTTTATTATGACAAAAGTAAGAACACGTTTTGCCCCAAGTCCAACTGGCTATATGCACATTGGAAATTTAAGAACTGCTCTCTATGAATACTTAGTAGCTAAAAAAGAAGAAGATGGTGTATTTATTCTTCGTATTGAAGACACTGACCAAGGTCGTTTGGTTGAAGGTGCAACTGACATCATTTATGAAACATTGAAACAATGCGGATTAAATCATGATGAAGGACCTGATATCGGTGGTAATTACGGCCCATATGTTCAATCTGAGCGTATGCAGTCAGGGGTGTATAAAGACTATGCCTGGAAGCTTATTGAATTAGGTGGAGCACATGTATGCTTTTGCGGTGAAGAAGTAATTGAAGAACAACGTGAAATCGCTTCTGCAAAAAACACTTCCTTCAAATTTGATGATCCTTGTAAAAAACTATCAAAAGAAGAAGTTGAAGCACGTGTCAATGCGGGTGAGAAATATGTAATTCGCCAATCTATCAAAGAAGAAGGTACAACTTCATTTACTGATGAAGTATATGGAACAATTACTGTTGACAACATTACGCTTGATGAACAAGTACTTTTAAAATCAGATGGTTTCCCTACTTATAATTTTGCGAATGTTATTGATGACCACATGATGGATATTACTCATGTCGTGCGTGGTAATGAATATTTATCGAGTACACCAAAATATAATTTGATTTATGAATCATTTGGCTGGAACATTCCTACTTATATTCATTGTCCACCTGTAATGAAGGATGAGCAACATAAACTGTCAAAAAGAAATGGAGATGCTTCATTCCAAGATTTACTTTCAAAAGGTTACTTATCTGAGGCGATCTTAAACTACATTGCACTACTTGGATGGGCTCCAGAAACCGAACAAGAAATTTATACAATGGATGAGCTTAAACAAGCATTCAATGTTAAACGTATTGGTACATCAGGGGCAATATTCGATATTGAAAAATTGAAATGGATGAACGCTGTATATCTTAGAAATAAAGATTTCAATGAATATTATGATTTAGTTCTTCCTTATATTTCAGAAGCAGTAAAAAATGATAGTTATGATAAAAAAGAAATCGCAAAAATCTTACAACCACGAGTTACAATCCTATCTGAAATCCATGATATGATCGACTTCTTTGATACATACCCTACTTACTCTAATGATTTCTATATTAATAAGAAAATGAAAACTGATCCTGAAATCGCTCTTCGCTCATTAATAGAAACTAAAAAACTGGTTGAAAGCTTAACGAATTGGAGTCAAGAAAACATCCATGATTCATTAATGAATCTGGTCGTTGAAATGGGTATCAAAAACGGCCAACTTTTATACCCTGTCCGTATCGCATTATCTGGTAAAGAATTCACACCAGGAGGAGCTATTGAAATTGCTTATATTTTAGGTAAAGAAGAAACGCTTCACAGACTCGATCTATCAATAGCACAATTATCATAATCAAAAGGAACTTTCAGTCGAGAGTTCCTTTTTTCTGCTATTTAAATCTTAATTTTTCTTCTTCTGATGTGATGTAATTTAAATAATATTCTACAAAAGATTCATAAGGTAAAGAGCGGCTAAATATCCAACCTTGAATCAGTTCAAATCCAACTGAATATAAGTTCTCTAATACTTCATTAGTTTCAACATGTTCAACAACCACCTTCATATTCAAAGAATTACACATCTCAAGAATTGATCGGATCACAATACCTCTTTCTGCAATTATATGACTATCTTCAGATAAACTTAAATCAAGTTTTACTGAATTGGGAGATAATTCTGTAATATAAGAAATTGCAGTATTTCCTGCTCCAAAATCATCTAGTGAAATCGTTCCTTTCAAAGCTCTTATTTCTTTACAAAATTTAATCAGTGGTTTGATATGAGTTGAAATTACTGTTTCAGTGATTTCAAAATCAAAACTACTTAAATCTTTAAAATCCAAATCCAACATCATCTTTTTTAATTTTGGAATAAAATTCAGATCAAGTATTTGTTTCTTAGAAATATTAATACTTAATACAAAGTCTTCATCTGTAAATTTATCAAATGATTTTTTTGCGATCATCGCCTTTTTTATTACAAAATAACCTAAATTCTCCATTAAATTCGCATCTTCAAAGATTGGAATAAATACAGCAGGCGATATTAAACCATATACTGGATGATTCCATCTTACAAGTACTTCAGCTCCATGGATCTGACTTCGACTGATATCTACAATTGGTTGATATTCTAAATAAAATTCTTTTTCATAATCGATGTTCGCAATTGAATTGATTATTTGTTGACGCAATTGTCTTGTCTTTTCAAACTCATGTTGATAGTATTGAATACCATTAAAATCATCACACTGATTTAAGGCAAATAACGCTCTTGTAATTGAATCTTTTACAGAAACATCAGCAGAATTAATCAAATAAACACTACAATGAAATTGAATTAAATATGAATTATCGGCAATTTCAATTTTCATATTTTTTGACTTATGATACAGATCTTCAATTCTCTGTCTGTCATATTCTTTTGGTGTAATAAAAATACAATATTCGTTTTCTTCATAACTAGATATTAAATCATTTTCAAAAACTATATTTTCAAGATGAATCGCAACTTCTTTAACTATCTCACGTTGTTGTTCAATATTGATTACTCCTTTTAAAGAATCAATATTAGAAATTCTCATAAAGACTACTGCTCCTCCTTTGAGTCTATCATCCGAAGTATTAGCGAAGTCTTCCATTTGTGATTTAAAACTTTCTGAATTCAAAAGTCCAGTAAATGGATCATATGCAGTCAAATACATAAGCTGTTCAACAGCTTTTTTCTCTAATGTTACATCCTTCAATATATGTAAATATCCAAATTCTCTATTCTTTGTATCATTCAAAACAATTTTATTAACTTGATAAATTGATTCTGTTTCATTCCCTGCGAATAAAGTATTGCGATATTTATCAAAATAAAAATGATTATCCATTACAAATTCATTTAAAGATAAATTCACTACATCAGAACGCTTTTTATTAAAAACAGTTTCAAAACCTAAATTTACATGTTCAATAATATTATTTGTGTTTGTAATGATAATAGGATCATTGATCATTTCAAATAAATTCTTTTTAACGTAAGGAATCGTATCCATTACACCAAAACTAATCAAACCATAACTGAATAAACCAAATGGAATACACATAAAAATATTAGTAAAATCAAAATCAGTTAACCTAAAAGTGTATAATAAACATGGAATAGACAATAAAAGGATTGTCAAATATACAAATTCAAACTGCCTGTATGAACGATGCTTTTTTATCTTAGCAGTGAATCTTTTAGTTGTGATCATGATAGGAATACAATAAAAGAAAATAAATAAAGCAATTAAACCCGATTCATAATTAAATATTATTCTTTGATCTACAATATGCTTTGAGTAAAATATATCATTTGAATTTACACCAATAAAAGAAAACAAAATTAAAAGACTACATGTCAACAATATATAATGATATATTTTTAAATTTCCATGGGATGGATAATTATTATATAAAAATAGGTAAAAGAAAACTGTAGCTAATATCAACGAAAAAATTTCTAATTCAAATAAGAATGATGCAACTAGTATATCATAACTGATCGTATCAAAATAAGCGAATATACCGCATAGAAATAAAGAAATCGCTGTACCACAATAGAAATAGTAACCAACGATATTAGTCTTAAAATGATGTAATGTAACAATAGCTGAACAAGCGAGTGTAATAAAGCTTGATATTAATATCAATAAGGCATAGGTATCTCTCATAGCTTTTTCTCCCTGTTAATATAATACCGAATTATAACTTACAATACAACATTTATGTTGCATTTTTTCAATAAATATATACAAAATTTAAAAATTAACATAAAAAAAACCATGATTTTCTCATGGCTTATTGAATAATTATTCAGCTACTTTTGCAGCTTTTTTAGCAGCAGGTTTTTTAGCTGGTTTTTCTTCAGCTACAGCTTCTTTAGCTACTTTTTTAGCAACTGGTTTTTTAGCTGGTTTTGCTTCTGCTACTACTTCTTCTTTTACCGCTTTTTTAGCAGCTGGCTTTTTAGCTGGTTTTGCCTCAACTACTACTTCTTCAACTACTGGTGCATCAACAACTACTTCTTGTTTAGCAACTGGACCTTTTGCAAGGGCTTTTTTTGCAGTTTCAACGATTGCAGCAAATCCTTTTTCATCATGAATAGCAATTTCAGAAAGCATTTTTCTGTTTACTGTTACATTTGCTAAGCTTAATCCATGCATTAATTTAGAATAGCTGATATCATGCATTCTTGCAGCTGCATTGATACGAGCGATCCATAATTTACGCATATTACGTTTTAATTGTTTACGTCCTACATAGCTATAACGAAGTGAACGCATAACTTGTTCATTCGCTGTACGATATAGTAAATGTTTTGATCCAAAATATCCTTTAGCAAGTTTTAAGACTTTCTTTCTTCTTGCGCGTGTTACTGTTCCACCTTTTACTCTTGGCATGTTTAAATTCCTCCTCTAATTAACCTTGTAGCAATTGTTTGATTCGTTTCATATCACTTGCAGAAACTGTAGAAGATTTTCTTAAGTGAACTTTTTGTTTGTGTGTTTTGTTTGCTGCAAAGTGAGAAACGTAAGCATGTCCTCTTTTTAATTTACCAGTACCTGTTACTTTAACTCGTTTTGCTAAAGCTTTTTTTGTTTTCATTTTTGGCATATGTTTTCTCCTAACCTTATTTTTTCTTTGGTGCCAGAATAACTGACATCGTGTTTCCTTCCATTGACGGTGCTTTTTCTACTATCGATACTTCAGCAGTTTTTTCAACAAATTCATTCATGATTTGACGACCTACTTCTGTACGAGTCATCATACGACCTCTAAAACGCATGTCAATTTTAACTTTCATACCTTCTTCGAGCCATTTATTTACTTGTTTAAGTTTAGTATTGAAATCCCCGATATCGATAACTGGTGACAAACGTATTGATTTCAATTCCGTTACGTGTTGTTTTTTCTTCGCTTCTTTTGATTTCTTTTGTTGTTCAAAGCGATACTTACCATAATCTAAAATCTTGCATACAGGTGGATTGGTATTCGGTGATACACAGAATAAATCCAAATTGTATTCGTAGGCTTTTTCCAATGCTTCTCTTCTCATCATTGTCCCTAGTTGTTCACCTTCAGGACCGATCACAAGCAATTCTTTGAATCGAATGTTGTCATTGACTAATTCGTCGTTGTTGACTTTTTTACTAATAATAGACACCTCCATTTTTTATAAACAAAGTATTAAAAAGCAGGAGTACGATCCCGCTCTCCTGCTTAAAGTTCCATCTAAAGTATGGTCATTTGCAGCGTATACCCAAGTTCTTAGAACATCAGGTGAGAAGCGGTCCTTCTACTTTCCACATATTTGCTTTGTTATATTACCATACATTTTACGTTGTTGTCAACGATTAAAAAACAAATCCACTAACTTTAATATCAATGTTATTGCATTTCAAATTTGTCATTTGATAAATATTAGTTGTAATGCGTTCTTGGAGTTTTTCACAAAGTTCATTTACATTTGCTCCATACTTCACTCTTGCATCAACTAATACGATTAATTTGTTATCAGAAATTTTGCATTGAACTGTTTTTTTCATTGCTTGTTTTTCAAGCGGATATACATTTTCTTCTTCATCAATTGAAATAAATGCAATCGTTTCAAATACAGCTTTTGATAAAGCAATTAATCCTGAATCTTGTTTTTCTTTAATTAAAACATATTCTTGAGCCATCTTTTTCACCTCATCTACCAATGATTATACCAAAGATGAAAGTAAATTTATAGTATTATTCAAATGAAACTTCAACAAGTTCATCTTTGCTGATCGTTTCATAAACAATAGACATGATCTTCATCGCTTTTTCTTTACCAACATAGGCATTGGGACACACGACACGTGTAATTTCCGTTTCGATCTCAACTAAACAGCCTGAAAAACTGTTTTCTTCAAGTTTAGTTTTGATCAACGTCTCTTTTTCAGCGATTTGTTTAACTAAGTTCATTTGATTGATCGCATCTACTTTTTCTTGAGTTGATGCCTCTGCAGAAGATAATACAGACTCTGATTGCGATAAACTATCTTCATGTTTTTGTGTTAAATCCGTTACATAGCTATCTATAGAGCCAAAGTCAGTTTTTGAAACAATCAAATCATCAGCATTTACACCTGGGTTATCTAGAGGTAGTGTTACATAATAGACTGCCATTAAAAGAACGAGTGTAAATAGTGATAAAAAAGTAAATGCTTGTTTATTCATAGTCTTCCCTCATTTCAATATATCGTATGAAGGATTAAAAAGATTTATGATTAAAACAAATTGATAATCTTAGAGTTTAAGTTAGATAAAAGCTCTTGTTCATTCAACTGTTCAATTTTTAGGCTTTCAACATAATTTCTGAACATTTCCATTAATGATAGTAATTTGTCTTCATGGATCATTTCAATTTTTCCAATTTGGATCAAAGAACTCGCAATTTGAGAAAGTAATTTTTGTCGCAATAAACGTGCTTTTTCTTCATCAACCTCTTTGAGTTGTTGATTAAACCAAGATGGTTGAACCAACATCGTCTTAACAACTTTAATAAAATAATGGAATACTTGATTGTTATTGTTAGGATCAATCGCAAACATCATGATAAAGAATACATGCCATTCATAATCCACATTCATGATCGATTTCCAGTATTCACCTAAGATTCTTGAAAAATCATCTTCATATTCATATTCTTCTTTTAAAATAATTGGAGCCGTAAAATCCAAATCAATGGTTTTTAATAAATTGAAATGTTCAAAATACTCCAACATCTTAACAATTGGATTTTCACAAGGCAAAAATTCATGAATATAAATAAATTGACTTAAAATGGCACTACAACGTTTAAAATCAGTTGTAAACCCAACCGAATCCACCATTTTCTGATTGTATAAATCATTGATAGCTTTTACCAAAAACATTTTAAATCCTTTTTCACTCATACCAAAATCCTGATTATCATAACTTTCAATATTCATTTGTTTAGAAATGATTTGAAGTTGATGATCAATTACTTCTAAACTATCATGGACAGAGGACAACATTTGTTTCATAAAAGAATCATTGTATAAAAAATGAGTATTTTTATAGACAACCTGATGTTCTATATCAGACCAGAAACGATGTACCAATGATTTAATTTGTAACTCAAAATTTACCTGATGTCCATTAAATAAATAATAACCATCCAATCGATAAATCGTAAATCCATTTCTTTGTGTTTGAGGTTGGACTGTACGACAATTCAAATATAAAAATTCATCAAATTTGCATCGATAAAATTCCTGATCACTATTTTCGAAATACTTTAAAATCGTACTATAGATAACATTTTCTTCTGAAATAAACTGACATTCTACGGTAATTCCAATCAAATCATGAAGTTGTAATAAAACATCTTCTGCATGATCACAAGTCAGATAATATTTGTTCCTTATAATTTTTTCTTTTAAACTAGCTTGTTGCTTGATACGCGAATCAATGGATATATATTCAATTACTGCATCATCCAGTATTTGTTCAAAACATTGATGTACTTTAGTTTCGATATATTGAAAAGTAGGATATTGCAGATTCATTGTTTTAATCGTTTCATCAATTAAATCAAATAGTTCTAATTTCATGATCTCACCTTGTCCTTAATCCTTTAGGTACTTTGTTTTTTATAATTGAATTATCACTTTTACCAAATGCGATGTTGATTCCTTCATAGCTTAAGGCAACATACCCTTTTTTTGTTTGTTTTTCTAAAATATTTCCTTTTAATACTGAATTAATTTCTTCTTCAGTACATTCAACTTGTTTAAGATAATGATTTTGAAGTAGTGCAGCACTATAGAAATGTTGATGTGGTTCCAAACGTTCTTTTATTATTTCGCCAAGATATATGCCTTGACGCAATAATTTCAATTTAGGTAGTTGAAATAAGTTTTGATTTGATATCCAACATTTATCTTTAGTTATAAAAGTATTTAATTTTAATGAAACTTGTTCATTTAAAAATTCATCCACAACTTTACTAGAAATGGGAATCATAGATTTAATCGGTGTTTTTTCTTCACATGATTTCTTTTTTAATTTAGCGATAAAATGACCATCACCACCATCCATTGGAAAGATCCTTCGAACTTTATTTCCTTCAACTAAGCCAAAATCATATCCAGCTCTACCGATATTTACATCGCAATCGATGAGTTCCATAGTTGGATGAGTTCGTAAGAAATGATCGATCACTTCTTCATTTTCTTCCATCGAATAGGTACAAGTGGAGTAAACAAGTATGCTGTTCTGAGAAAGCATCAAATACGCATCATCTAAAATCTTTTTTTGCCGAATCGCACAAGAACGCACATGTTCAATGCTCCAATCATCCAATGCCTTTTCCTTACGTTTAAACATGCCTTCCCCGCTACATGGAGCATCGACTAATATTTTATCCATCCACCCTTTGTAGCTCGATACAAGGTCACTAGGAGCATTATTTGTAATGATCGCATTACTAACTCCACATCTTTCACAATTACTCAAAAGAATTTGAGCACGCCCACTATCTATTTCATTCGTAAACAGATAACCAACATTTTGAAGTTTCATCGCAATTTGAGTAGTTTTACCACCAGGGGCGGCACATAAATCCAGCACCCAATCACCAGGATTTGGATCCAATATTTCAACTGCACTACTTGCACTGATCTCTTGCAGATAATACAAGCCTTGACGATGATAAATCGATGTTCCTAAATGTTCTAAATCATTGGAAATTCGAAACACATTGGGGCTGATCGACGTTGACTGAAGATCAAAACCCAGTTTATTTCTTAATATTTCTGGTGTGCATTTTAACGTATTCACTCTTAAACCACGATGGCTTTTTTCATCCAAGGTTTTTAAATATGCTTCAAATTCAGCACCTAACATAATTTTCATTCTTTTTAAAAAGTCTTCATTCATGATCAAAAACCTGATTTACTTCTTTTAAATCTTTATTTAATTGTTCAATCAAATCATTGATAGAGCTAAATTTCATTTCAGATCTTATGTATTTATAAAATTCAACTTGAATAGCTTCTCCATAAATATCTTGATTAAAATCAAGGATGTGAGCTTCAATCGATACTAACTTCCGTTCATTAAATGTGGGATTAAAGCCTATATTGATCATTGAACGATAAGTATTCCCTTTTACAGTTACCAGTCCTGCATAAACTCCTAATTTGGGTAAAATAAATTCAGCATCGAACCCTACATTTGCAGTAGGAAAACCCAACTCACTTTTCCCCTTTGCATTCCCATGGATCACAAATCCGGTAATTGTATAAGGATAATCTAATAATAAATGAGCTTGAACTAAATCACCATTCTCAATGCATTCTACAATACGAGAAGAACTAATTTTACCATGGTCATCATTGACAGAATCAACACACTCAACAATGAATTTCTGATCTGCATACTGATTTAGTGTACTACAATTACCTTTACCAGCTTTTCCATAATGAAAATCAAAACCACATACCAAAGCTTTTAAGTTTAGGTTTTGAACTAGAAAGTCAAGAAAAGCATCTGGTTCTAACGCAGACATTGCCTCACTAAAATCTAATATATAAAAATAATCCAAATTCATTTTTTCTGCAATTTTGATTCGTTGTTCCATTGTAGTAATGTGTTTGATTCCTTGAATTTTTTTTATCGTAACCCAAGGATCTGGATCAAAACTAATGATTCCACTTTTACAATTCAACTGACAAGCAAGATCGATTGTTTTATCAACTAATGCCTTGTGACCTAAATGCAGTCCATCAAAATATCCAATACAACAACTTACTTCATTTAAATCAACTAATTTATCATTTAAAGACAATTTCAAAACTTCCATTTACCATAATCCTCGCTTACTTTTATATAGTCCATTTTCCATTTTTTCAAGCATCGCCAAAGCCATATCTTTATAACTAATACATACCAAATCTTCTTCAGTATTCAAAACTATTTTTTTACCTTGTTCAATCAATAACTTCATTTTTTCATCTGCTTCTATTGTAACATATCTTGACTTCAATACTTGTAAAGTATCAATACATTTATAGTCTTCTGATATATCTTCTAAATTTAAACAATCTTCTAATGTAACATTAGCGACTTTCGTTCTCACTAAAGAACTCATTGCCCCTACTGTATTTAGTTTAACGGCAATATCTTCACACAGTGTTCTAATATAAGTACCACTAGAACATACAACCCTAAATTTGATTTCATTTTCAACTTCTAATACTTCGATTTCAAAAATTTCTATTGGTCGAGGTTCAACTTGAATAGAAATATTTTCTCTGGCATATTCATAAAGTTTTTTTCCATTGACTTTGATTGCCGAGTACATTGGTGGAATCTGCATTTGTTTACCATGCATTGATAAAATAGCATCAATAATTTGATTTTTAGATACATCAACATTTTTTTCTTCTAATACTTTACCCCAAACATCTCCTGTATCATATTTCTTACCTAATTGTAATGTTGCGATATATTCTTTTTCATCGCTGACAAGATACGGATTGGCTTTACAAGCTTTTCCTACCATGACAATTAAAACACCCGTTGCCTCAGGATCAAGTGTACCTGTATGACCAACACTTTTGGTTTTAAATATTCTTTTACACTTCGCTACAACATCAAAAGAAGTCCATCCTCTTGGTTTATTAATATATACAAGTCCGTCCATAAGCACTCCTTTTTCCTCTAGTATTATATCAACTTCATGATATAATTACAAAGCAAATGAGGGACAACTTATATGAGTATGAAAAAGATTATCGGATGTATTAGAAAAGCAGATAATGATTATAATTTGATTCAAGAAAATGATCGTATTGCAGTAGGTGTATCAGGTGGAAAAGATTCCATGTTGCTGTTATTGGCATTACATTATTATCAAAAAAGTTGTATCCAAAATCACGTGAAAAACTTTGAAGTAGTCGGAATCCATGTTGAAATGGGATTTGGAAATATGGACTTTACGCCAGTTGAAGAATATTGTGAGAAATTAGGCATTGAATTTCATCATTATGCTTCTCAAATTTATGAAATTCTAAAAATACAAGCAAACGATGATGGCTCATTAAAATGTTCACTTTGTTCAAAATTCAAAAAAGCGACAGTCATTACTGCTGCAAAAGAACACAATTGTAATCGAGTTGCCTTTGCCCATCACGCTGATGATGCAATTGAAACCTTATTTATGAATGCGATCTATGGTGGCAGACTTGCCACATTCAAACCTCATATGTTTTTAACAAATACCGAAATGGATTTCATTAGACCCTTTGTTTATGCTTTTGAAAGTGACATCAAAGCCGCTGTTGAACAAAGTCAAATACCAATAGTTAAAAGCACTTGCCCAATGGATGGATACACAAAAAGACAAGATACCAAAGATTTACTAAATGATCTATACAAAAAATATCCAATGGCAAAAGAAAACTTTTTACTCATGTTGCATAATGAAAAACAATTAGACCTTTGGAGTCATTATAAAGAGGAAGAAACTGATTAAAGTTTAAAACAACATTAAGAAATTTGTTAAATAATATTTTTCTTCTCATGGTGATTTTGCCTTAGGAGTTGATAGGATTACAATGTTATTATTCAGAGATCCAAACTGAATAGTTCCATGATTTTATAAAGATGGGCTTTATGTCCATTTTTTATTTGACAACAACTAAATAAGAAGTTAGAATATAAATAAGCAAAATAAGTCAATTGAAAGGATGTGTTATTATGAGTTACGCAATTCCACCTCGTGGGCATCAAATTCAAGTTAAAAACACTACGAATCATACTATTTCAGATTTAATCTACTCTTGTTCATGTGATAAATTTTTTGATCAACCTGTAGGGAAAATCAATTCTTTAGATAAGAAAAGCTTTATGATCATCGATACAAATTTACCTGAAGATAATGATTTGATTTTTCATTTTAAAAATGATCCTGATCGACAATTTGTATTTGAAAAAGCTGTAAAGAAGACTTCACTTAAACCATTATTTTCTTATTCATTTTATAAAATTGTCTTAGAAAATGGATTGTTGGTTGTAGTTGAAGATGAAGAAGCAAAAATAGAATATTTTAAGAAGTAGTTATTCCTTTTAGACTGTGAGGGTATTTATGAAATATACTGATATTGAATCTCTTCAAAAAGTGATCGACTTAATCAATGACGCTAATACAATACTTAATGAACCAGCTTATTCTATTCCTGAGGAAAGTATGCACTATCAGTATGTTAGAGCTAAATTAGATGCAGGTCTAGTTGTAGGTGGAATTTTAGGTATGTTGTATGGTTTGGGAAGCATTATAACATCCCCTACTCTTTCTTTAAGTAATTTTTTAAATATTGAACTTATAGTTGGATCAATTTTATTACTTAAATATAGTATAAACAGTTCCAATAGTTATAAGAACCGAAAACTAAACAAAGAAAAAGAAAAATTGTTTTTTGAAGCAATCATGAAAAAAGAAGCCATTCTTCAAGAAATAAGAGAAGATAATTCTGATCAAGGTCGGATTGATTTTTTGAAAAACCTTGATGTTTTGCTTGAAGAAAGCATCGACAATTTAAGAAGTGATTTAGGGATCGATTTTTGATTCAGAAAATATTGTTTGACATTTGATTTAAAGTGGAGTAAATTAATGTTGTTAAATAAAAATTGAATATAGAGGTAGCGATGCAGATAAGTATCTATGTAAGCAGGCATGCAATGATCATAGTGAAAGGCAACCATCGCCGAATATATCCATTAGGCATAAGGGATTATATGGGGTTTTAGGAAACACTTAAAACACTCCTTCGTAAGAAGTGGCGCTATTACTATAGACATTGGTCGTATGTGATAGAGCATACGATTTTTATTTATCTATAACTCATGGGGAGGAAAAGAAAATGAGAAAATTATTATTAGCTTTATTTGCAACTGTATTACTTGCTGGATGTGGAACTTCAAACACACCTAAAAATGAAACAAACAATACATTCACTGTTGGTATGGAATGTAACTATGCACCATTTAACTGGACTCAAATTGAAAAGAATGACACTGCTGTAGCAATTACATCTGTTGACTATTGCGATGGATATGATGTAGTTATGGCTCAAAAAATTGCTGATAGCTTAGGAAAAACATTAGTAATCAAGAAAGTTGCCTGGGAAGGTTTAGAACCAGCAGTAAGTTCTGGTGAAATCGATGCGATTATTGCTGGAATGACAGAAACTTCAGAACGTGCAGAAAATGCTGACTTTACTAGTCCATATTATGCTTCTGAAATGGTTATGATCGTTAAAAAGGATTCAGCTGTATCAAATTTTACTTCTATCCAAGAATTTGGTGGTTATAGAGTTTTAGGACAACTTAACACAACTTATGATGAAATCATTGATCAAATCGAAGGTGTTGATCATGCTACTCCGCTTGCAACTTATCCATTAATGGTTATGGCTCTTCAATCAGGTGATGTAGATGGTTTAACTGCTGAGTTACCGGTTGCTGAAGGTGTTGTTGCTGCTAACTCTGATTTAATGATCGTTCATTTCGCTGAAGGAAGCGGATTTGATGTAGATACTACTGTATCGATTGCTGTAAAAAAAGGAAATACTGAGCTATTAAACGCAATACAATCAGCTTTAGATGCTATCTCAACTGATGAAAGAGCTCAAATCATGCTTGACGCAACAAATCGTCAACCTTCTGCTGAATAATGTTTGTTTTAGCTAAATTACCAGAAAACTTACTACCAGCTGCAATAGAAATATTAAAGCGTTATTGGCCATCCTTTGCGTTGGGTATCCAAAATACTCTATTAATTTCCCTTACTGGTACCATAATTGGTATGATTATCGGTTTGATTATTGGTGGTGCCCGTGCAATCAAGGTTGAACCTCGTGATTCTCTGATAGTCAAAATTTTAAAAAGAATCATGCATGTCTTAATTACAGTTTACATCGAAGTTTTCCGAGGAACACCGATGATGGTTCAATCTGTATTTATCTATTATGCTTTAAAACCTGCTTTAGGTTGGACTCCAATCGTTGCCGGAATCGTAGTTATTTCAGTGAATACAGGTGCTTACATGGCCGAAATCGTTCGCTCAGGTATCCAATCTGTTGATAAGGGTCAAACCGAAGCTGCTAGATCACTTGGAATGAGTAATATTCAGACTATGTTGCTAGTTGTATTACCTCAGGCAATCAAAAATGCATTTCCTGCAATGGGTAATGAATTTATCGTTAATATTAAAGATAGTTCTGTTTTGAATGCAATTTCGGTAACTGAGTTGTATTTCCAATCATCTTCAATCGCTGGAAGTATATTTAGATATACAGATACATTTCTTGTTACAGCGGCAATTTATTTCTGCTTAACTTTTACGACAAGCCGAATTCTACTATATATCGAACATCATATGAGTAATACAAAAACTAGCTACCCTGCTTCGCAAACGGTTCCTCATGCGATTAAAACACGTAGCAAAGGAGCGAAGATCTAATGAATAAAATTATTGAAATTAAAAACTTAAAGAAAAGTTTCGGACAACTAGAAGTACTCAAAGACATTGAGTTTTCAGTAGAAGAAAAAGAAGTAATTTGTTTGATTGGCTCTAGTGGTTCCGGTAAATCGACGCTTCTTCGTTGTATCAACTTACTTGAAACAGCTGATTCAGGTGAAATACTAGTTCATGGAAACAATGTATTACAAGGAAGTATCGATGTGAATCAATATCGTTCCAAAGTTGGGATGGTATTTCAATCCTTTAATTTATTCAATAACATGTCTGTATTAAAAAACTGCACTATCGCTCAAGTTAAAGTATTAAAAAGATCTGAACAAGAAGCAAAAGAAAAAGCAATGCATTACCTAAAAAAAGTAGGAATGGAAAACTTTATCAACGCTAACCCTACTCAGATCTCTGGTGGTCAAAAACAACGTGTAGCGATCGCTAGAGCTTTATGCATGGACCCTGAGATACTACTATTTGATGAACCTACTTCAGCATTAGATCCGGAAATGGTTGGTGATGTTCTTGATGTTATGAAACAACTTGCCAATGAAGGTCTAACTATGATCGTTGTAACTCATGAAATGGGTTTCGCAAAAGATGTCGCAACTCGTGTAGTATTTATGGATCAAGGAGTTATTGTCGAAGAAGGAAAACCTGAAGATATCTTCAATAATCCAAAACACGATAGAACTCGTGAGTTTCTCAAAAGAATTATTCATTAAGATGATGTGCGCATCATCTTTTTTCTTGTATAATAGAGCTATGAAATTAAAAAGACTCTACATCGAAATCACGAACTACTGCAATCTAAAATGCAGTTTTTGCAGTGATTCAAAACGAGAGTTAAGATCCTTATCGATTGATGAGTTTAAAGTGATTTTAAATCAAATCAAGCCCCATTGTGAATATGTTTATTTACACATCAAAGGTGAACCAATGATTCACCCTCATTTCAAAGAGTTTCTTGATTTATTAGAGATCAATCACTTTCAGGTACAACTTGTCAGCAATGGTTCTCTATTAAAAAATCATCCAACTCTATTGGAATACAAATGTATTCGTAAAGTTTCTTTTTCGTTACATAGTATCGATTTTCAATTAATGGATGTCAATGAATATATGCAACCTCTTATTGATTTCGCAAAATCAGCCTCTGTTCAAGGTCATCCCTATGTCGAATTTCGCTTTTGGACAAGTGACAATTTAACAGAGAAGGCAAAACAATGTTTATCGCTTTTGACTAATCAACAAACTTTAATCGAGACAAAAAAGAAAAACAGCTATGAATGGATAAAAAATTGTTATGTGCACTTTGATCATGAATTTATCTGGCCTATTGATTCTTTTGAAGATAATACTAACGGTACGTGTCTTGGATCTAGATCAATGTTGGGTATACTAAGTGATGGAACGGTTGTCCCCTGCTGTTTAGATGATCATGGTTCCATTAATTTAGGAAATATCTTTGAGTCATCATTTGAGTCGATCCTTCAAAATAAACGATTGATTTGTATGCAAAAAGGATTCAATCAGAACAAACTGATCGAACCCTTATGTCAAAAATGTAATTATCGAAAACGATTTGATTAAAGGACAATTAGAAGTCCTTTTTTCTTATAGTTTGGTGTCATCAATAGCGTTTAAATAGCTTTCAACATTTCCAATAACTTCATGAACTACACCGTCTTCAAATGGTGATTTTAAGTTGGCTGATTTAACCATTAGTTGGAAAGGTAATGTTCCTCCTAATTTACAAAGAGTTAAATAATCTGACCAGCTATTTTCATCTTTCAAATAATTACGATTCCAGAATTGAATAGCACAGATTTGAGCTAATGTGTAATCAATGTAATAGAATGGCATTTGGAAAATATGAGACTGACGATACCACCAGCAACCTTTTTCAAGTAAAGGAGCACCATCATAGTTTTTATGTGGCAAATAAATTTCTTCCAAGCGATGATAAGTCGCCTTTCTTTCTGCAGGTGTCATTTCTGGATGTGCATATACTTCATGTTGAAAGTGGTCTACAAGTACCCCATAAGGAATGAACTTTAAGGCATCGGATAAATGTAAGAAATGATATTTCTTTGTATCTTCTTTAAAGAAAAGTTCCATCCAAGGCCACGCAAAGAATTCCATTGACATCGAATGAACTTCACAAGCTTCATAAGTAGCCATTAAGCATTCAACTTCTTCAATATCCTTTGACATATATCCTTGGAATGCATGCCCTGCTTCATGAGTCAATACATCTACATCTCCACTTGTTCCATTAAAATTACTGAAAATGAATGGCATTTTGAAATCATAAAGTGGAGTCATATATCCACCTGCTGCTTTTTTAGGTTTCGCAACTAAATCAAGCAATTCTTGATCCACCATCTTTTTAAAGAATTCACCAGTTTCAGGAGATAATTCATTGTACATTTTTAATGCACTTTCAATCATTTCATCATAACTTCCTTTTGGAGTTGGATTTCCTGATAAAAACTCGCTTTTTTCATCAAAAAACGCTAATTGATCTAAACCCAAACGACTTTTTTGTCTTTCATAAAGTCTTGTAGCCGCAGGAACGATTTCTTCACGAACTTGCCTTCTAAAATTTTCGACATCTTGAGCATTGTAGTCAAGACGATCCATTCTCAAATAACCAAGTTCAATAAAATTATCAAATCCCATTTCCTTAGCCATTTGTGTTCTTACTTTAACTAGCTCATCGTAAATGCGATCAAACTCAGCTTCATTTTTTTCAAAGAATGCAAGTCGTGCTTGTTCAGCTTTTTCACGAACGCTGCGATCTGCAGATAAGGTATATTTGCCCATTTGTGATAAATTATTGATTTTACCATCAAACTCGATTTCAGCTCCGGCAATCAACTTATCATATTCACTCGTTAATTGATTTTCCTTCTGCATATAAGGAATTAACTTTTCATCAAAGGCTTTAAAACAATTTTCCGCTTTCATAAAGAAAGTAGAAGGAATTTTTTCTTTGATTTCCTCGATGTATTTACTACCTAATACTGCCTTATAAAAGTTCACATTCAGTGCTGTAAATTCTGGAGAATTTTGATCCCACCATGTATTTTCAGCATCATAAAATTCATCAGCTGTATTGATCGTATATCTAACTTGGCATAAAGCCTGCATTGTCATGATATGACCTCGTATTTTATTCGCTTCATGATACGCATCCATAAAATCATCTACACTCTTTGCCTGATCCATTTTATTGATCAAACTTTCAAAGCTTTGTTTTGTCACACTTAAATCTAATCTCTCATACTTAAATTCATTAAATTTCATTCAATTCACCTCTGATTTCTATTTTATTACTTTCTTATTGAAAATACTAGTAAATATAGTATTTTGAGCCCCTACGACAATTTGTGTCTTTTAATTTCATTGATGGTTCACAATATTTTTTGGATTTACTGTCCATGATTATTGCCGATTTGAAATCATAGAAACTATCTTCCACAGCTAAACATGATTCCTCAATATTTAATAATATTTCTTTAAATGTAGTATCGATAGAAAAATTGCATTCAAAATTCTTTTTAAGTAACACAACTTCAAAATCAACCAATACAGTCTGACGGTTTAAAAAACTTAATTTTTTGAATTCTGCCATAATTTAATAAAATCCCTTCTTCTTCATGAAATGATTGAGTCATCGAGTGAGGTATATTAGAAATAAGATGCTGTCCATTGACCCTCTCTCCGATCCATAAAATCATATCGAAACAGGCTGTATCCATTCTAGACTTCATCACCTGTTGATAATTCAACACGAGGACTAATCTATTATGCAAAGGATTACCTTGAAATTCTTGAAGAACTTTGTCAAATTCATTTATTAATTTATCACCATAATAAATCAAATCATGTTCACCTGCTTGTATTTGTATAAACTGACTATATTCCTCTAATAGTTTTATGTCATATCCAGTCACTAGGCACATGTTTTTGGGTTCAACAATGATTGCATTTGCACTAAGTAGATCAAATCCTACAATCATTGTTGATCCTAACTTAAATTGATTCGGTATTTCTTTGATTTGATGTTTTGTTTGACTGCCTGTTTCTTTTAGTGAAGGAAGCGCTAAAGAAAATTCACTTAAATTTTCTTGGTAACATTGCCCTTGCCAAAATTCATATTGCCTACAACTTTTCGATGTATTAAACAAGATTAATTGTTGAGTTTTAGTAAGCGTCATAAAATTAACCTTTGTCTTAAAGTAATCATAAAGTATCGTTGAGCCTTGTAGAAAATTACTACACGCTAAAACATAGTATTCATTTTTATTTATTCCTTTAAGATTCTTTACAAGTTCATTTTTAAAATATTCATTTTCAATTAACTGATTAAAATCATCAATGACTAATAAAATCTTTTTATTTTCTTCCTTGTTAATAAAATTGAAGAGTCTTTCACAACGATCTGTTTGCCTTGATTCAATTACATCTACATAATCTTCTTTTTTAAAAACATATTTGGAATTAGTAATACGGTATATAAGAATACTTTCATGACAATTACTAATAAAAACATCTATAAAATGTTGAATAGAAACCTTATTTCCAATACATAAACAATGTTTGTGACTATCAAAATTGTGGATTAAGTCTTTATATTGATGATGTTCCACATCATCAATAAGTCCTAAAAACACCTCGTTTTCTAAATGATGTTCTTTATGTATTCTTGATGGAAAAGTTAACCAACACGGTGCTATATGAATTTTCTTTGCCTTTTTTTCAAGTTCAGGAACGATCGATTGAATTTGTCTTGTTTGATTTTTAGGATTAAATTCAATTGAATAGATCGAATTTAAATTAATATCTTTAAGTTCAAAGCATTTTTCTTCCTGTTGCGTGTAAGCATGGCAATACCCTGTTTTACCTTTGATCATTTTATTATTCGTAAATAAAATAAATGAACCTGCACCAATTAAATACTTTGCATCATCACAGGATAATATTTCTCTGGAATCTTGTGTATCTTGCACTTTAAGACAAATTTTAAAGTTCATATTACTCATGATTTGATCATTGATGATTCCTGTTGGTTTTTGAGTCGATAAAATTAAATGTATTCCTAAACTTCTTCCAGTTCGTGCTATACTCATGAGTTCTTGCATAAACTCTGGTTTTTCTTTTTTTAACTCTGCAAACTCATCCACAATAATAAACAAATGGGCAAGATATGGGAATTGTTCATAATGAGCATAGTATTCTTGATAATCATTTAAATTCATTATTGATTTATGACTTTGTTGTGTTGCTTGTTTATAAAGATTCTGCCTTTTATTCAGTTCCGTTTTTAGACCAATCAATGATCGATCTATTTCTTGATCCAGGTTAGTAATTTTACCGACTAAATGTGGTAAGTGCACTGAACTATTATCAAGTGGTAAAATACTTGATCCACCTTTGTAGTCTACTAAAATAAATTGTACTTCCTTCGGTGAATATTGATAAGCCAGGGATAAAATCATCGTCAAGATCAATTCACTTTTTCCAGAACCTGTACATCCTGCAATAATTCCATGGGGACCAACACTTTGATCCATAAAATTCAACTCGATCAACTCACTGTGTTGATCTAATCCAATTATTGCATTCAAACTGTTTTTTTTAATATTCCAATCACATTTCTTCATTAAATCTTGAATTGATGAACACTCAAATAAATCAAAAAAGCTTATCTGATTGTCAAAACTTAATTGAGTTTTATCATAAGATTGAACACACTTTTCTGCTATCTCTTTAACTTGTACATCTCTAATTAAATAATTTGAAAATAACGTAATTTCATTTGTAGAGACAACCTGAATAGAACTATTATTTCTACAATTCACAATAACATCAGAGAGTTGATCTAAGTCATCTTTATTGGATACAAAATGAAGAATGTGATAATTTTTTAAATCTTTGACAAGATGTATCATCTTTTTATCATGTACAAAATCAAAACAAAATATCGGACATGATATTTCGTGTAGTTTATCTAATGTACTTTCAAGTGTAGAAAAACTAGTAAATATAAGTCTTAAACTAAACTCTTCTAAAATCAAATGAGCACAATATTTAAAATATTCTAGTTTATCACCATCAATTTCATCAATCAAAATGACACACTTGATTTCACTTGGACCTTGCATCGAAATGAGTTGACTGATCACATTGTAAAAACACAACCACATTTCTTTTTCATAACATAAAAAGCTCACTTGTTTATATTTCAATAAATTCAATTCTACAATGCAATTTTGATTCCATTTTGAATATTCTATTAAATCATTGATCTCACAAATCAGTTCTTTATCATGAATGTAGTTTGATTTGTGTTGTGCTCGAATATCAATGGTAGAATTAATTTCACCAAATCCTAAGGCAATACAACAAAAATCCTCATGAACTTTTGTTCTTTGATGAAAAATACTCATTGTTTCATTGAAAATAAGTTGATTAGGATAATGATTTTCAAGTGTATTTTTTTGTTTAGTGTGAGAGTTTTCAACACTCTTTTTTATATTATTTAAGTATATCAAATAATCCTGATTTCTATTTTGTACAACTTTATCAAATTTCTGTTTATCCATAAATCGAATCAAAAGTGGATAAACAATACTTTGAAACAACATTGCACATGGTAAAACTAAACTCGCAATTTGTTCAAGTTTCGTTCGTGGATTGTTATAAAGGTTTAGTGAGACTACAATCAAGGAAGCAAAAGACATCATTAAACCTTGCCCTATCGTTTCTAAGAGCGTTTTGTCGTGCAATGGATAAATAGTCATAAATGGCTCTAATTCAATCACAAGAGGCTTAAATACAAGATCAGTGCGATATTTTAATTGAGGTAGATCAATCTTTACTTCTTCTTTGTATTCTAATTCATATTTTGGTTTAAATATCAATTTTTTGTCAAATGAACATACAAAGTTGATCATTAAAAAATCTGGTCCTATAAACAAATGCACATGATCAAAATAAATATGATCATGACATTTAAGTTGATGTTGTTTTTTGATCTGACCATTAACGATCATTGTACAATTTAAACTTTGATTTTCTATCATTGTACTTTTATTTTTCGCCTTGATTTGAAATAAACAATCACACTCTTTTTTAAGCAATCGAATATTAGCCTTTGCATTATTTGATACTAAATAAGTTTCATCTAATCTAAATTTAAAATATTGCTTTGAAGATGGTTTCATTCTACTACCATAACATTCATACTTACTTCAAAAGCATTGTCCTTTGTAGTGATCGTAATTAAGGTATTACCTCTTGATATCGCTGTAACTGATCCATGATCATCCACGATTGCCACATTTGGTTTAGAAGAATTAAATACAAGATCATTCATTGAATAATTTTCTGGTAATCCTCTAACTTCTACAAATTCAGTTTCATTAACCTTTATTATTTTTGAATAATTTTGTAAAATAATTCGATCTAAATTAGTGAGTAAAGTTGGAAGTGGAGTATTGAAGTTTGTGGATCGAGTACATCTTTTCACAAATAAACCGTTTTCTAAATGTCCAATTCCATTTTTGAATAATGACGCATTGGATTTATTTAAAAAATCGATCGATTTGGATAAGCCTAGTTTTCCTGCAAGTGTATTCATTGAATTAACTTTAAATTGCATTTTCCAATACATATCTATATCAGAACATACTACAAATGAGTTATGTAATGATAACTTATCTAAAACATCATATGGTATTTGATTTAGCTCAATTGATTCAGATTTTTCTGGAAAATGAACGGTATTTTCAAGCTTTGCCTCTATTCCTGCCTCTACGCTTAAATCCATTAATGATTGTTCAAGTAAATCTAAAGAAACTACCAGATCAGTTGCTACGCCTGTATCCGCTTCAATCACAAATTCAACATCTTTGCGTGTATCATTTATCATTCTTAATTTGTTGTTTCTAATTTCAAATCCATGACTGTTATTAAGTGAATAGGCAAATTCTGCTTTTCCACTTGCATATAGAATTAATTTTATCTTGATTTTCACTACACATAACGGCAAACCTTCAATAGGAATTTTAAGAGTTGCGATAGGAATCTCAACATCAATCCCCTCTTCATCTTTGTTCCACAAACTTAATAATGATTTTGCCCATTCAGATAATGATTGATTTTTCGGATCAAAATTATAGCTAATTTGATTGACTCGATCAAAACCACTTTTTATATCACATTGATAATTGAGCTTTAATTGTGCCAAATCAAGTTGATGAATTGTACCTTTAAAAGAGATAATTGGTTTAACATTACTTAAATCGAATTCAACATAAAAACGATTGTTGTTTTTTAATTTCTTTGACGCTGATACTGAAAAGCTAGTCGAGGTGTAACTTGTTTTAATTTCAAATCCATTGCTTGTAAACATCTTTGTATTTTTACTAGTACTACTTAACCATTGATATTCATTTGAAATAGCTATGCTTTCAATCGGCTCTAAATCTTGATCAAATTCAATTACAGCATTTTCAAAATCTATTAAATCATTTTCAAATAACTGAATTGAATCTATTTTATCAATTGATGGTAATTCTAAACTTGTTTTACCATTTGTAATATCCTGAACTTCATACAAGTAGGTAGACTCATCACTTGACCAAGTTACTAAATCACCAATTTGAAGTGATTTATTAAAATGAGCAGTTAACTTATTAAAATCAACTTGAATTGGTGTTGCTTCTACTATTTGATTACCATCAATCATATTTTCTAAAGGTACAGTCTGTTCATTTAGTTGTTTAATAAAACGCTGAAGAATCTTACTTGCCACATTTCTGTTAATAAGTTGTTTCGGATTTGATGCTTCTTTGGCAAATATTATTTCTCGTTCAATAAGTTGAATAATATCTTCTTTATAAATACTTTCATTTTTTAATTGAATTGTTGATTCAATAGCTTCAAAAAACCAACAATTCAATGTTGCAGCTAAGATTTCCAGAGTTAATGGATCATTTAAAACTGGTTCGAATTTCAACATATCCCATTCTTTTAGGATCGTTGTAGGGTCAGTGCTTTCTTTAATTTTTAATACTTCTACAGTATCTTCCAGCCAATTTTCAACGGTATAAGTTTGTTGAGTCCTGTAACAGCCTGATAAACAGGCTGTTAATAAACTCAAAATAACTAAAACCTTATTCAAACGATGAAGCATTGGAGTTGATTGCCATTTCAATGGAATCATATGTATTGGCTGTGTGATCTAAAAATTGAGCATAGCTATCAATAATTTGACGTTGAATCTCAAACTGTTTAGAGAACTGTGCAAATCTATTTCTTACCGTCTCTGAACTTTCTGAAATCCATACATTACTTAACTGATCCATTTGATTTTTACACTCTTGAAGACATTGGTACATCATTTCATTACAATTTCTTATTTCCTGTGCTGCTTCAATGACACTGGCAAGCTTTATGTTTATTTTGTCCATAAATACCTCACACAGTCAAGCGCATTGCTTGTGCTGCAAGTTCCTCTTGCGTTTGTCGGTAAGCTTGTGCCGTTTTTCTTAAAAAATGGCTATACTCAGACAAAAGCATGGATATCTTGTTTAAATCATCCTGATAACTTTTGATTTGATTGTTAAAGGCAATGTTGTCTTGCCCCAACCAATCTAATGATAGCTGATCGACACGCTGATACAAGTTGCGGTAACACTGTTCATATTGATTGTTGAAAGAATCAATACTACTTGCACTACTTTCTAAAATACTGGGTTCTACTAAAATTGTTCTCATAATTTTTTCCTCCTACTTATATATACTAAAAAAAAGAGGGTTCACCTCTTTTTTTTCTTAAATTATTTTATATTTTTTTAATGCATGTACGATTCCATCATCATCTGCATTCTTTGTAACGTAATCTGCGATCTGTTTTACATGGTCTAAACCATTTCCCATACAAACACCAATGTGCACATATTTAAGCATATCTATATCATTGCCACCATCACCAAATGCCATAGTTTCTTCTTGTTTAATACCTAGTTGTTGAATGATTGCTTCAATTCCAGCCGCTTTACCACCTGTACTTGGGAAAAAATCTAGAAATGTTGGATACCATCGAGCTGATGTACAATCTGGCATAAATGGATAAAGATCTTTTTCTTCTGATTCTAATACAAAAGGACTCAATTGAAATACATCCTCATTTTCAATATTTGTGATATCACTTTCAACCCTTTTTTGCTCAGTACCGCTTAATAATTCCTCTAATTCAAGAACACGGTCATTTATAAAAATCGTTTTTACATGATCAGTCATTATAAAATCACACGCAATTTTATGTTCAATTAAGTAAGGAATAATATTTTTTACATTATCTTTATTGATAGGATTTTTATAAATGATTTCATCGTTAATCAAGCATAATTGGCCATTTGTAACAACATAGCCATCAAACTGAAAATAATCTTTAATAAGTTCAATGTTTGGTAATGCTCTACCCGTACACACAAATAATTTAATTCCCTTTTCTCTTAACTTATTTAATGCTTCTAAAGTTGATGTAGGTATTTTTCGAGTTGATACGGGAATCAAAGTACCATCCACGTCAAAGAATATTGCTTTTATCATGATTTCACCTCAAGAATAATTTTAACACAGAACAAAAAAATAAAGTGAATTTCTTCACTCTATTCCTTATTTTGTCGATGGATATCCACTAAGATTGAAGCAATTCGATTGCCTTCATCTAATGATTTATCTAATTTGAATGTTAGTTCAGGTACTTTTCTGATTTTCATTTTTTTACAAAGTTCAGTGCGAATAAACCCTTTTGCACGATTCAATGCTTTTAGCCCTGCTTCATTACGTTCTTCTTTACCTAAGAATGAACAATAAACAGTAGCATAACTATAATCAGAAGTAACTTTAACATCCGTGATGGTTACAAACCCAACACTTGAATCTTTTAAATCAAATTGAATAATATCTGAGATGTATCTCATCATTAAATTTGTATTTTTTTCATGTTTTACTGACATAAAATACCTCCTTATGCGACTTCAACTTGTTGATCTTGATAGAATTCAAATACATCGCCTTCTTTGATATCGTTATATCTTTCGATTGTAATACCGCAATCATAACCTGCAGCAACTTCTTTAGCATCATTTTGGAAACGTTTTAAACTTCCTACTTTTCCAGTAAAGACAACAATACCATCTCGGATTATTCTAACTTTACTGTCACGAACAGCTTTACCATCTGTAACCATACATCCGGCAATCGTTCCGATTTTTGTAGCTTTATAAGTTTGACGAACATCTGCCTGTCCAATAACAACTTCTTCATATACTGGGGCAAGCATCCCTTTCATCGCAAGTTCCATTTCTTCAACAGCTTTATAGATGATGTTGTGTAAACGAATATCAACACCTTCTTCTTCTGCTTTTTTACGAACATTGGCATCAGGTCTTACATTGAATCCGTATACAACTGCTTTTGATGCGATCGCAAGCATGATATCAGATTCACTGATCGCACCAGCAGTAGAACGAATGACGTTGATTTTTACATTTCCAACTTCAATTCTTTCAAGAGCTTGTTTCACAGCTTCGGCAGAACCTTGAACGTCTGCTTTTACAATTAGCGGAATTTCTTTTACCTCACCAGTTTCGATTTGATTAGCAAGATCATCTAGGCTCATTGCACTTGTCGATCTACGTTCAAGTTCAATCTTAGTTTGAGAACGACGATCAGCTAAAGCACGAGCTTGTTTTTCAGATTCAAATGCTTTGAAATTATCTCCTGCAACTGGAACTGCTTGAAGTCCAATAATTTCAACTGGAGTTGAAGGTAAGGCTTCTTTGATTTCACGGCCACGATCATCTGTCATTTTACGAACACGTCCAAAACATGCTCCAACGACGATGGCATCTCCTGATCTAAGTGTTCCATTTTGAACTAATAAAGTTACAACTGGACCTCTACCTTTATCAAGTTTAGCCTCAATTACTGTACCACTACCCATTCTTTTTGGGTTCGCTTTTAATTCTAAAACTTCAGAAACTACAAGAACTGTTTCAAGGATATCTTTAACCCCTTCCCCAGTTTTAGCAGCACACTTTACAAAAATCGTATCGCCGCCCCATTCTTCAGGCATAAGTCCTAGTTCAGACATTTCATTCATAACACGTTCTGGGTTGGCATCTGGTTTATCCATTTTATTTACTGCAACAATAATTGGAACATTTGCAGCCTTTGCATGGTCAACCGCTTCTTTAGTCTGTGGCATAACACCATCATCTGCCGCAACAACGATAATACAAACGTCTGTAACTTCTGCTCCACGAGCTCTCATTGCAGTGAATGCTTCATGTCCTGGTGTATCTAAAAAAGATACTTTCTTACCATTTACAGAAACTTGATAAGCACCGATATGTTGCGTGATACCACCAAATTCACCTTCCGTAACTTTTGTCTTACGGATCGAATCAAGTAATGTCGTTTTACCATGGTCAACATGCCCCATGATCGTTACGATTGGTGGACGTTCTTTTAATTCTTTTGGATCATCTACATAACTATCCTCTAAGCTGTCTTCATCAACAGGTTCAATTTTAGTTGCGGTAATATTTAGATCCATGCAAACAAGTTCTACAAGTTCATCATCCAACGCACTGTTGATCGTTACCATTTTGCCTAGCATAAATAGTAACTTAATGATTTCACTAGAATTTCGATTACATTTGTTTGCTAGTTCAGAGACTGTAATTCCTTCCGAATATTCAATACTCTTCACTACTTCTGCTCTAGGCACAAACACATCTCTTTGTTGTGGTCTTTTTTTGTTTGAACCACTCTTTTTTCTTTGTTGTGGTTTTGCCATAAGTTCACCTCATTTCAAGCAATTCAAAATTTGTTTAGCAAGTCCTTCATCTTTGATAGCGACTACCATCCGATTGTATTGACCAATCGCCATGGAAATCTCTTCACTTGTAAACTGATCAACCCACGCTATGGAATGCGAATTGCAAGCATTCTTAACTTTTTCTTGGGTACGATCTGAACTATCAGACGCCAGAAGGACAAGTTTTGCCCTTCTATGCGTGATATCCTGCATTGCCGTATCACCAATCGATATCTTCCCAGCTCGAGCACAAAGTCCCAAGTAACCGGCAAGTTTACTATTCATGAATATACTCCATAATAGCTTGGTATACAGACTCTTCTACTACACATTCTAAAGCACGATCTAATGACTTTTTCTTTTTTGCGATTTCTACAGCTTCTTTTGTTTTGAGTAAGTACGCTCCACGCCCATTGACTTTGCCTGTAGAATCAACTACAACATTTCCTTCAGGTGTTCTTACGATTCTCAATAAATCTTTTTTAGGAGCTTGTGTTTGTGTCGCAACACATTTTCTCATTGGAATCTTTTTCATTTTTACCAGTTTCCAACAATCTTAGTCTTCATCATAGAATTCATCGTATTCATCGAAATCGATTTCATCTTCGATCCAAGTGTTCGCCGCTTCTGCTTCTTGAGCTTTTTTGATTTCTTCCAATTCCTCTTCTGAATAAACTGGTTTGATATCATAATCTTTATCATGCTTTAAGTCTTTAGTACGTAATTTACGTTCATCATCTTTAGTAACAGGTTTACGTTTCTTGTATTCTTTCACTTCAACAAGTGGTTTTGCGACTGGAATTGAAGATACTTTTTCAAAACGAGATACATATTCTGATGGAACACGTTCTTTTTTGACTGGTTTTTCTTTCTTCACTTCTTTTTCGACTACTGGTGCTGCAACAACTTCTGGTTTAGTTTCAACTACTGGAATTACAGGAGTTTCTTCAACTTTTGTTTCTTCCACTTCTTCGAATTCATTTTCTTCAACGATTTCATCGATAATTTCATCCACAACTTGTTCTACTACTTCTTCATCTTCAACTAAACCTACATGTTTAGCCAAATATTCTTGAGCAGCCTTTTCATCCGCAATGCGTTTTTGTTCTGCAGCGAATTCCATCATCTTAGATTTCCAGTCGATTCCTAATTCTTCTACATCAGATTTAGTTTTGATATCGATTTTCATCCCAGTAAGTTTAACTGCTAAACGAGCATTTTTACCCTTTTTACCGATTGCTAAACTTAATTGGTTATCTTCGACTACAACGAGTAAGCTACGTTTATCTTCAGTAGGAAGTACAGTTAATACTTGAGCTGGAGCCAAGGCATTCTTGATCAATTCTTGAATGTTGTCACTCCATTCAAAGATATCGATTTTTTCACCTTTTAACTCATCAATAACGACTTGTACACGGCTACCACGTGGTCCGATACATGCCCCAATTGGATCAACTTCTTTATTACTAGAATAAACGGCCATTTTTGTTCTTTCACCAGCTTCACGAGCGATCGCTTTGATTTCAACGACACCATCATAAATTTCTGGTACTTCTTTTTCAAACAAACGGCGAACCAAATTAGCGTCTGCACGAGAAACTAATACTTGTGCTCCACCTTTGGTCTGATTGTTACATTCAGTGATCAAAACACGAATGTTTTGTCCTTCACGATATACTTCATTTGGAATTTGAGCAGCACGAGGCATGATTGCCATTGTTTTACCTAAGTTCACAACGACAAACTTTTCTTCTACCGATTCAATTAATCCAAATACCATTTCATCTAACAAATCAATGTATTCTTCATATACTGCAAGTTTTTCAGCTTCACGAATTTTTTGTTTCATTACGTTTTTCGCAAGCAATGCAGCTGCACGCCCTAAATTTGCGATCGATACTTCGCGATTAAATAATTCTCCTACTTGAATATCAGCCTTAACTGCTTTAGCATCTTCAAGAGAAATTTCTAATTCGTCATCTTCTACTTCTTCAACAACATTATATTGTTGATATACTTTAATATCCCCAGAAGCTTCATTTATATCAACATAAACAAGTACATCCGGAATATCAATGTGTTTGCGGTAAGCTTTAGCTAAAGCTTCCTTGAGTGCCTCTACGACAATGTCTTTTGAAACTTTACGATCTTCTTCGATCGATTGCATTGCCTTTAGTAAATCTTTTAAGTTCATTTTCTGTTTTCTCCTTAATTAAACAGCTAAGCGAATAAAACTAATATTTTCAACTGATACTTCCAATTTTCGTGTTGCTGCTTTATCACGATAATGAATCATCAGGTTTTGATCATCAATACTTGCAAGAACCCCAGTAATTTCATGAAAGCCTTTGATCTCTTTTTCAAATTTTATATACACATTTTTAGATACTGCTTCTTTGATTTCATCTATATTACGAAGTTCTCGTTCAACCCCTGGCGAACATACTTCTAAAAAGTATTCACCATCAATTAATTCTTCATGGGTATCCAGAATTTCAGAAATTTTTTCAGAAACAATTGCACAGGTGTCTAAATCCATACTTCCATCTTGTTTCATAATTGCCACAAGTAGAGTTGAAGCCTTTTTGGTTTTCTCAAACTTGACTTCGTACAAACGTACATTACAAGTTTTAAGAACTGGAAGAAGCAATTCTTCAAATTGTTTTAAGTTTTCCATTTTCCTCCTAGACAAAATTGAAGGAGTAGCCCCTAGCTACTCCTTGATTTGATATTTGCACACTTATAATACCGAATTTATTCCAAAATTACAAGTGTTTAAGCACTTTTTTGTACTAAATCTTGGCTTTTATTCAATAATTCACTTGCTAAAGCCAAACTATTTGGTGTTACACTACCAGATGAGATGATCGCCAACTGTTCAATTCGTTGTTCAGTATCCAATTTATTGATTTGTGTAATGGTCATTTGGTTCATTACTTCTTTGCTTACAAAATAATGATTTTTTGCACAAGATGCGACTTGAGCCAAATGAGTTACTGAGAATACTTGCACATCTCTAGCGAGAATTGCCATTTTAAGTCCAATCGATGTAGCTACAGGTCCTGAAACTCCTGAATCGATTTCATCAAATATAACGGTTTGAATGCCTTCTAAACGTGTAAAAATCGTTTTAAGAGCCAACATTAAACGAGACAGTTCACCACCACTGGCAACTCGAGTAAGTGGTCGTGGCATTTCACCGATATTCATACTGATATAAAATTCAATATCATCGATTCCTCTAGCGTTTGCCTCACATTCCTGAAAATCAATCACAAACTTGGCATTAGGCAACATCAAATCATGACAGTGTTTCTCAATTTCAGTTTGTAAAGACAAGGCAACTACTTTTCTTTTATCTTGTAGCACTTTCGCCTTTTCATAAAAAGCATCATAATATTCTTTGATCTTACTTTCCATTTCCGCAATGTATTCATTACGATTACTGATCAATTGTACTTGTTTGATCATTTCTTCTTTTCTTCTTAGTATCGCTTCAATAGAAGGTCCATACTTTCTTTTTAAGCGTTGGATCTCATATAGTCTGCTTTGCAGTTCATTGAGTTCTTCTTCTGAAATATTCATTGAGGCAACATAATCTTTTAAACTATCGCCAACGTCAATAATTTCATTGTAATAATTATTTAATCTTTCAACTTGATCTTGCAATAATGTTGAATCAGTTCCATCTAATAAATGAATGATTTCATAAAGAAGTTCACTGATACCACCTTCTTTTTCCAACAATTCAATGGATGCATTTGTTTTCTGATAAGTTTTTTCAAACTGTTGAAATTCCTTTTGTCTTGCCTCTAAATCTTCATCTTCATTTTCTAATAAATTTGCACGTTCAATTTCATCAATTTCAGATTGAATGAATCCCAAATCATTTTCATTGTATTTCGTATTGCAGGCTTCATTAAATTCTTTTTTGATTTCACTATAGCATTCAAATAAATCTTTCACTTCATTTACCAATTCTTGATTTCCAAGTATTTGATCCAGCAATCGTATATGGCTGGATTTATTTAATAGGTATTGAGTGTCATGTTGACTATGGATATCAATTAAGTGACTCACGCATTCTTTTAAAGTAGTTAATGTACACGATTTTTCATTAACATTGATTTGACTTCTGCCATCTCGATATATCTTTCTTTCAAGAACTAATGTTTGATCAACAGGAATAGAATTTTCAATGAGTATTTCTTTTATTTGTTTATGATCAGACACATCAAAAATTCCACGAACTAAAGTATAGTCAGCGTTTTGTTTGATATAAGTAGAACTTGCTCGATCACCAGCTAATAAACTCATGGCATCAATTAGTATCGATTTTCCTGCCCCTGTTTCTCCAGTAAAAGCACTGAATCCAGTTTCAAAGTCTAACTCGCACTCATCGATCAAGACAAAATTTTTCACAAATAAATGTTTCAGCATACAGTACTCCTATTTAAGGTTTGCAGTAATTTCATCAAATAAAGTATTGATATCAATCTTAACTTTTTGACGAATCAAATTTAAAGCACCTTGTTCAACATATTGATCATCGATTCCAATTCGTTTGATATTCATTGAAATATGGTTATCATTACACCATTCCAATATCGCACTGGATAACCCACCTTGAAGCATATCTGTTTCATAAATGATGACTGGTTTTTTCTTTGCCGCAATTGTTTGTAACATTGCATGGTCAAGTGGTTTAATAAATCGTGCATTGACTACCGTAATTGGTAAATCATTAGAAATCACTTTCGCTAAAATACGATCAACATCAGGACCATAACTGATCACAACACATTGGTTCTTTTCAGAATCATTAAACATTGACCAAGAACCAATTTCCAGTTCTTCTAATTGATCCACCACGCGATAGGCAACAGTGCCACGAGGATAGCGAATCGCAAATGGATGATTTTGATTGAAAGCCGAATAAATCAAATTCTGCGCTTCAAGCGAATCTTTTGGTTGAGCTACGATCATATTTGGAAGACATCGCAAAAGTCCAATATCGAAAACACCATGATGAGTATCTCCGTCTTCACCAACTAAACCGGCTCGGTCAATACCGATCACTACAGGTAAATCCATTCGACAAACATCATGATTGATTTGATCATAAGCTCGTTGTAAAAAAGAAGAATAAACCGAAATAAATGGTTTTTGACCAGACATTGCAAGTCCTGCAGCGAAAGTCATGGCATGTTCTTCAGCGATTCCACAATCAAAGGAACGATCAGGATATAGCGCAAAGAATTTTTCAAGTTTACTTCCCGTAATCATTGCAGGAGTGATAGCACATAATTTAGAATCAGTTTTAGCTAATCGAACTAAGGTTTCACTCACAATGCTTGACCAATCAAGTTGACCCTCTGGACACGAAGAAAGTAATTTTCCGGTATCTGGATTAAACGATCCAACACCATGCCATTTCCCTTCAGTATCCGTTTCACAATATGGATATCCTTTTCCTTTTTTAGTCATTACATGCACAACTACAGGATTTTCTTTTTCTTTCGCTACTTTTAAAACTCGAGTCAATGCTTTGATATCATGTCCATCAACAGGGCCTAAGTAATCAAGACCAAACTCATCAAAAACACCAGCTTCTAATATCGATTTTTTAAATCCATCTTTAAAATTAGTCATTCCTTTTAAAATCGATTGACCAAAATCATTTTTTTCCAATACTTGTTTTAATTCATCCTTCATTCCTGTATAGGGTGTTGAAGTTCTTAATTTAGAAAATGCTTTTGTAAGAGCTCCTACATTTTGGGAAATTGACATATTGTTGTCATTAAAAATAATGATCAAAGGTTTTTGTAAGGCGCCAATTTGATTCAATGCCTCAAGTGACATTCCACTGCTCATTGCCCCATCACCGATCACTGGAATAACACTATAATTTTCTTTATTCAAATCACGTGATACCGCCATCGCAATTGCTGCAGACAAAGAAGTACTTGAATGCCCTGCTTCCCAAACATCATGAACACTTTCAGCTCTTTTTTGGAAACCAGAAATTCCTTCATATTGTCTTAATGTATTAAAGCGATTTGCCCTACCTGTTAAGATTTTATGAGTATAACATTGATGACCCACATCAAAAAATATTTTATCTTTTGGTGAATCAAAAACACGATGTAATGCGATCGTAAGTTCAACTACACCTAAATTACTTGATAAATGTCCACCTGTTTTACTTACATTCTCAATTAGAAAATGACGAATTTCATCAGCTAACTCCTGACACTGTTTACTGTTGTATTCCTTTAAAAACGAAGGATCATTGATTTTACTAATATCCATTTTATTGACCTCACTTTAAACGTATTCTCATGCCTTCAACCAATGCTTTGATTCCACTGACATGAATCGGTAATTTTTCAATCAAAGAAATTACTTCATCATAAGCTTCATCCATTGCTTGTTTCGCATTTTCTATCCCCATTAAAGTAACGTATGTTGTTTTATGATTTACTGCATCACTGTTGGATTTCCCCAAATCAACAGCGGTTTGTGTCGAGTCCAAGACATCATCTTGAATTTGAAAGGCAACGCCCATTTTTAAGCCTATTTCATCTAAATCTTTTAAGATATCTGATTTGTTTGCGACGATCGCACCTAAACGAAATGCTGCACTAAATAATTTACCGGTTTTGTTGATATGAACTCGTTTGAGATCTTCAACATTTTCAATAGTATTTACTTCAGCATCCATATCCAAAGTCTGACCTAAGATCATTCCGTTTGCGCCTGCACATTCCACAAGTACTTCAATACATTTTAATTTCTGACTATCTGTAAGTTTTGATTTAGTGACAAGACCAAATGATTCTGTCAACAGTCCATCTCCCGCAAGAATCGCAGTTGCCTCATCAAATTGCTTATGACAAGTAGGTCTTCCTCTTCTTAAATCATCATTGTCCATCGCAGGTAGATCATCATGAATCAATGAATAAGTATGAATCATTTCCAAAGCTATCGCAACTGGAATCGCCTTATCAATTTTTTCATTGCATGCTACACACATTTCCATAACACAAACTGGACGAATCCTTTTTCCTCCAGCCTGCAAAGAATAATTCATCGCTTCTTTAACTGTAGAAGATTCAATGTATGATAGTGCATTTTCTAACTCATTTAGAAACTGATTCATCATGATTGTTACTCCTTATCTTCAATTCATTTATTTTAGCTTCATATCCTTTTAAAGATTCATCAAGTTGTTGAACTAGTTGTAAACCTTCTTCAAAAAAATGTACTGTTTCATCTAAAGAAGTTTCGTTCTTTTCTAAGTTCACTACGATTTCATTCAATCGATTCATTGATTCTTCAAATGTTTTAGTCATGTTTTTCCTCCTTGGATAATACTTCAGCTTTTATTTTACCATCCTGAAAAGTTAATTCAAAAGTCTGTTTCTCATTTAATTGATTGATACTAGTAATAACTTGATTTTCGCTTGATGCGATCGTATATCCTCTACTTAAACTTTTTAGTGGTGAATAAGCATCAAGCAAGGCAACTTCATGTATAAATTTATTTCTTTTGCTTTGCAAAATGTTTGTAACTGAATTACTCATCGATGATTGATAATATATCAATTTATTTTTCGATTGTGTAATTTTAACCTCAATACAACTAATCAATTTTTCTTTTTGATATAAATATTCATTTCGCTTTAATTGAAATCGTTGAGCAGTCTGATTTAATTTATCTTCATAAAAATCTAACATCATCCACGATTTTTCAAAAAGTAATTCAGGATTATTCAATACTTGTTTACTTTTTAAATAATTTAACTGCTCCGTTTTCAGTAACAGTTTTTGTTTTGTCGCTAACTCAATCCTTTTTTTATATTGTTCGATTTCAGCTCTGACTTGAATAAGATCAGGAGTTACTCTTTGAGCAGCCGCTGTAGGTGTTGCAGCCCTGAGATCACTCACAAAGTCTACAATCGTTGTATCAACTTCATGTCCTACCCCTGTACAAATCGGTGTATTCATGTGATAAATCACTTTAGCGAGTGTTTCATCATTGAAAGCCCACAGGTCTTCAATCGATCCTCCACCTCTTACTAATAGAATCACATCCAAAGCATCTTGATCTGCTCTTTGTAATGCCATAATCATATCTTTAGAGGCATTTTCTCCCTGTACCAAACATGGATATTCAACAATTGTTGCAACTGGCCATCTTTTCTTTAATGTAATCAATACATCTTCTCTTGCTGCAGTACTAGCCCCAGTGACTAGACCTATACTCATTGGATAAGGCGGAATTACTTTTTTATGTTCTTCTGCAAACAATCCTTCTTCAAACAACTTCTTTTTTAATCTTTCAAACTCTACAAACAAATCACCTAAGCCATCTTGTTTCATTTTAGTGACACGTAGTTGCATGGATCCTGTTGTCTCAAAAACTGTTGTATTGGCTTGAACAATTACTTTGTCCCCTTCTTTGGGTTTAAATTGAACAAGTCCTGCATCCATCGCAAACATTACACAAGAAATTCGTGAACCTTGATCTTTCAAGGTAAAATAAAGATGACCACTACGGTGATGAGTAAAATTTGATATTTCCCCTTGAACTAACACTTTTTGAATCATCATATCCTGATCTAATTTTTGTTTAAGATAATGCACAAGTGTTGAAACAGTGAGAATCCTCTGACTCATAGTTTATCTAAAACTCCATTGATTAATTTATAAGATTCATCATCACAATAATCCTTAGATAAATTAATTGCTTCATCAATAATAATACTAGCTTCTGTTTCTTTTTGTTCAAATTCTGCACAAGCTAAAAGTAAGATTGCTTGTTCAACATATCCTAAACGTTCAAAAGACCACTCATTTAAAACTTCATTAATATACTCTACATATTTATCTTTATATTTATCTACATTATTTAATAAATTTTTCTCAAAATCGTTCAATTCATTAGTACTTCCACCAAATACGTCAATACTAACTTCTGATATATTTTTGTTGAGTAAACAATGTTGATAAATTGTTACCAAACATTTTTCTCTCAATTCATGTCGGTTCATAAGATTCCTCCAAAGTCTTTTATATTCTACCACGATTTATTAATAGTTAAAATAGTAAAACTCTTTTCTTTTATTGATTTTTTTACTTAAGAGTCATACAATATCAAATAGAAAGTTGTGAAAATATGAATTTAATTACTAAAACCTTTGGTCATTTAAAAACAATTACTGAACATAAAATAAAAGTAGGAATACTTTGTTTTAAATGTGGTCTTTATAAACAAGGACTTCTTCATGATTGTTCAAAATATTCCTGGATCGAATTTTCTAGCAGCGTAAAATACTTTCAAGGAGATCGAAGTCCATATGATAAAGAAAAAGAATTGTATGGTTATTCTTTGGGATGGTTACATCACAAAGGTCGTAATAAACATCATTGGGAATATTGGTTAGATCGTACTAAAGGAGAACTTGTAGTCGCTGAAATGCCAAAAAAATATATAAAAGAATCCGTTTGTGACAGAGTTGCTGCTTGCAAGATCTATCAAAAGGAACATTATACCGATTCTTCACCAATTACCTATTTCAAAAATGGTACTGATCATGTTTATATGCATCCAAACAGTTCCGATTTACTAAGAAAATACTTAACATGGATCGAAGAGTTTGGATTAAATGAAGGACTAAAGCTAATCAAAAAAGATTAGTTTTTTTATATATAAAAAACTTTAAAATCATTCAATCTTAAACAAGCTAAGCGTGATTTGGAACTGTTAAGTGCACAGCCACAATCAATGTTAATATATTTAGCTTTAGTTAAATTAGAATTATCACTGAAAATTTCAAGTTTGTTATGAAGATTCCTCACAATCGTATGTCCTGCAACGATACATCGATCATCAAAGTAACAAAATGGACCAATATCTGTAATTCGATTCCATACAAATTGACCAACATCATCGATCGTATCTCCAGTATCATCCATAAATATTTTACCATGTGAATAATTTTGATCTGGAACTGAATGCGTTAGATAAAACATTTTATTATTTACAACTAAATCACAAATCGCAAGCGGCAGTGTTTTTATGTACTCAAATAATTCTTCTTGTATTTCTTCGCTTAATTCTAAATATTGAAGATAAGTACTTTGTCCACCATTCATCGCTAACCAACGTTTTGAAAACGCATCAAACATAGCCATATCTTCTTCTTTACATGCTTTTAAATAGGAATACATCAAATGTTCATGATTACCCATCAGTAAAGTAAAACGAGCATCATTTTTAATGTAACACATTATTTTAATTCCATCTGGACCGCGATCAATTACATCGCCCAATACATAAACATGATCATCTTCTTTTAAATCAATAACTTTGATCATGCTTAAAAATTTATCATACAATCCATGGATATCACTCATTACATAAACTGACACCAAAACACCTCCTAAAGCTTATCTTCATTGTACAATATTTTAATGAAAAGTTGGTGAAAATTTTAACTTTTGTTTATGAAATGATATTTAATCATTAGACCTAAACTCATGAAATTTAGTATAGTTTCAAAAAGCCCATATTCTTTAAAGAATTCACTCATTTGTAATCGATCAAGACCATTCATCTTAAACAGACAAGTTGGAAGAATGCATATAATTATAATTATAATTATAATAATAGTCACATCAATTTTTTTACCAAATTTAGATGGATCTTGTCTTGTGAAAGCATTATAAATTAACATATACCAAATAAAAAGAGAAGATATTAAATGAAGCATACTAAAAAATTTATAAAAATCTGGATACCACATTGTTGGAAAAAACAAAGCGAAAAATACTAAGCTTAAATAATTAAATAATATACAAAATATTGCGAGCAAGTTAAAGTTGATTTTTTTCATTTTCTTTTTCCTTCATTATTTTTTGAAAGCGTATGATTATTAATGCAAGTAATACATTAATTATTATTTCATATTGCCAAACATGATGAAAATAAATGCTCAAAACCCAATTTTCATCCGATCCTGTAATTCCCCAATATATGAAATACCAGGTATTAAGAAAAACTAATATTAAAAAACCACATAAACGAATGATAACACGAAAATATGATTTGTTTATTGTGAAAATAGAATTAGTCAAAATCGAAAAATAAATAATAAAAACATTGAATAGTTTCAAATATTGAAAAAGCATAGAATGTTGAGAAAAAGACATTGATGGATAAATAATTGATGGAACTATAAAAATCAAAAAATTGATTCCTATACAAAATAATGCATAATAATTTAAGTATTTAAGTTTATTCATGGCTCAACATAAATAATTCAATCTTTTTTTGTGACTCCATCTTTGATGAATAATTGTACCACCAAAATAACCCAACAATGGATAGATTGAGAATTGATTCATTTCCCATTACCACACTGAAATAATGGGCCATTTTCCAACTTTCATCTGCTGCCGTAATGCCGGGATCAAACGCAAGTTTAAAACTACAACTTAACAAAATAAAACAAATTATTAATCTAGCAATCGTTTTTCCACTCGATTTTTTTACAACTACAATCGCATTAATAAACATCATTACAATTGCAAAAACAGAAAATACTAAATGATATAAATTGAACTTCATAAATGTGTTATAACTCATTGAAGGGAAAAAAATCGATGCACCTAAAAGAGAGAAATAATTAAACAATATACCTGCGATAGCCAAAACATTAAAATTTTTAATAGAAAATAGTTTCATATACCCACCGTCCTTACTCTTATTATACTTAATTATCTATGTTTATCAACAACTATTTATCGTATTTCGATAATTTTTAGCCAAAAAAAGACTTATTCATTTGAACAAGTCTTTAAATTGATTATTTATTCATGTTGTTTGAGTTGTTTTGATCCTTAACTAATACATCATGAGCTCCACCTTCTACAATAGATGTAGAAGAAACTAAAGTTAGGCAAGCTTTTTCTTGAAGTTCAGGAATCGATAGAGCTCCACAATTACACATTGTGCTGCGTACTTTACTTAATGTAACACCCACATTTTCTCTAAGTGTTCCAGCATAAGGTACATAAGAATCTACCCCTTCTTCAAACTTAAGTTTTTGGTCCCCACCTAAGTCATAACGTTGCCAATTGCGAGCACGGTTACTACCTTCACCCCAATACTCTTTCATGAAACTTCCATTGATCAATACTTTGTTTGTAGGTGATTCTTCAAAACGGCTGAAGTATCTTCCTAACATGACAAAATCAGATCCCATAGCTAACGCTAAAGTAATATGATAATCATAGACAATTCCACCATCTGAACAGATTGGGATATAAATTCCTGTTTCTTCATAATATTCATCACGTGCTTTCGCAACTTCAATGACTGATGTTGCTTGTCCACGACCTATCCCTTTTGTTTCACGAGTAATACAAATTGAACCACCGCCAATACCCACTTTAATAAAGTCTGCACCTGCTTCTGCTAAAAATCTGAAACCTTCTTTTGATACAACATTCCCTGCACCAATTTTAACTGTATCACCATATTTAGAACGAACCCAATCTATTGTGATCTTTTGCCAGTCAGAGTATCCTTCAGATGAATCGATACACAATACATCGACACCTGCTTCAACTAATGCGGGAATACGTGTTTCATAATCACGAGTATTGATTCCAGCACCAACAACATATCTTTTCTCATTATCCAATAATTCTAATGGATATTCTTTATGAGAATCATAATCTTTTCTAAATACTAAGTAACAAAGATTTTGATTTTCATCGACAACTGGAAGTGAATTTAATTTATGATCCCATATAATATCATTGCATTCAGACAAAGTATTTGTATTTCTACCAGTTACAAGTTTATCAAATGGTGTCATGAACTCTTCCACTTTAGTATCTAAACCTGTACGAGTTAAACGATAATCTCTTTCTGTGATAATACCTAATAGTTTACCATTTGGTTTACCATCTTCAGTAACAGCCATTGTACTATGCCCTGTGATTTCCTTTAATTCAAGCACTTCTTTCAAAGTACTGCTTGGTTTTAAATTTGAATCACTCGTTACAAATCCAGCTTTTGAATTTTTAACTTTTGCGACCATTGCTGCTTGTGCTTCAATGCTTTGTGAACCAAAGATAAAAGCTACTCCGCCTTCTTTTGCCAGTGCTATGCCCATATCAGGTCCTGAAACTGATTGCATAATTGCACTTACCATTGGAATATTGAGTGATATCGCTGGTTCTTCCCCTTTTTTAAATTTAACTAATGGTGTTTTTAAACATACCGCATTGGGTACACAATCACTACTTGAATAACCTGGAACCAGTAAATATTCACTGAATGTGTGAGATGCTTTTTCGTAATAAAATGCCATAAATCTACCACCCTTCTTTCTGTATATTGTTGCTATTATAAACATTTATGAAAAGGAAGTAAAGATTTTTTTAATAATTTAACTATTCTGTGAAGTGAAAAGCTAAATTGACTAGAACTTGTATCCTAAATAAATTAAGATTTCCTTTTTTCATACCAAAAGAGGAACCCTCAAGTTCCTCTTACGACTATTTATGTTGCAAAATAGCCTTCTATTTAACATAGTACACAATAATATTGGTTATTGATCTAACTATGTCAATTTTATTATGATTCTTTTTTTTAGCTTTATACAATTATTTTTCAAGAATTACTCGGCATGGCAATCCTGAAAAGTCTTTCATCTTAAGCGGATAAACATGACTAGTGCATTGTACAAGCATTTGTCCATTTAAAATAGCGTCTAGATCGCAACAGTTTTCAACCACAAAGATTCCATGATCGGCAAATTTCTGATCTGTAGGAGTATGTTCAGCAGATCGACGTACTCCAGCAAAGTCAATACCTACCATCCAAATTTTCTTTTCAATCAGTGCATCAATCAATTCCATAGACAACTGCGGATGACTTTTAAAATATGATCGTGTTCCATATTTTTCCTTATGGATCCAACCACTAAAGAAAAGGATCATCATATTTTTTTCGATTAATTCAAAATTAATATCCGTAATTTCAATTTCACGTTCATAAATACCGGACACATCAAATACAACTGCTTTCGCTTGCGTGTATTCTAATGGAAACTCTTTATTCATTATATCGAAATGAGTTCCCATATGACCAGATATCACGATTTTTTCATTATTTGATGCTTGATTCAAATCATTTTGCGTTAAGGGATAAGTAACATCGTACAACATTACTCATAATCCTCATCATCAAACAAGCTTATTAGTTCAACATCATCATGGATCATTTCATCAAAATCAGTAATGATCATTGCTTCATCTTCAACATCTAGTTCAACTGGTTCATCAGAAACAATAACTCTTTCTATTTCTTCAGTTTCTAAACTTTCGGATTCCTGGATTTCTTCTTCCTCTTCATTCACAAGATCGATAATTTTAACTTCTTGGATATTCTTTACCACAAACCAATTCTTCTTTAACACAAGAGGTTGACTGAATGTAGCTTCTTTTGACATGAATGGAATATCTTTCGCTTGTAAAATCTGAAGTTCTGGATCCATAAAGTGAAGTTCATCATAAGCAGATACACTACGAGCTTCTATTACTTGATATGGATTTGCCTTCATTTTTTTACAAATCATTTCACCTTTTACAGGTCTTGAAGTAATGCCAATATCTGATAATTTTATTCGCTTAATAGAACCTTTTTCTTCAATGATAACTACACCATTCTTTTCATCATCCAAAATACATGCAGTCGCTAATGTATCCCCTTTTGATAGGTTCATAGCTTTTACACCTTGCGATTTTGTATTGGTATTTGGAACTAATTTTAAAGGATAACGGCTAGAATAACCAGAAGTTGTGATCAACATTACATCTTCATTACGATAAGCTACAAAAGCTTTCACCATTTCATCGTGAGCTTTTAATTTCATTGCTGTCATAACTTTATTGTTTCTTTGAACTGGCCAGAACATCATTGAAGATTTTTTAATCATTCCAAATTTACTTATTGTAACGATCCATGCATCAGTTTCAAAATTCTTAACGACAACTGCATTAATGATTTTTTCTGCCGAATCACATTTCACTAAATTGCTTAAATGACTTCCTACATCTTTCCATTTACCTTCACCTATTTGATATACAGGTACATAAGCATAGTTTCCTAAGTTAGTAAATAAAAGTAAGGTGTCAAGCGTATCCATTTCCAATGTTCCGATCAAACTATCTGATTCTTTAAGGCCTGTAGGAGTATTTTCACTGGCTCCAAAAGATCGTAAACTAACACGTTTGATATATCCATCACGAGAAACGGTAACCACAACTCTTTCATTTTGAATCATAGCTTCTTTTTTAATGATCACTTCTTCAACTTCATCTTCGATTTGTGTTCTTCTGTCTTCACTAAAATCATTTTTGATCTGACGAAGTTCTTTAATGATTTCATTTCTTAAAACGGATTTATTTTCTAAAATTGTTTTAAGTTTTTCAATTTCATTAACTAATTGGGCAAATTCTTCCCTTAATATTTTAACATCAGTTGAAGTCAAGCGATATAAACGTAATGTAACGATTGCTTCAGATTGTATTTCAGTGAAATGAAATTCTTTTTCCAATCTATTTTTTGCATCGGATTTATCTTTTGAAGATCGAATGATCGCAATGATTTCATCCATAACGGAAACAGCTTTCATCAAACCTTCCAAGATATGACAACGTGTTTCCATTTTATTAAGCTGATAACGCGTTCTTCTTAATACAACATCGCTTCGGTGTTCAATAAAAGCATCCAACATCGGTATTAAGCCGACAAGCACTGGTCGTTTATTAATGATCGCAACCATGTTGTAATTATAATAGATTTGTAAATCCGTATTTTTATAGAAATAATTTAAAATCATTTGAGCATCTGCATCTTTTTTGATATCGATGACAATACGCAAACCATTTCGGTCTGATTCATCTCGAACATCCATGATTCCATCAATATCTTTTGATAATCGAATATCATCTAATTTTTTGATCAAATTGCATTTAATCGTTTCATAAGGGATTTCAGTACAAACGATTTGATTGCAACTTTTTGTTTCGATGATTTCACATTTTGAACGAACAACGATTCTTCCACGTCCCGTTTCAAAGGCATCCACAATTCCTTGACGACCTTGTACGATACCCCCTGTAGGAAAATCAGGTCCTGTAATATCCTGCATCAAAACATCCAAGTCACAATTAGGATGCATCATACGAGTGATAGTCGCATCAATGACTTCATTGATGTTGTGAGGAGGGATATTGGTAGCGTATCCGGCAGCGATTCCGGTTGAACCATTCACTAAAAGTGTTGGGAAACGAGTTGGAAGTACGGTTGGTTCTTCTTCCGTATCATCAAAGTTTGGCGCAAACATAACGGTATCTTTATCGATATCTTCAAGCATAGTGCCTGAAATCTTCGCAAGACGGGCCTCAGTATAACGCATAGCGGCTGCGGGGTCATCATCGATCGATCCATTGTTTCCATGCATATCCACAAGTGGGATTCGCATTTTCCAATCCTGAGACATACGAACCATAGCGTCATAAACACTTGTATCACCATGAGGATGGTAATTACCGATTACATTCCCTACTGTTTTCGCTGATTTTCGATGTTGTTTATCAAATGTATTTCCTTCATGATACATTGAATATAAAATTCGGCGTTGAACCGGTTTCAAACCATCTCTGGCATCCGGTAAAGCACGATCTTGAATAATATATTTGGAATAACGTCCAAAACGATCCGACATGATGTCTTCAATGGTGTTCACTAAAATGGACGTTGTTTCCTGCCAATCTGTTTTCTTTGCCATTAACTATGCACCTCGAATTCATCTTCCATTGTAAAGGCAACATTGCCTTCAATCCAATCACGACGTAAATTTGCCTTATCACCCATCAGCACTGAAATACGGCGATCGACCATAACTGCATCTTCTACAGTAACTTGAATCAAAGTACGTGATTCTGGATTCATTGTCGTATCCCAAAGTTGAGTTGCATTCATTTCCCCCAACCCTTTATAACGTTGAATCTCTACCTTCCCCATTTTGTTGCGCAAGGCATCCAATTCTTCATCTGTATAAGCATAATGTATTTCTTTTCCTTTACTTACTTTAAATAAAGGAGGCTGTGCAATATATACCATTCCTGCCTCAACCAAAGGACGCATATGACGATAAAAGAAAGTCAAAAGTAATACTTGGATGTGAGCTCCATCAGTATCCGCATCGGTCATGATAATTACTTTGCCATAGTTGCTGTCTTCAGCGTCAAAATTATTTCCAACCCCTGCTCCTACTGCATGAATCACCGTATTGAGTTCTTCATTTTTCTCAATATCACTCATATTTGCTTTTTCAGTATTTAAAACCTTACCACGTAAAGGTAAAATTGCTTGATAACGTGAATCACGTCCTTGTTTCGCACTACCTCCGGCCGAATCCCCTTCGACTAAGAAAAGTTCTTTTTTTCTTGCATCTTTTGATTGTGCTGGTGCAAGTTTACCAGATAATACTTTCTCACTTCGACCTAATTTCTTACCTGTACGAGCTTCTTCACGAGCTTTACGAGCTGCCTCACGAGCTAAAGACGCTTTCTGCATCTTACGGATAAGTCCCAAAGTCAACTCTTTGTTTTCTTCTAAGAAATATATCAATTTTTCAGATACAACAGAATCTACTGCAGATTTTGCCTCTGCAGTTCCAAGTTTTCCTTTTGTCTGCCCTTCAAATTGTAAAAGATTTTCAGGAATCGAAACAGAAACAATGGCAGTTAATCCTTCACGAATATCTGATCCTTCTAAATTCTTATCTTTGTCTTTTAATATTCCAATTTTACGGGCAGTTTCATTAAAACATTTTGTAAAAGCTGATTTAAACCCAATTTCATGAGTTCCACCATCTTTAGTGCGAACCAAATTCACAAAGCTATAAGTATTATCCTGATAGTCATCGGTATATTGAAAAGCACATTCAACGATAATATCATTCACTTTCCCTTTAAATGAAGTAGGTTTATGTAAAGCTGTACGATCTTCATGAAGATATTCCAAGAATGCCTTTAACCCTTCTTCATAATGAAATTTTTCTTCTTTTCCCACTCTTTCATCAATTACGATCATCGTAATTCCATTTAATAAAAAAGCACTTTCTCTCGCTCTTTCTAAAACATTAGATAAATTAAAGTCAGTCATCGAGAAAATAGTTGGATCAGGCATAAATTGTACCTTACTACCTGTTTTCGCCGATTTACCGATCACTTCTAGTTTACCAACTTTTTTACCTCCGTTTTCAAAACGTAAGCGTTGCATTTGTCCATCATTACAAACAGTAACTTCTACCCAACTGCTTAGTGCATTCACAACACTGGCACCTACACCATGAAGACCACCTGAAGTTTTATAACCACCTTCTGCACTGAATTTACCCCCAGCATGAAGAACAGTAAAAATAACTTCTAAGGCTGATTTCCCTGAAGCATGTTTTCCTGTAGGCATCCCCCGCCCTTCATCCTCAACTACACACGATCCATCTTTTTTAAGTGTGATCGTTATTTTATTCCCATACCCATTTAGTGCTTCGTCGATTGAATTATCAACGACTTCCCATATCAAATGATGTAGACCTCTAGAATCTGTTGATCCAATATACATCCCTGGTCTTTTTCTTACTGCTTCAAGACCTTCAAGAATCTGAATACTCGATTCATTATATGCCTGATTTGCCATTATAAGGTCAACTCCTTTCAAACTTTTTTATAGCCTAAGCTATTATACTAAAATTTCACAAAATTTCATAGTTAAAGACAAGATTTTGTGATAAACTTCTTTAGTAAGGAGTAAATATTATTATGTCTATTTTAACTAGTTATACAACTTATTCAGGTGCTATACCTGTTACGCTTGCTTGCCTTGTCGCATATTTGATCGGTTCGATTCCCTGGGCGCTTGTAGTAGGACAAGTGTTCTACAAAACAGATATTCGTGAACATGGCTCTGGTAACTTAGGTGGTACAAATGCTGGCCGTGTACTTGGCAAAACAGCTGGAATTTCTGTTATGTTTCTTGATTTAATGAAAGCTTTTATTATCGTTGGAATTTGTGCAACTTTAGTTCCTGATGCAGCTGTATTTGCAGGTTTAGCTTGTTGTATCGGTCATTGTTTCCCTATTTTTGCGGGATTCAGAGGTGGAAAAGCAGTATCTACATGTTTTGGCTATTTATTAGCGATAGGTGTGTTTGTAACCCATCATCCAATCGCTATGGCCATTCTTCCATTTTGTATTTTCTTATTGACTTTAAAAATCTGTAAAATGGTTTCTCTTTCTTCAATGATCGGAATTGGCTCAGCAGCAGTGATTAGTTTCTTTGTACAAAGTAACATCACGATTTCACTAAGTATTGTAGTCATTTGGCTCTTTGTCGTTTATCGTCACAAAGACAACATTACTCGTATAAAAAACGGTGAAGAAAAGAAAATAAGTTGGATGTAAGAAAAAACGCTGCGGCGTTTTTTTTGTATATTTAAAAAACGAAGCTATTTCTAACTTCGTCTTTATTGTTTTAAATTCACTTTTAACTCATTGATTTGAGCTAACGAAAGACCTGTAACCTGTTTGATAATTTCAGTTTCTAAGTTTAATGACAACATATTCCTTGCATCTTCTAATTTGCCTTCAAATTTTCCTTCATTGAATCCCTCGTATTTCAATTGTGCTACATCATGTTCAAATATTTCTTTTGCCCAAGCTCGATCTTCCAAAATCATTTCTTCAGTTAATTCTTCCCACACACGTCTTCCCTCCTTTAAGATTTCACATTCATCAATCATTCTTCTGACTTCTTCA
>JAVBMW010000036.1:0-12070 GCA_031551965.1 Holdemania sp. | reverse complement strand
CTTTCATATTTTGATATTTAAAGAATTTTTTGAATAGAAAATCATTTGTGAGTTTCATCGTTTGTTTTGACATAGTTACACACTTCCCTTTCACTTTTAATATTCTAGTAAAAAGGTCACTCACCTAAATTTTGATACAACTTTGAGACAAGGTTGAGAAAACTTTGACTTAATTAATTATAGTAACCCACAAACAAACATAAAAAAAGTGGATAATACTTCTATTCACTTGATTCAATTTTAGTATTTTCTATTTTGGATATTTTAACATAATGAGTTGCATAGTTTTTTTCAATGTTTGCGTTACGACTTTTTGAAAAAAATAGTTTCGTACTATTTCCTTTACCCCATTTGTGATAAGCGGTCCAACTTGGTTTGAAATTATTCTTTGCTGCATAGGAACGAATCAAATGATTCACAATCGACATCTTCCTTAGATTCGTCTTAATTACGCGTTCAAGATAATCAACACAACCAAAACGCCAATTTTCATAATCAGCTTTAGTTAATAACCCCGTTTCAAGCAATACATCAACAGAACAAATATAATTTTTTTCATTTGCTAATTTATAAATTGCTTGATTCACTCTTTTTTCAAGGTCTGCATCATTCATCTTAATTATCTCTAACTATCTTGTTGAAAATATAATCTGCAACACCATCTTCATCATTGGATAATGTTATGACATCACTCACCGATTTCGCGTCATCAGTGCCATTAGCCATACAAACCCCAACACCACAATCTCTCAACATTTCAATATCATTCGTTGTATCTCCAAAGGCACATACTTCATTTAAAGTAAATCCATGCATTTTACAGAATTCAGATATTCCAAAACTCTTTGATACTCTTGTATCGATAAACTCAAATAAATCAGCCTGTGAACGTAATCCTTTATATGGTGAACTTTCTTTATGTGTATTTTGATAATAAGTTTCTACTTCATTCATTCTACTTGGATCCATTGTAAAGAAAATCTTTTCACGATTTTCTTTATAAAATTCTTCAACAGGTACGGTTTTAAGTTCCAAGGCATTATTTTTTACTGTTCTTACTGACCTTGGATCAGCTTCAACACAATGCAATACATTTCCAACATAAAAACATGGATTCAATTTTAAAAATGCATATTCTTCCAATATCTCTTTAATGTATTCTTTATTCAATACAAAATATTGATAATGTTGATTATTAGACTTATCCCAAAGCTGAACACCATTCATTGTCACTAAAACATCAACATATTCTTCTATTTTCCAATCCACTATTTTCTTCGCAACACCTAAATAGGGTCTCCCTGATGCAATACCAAATAGAATACCTTGTTTTTTTAGTGCTTTGATTGCTTCAATTGTTTTTTCAGTAACTTCATGATTACTATTTAATAAAGTTCCATCAATATCTGTTAAGACCAGTTTAATATTTTGCATTGAATTTCTCCTGTTTTGTAGTAAATGAAAATGATTAAATTTCATCTTCTAGTTGTACTTGATTAAAATAATTGGATATTTGTTGTAAACCATATACCAAATCTTTTTGTGCATTTAAATCAAGGTCTAAAACGGCATTTTTGACCATTTTATCATGAAATCTTTTATGTATTTCTAAATTACTGATAGCTTTGTCTGTTAGTTCTAAATGAAAAATACGTTTATCTTTTTCATTTCTAACTTGCGTAATGTAACCTTTACGAACTAGTGATTTGACTCCTACACTTAAAGTTCCTAGTGTAACTCCTTGAAGCTTTGCGACATCACTCATTGTCTTGGTTTTACTTTTCGCAATGTTTTCCAATAGGTGCATTTCCGTCATAGAAATTGTAACACCATTTTTCTTTAATTGTTTTTCTTCAATGAGTAAGATACGGTTGAATACTTCAACTAGTAGTTCATTGACAGTTTTTAAAGCATCTTCCATAGGACCTCCTTATTTGTTGTATGAAGCTTGAATATCCCAAATGCTGACTCCATTGTTTACTGTTTTATTATTAAAGGTAAATCGAATCCCTGTCGCAACAATGGTATCAAAGCTGATTGTTTCATATGCATTTGCATAAGCAGCACTTTCTGCTTGGGCTACAGATGAAGGGCCTTTAACCATGGATGAGCCAGTAGTCAGAGTGATCCAGGCATCAGATCCTGGTGCTTGATATTCAATTGTATAGGATCCAATTCGATCCCCATACTGTTTCACTTTTATTTCATTGAGAGTTGTTGGACCATTCAATGTAGCTGTCAAACTGCTTTGCGTTTGATCGTCCATTGAAGCCCAGCGTGAATTATTAGGTAATTCATCAAAGGCTTTATCCGAATGATATGTATCTGTAGAATTAGGGTACCATGTATTCACTCCAGATGATGATTTAACTGCCTGTGGAAATAAATTGACTCCCACTAAACTTTCATTGTGATAACTACACTCAACACTTCCATTTTCTTCAAAATAATATCCGTGATCTGGACAAAGTGTTTTATTATCTTCATTGGATAAAGTTGCATCCTTTAAATATGTGCTCAAAGAAACATTAGAATTTTTAATTGAATATAAAGAATAATCCTGAAACACTACTCTTCTGTTATTTTTACATACCGTAGCATTTGCATTTTCAACGTATTTATTAACTTGAGGATACAGAAGCAGACCTAAAATCGCAATTATTGCAATTACGACAACTAGCTCCATTAATGTAAATCCTTTTTTTCTCATATAATACCCTTTTAACCCTCTAAAATATATCATAATTTAGTTAGCAAATCAAAGTAATCAATCAAAAAAAGACCTGATGACAACGGGGAGTAATCATCAGGTCAAAGAGAAGTTAATTTTTACTATTTTGCGTTTGCAGCGTTTGTACCGGCAATACGGCCAAATGTATAAACGTCAGCGATCGCATTTCCACCTAGTCTATTACCTGCATGGATTCCACCTACAACTTCACCAGCAGCATATAATCCTGGAATCACATCGCCACTTGTGTTGTGTACATGGCATTCACCATCGATCACAAGTCCACCCATAGTATGATGAATAGATGGTTTCATAGCACGAGCAACATAAACATCACCATCTTTTGCATCGATACTTGTCGTAAATACCGTTTTCCCAAAGTCTGTATCCTTACCAGCAGCTGCAAACTCATTGTATTTTTCTACTTCAGCAACTAGTACTGCAGCATCCATTCCTACAAGAGTTGCGAGTTCTTCAATTGTAGCTGCTTCATAACAGTCTTCATCTTGCCATAATTGAACATTTGATTTTAATCCGATTTCATAGAACAAACCTTGATCTCCACCAAATTCAAAGGCTGCAAGTGAAATGACATCACGTTCTGCATATTCATCAACGAAACGTACACCCTCAGGTGTTACATACATAACATTTGTTCCATTACCTAAGGCAAGCTTACCATTTGATGCAAAACCGATTGGCATCATTTGAGTGAACTCCATCCCTGTTACATCAGCATCTACAGCTGTTTGTGACATAATGATTCCTTCTCCAACAGTTGAGCCTACATTTGTTGTACCAATTGAAGCATATAAACGATCACCCCAATAGTTATCGTATTCCATAACCATGGCAGTATTGGCACCAAATCCTCCAGTTGCAAGGACTACACCATTATTTGCGTGTAAAATAACTTCAGTTCCATCATTCAGTGTTGCATGTACTCCAACGACAGCACCATCTTCAACTAATAGCTCATCGGCAGTACAGTTGAAAATAATTTCTCCACCATTGCTTGTTACATAAGCAGATGGACGATTGAATAAATCTTCTGCTTTACCATTTTTACATGTTTGGGCTCTTAACCAAAGTGACCCGATAGGTTCAGCTAATGTATCATTAAATTCTGAACCAACTGTTTCTTTTAACCATTCAATTGTTGAATTACTATTGGATGTTAAAGTTTTTAACATTTCATAATCACCATAAACTTGATTACCATCTAAGTCAGTTCTTAATCCACCTAAATAACTTTGAATCAAATGGAACTCTACAGAGTCAAACAGTGTTTTTTGATCTCCTTTTAAATATTCATTAATTTGATCTTTTAAAGTAATAAAAGCATCTTTGAACTCACCAATAAAAATTGATTCATCCATTTCTAAATATGATTTGATTGCCGTGATACGTCCTTCAGTCATTGGCGTAGCAGCATCAAGTTCAGCATTTACTGCATTCCATACTCCGCCTGATGCCATTGTATTTCCACCAAGTGCAGCTGTTTTTTCGATTAAGACAACTGATTTTCCTTCACTTGCAGCAGCGACAGCAGCAGATATACCTGCTCCGCCTCCTCCAACTACAACAACATCTACTGTTTTTTCAATTGCTTCACCAGCAGTTTTTTCTACTTTTACTTTTTTAAGTGCTTCAACATCTCCACCTGCTGCTTTTACAGCTTCAGCAACAGCATTAAGAATTGCATTACTTGTAATTGTTGCCCCTGATACAACATCAATTCCTAAAGATTGGTGTTCCACGATCGCTCCTGGAATTGTGTTTAGTGCAGGATCTGCGATCCCTACAGTTTCTTGTTGTTCAGTTACGACAACAGATTCGATTTTGTCACTAGTCATTACAACTTCAACAGTAACATCTCCACCCATCCCTTGAGCTGAACCAGTATAAGTTCCTGCTTTGTATGCAGATTTACTTCCACATGCAGTCAAACTTAATACCATCAGTAAAGAGATGATGATTTTTGATAATTTCTTCATCTTTCTTTCCTCCTTAACAATACTTGTTATTTCATTAACAAGTTTGTATAATGAGTATAAACCCTGTATCAACTACAGAGTCAATACAAAGTTGGAGAAATTTTATGGAAAATGTGAAAATAATCGCAAAAAGATCAAGAATCAATTCTGAAACGATCAGAATGTATCGTAATAAAGGTTTAATATTACCACAAATTAATCCTGATAATGGTTATTATGAGTATTCTGAAGAAGACTTTTTTGCCCTTTTGGAAATCAAAAGACTAAGATCCTTTGATTTTTCTTTAGAAGATATTCACAAAGTCTACTACAATAACAATATTGATAATCTTATAGATGATCTACAAAACAGCATTAATGATGCTGAACAAAAAATCTTAGAGTTAGAACGAAGCATTGTCAATATGCGTTATCATAAAGATCATCTTCTGCAAAGTAAAGAAGCAATTGGAGTTGTCAAAGAAATCATTTCAGAGGAAACAAAATATGATTTCTATGATTTTGAAGATGATGATCAAGTAAGTCAACAATGGGTCGATCATGTTCAAGATGGAACATACTCTGTATTTATAGATAAAGAGTACTTAAATTTAAAACAATTACCCAAAAAAATACCTATCAAAGTAGGAATAGGAACTTATGAGATTTTAGCTAAAGAACACAAGTTACCGTTAGAGAAAACAATAATTTGTCCTCCAGGAAAATATTTAACAATGATTATAAAAATGAATAATTTCAAAGAAATTGAAGCTTCTCAAATTCAACCGCTTATTGATGAAGCTAAAAAAAGAAAAGCTCACTTCATTTCATCAACTACTGGATTTTTGATCCGTTTTGATAATAATGAGCGAACCTCTTACTTTAGAATCAGAGCTCAGATAGATAAGTAAAGTAATGCTTTATTCATAAATTAAACTTTTATAGTTATACTACAAGCAGATCATTAGATGAACGAATACTGGGCAATTGGAGCCCCTTATTCAAATCTTCTAATGGTAAATCACTAGTATTATGAACATTAGGCAATTGTAGCCTCTTCTTTATTTTTCTGGTGATTTTTATTTAGAACAAAGTAAACTGCAATACTGGAAAACAAAGCTAAACTTCCACCTAATATGAATGGAGCTGATTGTCCTACACTATTCCACAAGCTACCTGCGATCAATGATGCTGGTAATAATCCAACACCAACTATGGCAGAATGAAGTCCTAGAGCACTTCCTTTTATTTGAGATGGAGCAATTTCCGCAATCAATGCTCTTTCACTTCCTGCAGTTAAAGCAGTATAAACGCCATACAGAATAAATAGAAGCCAAAATGATGCTTCAGAATTTAAAAATCCAAACCCTAAATAAACTAAGGCATACACAAAATAACCACTGCACAATATTGTCTTACGTCCTATTTTATCCGATAGTTTACCCATTGGATATGATAGTAAAGAAGCTACTAAATTGTAGACAAAATATAATAAAATCGCACTTCGTTTAGAAAATCCTGCATTATACGCTCTTAACAAAATAAATGAGTTACTTGAATTGCCTAAAGTAAAGATAAAAATAATAACCAAAAATAATTTAAGTCTTGAATCTAATGATTTCCAATTGAAATCAAGTTTCTTTGTCTTAACTTCTTTTTTATCGTCTTTGATTTTTAATACAAATAATGGACCAATTAATGCAGGTATCATCGATACAATGAAAATGAGTTTAAAGTTATTTTCATCAAATCCCAATAAATAGAAAGATAATAATATTCCAAGTGATGACCCTAACATATCGAGTGCTTTATGAAGACCATAAGCTTGACCAAGGTTATCTTTTTCTACCGATTCAGCGACTAAAGCATCTCTTGGTGCAGTACGAATTCCTTTACCAAAGCGGTCCACAAGTCGTGCAGCAAGTACTCCAAACCAAGTTGTAGAAAAGATGATCAGGACTTTGTTGAAGAATGAGGCAAAATAACCAATAAAAGCTAATTGTTTCTTGTTGTTGTATTTATCGGATATGATTCCAGAAAATAATTTTAAAATACTCGCTAAACTTTCAGCGATACCTTCAATTACACCAATAATTGCAGGTGATGCACCAAGTACTGAACTTAAATAAATTGGTAATATTGGATAAACCATTTCTGTACCTAAGTCAGTAAAGAAACTTACTAGTCCTAAATAGAAAACATTGGACTTGATAAAATTTTTCTTTTCCATATTTGTACCTACTCTTTATTAGCTAGCCAAAAGATTTTGAACGTTAGCTTTTCAAGTTCTCTTTGACGTTTATAGCTTACTCGAAGTGTTGCCTCTTCAGGTAAATAAATATCTTCCTCAAGTTCTGGCAATAATTCACGCAAATTTGATCCTTTGTTTAATTTCACAAGTGAATCATCTACTTTAGCTAATAGATTAGATACATTACCTTTAATATCTGTCGCAACTCGAGTTTGTTCCATTTGATTCAGATAATCACTGGAAACACCACTTCCAAGCCAATCCAATAATGCAGTTTTACTAAAACGCCACTCACGCCCTATTTTTCTGGCAGGAATTCTTTCTTCTCTTAAAAGTTTGATCATCGTTCTTTCACTAACACCAAATAGTTGCATTGCTTGTTCAAGATTGTATACTTCATCCATACATTTAACCCTCACTTAACTGCACCATTATCTCACTTAATATAACTTTAAACAACATTTGATATACTTTTAACATAAAAAAGACCTGATGGCAACGGGGAGTAACCATCAGGTCTGGAATAAACTTAATTATTTAGCGTTAGCTGCAGCACTTTGTCCTGCAATAATACCAAATGTTGTTGTGATTGAAATTGATGATCCGCTAGCTGGATATTCTTTGTAGAAGAATTGGCTATTTGCCACTTCTCCTGCAGCATATAAACCAGAAATCACTGATCCGTTTTCTCCAAGTACTTCTGCACTAGGAGTAATCAACAATCCACCGATCGTACCTAAAGTTGCAGGTTTTACTTCAACTGCATAATAAGGCCCAGTCATTAGTGGAATTAATCCAGTTTTACCATATTCATCAGCTTCGCCAGCTAAAGCATATCCATTGTAAGTTTCGATTGTTGCGGCTAAGTTGGCTGCATCAATACCTGATAATGAAGCTAATTCTTCAATTGTTTCAGCTTTGAATCCTAATCCTTTTGCGACTGCTTCTTCAGCAAGTCCGGCAAACATTTCAACTGTGTTATCAGTAATCAAATAAGCTTTAGTTGCACCTGCTTTATAAGCTTCAACTAAGCTTGTGCAGAACACTGGATAATCAGCTGCTTCATTACCGAAACGGTTACCATCATTTGTAACACCTAATAAACCAAGCCATGCAAGTAAGTTAGAACCTTCAATATAGTTCTTTGTAACATCAACTACTTTAAATCCGATAACTCCACCTGTGAAGTTTGTATCAGCACCAACAGCTGTAGCCATTGTGATACCATCTCCTGAGTTACCTGGTGAGTTAAATGACCAAGTTCCTGCAAGATCTGGAGAATAATTTTTCATCATTTCTGAATTCTTATCAAATCCACCTGTTGCCACAACAACAGATTTAGCGTTGATTGTGTAATTAGCTGTTTCACTTTTTGCTTTAATTCCAACTGCTACATTATCAGCCATTAGAATTTCTGTAGCTTGAGTTGAACGATAAATCACTACACCAATTTTTTCAGCATAAGCTTCCATAGGTTTAATGAAGTCAACACCATCTGTTGGAGCTCCAGCTGCATCATCATTTGATGCATAGTGTCCGCGCATTGCAGGGCTGATTCCTGTTGGACCTACAACACTTGAGAACTTAACACCCCAAGATTCCATACTCTTTTGTGTTGATGCAGAATTTCCAGCAGCAATCAGCAACATATCCATGTCTGCATTTCCTTCTGCACGCATTTGCCAGTAATCAGCTAATGCTTGTACATCATTATCTTCTGTATATTCAGTTCCTGTAGCATAGAAGATACCACCAGATAAAACAGTAGCTCCACCTAGTCGGTCTAATTTTTCAACTAAAATAACATTTGCACCGTTTTCTTTAGCAGTGATCGCAGCTGATAACCCAGCAGCCCCTCCACCAATAACGACTACATCAGTATCTAAAGTTTCTTCTTTTACTACTGCCGCAACAGGTTTAACTTCAAATGCTGAAATATCTCCTGCTTGACTCAATGCACTTCTTGCAGCATTTAATACTGCTCTACTTGATACAGTACAGCCTGTGTAAACATCTACATTCACCGATTGATTTTCAACGATATCAAGTGGTAATTTGTTGATAGCGTCATCAGCTACATAGCGTGTTTCAATGTGATCAACGATCTTTACTGATTTAATACTTGTTTCATCAACTTCAACTTCAACTGTCACATCACCGTGAAATCCAGTTGCAGTTGCTGAGTAGGTTCCAGCAGTTAATGATGCTTTAGGTGTTTCTACTTTTTTAGAACACCCACTTAGCATAAGTAACCCTACTAATAGTGTACAAAATAACTTTCTCATTTCTATTCCTCCCATGTACAAGAGGCATTGTAAACTATCAAGGAACTTGATAGTCAATCATTTTGTGAAAATTTGCACAACAAATTTTATATCTCCTGAATTTTTACTATAATTTGAGAACACACAGTACCCAATTGCTTCACCAGTCATATGTAAATTATTCTCTTTTGCATAATTTCTAGCCAATTCAAAATCTTCATAAGTAAAAGAACCTTCATTCATATTTTTAGTTAATGACATGAAAATGCAATGTTCACTTGTTGTCTTAATTGTATGTTCTGGTAGCTTTAAATCATATTTCTTTCTAAAATGGGATATCGTACTCAAACCTATGTAATATTCAAATTTATTATTTTCAATTAGAGAATCTATTGGAAAATAATATGAATAACTCACAAATGGAAAAAAATTAAGTAATTCTTTCATTTCACTGGATTCTAGTAAACTCTCATCATATTTACCACCAATAATAGTTGGTATAAATTCAGCTTCAGTACACTCACCATAACTTAATTCATCTTGATATGCCATTTTATAGGTTGAAATCGCATAATCAGTTACTACAAGCATATCATTCATTTTCTCTATTTCTTTTTTCATTGCTTCCTTACGTTTTTCCATAACTTCAATCTTTAAATCAACATCACTTTCCTGAATGATCTCACTTAAAGAATGCAGCGGCATTTCCATTGCACGATAATACTTAGAAGAGGCTAACGCAATCAAATCATTTTCATTGTATAATCTATAATTCTTATCATTTTTACTTGGTACAATAATTCCAATTTCATCATAATAATGCAAAAAAGAACGATCTACCCCAATCAACCTAGCAATCTCTTTAACTTTAAACATATCTTCACCCTCAGCATTACCATTGTAGCATGTGAAAAAATTATTTAAATAGTTATTTTTACAGTTTATTAATTTTGATTACACAAAACCGATAAAAGTGTTTTTTGATCTTGGAGACATAAATATTTTCCTAATATTTCTGATACTTCATATAGAAAATTCATACTTTTAGGAATGCTACCATGATATTCATAATTGCAGTCATGGTGTATATAATTTAATATTTTTGTGTAATTTGTATCTAGTCCTAAATTAATTTGCGCTTGCATAACATGTCTATTGTTTTTGAAAAGATTAAAGAGTCGTTCATAGTCTTCTTTATCAAAACGCTGTTTTCGAACAAAATTTCTATGATTAATTATGTTTGTTGAATAATCAACATCGAGCAGATTGATATAGTTTTCGTCTTTTCTTAATTGATCTATCATGCATTGAAATATATCTTTACTGCCCATGGTGGAATGATAAATATAATAGTTATTATTTGTGTCCATCCTCAATTCAATGTAAACATCCTGATTCCATGCTTGATAACAATTTAAAATAAATCAATAAGATTCTTTATTCAAGAAGGATGATGGAACAGTCATATTAAAGATTAAGCACAAATCAATTTTACAAGATTCTTTATTAGTAAATCATTCTTTTGAATTACTGCAGCAGATTAAGCACAAATCAATTTTACAAGATTATTTATTATCAGTTGAAGAATTTAAGGAAGGAGGTGAGATTAAGCACAAATCAATTTTACAAGATTCTTTATTTCCCACAAATACTCATAATCAAAGTGAGTTGATTAAGCACAAATCAATTTTACAAGATTCTTTATTATTTCGGCATGTTGTAATCAAATACGTAAAGATTAAGCACAAATCAATTTTACAAGATTCTTTATTTAAAAATAAGCCCTGCTTGAGTAATTAAATGATTAAGCACAAATCAATTTTACAAGATTCTTTATTAGGCAGATATAAATGTTTACGAACCCTAGAGATTAAGCACAAATCAATTTTACAAGATTCTTTATTCATTTAATTAGCCTAGAATGGCAGAAAGAGGATTAAGCACAAATCAATTTTACAAGATTCTTTATTTCTATATTTTCTTCAGTGCGGTATTCTTTTGATTAAGCACAAATCAATTTTACAAGATTCTTTATTCATTTAATTAGCCTAGAATGGCAGAAAGAGGATTAAGCACAAATCAATTTTACAAGATTCTTTATTCATTAAATGGTGATATTTTTTCGATTATTGGATTAAGCACAAATCAATTTTACAAGATTCTTTATTGTATAGAAATAAAACAAATAATTAATTGACGATTAAGCACAAATCAATTTTACAAGATTCTTTATTAGAAATCTACCTTTAATGATTATTTCTGAAGATTAAGCACAAATCAATTTTACAAGATTCTTTATTGCCAAAAAAGAAGCGAAGAGGAACAATCTGGATTAAGCACAAATCAATTTTACAAGATTCTTTATTGAAATCATCATTATTATAAAATGGAAACACGATTAAGCACAAATCAATTTTACAAGATTCTTTATTTTTCTAGTTGGTTCATTTTCCTTTTTGATTGATTAAGCACAAATCAATTTTACAAGATTCTTTATTAATATTATCATGCTTATCAAGCCGAAAAAAGATTAAGCACAAATCAATTTTACAAGATTCTTTATTGTAATAGTCCCATTATTTATAGAAAAATTTGATTAAGCACAAATCAATTTTACAAGATTCTTTATTGGTCTTTATATCAAAGAAAACCTTTGATTAGATTAAGCACAAATCAATTTTACAAGATTCTTTATTTGAAGAAGTAATCTATCACTTTTGTAAAGTGATTAAGCACAAATCAATTTTACAAGATTCTTTATTTCTTCTGCATATACTGTCATAGGTTGGAGAGATTAAGCACAAATCAATTTTACAAGATTCTTTATTTCACTAAGAAGAACTAAGAA
>JAVBMW010000020.1:0-69935 GCA_031551965.1 Holdemania sp. | reverse complement strand
CGATAGCGGAATGGTCACACCTGTTCCCATCCCGAACACAGAAGTTAAGCATTCCTGCGGTGACAATAGCTACACCTAGCTGTAGTGAAGATAGCACGTTGCCAGGTAAATTGAACTCTACTAACCTAGAGTTCTTTTTTTTGCTTTTTTAAGATTCTCTAAATCTTTTGGATAGAGAATCTTTTTATTTTTATAAATGATAAAATAAAATCAAACTATTTATTAATAGAAAACGTAGTAATAAGTGAAAGGGGAAAAAGGATGAACGACAAGATTCAGCATGCAATCATTCGTGTTCAGAAAAATAATGATTTAACTGCAGCAGATGAAATAGTTAGAGCGTATTATGATGAAATCTACCTTTATCTTTATTCCCATTTAAAAGATAAAGAAGATGCCAAAGACTGTGCACAAGAAGTATTTCTAAAGATGTATTTATTGATCAAACAATACGATTCAAAAAAAGGAAAGTTCATAGCCTGGCTTATCCAAATCGCACATAATCAAATGATCGATGAAATAAGAAAGAAAAAAAGAAAAGAAACACTGCCTCTTTTAGATGAAAATCAATTCTGTATTGAAAGTGATCCAATATTGGAAATTTATCAAAAAGATAAAATCAATAAAATCAAAACATACATCGACTCTTTACCAGACTCACTACAACAGATATACACATTAAAATGCATCAATGACTTTACATTCAAAGAATGTGCAGAAAAGCTTTACTGCAGTGAAAACACATGCAAGACCAGATATTATACCTTAATTAAAAAAATACAGGAGGAATTCAAAGATGAATGAACTCGAATTACTAGATGAATTTGAAAAAGAAGAAAGCATTCAATCTATTCATCAACAAATGAAGAAGATGAACGGCTATGATTTAAAAACTTGTATCCAGGATGTAAATGTTTTTAGAGTACTTTGGAGCAATGATGAACTTATTCAGTATGGAATCATATTTATTGCGATGGTTTTATTATTGATTTTGGGTAATGTACAATATATTAATTTAGAATCATTCATACAATGCGTATTACTTGGTGCTCCTGTAGTTTACGTTATGTTTCTTATCTTGTCTGGATTGAGAGAGTATGAAAGTCATACCTTTGAACTAACTTCCACTTTAAAATATTCATTCAGGACAATCGTAGGCTTAAAAATGTTATGTTTTTGTATTATGACTGTATTTATTAACTGTGTACTTATTATCAGTTTTCAAAAATTTGTACCTCTTCATTTAATATTCAACTTAATCATGATAACCTCTAGTTTTGTGTTTATCTTTGCAGTGATTCTACTTGCCTGTATTCACAGTCAACCTAAACTTGCATTTTTGCCTTTTTTTCTTTGGTTAGTTATGGGAATAATTGTTAGTTTGAATCCTTGGATATTAAATCTGATCATTGGGTCATCACTAGTCTTTGGATGTTGTTTATTTGTATTAACTCTATTATTACTGCTTATAGAAACAAATCATTTTATACAATCAAAAGGAGAATTTATTTATGCTTGAAATTAAACAAGTCTCAAAAAGTTATGGAAAATTCTTAGCTCTAGAAGATGTCAATTTAACGTTAGAAGAAGGGGTCTATGGCTTGCTTGCACCCAATGGGGTTGGTAAGACTACACTGATAAAAATGCTGGTCACTTTACTATTTCCTACTAAAGGTGAAATCGCCTATAATGGAAAAGAAATTGTTGCAATGGATGAAGCTTATCGTGAATTAATAGGCTACTTACCTCAACAATTTGGTTATTATCGCAATCAAACCGCAATGCAGTATATGCAATATCTTGCAGCATTAAAAGGATTGAAACGAATTGAGGCAAAACAAAAGAGTAAAGAACTGTTGGAATTGGTAGGACTTGAAGATGTCTTGAATAAAAAACTAAAAGCTTTTTCAGGAGGAATGATCCAGCGTGTCGGTATTGCCCAGGCATTATTGAATGATCCAAAGATCTTGGTTTTGGATGAACCCACTGCAGGATTAGATCCAAAAGAAAGAAATAGATTCTGTAATCTACTATCCTCCATTGCCAATGATAGAATCATTATTATTTCTACACATATTGTTTCTGATGTTGAACATATTGCGAATCGAATCATTTTAATTGATAATAAGAAAATCCTAGCTAATAAAACTCAAGTTGAGCTTCTTCAACAATTAGAGGGACAAGTTGTAGAAGTAAAAATAAATCATGAAGAAAGTTTTGATTTTGAAAACAACCATTGCATCCTTGGACGTCGAACAGAAAATGATGGGATCGTATTTAGAACAGTCCTTAACAAGGAAGATCATTATGAAAACGCAATAATTAAACCTGCAACATTAGAAGATGTGTTCTTATATGTTTACAGATAAAAATAAAGACTTCCTTTTCAATGAAGAATTAAAGCAAGTTTTATTTCATCCCTTGATTTTATCTATGATCATCGGATCAATATTTCTTAATTATTTTATTGTCAAAGGAATATATATTGGACCCAACAGTCCAAGAGAATCTGATTTCAATAAAGTGATAAGTGAATACAATAAAGTCGAAAATTATTGGGATCAAAAGGCAACAGAATTAAATAATGATGATCTTGCATGGCTTTATTTTATGACTGATACAGATAATATTGAGGATTTAAACAATACACTAAGATATTCTGAAGACGAAATGTTAGTGGATCAAATTAAACTTCTTTCAATGAGACAAGCTGCACAAAATGACTATGATTATGGCTATAGAATGTTGAATGCTTACGCAAATAATGCCAAGAATCAAGCGATTGGCGGGATGATCTATGAAAAATACTTAGATCCTTTATTTGATTTTAAATATAACTTATTTGAAAAAAGATGCACTGAAGTTTTAGAAAAATCGAGTATCAATGATTTGATGTATCCTGAACTAATCTTCCAATACCATGAATATTTATATTGGGATACATTAAAGATGGCGTTGTTGGAAATGATGTTGATCACAATGGTCATCACAATATTAGCTAAAAATAACATTTATTCCAATCATGTTGAACCTTTTATGATTACCAGTGTTTCTGGACGTACACATTTTAAAATGAAACAAAGGGTAGCAGTGATATCTCAACTTATTGCAGGAGTATTGATTTTATTCTTTACAACAGTTTTCTTTATAATGCGTTTTGATTATTTCAAATTTTCTTTCAGTAACATTAGTTCAGTTTTTAATATCATACCAGGTATTCCTACCTGGCCATTTGTGACATGGATCGATTTCAATGTGTTAGGATACTTTATCGCCACACTAGTGTTTATGCTAATCATTACCACTTGGTATAGCTTATTTGTATCCAGTATCTGCAATGTGTTTCATAAAACTTTGCCATTATTAATGGGAGTGTTGCTTATCACAGCATTGGGGCTATACTTGCCTTATGCTATTGGAACTGGAAACTGGTTGATGTTTGTAGTAATCGGTCAACCAATCTTTATGGTCATGCTTATAGGAGCATGGTTTACTGGTGCAGTAAGCATGATATATTTACCAATGTTGGAAACAGTAGTATTGATTGTCTGGTCAATAGTTCTTTACTTTATCGTTAAGAAGACATTGAACTATTTTCTAACAGTTGATCATCAGGAGGAATGGACATGAAACTTTGGAATGAAGCAAAGAAGCTGTTTAAAATTTGGATCATACTGGGCTTAATTGTTTTTAGTGTTTTATATTATTTTATGGCAATGGACTCAAATGCAAGACATACAAATAACGGTCATGGATTGATTGTGCAAATGGCAAAAGAGTACGGTGAGTTTTTAGATGAAGATGAATATAATGAGTTTGTCGCTAGAGAAGATGAATTTATTAAAAAAGCAGATCGCTTTGTTTTGACTAATAAGACTTGTCGGGAAAAAGGAATTACTACTGGAAAACAATACTTGGAAACGATGAGTGGTTCCTGGAATAAAGAAAATTGGAGTTTTCTTGAGTATTATCGGCTTCAACAAGAAGCTCAAAAGTCTGGAATATATATTGTAGAATATTACGATGCTCTTTATGCTTATAAAATTGATCGATTAGATGAAAACTGGTGTGATTTTTTTGAAGAAATAAGTACTGAAACAAGAAATCAATGTGCATATATTGTAGCCAAAAATCCAAAGCCAATTATGAATGATATTCTCTTAGATGAAATTGTTAGATACTTACCATATTTGGTGAAGTTGGTTGCGTTGTGTTGTTCAATGCTGATAATGGGACTAGTACCACTTGATAGGCATCAAAAGATATTTCAGATGCAATATACTACTAAGAAAGGTAGACACATTATAAAGAATCAAAGACGTGCAATTATGCTATTTGTTGGTGCAGTTGGGTTATTCCTATATGGGTTAGGTTTTTGGTGGTTCGCATATCATCATGACTTAAATGTATTATATACCCATCTTATCAATACTGGTATTGTATCTTTTTACTGGTATGATTTAACACTTGGTCAATTTTGTTTAATACATAGTTTAATAAGCATTATGGTAATTATGATCTGTATTCGATTTGTATATTTTATAACTAATATAGAGTGTTCAGTTCAGACAAGCTTTATCTTAGTATTCTTATTCTGGATGGTATTTAATCATGGAATCAACTTATTATATAGTATTAATTTATTAATGATTGGAAAGCCAATAATGAGACCAGAAATTATAGCACTCTTTGTGTTCTGGATATTGTCTTACTTAATTCTTTATCTTCAGCAAAGATACCTTTTTCGGAAGGATATTTAATTATGAAATTATGGAATGAAATAAAGAAGATACCAAAATGGTGGATGCTTATAGGACTTACTATTTTATTTGCTTTATATTATTTTGTAAACTTACAATTTAGCAGATTTGTTCAAAATCCATTTAGCCATCAAATAGCGGTTGATATGGTAATGAAATATGGAATCACATTAGAAGAAGATGAAAAAATTGATTTTGAAAATGGACTTCAACTTTATATTGATCAAGCAGATAAGTATATCAAAAGTGAACCTTATTTTCATGACAATGGTATTGAAAATTGGTCGCAATATGAAGTGTATAGTCATTCAGATTATTTAAGAACTATAAACGGTGATTTATCTGTAGATCCTATTTATGATGAAATGAGCAGATTACTTTATCGAGAAAATGAAATTGGAATGTGGATACAGTCATATAATCAATTTATTAATGGGTATATTTATAAAGACTATGAAAGTGTAAAAATGCATTGTAATAATTATGCAACGGAAAAATTGATTGCTCGATGTTTTGATCAAGAACTTACAGAGCCAAGATCTATTATTAATTGGTATTTGATTTATGGACTTGAGGATTATGTTCCCCATGTGCTTAACTTGATATTGCTTCTATGTTTTGGATTAATTGTATGTTTTGTACCATTAGATCGCCATCAAAAGATACAACAGTTACAATTCACTTCTAAAACAGGAAGGAAAATAATTAATCTACAGTTTAAATCAATATTGTTTATTTGCGGAGGGTTGGCATTATCATTATTTTTTGCATACTTTGCATGGATGGCGACTAAATATAAATTTAGTTTATTTTATCCAAGTGTATTACGAGGATATATAATTGATATTACATTTGGACAATATTGTCTGTTTTGGATCATTATAGGTATTATGATTATATTTACGAGTATCCGTTTGGCGTGGTTTATATCGAATTTAAGATTATCAATGCAGGCAGAATTTATCGCAATAGTACTTCTATGGATTGCGAGCACTAAGGCAATTGGCTATTTATTTCAGAGAGGGTTTCTTATGTCAATGTGGAATTCACTAATAACACTTGATGAAGTGATAGGCCTGTTAATATGGGTACTCAGTGTTGTTTTAGTACTTGTTCAAAGTTCTATGATGAAAAAAGCTGATTTATAAAATTTATAGATTCAGTGTTTCCGTGTCATTCTATGTGAAACACTGTTTTTTTATTTGGTTTTGCGCTATAATTACCTAGCGTTGAGGTGTTTATATGAAAAAGATAGTAAATATTAAAAATAGAGAAGAAACTAAAGTGCTTGGAGAAAAACTAGGTTCTTTATGTTTTGAAAATAGTGTGATTACCCTTACTGGTGATTTAGGGGCTGGTAAGACTACTTTTACTCAAGGAATCGCAAAAGGACTTGGAATCAGTAAAACTGTAAGTAGTCCGACCTTTACGATTTTAAAGATCTATCAAGGTCGTTTGCCTTTATATCATTTTGATGCCTATCGATTAGAAGGTTTAAATCAAGATTTAGGTTTTGAAGAAATGATCGATGGTGATGGTGTAGCTATAGTAGAATGGCCAGAATATATAAGAAGAGAATTACCGGATGAGTGTTTGAATATCATCATTCATAATGGTGAGGATGAAGAGCGTGAATTTATTTTTGAAGCGTGCGGTGAAGTTTATGAAAAATTGTTGGAGGAGTTAGTATGATTACTTTATGTATGGATACCAGTCATCGTTATTTGACTTTAGTTTTAATTGAAGATGATAAAGTACTTGCCTCTTATCAAGAAGAGTGTTTTAAGAAACAATCAGAATCGATCCTTGAACAACTTGATAAGTTATGTGCAAGTGTAAATCTTAAACCAACAGATTTAGGGGCTGTATGTATCACCAAAGGACCTGGTAGTTATACAGGGGTTCGAATCGCAATGACTGTTGCTAAGATTTTATGTACATTCAATCATATTCCTTTGTATACAATGAATACTTTGGATCTTTATGCATGTGATCAAAAAGATTGTGTTGTCTTATTGGATGCTCGTAGTCACCGTGCTTATTTTGGTGAATATCGAAATGGATTGTGTGTTGAAGGACCTGTTGCGATCGATTTAGATGTGATCAAAGAAAAGATCACCGACTCTAGTTGTGTTATGGGTGATGCATCACTTGTTAGAAAAGAAGAATCAAGACAAGATTATGCTAAGTCATTTTTATTTCATAAACAGAATTGGGTATTAGAAGAAAATGTTCATACCTGTGTACCGGAATATTTAAAAGATAATCAAGAATATATGGTGAAAAAATGATTGAAGTTATGACTGAAGCACACCTTGATGGAGTGCTAGAAATAGAAAGAGATATTTTCACAAGTCCATGGAATAGACAAGCTTTTTTGTATGAATTGAACGAAAATGAGTTCTCTCATAATTATGTATGGATCGAGGAAGATAAAGTAGTAGGATTCTGTGGTTTTTGGAATATCTTTGATCAAGCTCAAATCACAAATATTGGAATTAAAAAAACTCATCAAAGAAAAAAGATAGCTTCTAAGTTGATGGAGCTAATTATAAATGAATCAATACAAGCAGGATGTGAAACGATTTCATTAGAAGTTCGTATAAGCAATGATGCTGCGATTGCTTTGTATAAAAAATACGGTTTTGAAATTATAAATATTAGAGAAAATTATTATGAAGATAATCATGAAGATGCTTATTTTATGATGAAGGCGATAGGAGGGTTACTATAGTGGCTGATCGAATTATATTGGCAATTGAAAGTAGTTGTGATGAAACTGCTTGTGCTGTCGTTAAAAATGGAAAAGAAATACTTTCAAATGTAGTATCTACTCAAATTAATATACATACTTCTTTTGGCGGAGTTATTCCTGAAGTTGCCTCAAGAATCCATGTGGAAAATATTTCCTTGGTAATAGAAGAAGCAATAATTAAAAGTAATTTAACAATGGATGATATCGATGCGATTGCAATGACACAAGGACCAGGTCTTATTGGATCACTTCATGTCGGCGTAATGGCGGCGAAAACTCTTGCCTGGATGTATAATAAACCGCTTTTACCTTTGCATCATATTGCAGGGCACATTTATGCTAATGCCTTTATCGATGATATGCAATTTCCACTCTTGGCTCTAGTTGTGTCTGGAGGCCATAGTGAGTTAGTTTATATGAAAGATGAATGGTCTTTTGATATCTTGGGATCAACTCAAGATGATGCGATTGGGGAAGCCTATGATAAAGTAGCGAGAGTTTTAGGCTTAGGATATCCAGGTGGACCAGTTATTGATAAACTCGCAAAACAAGGAAAAGCGAATTATAAGTTACCCACATGCAAAGCGGATGGGGTTTACAATTTTTCATTTAGCGGATTAAAGTCAGCGGTGCTTCAACTGATCGACAGAGAAAAAAGAAACGGACGTGAGATTATTGATGCAGATTTAGCCTATGCCTTTCAAGAAACTGCATTGAATGATCTAATCAGTAAATCAATGTTGGCAATTAGTAATTATGACGTAAAGCAATTTGTGCTTGCGGGTGGTGTAGCGGCAAACAGTCGTATACGTGAAAAATTAAGCGAAAAATTTGAAAATATTGAAGATATTAAACTTACATTGCCACCACTTTGGTGCTGTACAGATAATGCAGCTATGATAGGTGCAGCAGGGCATGTTGCATATGATCATGTTCCATTTGCCGATCTTAGTATTGGCGCAACACCTTCTAAAGATTTGGTATAGTGAAATTAATTAAATGTTTCACAAAAGAAAAAAATGTGATATAATGCACACAGGTGATTAAAAAATGAACAATAAACAATTAGTACCAAAGGCAACATTACAACGCTATCCAGTTTATTTGAAAGCATTGCGTAAGCTATACTCAAAAGGTGTAACTCGAGTGATGTCAAAAGAATTGTCTGAATACGTTGACATTGAATCTACTACGATCCGCCGTGACTTTTCTTTTTTAGGATCTCTTGGAAAACAAGGATATGGTTATGATGTACAACGCTTGATTGAAATCTTCAGTGAAGAGTTAGGTATGAGTTTTGATGAAAAAATCATTATTGTTGGGTCTGGGAATTTAGGAAAAGCATTGATGAATTATAATCGATGGAATTATGTTGTCGGTGAAGTTGTATGTGGGTTCGACTTATATCCTGAAAAAGTTGGGAAAACACCGATTCCAGTATATCCTTTAGAACAATTACAGGAAAAAATGCCTGCAGGATGTCGTATTGCGATTTTATGTATTTCACAAAATGTACAAGAAACTGTAGATAAACTCATAGAATGTGGTATTATAGGTTTAGTAGATTTTACTCATGAACATTTCCAAGTACCGAAAAATGTTTCAGTTCGACCTGTTGATGTCGTGAGTATGATACAAGAATTAGTCTTTGAGACTAATTCAATAAAAAAATAACGTTGAAAGAAGACTGCACTTCAAAGAAGGTTTAGCGAGTTTGGGATAGTGGAAGCCAAATACTGGACTGAAGATGTGAAACACTTCTGGAGTTGAGCTATGCAAAGTAGCTCCGAATTTCCCCGTTACGGAACTAAAGATGCAATTTATTGCATGAAATAGGATGGCACCACGAAAACATCGTTCCTTTATTAAGGGACGTTTTTTATTTATAGGAGGAAAAATTATGTTAACATTTATGACGATTCGCGAATGCTACGAGCTAGTTCAATCTGGCACCAAATTAGAAATGGATCAACTTGAATATGTGCAGGTCCAAGGATGGGTAAGAACAAATCGTGACAATGGATCAGTAGGATTTATTGAACTCAATGATGGGACTTATTTTAAGAGTGCACAGCTTGTATATACTTCAAAATTAGAAAACTATGATGAAGTTACTAAATATTTGACTGGAACTGCCCTTACTGTAACAGGTATATTTAAACATACTCCTGACAATAAGCAACCATATGAGATCGAAGTGACTGAGGTTGTGTTAGAAGGAGCTTGTGACAGTGATTATCCGCTTCAAAAGAAAAGACATAGTTTTGAATATTTACGAGATATCAGTCACTTAAGACCTCGTACAAATACATTCAGTGCTGTATTTAGAGTACGTTCAGTTTTAGCGATGGCTATTCATGAGTTTTTTCAATCTCAAGGATTTGTGTATGTTACTACACCATTGATCACATGCTCAGATTGTGAAGGATCAAACCAAATGTTTAAAGTATCAGCTTTAGATTTCAACAAAACACCAGTTAAAGATGGGAAAGTTGATTTTGAAGAAGATTTGTTTGGTAAGGAAGCTTTCTTGACTGGTTCTGGTCAACTCCATGGTGAAGCATTTGCGCTAGCATTTAGAGATATCTATACATTTGGACCAACTTTTAGATCAGAAAGATCTAATACAACTAGACACGCTAACGAATTTTGGATGATCGAACCAGAAATCGCTTTTGCGGATTTGGATGATGATATGGATCTAATTGAAGATATGGTTAAATTCTTAATTGAGTATGTAATGGAAAACTGTCCTGAAGAAATGAAATTCTTCAATGAAATGATTGATAAAACATTACTTGAACGTTTAACTGCTGTAAAAAACTCTGAATTTAGAAAAATGACTTATACTGAAGCTGTCGAAATCTTGAAAAAAGCTGATGTGAAATTTGAATATCCTGTTGAATGGGGAGCTGATTTACAATCTGAACATGAACGATATATTTGTGAGAAAATTGTGAATGGGCCTGTCTTCTTAACTGATTATCCACGTGATATCAAAGCATTCTATATGCGCGATAATGACGATGGAAAAACAGTTGCCGCAACAGATCTTTTAGTTCCTAGTATTGGGGAATTAGTAGGAGCTTCTCAACGTGAAGAACGTCTTGATATTTTAGAGAAGAAAATTACTGATTTCAATATTGATCGTGATGTAATTGAATGGTATTTGGATCTACGTCGCTTTGGTGGTGTAAAACATGCAGGGTTTGGGCTTGGATTTGAACGTTTCTTAATGTATATTACAGGAATGCAAAATATTCGTGATGTCATTCCGTTTGCGAGAACTCCACGTAACTTAGATTTCTAATGTCAACTGGGATACTTGTATTTGGAGCTTCTGGTTCTGGTACGACTACGATTGGTAAACAATTAGCGAAAGAATTGAATGCAACTCATATCGATTTGGATGATATTTATTGGAAAGGGGAAACTGAAATTCCTTATACCAGTTCAAATAGTAAAGAAGAGAGAATCGAGAATTTGATGTCTAAAATAGATAGTTGCGATCAATTTGTGCTGTCAGGAGATATGCTTGGCTGGGAAGAACCTTTTCTTCCCTTACTTGATCTAGCGGTGTTTGTCTATACTCCATCTGATATTCGAATCAAAAGACTTCGAAAACGAGAGTTATCAAAATATGGTGATCGTATCGTACATGGTGATATGGTACAGAAACATATTGAATTTCTCGAGTGGGCTAGACAATATGACTCAAGTTATCCTCCTATGCGTTGTTTAAAAGGTCATGTAGATTGGATTAAGATAGTACCGTGCACAGTATTAAAAATAAAGGGTGATGATGATTTGAAACAAAACATCATCAAAATCAAAAACAAAATTAAGGATGTTACTAGTTAATGTCCTTTTCTTATTAAAAATGCTTTATAATGGAGTATGAGGAATAAGTTATGAGATATAAAAAACTTGGAAAATCAGATTTAATGGTATCCGAGCTTTGTCTAGGATGCATGAGTTTTGGTGACCCTAATCAAGGGATGCACTCGTGGGTACTGGATGAGGACAAAACAACTGAAATCATTCAAAAAGCATTGGAGATTGGGATCAATTTTTTTGATACAGCAATTAGCTATCAAAATGGAACAAGTGAACTGTATTTGGGACGTGCCTTAAAAAAACTTACCCAAAGAGAAAAGGTTGTCATCGCTACAAAAACACCAGGAAGAAGTTTAGAAGATGTTAATAGTGGAATTACCATTAAAGAACATCTCTTTAAAAATATTGATCAAAGTTTAAAAAATCTTGGTGTTGATTATGTTGATTTGTATATTCTTCATATGTGGGATTATAATTCTGATCTTGAAGAAGTTATGGAAGCTTTTAATGAACTAGTGTTACTCGGTAAAACTAGGGCTATCGGTATTTCAAATTGTTTTGCTTGGCAACTTATTAAAGCAAATAATCTTGCGAAATCAAAAGGATGGGCCCAATTTGTGAGTATGCAGGGCCATTATAATTTGTTGTTCAGAGAAGAAGAAAAAGAAATGATACCATGTTGTAAAGAAGAAAATATTGCCTACACTTCCTATAGTTCTTTAGCATCTGGAAGATTAGTTAAAGATAAAAGTGAACAGACTAAAAGACTGTTGGAAGATACCTATGCAGCAAACAAATATGATCAAACAGCTAAACAAGATTCAATAATCGTTAATCGAGTCAAAGAAATTGCCGACAAACATCAATGGACCCGCACTCAGATAGCTCTTGGTTGGCTACTTGCAAAAGGAAGTGTTCCGATCGTTGGGGCAACCAGTATTTCACAATTATCTGATATCGTGTCCAGTACTGAAATAGAATTAACAAATGAAGAAATAACTTATTTAGAAGAAGCATATTTACCGCATGCATTAGTGGGAGTCATGTCAACAAATAAAAATATTTGAGAAATAGTAATGGTTCCTTTATAATAGAACGGTAGGTGATTGAAATGGAATATTTATTAAAAGAAACAGAGAATGGTAATATTTATGTTCATGATGTACATAAAGTTCTTTTAGAAATGGTAAAAGTCATTGATGATATTTGTGTAAAAAATGATATTCCTTATTTCTTAAATGGAGGATCGGCTCTTGGTGCAGTGCGCCATGGTGGTTTTATACCATGGGACGATGATCTGGATATTGGGATGATGTTGACAGACTACAAAAAATTTATTGAAGTTTTGAAAACTGATCTACCAGAGGGATATTGTTTTCAATGTTTCGATACTCACAAAGAATATAATGTTTTAATACCTGGTATGAAAATACGCAAAAAAGGAACCTACCTAGAAGAAGTGAACACACTATTAAAAAATCGTTGTAAGGACAGTGATGGTATTTTTATTGATGTCTTTGTTTATGATGCCTGTACAACAAACAAGTTTATTGATTTACCTTTTCGGATCGCTAATCAAATATTGATGCCAATTTTAATTTTAATCGATAATATTGGAATCAATCCTTATTTATTAAAAAAGTTATTCATGTGGAACGCACGCACTTATGGTAAAATTTGCGCAGGTTCTAAATATATCGGATTTGATTTGACATGGACTTTTAAAAGTCCATTCAAACCATTTATTTTTTTGAAAGAGGATTTGTATCCTACTCAAAGAGTAAAGTTCGAAGATTTAATGTTACCGATCGCTCATCATTCCCATGAATATTTATGCACAGCGATTGCACCAAGTTATATGACACCTCCGCCAATAGAGGCACAAAAACCTAAACACATTGTTGATATTCAATTATAAGGAGTACTCATGAGTTTAAATTCAAAAAGCTATGTACCAAAGAAAAATAAGATTCAGTGGCAATGGGTCCTACTGGTCTTTTTAGCTGTAGTACTAGCTTTTACAGGACTTGATTTTTTACTCAAATATGAAAGAAAAGAAAAAGTCAATGTTTATGGTATCTGCGGTGTTAATGATGCAGCGACTCGTACAATATTAGAAAAAGAAGCGACAACTGAACAAACGATCCAAGTCAGCGATTATTTGTTTTATGGTGAAACATTAAATTTATTTTCTGAACCCTATAAGATTGATCAGAAAGATTTTTTAGTTGGAAAAACAATCATTCTTAAAAATATTTGTACCCAAGAAGAAAAAATGTATATTCTAGAAAAGAATGTTGATTCGCAAATTCCATTAGAAGACTTAGAAGAAGGTTTTTACTCTGCCTATTTATTGCAGGATACTAAAACATCAAGACTTGTAGCTACTGATCTAATTAAAGAAGAATTTTATACTGTTACTCGAAATGGTATGAATCATAAAGTTACATTACTTGCGGATCAATCAATGTTTAATAATGAAGAGGATACAACGGATTATTTAACTGAACAATTCCTATTAATCAAGGTTGAGGAGGAAAAGGCTCCAACTAATATTTATGATGTGGTTATTGATCCGGGTCATTTTTCTCATGATAGTGGCTATCTGGAAAAAGGGATCCAGCTTAATGATCATATAGAGGCAGATGAAACGTATCGTATTGCCGTTTTGTTGAAAGAGAAATTAGAGAGTTATGGTTTGAAGGTGATCATAACACGAAACAGTGATAGTGATATTGTGAATAGTTATGGTTTAGAAGGTAGACTTCATAAAGGATATGGGGTCAAAGCGAAATATTATTTGGATTTACAGATGTTGCGTGCAACAAATACGAGTGTTCGAGGAACGCAGGTTGTGTATTCATCCTTTTCATCGAATCGTTTTGCGAATATTGTATTATCCAATATTGTTCAAAACACAAGTCTAGTAACAAGTGGAGTAGGTAAAATCCCAGGAGTTGTCGCTGGGGGAAGACTCAATGGACTCGATGGAAGAATGATGATTCGTGAAGCTGGTGGAAAAGCGTTAGCTGCAGCGACTTTTTCGGACAAAGCAAACTCAGAAAATGGATCTTTTGCGTTTGACAATCGATTTGGAATGCAAGCGATCATTATAGAGTATATTTACTTAAGCAATCTTGCCGATATTGAAGTATGGGATGCAGAAATAGAAAATATTGCCCAAAGTACTGCGGATGGGGTTGCTCGATATTTAAGAATAAAAGAGGCAAAATAAGATGAATTATCAATTAAATAAAGCGACTGTCTCTTATGGTGCACAAACAGTTTTTGAAAATGTGCAGTTTGAAGTAAGAGATACAGAAAAAATAGCATTAGTAGGACGCAATGGAAGTGGGAAGTCAACCTTATTAAAGGTAATGATGGGTGAAGTTGAATTAAGTAGTGGGTCGATCCATAAATTAAATGGTTTATCGATTGGCTATCTTGCCCAAAGCGTATTTACTAGTGAAGAGAAAACAGTAAAAGAAGATTGTATGGGAGTGTTTGAACACTTATTTGAAGTTCAAAGACAATTGGAAGATTGTGCGGAAAAATTGCAGACAGATTCAAGTGAGAGTATGTTAGATAAATATGCACAGATTCAACAAAATTTTGAGTCTTTAGGGGGTTATACTTATCAATCCGAAATGAATACGGTATTCAGTAAATTTGGATTTGGAGAAGATGATTTAAATCGTTCAATCAATTCATTTTCAGGTGGACAAAAAACCAGGCTTGCTTTTGCAAAATTACTATTGAGTAAACCCGATATTTTATTGTTGGATGAACCGACCAATCATTTGGATCTAGATACGATCAAATGGCTAGAAGGATACATCAAACGATACCCCAAGGCAGTAGTGTTAGTTTCCCATGACAGAACATTCATCGATAATATCGCAAATGTTGTATATGAACTAGAATATGGATTATGTACTCGTTATGTTGGAAATTACACTTCGTTTTTAAAACAGAAACAAGAAAATAAAGATTTACAGGAAAGACTTTATAAACGCCAACAGGAAGAAATCGAACGGATCAGTGCATTGATTGAAAAATTTCGATATAAGAAAAACAAAGCAGCTTTTGCCCAGAGTAAAATCAAGTATCTTGATCGAATGGAAAAAATCGATTCACCAACCAAAGATGATACAAAAACATTTAAAGCACGGTTTCACAGCGGTAAAAAAGGTGGGAAAACGGTGCTTGAAATTGATAATTTAGTCATTGGTTATGATCGTCCTTTGGCGACTGTCAATTTAACGATACATCATGGTGATCGTATTGCGATTCTAGGCGGTAATGGTGAAGGAAAGTCAACCTTAGTAAAAACGATTATGAATCAGGTTCCTCGGTTAGCTGGTGATTTTCAACTAGGACATCAGATTGAAGCGGGATACTTTGATCAACAACTCGCTGATTTCACGACAAACCGAAATGTGCTTGAAGAATTATGGAATGAGTATCCAGAAATGGAACATACTGAAGTTAGAACGATCTTAGGTTCTTTTCTGTTTTCAAGCGATGATGTATTTAAAACAGTCAATATTTTATCAGGCGGTGAAAAGGTAAGATTAAGCTTAGCAAAGCTAATGTTAAAGAATGCTAACTTCCTTATCTTAGATGAACCTACTAACCATTTAGATATTGTAGGAAAAGAAGCACTTGAAGATTCACTGATGGATTATGATGGAACCTTGCTTTTTGTATCGCATGACCGTTATTTCATTCAAAAGATGGCAACATCAATATTGGAGATCAAAAATGGACAAGTGAATTACTATCCTTATGGTTATGCACAATTTGAAACAGGTCAAGAAGAAATAATTGAAAAGAAAGTTATTCAAAAAGAAGTTGAAAAGCCAAAGGTGATCAAAAGAATCAATCCAACTGAAATCAAAAAAGTTGAAGCGAAAATTGAAGCTCAGGAACTAAAACTAGAAGAACTTAGAGCACTTCGCTTTGAACCTGAATATTATCATGATTTCAATAAAATGAATGAGTTGGATCAAATGATTGATGATGAAGTGAATGAATTAGAGAAATTAATGACATTATGGGAAGAGATGATGCAGTAGAGTCTTTAATTCTGGTAAATTTTCATGTATAATAATGTCGATTAATAAATTAGGAGGACAAAATTAAATGTCAAATTGTTTAGTTGCACAATCAGGTGGACCTTCATCAGTTATCAATGCTACAGTAGCAGGTGTTGTAAAGGCCAATCAAATGAATCAAATCTATGATAAAGTATATGGCGGATTAAATGGAATTGAAGGGATTCTTCAAGAACGTTTCTTTGATTTAACTAACATGAGTGAAGAAGAAAACCGTATTTTACGTCAAACTCCATCTAGTGCATTAGGTTCTTGTCGTTATAAATTAAAAAGAGAAAATGTTGCAGATTTTGAAAAAATCATCGCAGTAATGGAAAAATATGATATTGAAACATTATTCTACACAGGTGGAAATGATTCAATGGATACAGTTGCTGCATTAAGTGAATATGTTGCTGCAAAAGGAATCACTGGACGTCGTTTCGTAGGATGCCCTAAAACAGTTGATAATGATTTACGTCATACTGATCATTGCCCAGGTTTTGCATCAGCTGCAAAATTCATTGCAACTACTGCTTTACAAACTTGGCTAGATGTGAATGTTTATACTCGTTCTGAAGTATTCGTTCTTGAAACAATGGGACGTGATGCTGGATGGTTAGCTGCTTCTGCATGTTTAAGTGGAATCGTTGATCTAGTAGTTCTTCCAGAAGTTCCATTTAATAAAGAAGTATTCTTAAAAGAAGTAAAACGTTGCATGGATGAAAAGAACAAATGTTATGTAGTAGTATCTGAAGGTGTACGTTATGCTGATGGTACATATTTAGCAGCTGGTGAAGCTAAGAATGATGGTTTTGGACATGCAGTTCTTGGTGGAGCTGGAAATGCGATCAAAGACATGATCTTAAGTGCTGATATCGCACCACGTTGTAAAGTACAGGATTTATCAACTGCACAAAGATGTCATGCTACAGAACAAAGTTTAGTTGACGTTGATGAAAGCTTTAAACTTGGAATGTCTGCCCATATGAGATCTGCAGATAAAGCATTTACTGGTAAAATGGTTGGTGTTAAACGCAGAGATACTGAAAACTATGATGTTGAGTTCTTCGCAATTGATGCAAACCAAGTTGCGAACTTTGTAAAAGGATTCCCAACTGAATGGATGCTTCCAAACTATACTGGAATCAGTGAAGAAGCTTACAACTACTTAAGACCACTTATTGTTGGAGAACCTACTTTAATTATGAAAGATGGACTTCCTGCATTTGTAAAACCTTATTACATGAGATAAATTTCAAAAGAGGCGAAAGCCTCTTTTGTGTGTTTTGGTTAAAATGATGTAAAAATATCTAATTGGTAACGCTTACTGAAAAAGTTTTCAGAAAAATGTAAATATTATGAAACTTTCTGAACTTTTTGTGAAAATTTGCTTGACTCAAATGAATTAAATCTATATAATGACAATAAACATTGAAAAATGTTTAAAACGGAGGGAAAAGAATTATGAAAAAATTAGGTTTAACGCTAATTGCATCATTATTAGTCCTTTCTTTAGCTGCTTGCGGTCCTAAAACACCAGTTGATAACGGTGGGGCAGAAGTAGACCAAGGAAGAACTTATAATGCATTCACATTGGCAACATCATTAACTCTTGAGTTTGACGGTTATGCTAACTGGCATTCAAGCAACGTATTAGAATACGGCACAGGAGTTTCTTCATCTTCATCACGTTTCGTTAATGCAGAAAATGATGCATTACTTGAAAAGATGAAATATGCTAACCCAGTATCAGAAAAAGATGTTTATCAAGAAGCTTTCCTTGATTGGATTAAGCTAATGAACAAAGAACTTCCAGTTCTTCCAATTTATGCAAATGATTACCATGATTTGTATAATGCAAAATTACAAAACTTCAATACAACTCCATTATGGCAATGGCCAGATGCAATCGTTGAAGCTACAGGTATGGATACATTCTCTGTAGGTAATACTTCTTTCAACAATGAATTTATTCAAGGTTGGGGTAACTCAAGTTACGACAACAACATCCGTAAATTAGTTTATGGATTTGCTGGACTTGTAACTGGAGATCACGACGGTGCAGTTGTTAAAAACTACATGGTTGACTCTTATGATGTAACTGATGACATGACTGAATGGACATTCAATTTGAAAAAAGGAATCAAATTCTCTGATGGTTCAGAATTAACTACAAAAGACGTAGCTTACACTTACTATCATTTCGCAGATCCAAGTTTCATCGCTTCTGGTGGAGCTCAAACTTACCAAGAAGGAACAGCTGAAATCGAAGGATTTGATGCTTATGTAGCTTCTTGTGAAGCTGGTGCATGTGATCCTGCTGCTTGGACTGGTCTTCAAGTAATTGATGATTACACAATCAAATTCATTACACCAAACCCAACTTATACTATCCGTACTTCAGTATTCACATATTACATTATGTCTGCTGAACAATGCTTAAATGATGGTGTAGTTGACGTTCAATACGTTAAAGACAATTTATTAACTAGTCCTATGGGAACTGGTCCTTACATGATCACTGACTTCCGTCAAAATGAATATGTAAAACTAGAAATCAACCCATATTTCGAAGGAAATATCTATGGCGTTAAACCTTCAATCAAAACTTTATTAGTTAAAGTTGTTCCAACTGCAACTGAAGTTGACCAATTAATCGCTGGTGAAGTTGATCTATTAGCTGGACAAGTTCAAGCTACTAATATCAACGCTGCTAAAGCTGCTGGTTTAGCTTATAACCACTACCTACGTCATGGTTACGGTCATATGACTTTCCACACTGACACAGGTGCTGCTCAATACACATCATTCCGTCAAGCTGTAGCATTCGCTCTAGATCGTGAAGCATTCGTTGCTGACTTCCTAGGTGAATACGGCGGAACTACTCAAGGTCCTTACTCTTTAAATCAATGGATGTTAACAGATGTTGGTGGAGAAGAATGGGTCAAAGCTAACTTAATTGATTATACTAAAGATCCTGCTAAAGCTCGTGAAGTATTAGAAGCTGATGGATGGGTAATGGGTGATGATGGTATCTACGTTAAAGACGGAATCAAAGCTGTAGTACACAGTGCTTCTGGTTCTCAAGAATGGGTAGATTCATTAAATCTAGTAACTGCTGATTCTGTTAAAGAATCTGGTATCTTATTTGATTGCCAAAACGTTGACTTCGCAGTATTGCTTGATGCTTACTACGGATCAGCTACAAACTAATCTTTAGTCAATAGATAAGTTCTAAGACAAATTTAAGATGACATAATAGTCATTATTAGGAATAATAATGACTATTTGTTGTCATTGAAAGGGGTAATATTTTATGAGTATAAAAGAGAGAATAAGTTTGTGGTTTAATAATTCAATGCCAATGATAAAATATATCATTAAAAGATTGTTGTTAATGATCCCGGTAGTTTTAATGATTTCATTTGTTCTATTTTGGATCGTTGATCACATGCCTGGTGAAGCACTATGGTCTTACGTCAACCCAGAACAACTACCGAAAAAGTTTGATATCAATGCAATGCGTGAACAATATGGATTAAATCGACCTTTCATCATTCGTTATTTTGCTTGGATACAAGAGCTTATACATGGTAACTTAGGTTATTCATTAACGATGCGTAAAGATGTTGCGGATATCCTGCCTTATTATTTGAAAAACTCGATTTCAATTAATATTTTTTCGATCGTACTTGCATTTACTATATCAATTATCGTTGGGATTAAATCAGCCGTTAGACGTTATTCCGCTTATGATAGTTTCTGGACCGTGTTCTCCCTAATTGGGATTTCTATGCCTGGATTCTTCATGGCAATGTTGTTGATTTTCGTATTTGTAATTATATTTCCAATTTTACCATTCTCTGGAATGGTGGATCCAGGATTACCTGCAGATGCAACTCAACTAACACGATTTATTGATGCAGCGAAGCATATGGTACTTCCTGTAGCAGTATCAACATTGGGTTCAGTTGCTTCAATTTTGCGTTATGTTCGTAATGCAATGTTAGAAGTATTAAAACAAGATTATATTCGCACTGCGAAATCAAAAGGATTGAAAGATAAAGTGGTTATTTATCGCCATGCTTTTAGAAATGCTTTGATTCCGATCATTACACTTATTGGATTCTATTTACCAAGTTTCTTTGGTGGTTCAGTTATCGTTGAAGTAATCTTTAACTGGCCTGGTATCGGTAGATTATTGAATATGGCATATCAAGGAAGAGATAGACAAATTATTCTTACTGTAACGTTATTCTTTGCAGCTTTAACTTTGTTATCTAACTTATGTGCTGATATTGCATATGCATTTGCTGATCCACGAGTAAAGGTAGGAGGTAGTGACAATGAGTAAAAAAGACAAAAAAGTTAAAAATACAAATGTTGAAGAAGTCATTTCTCCAACTCGTTTGTTAATACACCGCTTTAAACAAAATAAACTTGCGGTATTCGGTTTGTTCATGTTTCTATTTATGGTTACTGTAATTGTAGCAACATGGGCATATATCAATTTGAGTGGGTACAATTTGGCTGCCTTGAACCATGCAGATGGTTATCATGCACCTAGCTTAAAATATTTATTTGGAACTGATAAATCAGGTCGTGATTATTTCCCACGTGTATTATTAGGTGGATTTATTTCATTACAAGTTGGGGTTATCGCAACTTTTGTATCTACATTTATTGGTTTGGTTGTTGGATCAGTTGCAGGGTTCTATGGTAAATGGGTAGATAGTTTCTTAATGCGTGTTACTGAAATTATTTCAAGTTTCCCTTTTATTCCAATTGCGGTTACAATTTCCGTAGTATTTGCGAAATATCCACAATCTCAAAGATTATATATTACTATGTTTATCATTGGTATTTTGAACTGGACAGGGCTAGCTCGTATGGTTCGTGGACAAATTTTGTCACTTCGTGAACAAGAATTCATGCTAGCAGCTAAAGCATTAGGAATCAAACCTTCTGCTCAAATTTTTAAACACTTAGTACCAAACGTAATTGCTTATGTAATCGTTAATGCTACAACTGCATTTGCGGGTGCTATCTTAACTGAATCATCACTTTCTTATTTGGGGTTGTCAGTTACTGAACCAATTCCAACTTGGGGAGGATTATTATCTCGTGCCAATACTTCAATCATTATGAAACAATACTGGTGGTTGTGGTTATTCCCAGGGATCTTACTGTTCTGTCTAATTTTAAGTGTTAACTTAATTGGTGAAGGTTTGCGTGATGCAGTTGACCCTAAAGCACAAGTTAAATTTAGAGAACAAAAAACTTCAAAAAAAGGTCTATTCAAAAAGAAAGACAATAACGAAGCGAAAAAGGTGGTGGCATAATGAGTGATTATATTTTAGAAGTTAAAGACTTGCATACCTTTTTCCATACTGAAAAAGGTGTTGTTAAAGCCGTTAATGGTGTTGACTATGCTGTACGTCGTGGTAAAACGCTAGGAATCGTAGGAGAATCAGGCTCTGGTAAATCAGTATCTGCGATGAGTATTTTACGCCTGCTTGAACATCCAGGTGAAATTGATTCAGGTGAAATCTTGTTTGATGGTGAAAATTTAGTAACTGCCTCTGAAGAAAGAATGATGGAAGTTCGTGGGAATAATATCTCAATTATCTTCCAGGAACCAATGACATCACTTAATCCAGTATTCCGTATTGGTGAACAAATTGCAGAAACTTTGATCCTTCACCAAGGAATCAGTAAAAGAGATGCTCGTGCTAAATCAATCGAATTATTGAATGATGTTAAGATTCCTCGCCCTGATAAAATCGTTGACAGTTACCCTCATGAATTATCAGGTGGGATGAGACAACGTGTTATGATCGCTATGGCTCTTGCTTGCCGTCCAGACTTATTGATTGCAGATGAACCTACAACGGCTCTAGATGTTACGATTCAAGCACAGATCTTAAAATTAATGAATGATTTGAAAAATGAAAAAAATACTGCAATTTTGTTCATTACTCATGACTTAGGTGTTATCAACCAAATGGCTGATGATGTTGCGGTTATGTATTGTGGTGAAGTTGTTGAATATGCTGATGTTGATACTATTTTTGGACCTGGTAAATACAGTCATCCTTATACAGAAGGACTATTGCATTCAATTCCTCGTGTAACTAGCGTAAGTGATGGAACACGTTTGGATCCAATTCCAGGTGCTGTACCTCATCCGTTAGCATTACCAAAAGGATGTAAATTTGCACCTCGTTGTAAGTATGCAACAGATAAATGTAGAGAAGAACATCCAGAACTAATAGAAGTAGAACCAGGACAAACTGTCCGTTGTTTCTATCCAGTGAAAGGGGGAAGATCAAATGGCTAAACAAGAACCATTAATTCGTGTAAAGAATTTGAAAAAATATTTCCCTGTTAAAAAAGCTAGTGTTTTCCAACAAGAAGCTCAGTTTGTAAAGGCTAATGATGGAGTAACTCTTGATATTTATCCTGGGGAAACAATCGGTATCGTTGGAGAATCAGGGTGTGGTAAATCGACACTTGGTCGTGTTTTATTACAACTCTACTCTCAAACAGGAGGAGCTACTTTCTATTATGGACGTAGTTTAGAAGATCTTGCACCAAAATATGTATTTAAAACAATCAAAAACTTAAAGAAAGATGTCAATGAATTAGAAGCTAATCGTGAAGCACGTCGTAAATATAAAGCACAACTTGCTGAATGCAAAGATGAAAAAGAAAAGGCAAAACTTCAAAAAGAATTTGATAAATATGATGCTAAGATCGATGAATACTTTGATACAACGATCAAAATTTTTGGTGGTTTAGTATTGCATGAAAATTTAGATGAAGTTTCTAAACAAATGGAAGCTTGGTATAAAGTTAAAGGTGATATTATCCATGCGGAACGCAAACTTAACTTAGAACAGTTAGCATTAGAAGCTTATCGTGCAAACAATGAAACTTCTAAAGCAAGTAAATCAGAAGGTAAAGTTGCTTCAATGCAATCTGATATCGATAAGAAACAGGCTGAATTAGATAAAATTGGTGCTGTAATTGATAATATGAGAGAACAATTGAGTACTCACTACAAATATGCGCAATATGATAAACGTCGTGATAGTGGGATCGATCTTGCTCGTTTGAGTGAAAGTGAAATGAGACCATTACGTACTGACTTGCAAATTATCTTCCAGGACCCTTATTCATCTTTAAATCCTCGTATGACTATTGGTCAGCTTATTGGTGAAGCATTAGTTACTCATGGACATTATAAAGAAGGAACACAAAAATTAACTGATTACATTCTTGAAATCATGGATAAATGTGGTCTTCAAGGTTATATGATTCATCGTTATCCTCATGAATTTTCAGGTGGTCAAAGACAACGTGTAGGGATCGCTCGTGCATTAGCACTAAAACCTAAATTCGTTGTATGTGATGAAGCAGTTAGTGCTCTTGACGTTTCAATTCAAAGTCAAATCATCAACTTGTTGAAAGATCTTCGTGAAGAAGAAGGATTTACTTATATGTTCATCTCTCATGACTTGGGAGTTGTTCGATATATTTCTGATCGTATTGGGGTTATGTATCTTGGAAATCTAGTTGAGTTATCACCAACAGATATGATTTTCGAAAATACTGCACATCCATATACAAAAGCTTTATTATCCGCGATCCCATCTACTGAAATTAGTGAACGTGGAATGATCAAAGCACTTGAAGGAGATGTACCAAGTCCTGTTAATCCTCCAAAAGGATGTAAATTCCATACTCGTTGTGAAAAATGCATGGATATCTGTAAACAAGAAGTTCCAGTTTGGAAAGAAATCGAACCTGGTCACTTTGTAGCTTGTCATTTATTCAATGATGTAGCTTCAGTATCTAAAGATGAAGAATAAGTTTAAAGGTTTCCCTGATCGAGACGAACGTCAAAGACTTGACGACGAATTTAATGAACTCAAAAAAACAGTTGAGTTTGAAAAAGGGGATACATTAGCTTTGATCATCGCAGCATTAACTACAATATTACCGTTTGCCTTAATTGTGTTTGCGATAATTATGGGTATTGCTTGGTTATTATTTTTCTAGATTAAACAGTCTTCGGACTGTTTTTTTGAAATAAAAAGTGTTAAATTTAATAAGAGGATAAAACTATGAGAGATAAAATACAACTGATTCAAGATTGTTCAAATGCATTTGGACCTAGTGGTTTTGAAGATGAAATCGCAAATTTAGTAAAAGAAGAAATGAAAAATTTTAAAAATCTTACCGAAGATACTCTTCGTAATGTAAGATGTGAACTTAATTCAAATTCAGGTAAAGTAAAAGTTATGTTGGATGCTCATTTGGATGAGGTTGGGTTAATCGTACAAGCCATCAAACCAAACGGGACTATGAGATTTCTACCCCTTGGTGGTTGGAGTGCAAGCAGCTTTCCAACATCGAAAATGGCAATCAAAAATAGTGATGGAAACCTTGTTCATGCGATCATTGCCCAAAAGCCAGTTCACTTCATGAGTGATGCTGAAAAGAATGGGTCTCAGTTAGACATCGCAAATATGGTGCTTGATTGTGGTAGTTGTAGTGATGTTGAGACAAAAGAAAAGTTTAAGATCCGTATGGCAGCTCCTGTTGTACCTGCGGTTACTTGTGAATATGATGCAGAAAAAGAACTTTTCTTAGGAAAAGCATTTGATTGTCGAATTGGTGTAGCCGCTATGATTGAAGTTATGAGAAGACTTGAAGAAAAGAAATTAAATGTAGATGTATGTGCCTCTTTTTCAGCACAGGAAGAAGTTGGGGATCGTGGTGTGAATGCCAACGTCAAAGCATTACAACCACAAATCGCAATTTGTTTTGAAGGATGTCCTGCAGACGATACTTTCATGGAGCCTTATATGATTCAAACTGCAATGCATAAAGGGCCAATGCTACGTCATTTTGATCGTTCGATGATCACAAATCCGCGTTTCCAACGATTTGCGCTTGATTTAGCTGAAAAGTATAAAATACCTTGTCAGGAAAGTGTTCGTCAAGGAGGAGGCAATAATGGCGGTAATATCCACGTTCAGGATATTCCAAGCATCGTAGTAGGGATTCCAGTACGTTACATCCATAGTAATTATGGTTTTTGTAGCTTAGATGATTTTAATTCTGCAGTTGATCTTGTCGTAAAAATCTGTGAAGAACTAAACGAAGAAATTATTACATCATTTTAAATCCACAAAACACGGAATGAATGTGCTTCAAAACAGGGAATAAAACATCCTCAAAATACGGAATGAATATGCCTCAAAACACGGAATAAAGTTGTTTAACCTTTTATTTTAGGTTATAATATTAATGAGGTGATATAAGTGAAAGAATATTTATATAGAATAGTTGAAGAAGAAATTAAAAAAAATCAACGTGTATCAGGTGCGGTTTTAGTAGAAGGAATGAAATATTGTGGTAAAAGCACAACATGTAAAATGCTATCTAAGACAATTATTGAATTTCAAGACCCAAGAATGGGCAAGGCTTATGCAACTTATGTTAAAACAGATCCGGATTATTATTTTTCTAAGGAGAAACCCATACTTTTTGATGAATGGCAAGAAGTACCAGAAGTGTGGGATATGATCAGAAGCGATGTTGATAATAGTGGAGAAAAAGGGAATTATTTATTAACTGGATCAAGTGCACCTAAAGAAGGGATTACAAAACACTCTGGAACAGGTAGAATAAATAAAGTAAAGATGAAAACAATGTCCCTTTATGAAACAAAAGAGTCAAGTGGAGAAGTGAGTTTAGAAGAAGTATTTAATGGAAACGATTTGGTTAAAGGTGAATCTAAATTAGGGATTGAGAAAATAGCACAAATAATTGTAAGAGGTGGATTTCCAGATTATTTGAATTATGATGAAGAAGATTTTATTTTGGCAAATCGAGGATACTTAGATTTATTGATTAATGAAGATATCATAAAAATTGACGGAGTTAAAAGGGATCCCAAAAAAATGTTGGCAATTTTAAAATCATATGCTCGAAACATTTCAACAACTGTGACAGATAAAACGATTAAAGAGGATATGGAAAATGAAGGAATTAAAATTGATGATAAAACATTTTCCGATTATGTCAATACTTTGCAGAAGTTATTTATTATCGAAAATATAGAAGCGTGGAGTACACAATTAAGAAGCAAAACTGCCATACGAACCGCTTATAAAAAAGAATTGGCTGATACGGGTATTGCCTGTGCTACTTTGGGAATAACGTCAAAAAAATTAATGAATGATTTAAATTCTTTTGGATTTTTATTTGAGTCTTTATGTATTCATGATCTATCAATTTATGCAAATTCCTTGGGTGGAAAGGTATATCATTATCGAGATGCCAATAATTTGGAAGTGGATGCAATAATCAATTTACCAGATGATCGTTGGGCAGCAATTGAAATTAAGCTTGGAACTGATGCAGTAGAAAAAGCAGCTGAAAGCTTGCTAAAATTCGAAAGCAAAGTGAATACAGAGAAAAGAGGAAAACCTGCATTTTTAATGGTTCTTTATGGTGGAAGATTAGCTTATAAAAGAGAAGATGGAGTTCTTGTTGTACCACTAGGCTGTTTAAAAAAATAATTCAAAAAACAGATAAATCTCAGTTAAAGATTTATCTGTTTTAATGAAAATTAGATACAACTTTCTACAACATCATCAAATTGATCTTCAGTTAAGCGATAAACTGTCCATTCACTCATTGGGGTTGCATTTAATTTTTTTGTATAAAAATCAATAGAGGGCTGATTCCAGTTCAGGCATACCCACTCCATTCTGCCACAATTTTTTTCTTTTGCGATCGTAGCTAATTCTTTGAAGAATTGTTTACCATAACCTGATTTGCGATATTCTTCTTTTACGAAGAGATCTTCTAAATATAAACCTTTTCTACCAATAAAAGTTGAAAAATTGAAGAAGTATAACGCAAAACCAATGATTTTATCATCGATTTCACCAATCAATACATGAGCATTTTTTTCGACAAAGAGTTCATTGTATAATGTTTTTTCATCCCAAATGACCTCATCGGTCATTTTTTCATATTCAGCCATCAATTTTATTAAATTGCCGATTTCTTTACAATCTGCTTCTTTTGCTTGTCTAATATTCATAGTTTTAACCTCACTATTAAACATTCTACCTTATATTTCCATTTAATTAAAGCATAAAAAAATTCTCTAGGGGTAAAACTACCATTACTTCTGGAGGTGGCTTATGGCAAAGTATAAAGTAGAAATTTGTGGTGTTAATACATCAACATTACCAGTATTAAAAAATAGTGAAATGATGATTTTATTTAAACAACTACAAGCAGGTGATGAGAGCTGTAAAGAAAAGTTGATTATGGGCAATTTGAAGCTTGTTCTTGCGATGACACAACGCTTTGGTTATCGTGCAGAAAATATGGATGATCTATTTCAAATTGGTTGTGTTGGTCTAATCAAAGCAATTGATAATTTTGATTTAAAACACGAAGTTCGTTTTTCTACTTATGCTGTTCCAATGATTTTAGGTGAAATGAAAAGATATATGAGAGACAATCAGATGATCCGTGTTTCACGTCATTTAAAAGATATCGCTTATAAAGTTTTAAGAGAAAAAGAAGAGTATATTCACACTAACCACAAAGATCCAACCTTTGAGCAATTAAGTGAAATCACTGGATTTTCAGTAAAAGATATCCATGAAAGCTTAGAGTCGATTCAAAGTGTTGTAAGTATTTTTGAACCTATTTATAGTGATGATAGTGATTCCTTATTTTTACTTGATCAAATTCAAGATGAAAATGATGAAATAGAAAAATTAAGTAATTCATTGTCCATTCAAGAAAGCATGAGACATTTAAATCCAAAAGAAAAAGATATATTAATAAAACGATATTACAATGGACAGACACAAGTAGAAATTGCAGAAGAATTAGGAATTAGCCAAGCACAAGTTTCTCGCCTAGAAAAAAACGCTTTGAGTGAATTAAAGAAAAGTTTGTGAACATTGCCTAGATGTTTTCATATACTGAATTAGGTGATGAATATGAAAGCGAGTGTATTAAGTAAGAAACAAGTTATCAATGCATGTGATGGCCAATGCTTAGGACGAGTAGTCGATTTTGAATTTGATCCATGTAATTTTCAAATTGAAGCATTGTGTGTACAAAGAAAGAAAAAATTTTACATTAATTGGTTTTACAATTATTTTGTAGAAACAAAAACAATTATTTCTGTGAATCGAGTTCAAAGTATTGGAATTGATGTAGTTATCGTTGATGAACATCGAAAAAATAGAGACGACAACTGTAAATAATGTGATATAATGATTTCGTATAGGAGGATTTTCACTTATGGGAATCATGGACAAAATAAAAGAAACATTTACAACTGTAGATGAAGAAGAAATTGAAATGACGCAAGAAGAAGCTGCTGCAGTTTTCAATCAATATGAACAACCAGTAGCTAAAAAGAAAGTTTCTCAACAAGTAAGTGGTGAAACGAATATGGTATTATTTGAACCACGTTCTTTTGAAGAAGCTGAAGAAGTAGCTCGTCATTTAAAAATGAAAAGAGCTGCTGTGTTAAATTTACACCGTTTACAACGTGATCATGCACAACGCACGATCGACTTCTTAACAGGAGTAGTATTTACATTAGATGGAACGATTCAAAAAATTGGAGCTAATGTATTTATTTGTACACCTGCAAGTATTAAAGTAGATGGTGAAATCAATTTAGAATCTGATGACTAATTTGAGTACAGATCAAAAACAACTTTTAGCTAGAATAGAAGATCTTTATGATCAGGCAATATTTCAAAATCGTAATGTTGCGACACCTTTTTTAGATGAAACTCAATTGATGTTTATTGAAAAACGATTTTCAAATAAAATCAATATGCAAAGAGTGCCAAGCTATCCACTCGCAAGACGTGCCCGGATAGCTTTTCTTTGTACTGACTTTGAAGAAAATGATTTTGTGGTTTGTTTAGTTGCGAAAGTAAGTAAGAAATTTGTGCAGTTAACACATCGAGATTTGTTAGGTTCATTGATGGCACTGAAAATAGACCGCAATCAGTTTGGTGATATGTTTGTGCAAGATGATAAAATCGTTGTCTATTGTACAAAACATATTGCTTCTGTTGTCATCGAACAATGTACACAAATTCATAAAACGAATGTACATTTTGAAGTAAGTGATCAACATTATGAGCCTGAACAAATATATGAACGGTTTACCATTAACATTGCGAGTTTTCGGTTAGATAATATAGTAAGTAGTTTGGTTCCCTGTTCTAGACAACATGCACAAGACATGATCACAGAAGGTTTAGTAAAAGTAAATCATGAAATTATTGAAGAAAGTACGAAGTTGTGTCATAATAGGGATACGATTTCGATTACTAAAGTAGGTCGTTTTGAAATCGCAAGCGATGGAAATCTTACTCGAAAGGGAAGATTTGTAGTTGAAATCAAGAAATATTGTTAGGAGTAGAGTATGTCAGAAGGAAGACCGCAATTTCGAATCATGAAAAAAGGGTATGATCGTTTTGAGGTAGATGACTCGATTTTGGAATATGAAAACAAAATCGCTCAACTCGAAAATGAAATTGCCAATTATAAAATGCATTTGAAAATCGTTGAAGAAAAATTTAATGAGTTGAAAAATAATTATCAGGAACTTTCGACAGGGATCACGATTAAAGAAAGAGCAGCAGAAGATTTAGCTCGAATTGCCTTGAAAGAAGCGAATATGATTATTGAAACAGCGCATTCAAATGCAAATTCGATCATTACAGAAGCATTATCAACGGCGAGGATTGTATTAGTTGATGTTGCAAATGTATCAAATGAAGCAAGTGTAATGAAAGAAGATATGAAGGCACAAGTTAATTCACTTATGAAAGTGATTGATGAATTTGAACTTCCTGAAATTCCAAATATGGATTGGATGAAGGGAAAAAGATAAACGTTGAACAAGACAGGCTAGATGTAATCAGGTTTAGAGAAATCGTGGTTGGTGCAAACGATTCAAAGATACATACTAGATATCACTTGGGAGTTGTTTTTACGAAACGTAGTAAAAACCGTATACTGGCGTTAACAGTTTGAGGGCATACTCTTTGAGTATGAACTAAGGTGGTACCGCGAATTTTCGTCCTTAGATTTTAATAAGGGCGTTTTTTTATGAAAGGATGAATATTATGGATTTTAAAGACACACTACTGATGCCAAAAACTGAGTTTGAAATGAGAGGAAACTTAAATGTTAAAGAACCTGCTTTTTTAGAAACTTGGGAAAATGATGAGGCATACAAAAAATTATTGAAAGCACATGAAGGACAACCTTTGTTTGTACTTCATGATGGTCCTCCGTATGCGAATGGGAATTTGCATGCTGGAACGGCAATGAATCGTATTATTAAAGATTTTATTGTAAGATCACATGCAATGAATGGCTACTACACACCGTTTTTTCCAGGATGGGATACTCATGGATTACCGATTGAAAATGCTATCCAAAAATTAGGAGTAAACCGTAAAGAAATCAGTCCAGCTGAATTCAGAAAAAAATGTGAAGAATACGCTAAGGGACAAATCGCAACTCAAATGAGCACGATGAAACGTTTAGGAACATGGGCCGATTTTGAAAATCCGTACATCACATTGAAAAAAGAATTTGAAGCGAATCAAGTGGATAGTTTTGCGAAGATGGCACTAGATGGATTGATCTATCAAGGATTAAAACCGATCTACTGGTCACCTGTACAAGAAACGGCGATTGCCGATAGCGAAATCGTTTATTTTGATAAAAAAGATCCAACGATCTTTGTGGCGTTTGATGTACTTGATGGTAAAGGTGTTTTAAATGGCGATGAAAAATTTGTCATTTGGACAACTACTCCTAGGACAATCCCTGCAAATTTAGCGATCTGTTTAAATGAGGCTTATACTTATGTATGTGTAAATACTGAAAAAGGAAAGCTGATTTTCGTTGACACATTAAAAGATAAACTATTAGAAAAATTTGGTTTAACTGATCTAGGAACAGTAGCAACTTTTAAAGGTAAACAATTAGAATTGATTACAGTGAATCATCCGTTTTATCCAGAACGTCCGTCTGTGATCATCTGTGGAAATCACGTAACTGATGAAGATGGTACAGGATGTGTTCATACAGCACCAGGTCATGGAGCTGATGACTTCTATGTTGGATTAAAATATGGATTGAAAGCATTTTGCCCAGTTGATGAAAAAGGATGTATGACAGCTGAAGCAGGTGCTGATTTAGAAGGACTTTTCGTTGAAGACTGTACTAAAAAAGTAATCACGAAGTTAAATGAAAGCGGCAATCTACTTCATGTAGAAACAATCGTGCATAGTTATCCGCATGATGAACGTATGAAAAAGCCGATCATCTTCAGAGCTACTGTTCAATGGTTTGCCTCAATTTCAAAAATTCGTGAACAATTACTTTCAGAATTAAAAAATGTTACATGGCATAACGAATGGGGAGAAGTTCGACTTACAAACATGATCAAAGATCGTGGAGACTGGTGTATTTCACGTCAACGTTTATGGGGAGTTCCGATTCCAATTATCTACAACGAAGACAAAACACCAATCATGGAAAAAGAAGTATTTGATCATATCTCAGCTTTATTCAGAGAATATGGAAGCAATGTTTGGTTTGAACGTGATGTTAAACAGTTACTACCTGAAGGTTATACTAATCCTGCAAGTCCTAATGGTGAGTTTACAAAAGAAAAAGACATTATGGATGTTTGGTTTGATTCTGGTTCTAGCAATAATGAATTGATCGCTCGTGGATTACCTCATCCTGCAGATATCTATTTTGAAGGGTCAGATCAATATCGTGGTTGGTTCAACTCAAGTTTGATCATCTCAACTGCAGTACATGGACATGCCCCTTATAAATCAGTTTTATCTCATGGTTATGTTTGTGATGCTAAAGGTGAGAAAATGAGTAAATCAATCGGTAATACGATCGATCCACTCAACGTTGTTAAACAATATGGTGCTGATATTTTACGTTTGTGGTGTGGTAATGTTGACTTCAAACAAGATATGCGTATCGGAGATGAAATGATGAAACAAATCTCTGAACAATATCGTAAAGTTCGTAATACATTTAGATTCATGCTTGGAAATGTTAATGTTGAAGATTTTGATCCAAAGAATGATTTAGTTGAATATAACGATTTAGAAGCAGCTGATCAATATATTATGGTAATGCTTAATGAAGTCAATCAAAAAGCAAAGAAAGCATATATGGATTATGATTATAATCTAGTAACTTCAACTTTGAATAACTTTATGATCAATGAATTAAGTAGTTATTATTTAGATTTCACTAAAGATATTCTTTATATTGAAAAGAAAGATGACAAACGCAGAAGGCAAGTTCAATCTGTGGTGTGGAACTGTGTTGATACTTTAGCTCGTTTATGGGCCCCAATTCTATGCTTCACAATGCAAGAAGTTTGGAACAACTTTACAAATGATATGACTGATTCGGTTCACTATACAGAATTTGCGAAAGATCAAAATTATGCGAATGCCGAAGAAATCAAAACTCAGTTTTCTCGTTTAATGCTACTTCGTGATGATATCCTTAAAGCATTAGAAGAAGCACGTACAGAAAAAGTAATTGGTAAACCACTTGAAGCTAGCTTGAAAATCAGTGCAAGCACTGAAGATCAAGCAATTCTTGAATCATTAAAGAATGTTGCGCAATGGTGTATTGTGAGTGCTGTAAGCTTTGAAGATAATGATGGAGTACAATATTCAAATCTAAAAATCAAAGTTGATCACGCAGAAGGCGAAGTTTGTCCACGTTGTTGGAATATCTCTAAAGAACATGACGCTGAGGGATTATGTCCACGTTGTCAAAAAGTACTTCATGGATAAAATTGAAACAGGGATATACCGTCATTTCAAGGGAAACCTGTATCGAGTGATCGGAACCGTTTATCACTCCGAAACTCAGGAAGAATTGGTGTTGTATCAAGCTTTATATGGTGAAATGCAATTTTGGGTAAGACCAATTGCGATGTTTACTGAACTCGTAATGCATGAAGGAAAACAAGTTCAAAGATTTATGCTGATAGAAAAAGAAAACGTTGAGGATTGAATTCAACGTTTTTTTCAGATAAATATTGATTTATGATATCAATTATGCTATCATGTAAGTGAAATAAATCTTCTAGATTGGATATACTAATTATGTACAATATTGTGTTTTATGAGAAATCAAATGGTAAATCTGATGTATGGGATTTCTTAGAAGAATTACGTTTAAAATCGAAAAGCAACAAGGATGCTCGAATACAATATAAACAGATTATTTTGCAAATACAGTTGCTTCAAGAACATGGAACACATTTATCTGAAAATATTACTAAACATGTTGATGAAGATATTTGGGAGTTAAGACCAGGATTTAATCGCATCTTCTATTTCTATCATAAAAACAATACTTTTGTGTTGTTACATCATTTTAGAAAAAAGACAAATAAAGCACCATCGAAAGAGTTAAGCAAAGCGAAAAAAGAAAGAGATGAATATTTATTGAGAGAGGGTAAAAATGAAAACTTGGGAAAACTATAAAGATTATGTAAAAAAAATAGATCCGGATGGAAAAAAAGATATTGAGGAGGCAGAAAATATTGCGATAATAATTGGAACAATGATAGAACGAAGAAATGAACTAGGTCTCAGCCAAAGGGATCTCGCACATTTATGCGGGGTTCCTCAATCGTCTATTGCAAGAATCGAATCATTGCAAATTATCCCCAATTTAAGCACTTTAGTTAAAATTTTATTAAAATTAAATTTGAAATTAGAAACATCAGTTATTGATACACAATTATAGTTTGTACTAATATTAGAATGAAAAAACGTTGAAGATTGAATTCAACGTTTTCTTTTCGAGTAGTGTGTTACTATTTACTAAATACTTCTTTAGCAAATTTAATTACTTCTAAGCAACTATCTTCAGCTTGAGGTTGGATTCCCATTTGATCCAAGAATGCATGAGTTTGCCCATTATATACAATTGTTTTTGCAGGTACACCAGCTAATTGTAATTTTTTAGCATAAGCTACAGATTCATAGTATAAGAAATCATATTGACCTACAATCATTAATGCAGGAGCTTGTCCTGATAAATCTGCAGATGAATAAGGAGAAAGATATTTACTTGCTGGATCTGCTTCAGGTCCCATCAAATCAGCCAAACCACCAGACATACCGCCCATCATTCCGGTCATACCATTGACAACATTGCTGTGAGCTCTGATAGAATCGAATGGTGCAGGTTGGAAATATTCATCTTTTGTACCGATCATATTTACAGTAGGGTAGTAAAGTATTTGAGCTTTAACTAATTTTCCACCATCTTCTTTATCGCGTAATGAACAGTATGCTGTTAAATTTCCACCAGCGCTGTCTCCAGAAACGAAGATTTGATCAGGATTACCATGATAGTTGCTGATATTTGCTGCAACCCATTTAACACCTTCATAGCAATCATCATGTCCTAGTGGATAAGGATTTTCAGGTGCTAAACGATAATCAACTGAAGTAACTACACATGGATAAGTTTCAGCAATGAATTTACATGCTTCTTCTACTACGTCAGGAGACCCTGCGAAGAATCCGCCACCATGAATATAATACAGCACTGGGTATTGTTTGCCTTCTTCTAAACAAGCTGGTTCATAAATTCTGATTGGAACATCGTAACCGTTATTATTGAAAGTTGTACGTGTGATTTTAGTGTCATCACGTGTTGTATGAATAGATTTAATACCATTAAACATAGGTCTCATACCTAAAATCATTTCTTCAAAAGATTGGTTTTTCTTTTTAGGCATGAATTTCATCATTAACATTGGAAATTTCATGCTTTTATAAACGCGTGGATCTAATACATTTTCACGGGCATCATCCGGTACAAGTTTAAATATAACGTCCATTCCGTGAATTTGTTTAGTTTTCGTATTTGTTTGTAGAGTATCTACAAGATGTTGTTTGTATTTCTTTTCCATAAGTCTTCCCCACTTTCTAATTTAATGGTATCAAAAAAGACACTTTCGTGTCTAGTTTAAATGTTTTATAAAATTTCAACTTATTCTATACAGTATTTAGTGTAGTTATACAGTACGAGTTAACTTGCCTTTAATAGTGTATACTATTTGATTTGAACTTCACAGATTATTGGAAAATGATCGGAAGGAAAGATTCCGTTAAAACTAGTAGTTATGACATGTGCCTCAAGAACTTCTAATCTATTGTTGATAAAAATATAGTCAATGGGTAGCTTATCAGTTTTCGATTTACCAGAACCATGATGCATTGTATTTTGATTTGTGCAAACACTGACAAGATTCAATTCAGATTTAACTAATTTTTTCAAAGCAGCAGATTGAATGTTTGTGTTGAAATCACCCATTAATACTAAAGGATAATCTTTTCTGTTTTTCATTTGATCCAACACGATTTTTATTTCTTCTTCTCTGTTTGTGGCAAGTAAATGATCCAAATGAGTATTAAAAACTGCAACGGTTTGATTTGACTCTTTTTCTTTGATCAAAGCAGTAGTACAGATTCGGGGAAAAATGCTTGACCACAAACGGCTTCCTTCAATGCTTGGTTTGTGGGATAACCATACTGTATGATGGCTGAGGCATTCATACTTATCCTTTAAATAACCGATGTCATTGTGTTCATTCATCCAAGCATCCTTATGATTTCTTGATTCACCGACGAATTCATACTCAGAAAGGATCGTTTTAAATTCACGTTTTATTTCAGGAGTAAGTTCTTGGACCCCAATGATATCAGGATTGATTTGCTTAATAAGTTGTATGACAATGTTTTTTCTTATCTTCCATCGAAGATGGCTTCTTGTAAAAATCATGTCATTTTTTAAATTAAAAGTCATTATTTTCATATTCTTAGTTTGGTTCTAATTTAATAAATTAAACTATTTTTTTAGACGTTCTTCTAAAAATTGAGAAGTCTTTGCACTTATTAAAATTTCCTCATTTTGGAAAGTGTGCAAAGTGTAATTCTTTTTACCTAAAGATCTTTTGGCGTCTACTTTTTTAACACTTTTATAACGGATGTATTTTCCTTCTACTATGATTCCAGCATCATTGTAATAAAAACGATTTTGTGTAGACATACTGAAATATGAGCCGATTGCAGCAAATACAATAACGATCCCCATTGCCGTATTGATTTGCTCAGTTGGAGAAAATGTATAGTTTAAATAAATTGTAACTGCTCCCATAACGGCAAGAAAAATGCTGAATAGTTTCATATTACGTGAGTGGTCATTTAATACCATTCCTGAATGAACTTCTAGTAATTCCTTTTCTTTTTTCACTGTATCCAAATAAGCTTTTACAAGCATGAAGCAAAGTGCAGCACCAACTCCGGTTCCGCCAAGTACATATAACATAAAATACCTTCTTTCTTAAAAATTATTTTATCATAATTTAGATTTTATTAATATTCTTAAGTTGCATTTCATGATAAAATTACATTGGCGGTGGTTAAAATGAAAATAAAAATTAAAGAAACGACAAAAGAAAATACGATAGCTTTATCGATAGCTGGAATTATTATAGTTAGTTTTTATTCAGTGATTCATAATCTTGAACCAATACGACAATTTCTTTCGAAATTGCTAGTTGTATTGATGCCCTTTATTTTAGGATTCTTTTTAGCTTTTTTAATGAATGCTTTAAATCAAAAAATTGAAAATCAACTCTTTAAAAATTTAAAATGTTCTCCAAAAAGAAAGAGATTGATTTCTGTCTTTGTGACTTTAATTATCACTGTTATGTGTTTGATTGGTTTTGTATCCATTATTGTCAATCAAGTTATGGTCAGTGTTCAATCATTTATTACTACAGTGAATTTGGATTTCGATGCAGCAAGTTTAAATATCAACAATTGGTTTGATAGTATTTATATTGATCCAGTCATAATAGATTGGGTTATTGATATGATACAAGGAACTGTATTAACGACTATTGATTATTTGAAAAATCAGATTCCTTCTATTTTGAGTTATTCTGTCTATTTAGCATCTCAAGTTGCGAATTTCTTTATTGGTTTGATAGTAGCGGTGTATATCTTGCTTGATCGAGAAAAATTCTATGAAAGTACCAAAAAAGCAACGATTGCCCTTTTTCCAAAAGAGGTTTCTGCTTGGTTGATTCGCTTTTGCCAAATTTCTAGTAAAATGTTTAATAGTTTTATTATAGGTAAAATGATCGATTCATTGATTATCGGAATATTGTGCTATTTTGGAATGTTGATATTAAAACTGGATTTTGCTGTGTTGATTAGTTTTTTGGTTGGAGTTACTAACATGATTCCTTTCTTTGGACCTTTTATCGGGGCAGTTCCAGGGGTAATAATTTTACTGATTACGGATCCTGCAGATAGTTTGATATTCATTATTTGGATATTTGCACTACAACAATTTGATGGAAACTTATTGGGACCAAAAATCCTTGGTGATTCGATGGGGCTACCTACGATTTGGATCATGTTTGCGATTATGGTTGGTGGCGGTTTCTTTGGAATTGCCGGGATGTTTTTGGGTGTACCATTCTTTGCGGTCATTTATTTCTTAGTTAAAGAATATATTGATAAGCAATATGAGAAAAAAAATAACATTATTGAGGAGTAGGATGATACTCCTTTTTATATGCTTTTGTTAGCCTAAGAGTACCTAACTATTTTTAATATAGTAAAGTAGGAGGGTGAAAAATATGAGCTCAATTAATTATGATTTTCAAGCAAATGCGGTCATTTATCCGCCATATCCAGGAACTCCGCTTCGTCGCGGAAGCCGAGGTCAAAATGTGGCGACAATGCAAACGTATTTGAATTCAATACGCTCAAAATACTATCCACAATTACCTCTTCTTGTTGTGGATGGTCTTTTTGGTGCACGTACTGAACAAGCGGTCAGAACATATCAAAGCATTGTAGGGTTGAATGTTGATGGTGTGATCGGACAGCAAACATGGAATTCAATCGTTTTAAAAAATAACCAAGGAGGAGGTGTCAACCCACCTTATCCAGGAGTTGTATTGCAACGTGGAAGCCGAGGTCAAAATGTTTTGATCATGCAACAGTATCTGAATTCAATTCGTCAACGTTTCTATCCAACGATTCCACTTATTATGACAGATGGTATTTTTGGCGTTCAAACTGAAAGAGCAGTAAGAGAATTTCAGGCATTAACTCATTTGATCGTAGATGGAAAAATTGGTCAACAAACTTGGAACGCAATCGTTTTAAAGTATCAACAAGGAGGAGAAGTAGTTAATCCTCCGTTTCCAGGAACTGTGTTAGAAGTTGGAAGTACAGGTAGTGATGTTGCCCGTATGCAAACCTACTTGAATGCGATCGGTGATGCGTTCTATCCAACACTTCCAAAGCTTACAGTGGATGGAATTTATGGAACTGCAACGGCTAATGTAGTGAAACAATATCAATTGCTTAATGGCTTAACTGTTGATGGTAAAATTGGTGAATCTACTTGGAATTCAATTGTCTTAAAATACAATTCAATTTCAGGGGGTGGAGAAAGAGTTTGGCCAGGATATGATTTAACGTATGGGGTTACAGGTGATGATGTATCTTATATGCAAGCACGTTTAAATCAAGTAGCACGTTTTTATACTGCAATCGTTGTGGATTCAGTAGATGGAATTTTTGGAAGTCAAACGGAAGAATCTACACGTCAATTCCAATTGCAGTTTGGATTAAATCCAGATGGTGTAATCGGTGAAAATACTTGGAATAGAATTGTGAATGTTGCGACAAATCTTAATCGAAATGTTTATACTCGAGTAACAACTGCTTATGGAGGAAATGTACTTGAAGTAGGATCCTATGGAGATCAAGTCCGATTTGTCCAAAGTTATTTGAATCGAATCAATAGCTACAATATGTATGGATGGCCATCATTAACTGTTGATGGAAACTATGGATCAGGAACTCAAAACAATGTCATTCGATTCCAATTATTAAAGGGATTGAATGCGGATGGTAAAGTGGGACCTAATACTTGGGCAGCTATTTTAGCGGCATTCAATTCAACGTTAATCTAAAGCGAAGAAATTCTTCGCTTTTAATATGTCAACTTATTCATGATGAATGCATAGGATAATAGCATAGGTAGGGGTGATTCGATGGTTGAAGTAAGCACAAGAAGCATTGAAGGGAAACGATTTGTCTGTGTAGTGATGCATCTTCCTAAGTTGACAACTTGTTTGATATATTGCACAAAAGGTATTTTATTTGATGAGTGTTGGTCATTTGAAACGGTAGAAAGTCGCTGTAAAGTACCGGTTTGTATCGGAAAAGGTAAAAATATTGATGAACTGCTTAAAAATCCGATCCATGAAATTTCTGATAAGGCAAAAGAAAAAATGATTGCTTTAGAGGATACGGGGTTGAAAGCGATTTTAAAAATGTATGAAGATTAGATTTTATATTGTCGTTTTTATCATTTTGAGTTTGGTAATAGGGACTGTTTCAATGCGCACGATCAATCGTTTAATAAAACCCCAAGTCGCTGAGATCGCAATGATCGAGGCAACCAATGCCGCAACAAAAGTAGTTCAAAAGGCAATTGGCTCATTAAATTTTGAAACGGATGATTTAATGAATCCACTTACTGATGAAAACAATAAAATAATTGGCTTGAATTATAACACTCAAAAATTAAACTGGTTATTAAATGCCGGATTAGATGCAGCTACAAGTTCACTTCAAGCAGCTGAGATGGGGCTTGCGGATCCGCATACGCAAATTATCTACTATGATAAAGGAGTCATTTATTCAGTGGCTCTAGGCTATTTTACAGGGATAGCCTTATTTTCAGGTGTTGGTCCACGAATCAACGTTCACATGAAAGCGATGCATGCCAATAAAGGGGAAATACAAGTGAGTACCACCTCTTATGGAATCAACAATACAGTTGTCCAAATTGATTTGGTATTAGAACTGGATATGCTGGTTGTGACACCGTTTTTAGTTCGTACCAATACGATTGAATGTCGCATTCCATTAGTGCTTCAAATTGTACAAGGGAGCATTCCGGAAATGGTTTTGCAGAAAATCGTATAAAAAAAACTTGGTTTTAAACCAAGCTGGCTAATCGCACTTCTGTAACTCCTTCAACTTCATCAAGCAAAATTGCTTCGATTCCATCTTTTAATGTGTCATCAAGTGATAAGCAATCTGCACAAGCGCCCATCATACGGACTGTTACAACGCCATCGTCAAATGAAACAAATTCTACATCACCACCGTCTCTTTGAATATAGGGACGGATTTTTTCAATTGTTGCAATGATTTTTTCAACTATAGTTTCCATGATTTGCCTCCTAAAGCAAAAATAATAAGTAATAAATTCCAGTGATCATGCTTCCCCAAATTACACCGCCAATGACTTCGACCCATTTATGACCTAAAACATTTTTTACCTTCATCATATAAATCGGATCATCTAAACGAGTTTGTGTTAAGTCTTCAATATCCTTGATCAATTGCTGTGTTATTCTGATGTTTTGTCCTGCATAGAAACGAACATTGGCCGCATCATAACAAACGATCAGAGCCAGAATTATTGAAATCGCAAATGTTGTAGAATCAAGCCCATCTACGATACCCACGGCAATACACAAAGCAGTTACCGCAGCAGTATGAGAACTAGGAAAGCCACCACTTGCAAAGATAATATCAAAGTTCCAAACCTTATGGATCCTATGAAAGAATACAGGTTTAATAATTTGAGCAGATAAATTGGCTACTAATGCAGCAATCAAAGGAAACATTCTTAAAAGCATAAATACACCTCTTAGAAAGTATACCACAATTTATAAAAAGTAAATGAAATACTATCGATTTTTTTAACAAAATTTCGTGAAATATTACTAGAAAATGGTATAATACTTTGGATAGGAGAGTGATGATCATGCAACTGAAAGTAGGACAGATCATTCAAGGTACAGTTACTGGTATTCAACCATATGGTGCATTTGTATTGATTGATGATCAAACAAGTGGACTTATCCATATTTCAGAGATTTCTGATGGTTATGTAAAAGATGTTAAAAACTTTGTGAATATCAAAGATACTGTAACAGTTAAAGTAATTGATGTAGATGAAACTTGCAAATATGCAAGATTATCATTAAAAGCTCTTCATTAAACACTTAGAAAATAAAAAGTAAGACAAAAAAGAAATGCGAATCCACCAACCCGGATAGGGTTTTCAAGTATTGCAGCGGCAATGAACGGATGGATTCAGGAAGCCAAAAAAGGAGAGATGAAAAATGATTAAATTTGATGCAAGCCATGCTTTTTTAAATGAGGATGTTTTAAGTTATCAACAAGCAGTAACTCGTGTTCACAATTCCTTAAATGATAAAACTTGTAAAGGAAATGATTTTATTGGTTGGCTAGATTGGCCCGTCAACTATGACAAAGAAGAATTTGCCCGTTTGCTTAGTGTCGCAAACACAGTAAAACCAATTTGTGAAGTTTTACTTGTCTGTGGTATTGGAGGTTCTTATTTAGGTGCTCGTAGTGCAGTTGAGATGATCAAAGGACTTTATCCTGAAAATGGACCAGAAGTAATTTTTATCGGAAATACTTTCTCTAGTACTTATTTTAAACAAATTGAAAAACATATCGAAAACAAATCAGTAGTATGCAATGTTATTTCAAAATCAGGGACAACAACTGAAACCGCAATGGCATTTAGAATGATTAAACAGTTGATGGAAGCACGCTACGGTAAAGAAGAGTGCAAAACACGTATTATCGCAACAACTGATAAATCGAAAGGAACACTTAAAGAATTAGCGACGAAAGAAGGTTATCAAACTTTTGTAATTCCTGATAATATCGGTGGTCGTTTCAGTGTGATTACACCTGTAGGTTTATTACCACTTGCGATCGCTGGCGTGGATGTAGAAGCCTTGCTTAATGGATGTGCAAAAGCAATGAAGGATTTCAGTACAGATGATTTAAACACAAATGTGGCTTATCAATATGCTGTATGTCGTCGTATTTTAGAAAACCAAGGAAAAGATGTTGAAATGTTTGTGAGTTATGAACCACAAATGGCTTCTGTTGCGGAATGGTGGAAACAATTATTTGGTGAATCTGAGGGTAAAGATGGCAAAGGGTTAGTGCCATACAGTGGAAATTTCTCAATGGATCTTCATTCATTAGGTCAATTTGTACAAGAAGGAAAGAAAGTTTTATTTGAAACTTTAGTTCTAGTTGAAAATCCAACCCTTGATGGAGTTTTCCCTAGCGATGATGATAATTTAGATGGCATGAATTATTTGGCAGGTAAAAATTTAGATTGGGTAAACAAAATGGCAATGCAAGGAACTCTTGAAGCTCATGAATTAACAGGTAACGTTCCTAACTTATTGATCACACTACCAGATATGAGTGCTGAAACTTATGGATATATGTGTTATTTCTTCTTTAAAGCTTGTGCAATGACTTGTTTATTATTGGATGTTAATCCATTCAATCAACCAGGTGTCGAAGTATATAAGAAAAATATGTTCCGACTATTAGGTAAAAATTAAATGAATTAAAAGTGTATGTAATGTACACTTTTTAATTGAAAACCAAAAAAAAGTAATTTTTTGGTTAAAAATGTCTAAAAGCATTTGACAAACTTTGTGAAAATTAAGATACTTATTGTGGGGAACAAGTTCCCTCGGAGGAGAAAGAAATGAAAAAATTATTAGTTTCATTGTTGGCTCTAGTATTGCTTGCTGGATGCGGCACTAAAGAACCAACACCTACGCCTGCTGCTGACGGACCAGTTGTATTAGAAACATTATCACTACAATTTGTTCCATCTAAAGATGCTGACGTAATTATTCAAGGTACTAAAAACTTACCAGAACTTTTAAAAGCTGCTTTAGCTGAAGAAGGTTATGAAGTTGGTACTATCGATGTAACTGTAGGAACTAACTACGATGCTACTGGAGAAGCTATGGCTGCTGGTTCAGTTGATATCGGTTGGTTACCAGGTGGTACATATGCATTATTCAGTGATGAAGTTGAAGTAGTATTAACTGCAACTCGTGCTGGATTAAGCAATGATTCTACTGATCCTGCTACTTGGAATGGTGATGCAAACAAAACATTACCAACTGATGAACAAGTTACATTCTATCGTTCATTAATTTATGCTGCACCAACTGAAAAAGGTAAAGAATTAGCTGCTAAAGTAAATGCTGGTGAAGCATTAACTTGGGAAGATTTAAATTCTGCTACATGGGGAGTTGCTAAATCATCTTCATCTGCTGGATATATTTACCCAACTCTTTGGTTAATGGAAAATTATGATGGTAAAAAAATCACTGATCTTGAACACTTTGTAGCTGACTTAGGATATGGAGATGCTTTTGCTCAAGCTGCTGCTGAACAATTAGATATCATCGTATGTTATGCTGACGGACGCCGTGACTATGAAGAAGCTTGGAATATCGCTGTTGATCAAAAAGATCCAACTGGTAAAGCTGGTATGGGACGTACAGAATCAATCTGGAACGAACTAAATGTACTAGGTGTTACTGAAGGTATCTACAATGATACAGTTGCAGTTACTAAAGCAAAACCAGAAATCTACAATCCTGAATTTATGGCTGCTTTACAAAATGCATTAATCAACGTTATCAATTCTGCAGAAGGACAAGAAATCTTCTCAGTATATAGCCACACTGGTTATGCAAAAGCTACAGATGCTGACTACAATGGAGCTCGTGCTGCATTAGAAGCTGCAAAATAGTTTTAATTAAAACATTTAACTTGGGGAGCGATTTATCGCTCCTTTTGTTTTTTGCAAATAACCGGAAAATAACAAATATTTATTGTCTCTGTTTCCTAAAAGTGTGGTATGATTAAAGCGGTTTTAATTCTAAAAAGTTTTAATATCATAAGGAGAAAAATAAATGATTAGTTTTAGAGATGTTAGTAAAACTTATCCTAATGGCGTAAAGGGTTTAAAAAACGTTACATTGGATATTGAGCAAGGAGAATTTGTAGCTATTATCGGTCTTTCAGGAGCAGGAAAATCAACTTTAATTCGTACAATCAACAGAATGCATGACATTACTGGTGGAGAACTAATTGTCGATGATGTAAATGTTTCTAATTTAAAAGGAAAAGAACTGAGACGCTTTAGAAGAAAAATAGGAATGATTTTCCAATCTTTTAATCTTGTAACACGTTCAACTGTAATCAAGAATGTATTGACAAGTATGGTTCCTGATATGCCATGGTATAAAACGTTATTGGGGATATATTCAAAAGAACAAAAAATCGCTGCACTTGAAGCACTAGATAAAGTCGGAATCTTAGAAAAAGCCTATACTCGTTGTGATCAACTTTCTGGTGGTCAGCAACAACGTGTTGCTTTAGCACGTACTTTAAATCAAAATCCGTCAATTATTTTGGCTGATGAACCGGTTGCAGCTCTTGATCCGATCACTGCAAATATGGTAATGGGGGATTTTGCGAAAATAAATGAAGAAATGAATATTACGATTTTAATTAATATTCATCATGTTGACTTAGCGTTAAAATATGCAACACGTTTAATTGGTATTCGTGATGGAGTAATCGTATTTGATGGTCCAGTGAAGGATGTTACACAAGATATTTTAGACGAAGTTTATAAGGGGAAAGAAATTCCCACTACTGAAAATGCACCAACTCACAAATAGGAGGCAGTCATGAAGAAAGAAAAGAATGAATCAGGCAAACCTGTAAGTTTGTTTGATAAAATATTCAAGCCTGAGCATATCATACTTGAAAATGGTCATACTGTTGACCGCCCCAAATCAAGAATGCCACTTACTATTTTTGTGGTTATTGTAGTATTGTTTATCTCTGTGCAATTAACTGGTTTTGATATTCAAATTCTTATTAAGCGTGCACAACAATTTACGGTAATTTTAAACAAGATCTTTCATCCTGATTTCAGTTATTGGCCAAAGATCGTAAAACCGTTAATTGATACGATTAAAATGAGTTTGATGGGATCATTTATTGGTAGTACATTAGCTTTACCTATTGCGGTTATGGCAAGTAGCAATATCAATAAAAATCGTCCTACACTTTTGCTTGCAAGATTTATTTTAAGTTTACTTAGAACAATTCCTACAATTGTGCTTGCATCTATTTGTGGTTTGATTTTTGGACTTGGTGCATTTGCAGGAACGATCGCAATCATTGTGTTTACTTTTGGTATCGTTGCGAAAATGCTTTTTGAAAGTATTGAAACCATTGATATGGGACCTTTTGAAGCTATGGAATCATTTGGTGCAAGTAAATTTGAAGCATTCTGGAGTGCCTGTGTACCTCAAATTTTACCTACTTATTTATCACACTGTTTATATTGTTTTGAAATGAATATTCGTGCAGCTTCAATTTTAGGTTATGTAGGTGCTGGAGGTCTTGGCGTATTGATCAATGAACGTCAAAGTTGGCGTGATTATAATTCAGTAGGAACAATATTACTTGTCTTGTTTGTCACAGTATTAATTATAGATAATCTCAGTGGTTATTTGAGAAAGAAATTGGGGTGATCAATGATGACTATTTTAGAACAATATGATAATAGACCGCGTAATTGGTGGAAAACAATCATAGTTGGATTATTGATCGTTATGGTTGTAACTTGGTCTGGCAGTGTTATTTCTTTTAATGGAATAACCGCAAAAGGATCTGAGATTGCTATGGGGGTTATTCATGGATTAACTCATCCAGACTTATCATTAGTCAATTTCACAAACGAAGGTGTTCCTTATGCGCTGTTTCAGACAATTGCGATCGCAGTACTTGGAACAGTACTTGGTGCGCTCATTGCGGTTCCATTCGCTTTTTTATCAAGTGAAAATATCGTGCCAAAACCAATTGCTTTTATCTTTAGATCATTTACAATGGCAATCAGAACGATCCCTGCACTTGTTTGGGCTCTGATTTGGATTCGTGTTACTGGTCCTGGAGCTTTTTGTGGAGTTGTAACTCAAATGGTTTGTTCAATAGGGATGATTGCGAAAATGTATATCACGGCTATTGAAGATTTAGATACTAAAATTTTAGAAAGTTTGGATGCGGCTGGGTGTAATACATTTGAAAAAATATGGTGTGGAATTTTACCACAGCTGTATGCTAACTTTATCTCAGCAGTCATCTATCGTTTTGATATCAATATTAAAGATGCTTCAATTTTAGGGATGGTAGGAGCTGGAGGAATTGGAGCTCCATTAATTCAATGTATCAACTCTAGAAGATGGAGTATGGTTGGTTCTTATTTATTAGGATTGATCATTTGTGTATTTATTATTGAATATGTATCAACACGTATTCGAAAGAAACTGGTTCAAGGAGAATAATAAAATGAAAATACAAATATTTGCAACGAGTGATGTACATGGGTATATCATGCCAACTCGTTATAGTGATCGCAAGTTGGATTCAATCGGACTTACTCGAATACAATCCATTATTGAGAAACATAGAGATGCAAATACTTTGTTGATCGATAATGGGGACGTCCTTCAAGGAAGTCCCCTTAACTATTTCCATTCACTCTTTAAAGAAAATGAAGTTCATCCTATGGCGAAAGCAATGCTTAATATGAAATATGATTACTATAACGTAGGAAATCATGATTTTAATTTTGGAAAAGATGCTTTAAAAAACTTTATTGAAGATTGTGGTGCTTCTTGCATTACTGGAAATATTATCAGCGAAGAAATTGGTCTAAAAAAAGGGTATACGATTCATCGTTTTGATGATGAACATGCAATAGCTTTAATCGGTGTCGCAACACAATATATTCCAAATTGGGAAATTCCAGAACACATTGAGAATGTGGAGTTTATCAACGCTTTTGATACTGTAAAAGAAATAGTTCCTTTTATAAAGAAAAATGAAGATGTACAAGGAATTGTAGTTTGTTATCATGGTGGATTTGAAAAAGACTTAGTTACGGGCGAGGCAACTGAGCCATTAACTGGTGAAAATTTAGCATACAAGATGTGTGCAGAAATTGAAGGAATCGACTTATTGATTACGGGACATCAACATCGTTCCATTGCAGGAACTTGTTGTGGCGTGGCGACAACTCAAACAGGTTGTAACGCAAAAGAAGTAGCACAAATCGTTTGGGATTTAGACACAAAACAAATTGATACAAAATTAATTCCTGTTACGGATGAATACAATATGAGTATTGCAGAGGATATCATGGATGAAGAAAACCAATGTCAAATTTGGCTTGATCAACCTTTAGGTTCACTTGCAAGTGGAGACTTACTTGTTCATGATGAATTTGATGCAAGGCTACATAAACATCCAGTAATTTCGTTTTTAAATCAAGTTGCATTGGATTTATCAAAAGCACAAATTTCAAGCATGGCTCTATTTAGTGGAGCAAAAGGATTTGAATCTAAAATTACGATGAGAGATCTAGTCTCAACTTATTTATATCCAAATACAACGATCATTAAAAGGATGAGTGCTGCACAATTGAAATTATATTTGGAAAAAGCTGCAGAGTATTTTAGTGTAAAAGATGGAGAAATTATCGTAACGCCAAGTTATGTAGAACCTAAACCACAACATTTCAATTATGATATGGTAGATGGTATTGAATACACAATTGTAGTGAATCGGCCAGTAGGAAGTCGGGTTACAAATATTTTATACAAAGGTGAACCTATTAATGAATCTGATACCTTTACTTTTGCAATGAGTAATTATCGTGCAGCAGGTGGCGGAAATTATTATATAGTCAATGAATGTGAAACGATACGTGAAATTCAAACTGATATGGTTGAGGCACTTGCGAAATACATAAAGAAGAATGATCCAGTTGTAATTGAACATCACGACAATATTCATATAATTATTGAATAAGGGGGAGTTTAATGATAAAAAATATTATTTTTGATTTAGGTGGAGTTTTGATCAATTATAATCCTAAAGAATATATTTTGAAAATGGGTTATGATGATGAAAAAACAGAAGCACTCTTAAATGCAATATTCTTAGATTCTTTATGGCTTGATATGGATAAGGGAATAATAGAGGATTATACTGAAGCACTTGAATTCTTTGTGAAGAAACATCCAGAACTAGAATTTGAAATTAGATCATTTTTTGTAGAAGGATGGATGGAAGTGTATGGATTACTGAAAGAAACAGAAGTTTTCTATAATCAATTAATTGATGAAGGTTATAAGATTTATATTCTATCTAATTATGCAAAAGATGGCTTTGCCTATATTGAAAAGAAATATGAATTTCTATCAAAAGCTGATGGGAAAATAGTTTCATCACATGTTAAATGTGTTAAACCTGATTTGAAGATTTATCAAATTTTACTTGATACTTATAAACTAATTCCAGAAGAGTCTGTATTCTTTGATGATAAAATTGAAAACATTGTTGCAGCAAATGATTTAGGTATTCATGGTATACAGTTTACAAATCTAAAAGAAGCAAAAAAACAATTTGAGTTATTGACGAAGGAACTTGTCTAAAAAACAGGTTCTTTTTTTGTATGTAAACAAAGAAATTCATTTTTGTGTGATGTGAAGACCCATTCTCTCAGAATATTAATAGTATAAATAGAAAATTAAAAATGAAAACAAATGAAGTTAAAGAGAATCAAATTGTAGTATTTAATGAAGATAGTTTAAGTTTGGAGATGAATATCAGCCCCAAAGTAGATACTGTATGGTTAACGTTAAATCAAATATCTGATTTGTTCGAAAGAGATAAATCCAACAAATTTCGACATATAAAGAATGTATTAAATGATGAACACGATAAAGATTCAGTTGTTGCAAAATTTGCAACAACTGCCACTTACAGTAAAACATATCAGATGGATTTTATAATTTTGACATGACTATCTCGGTTGGTTATCTTGTTAAATCAAAAAGAGGAATTCAATTTCGCAAATGATATTCAACTTATAAATTTAATATGCAAAAAGCAATTTGAGTTATTAACGAAAGAACTTGTCTAAAAAAACAGGTTCTTTTTTTGATTGTAAACAAAAAAATTCATTTTTATGTGAGGTGAAGACCCATTTTCTCAGAATATTAATAGTATAAGGAGAAAATTAAAAAATGAAAACAAATGAAATTGAAGCGAAACAAGTTGTAGTATTTAATGATGAACAATTGAGTTTGGAGGTAAACATTAGTCCCGAAGAAGATACAGTGTGGTTAACACAATTTGATATGTCCTTACTTTTTGGAGTCAAAACACAGGCTATAACAAAACATATAAAAAATATTTATGCTGATGGTGAATTAGAAAAAAAATCAGTGTGTTCCAAAATGGAACATACTGCATCAGATGGCAAAAATTATAAAGTAATGTATTATAACTTAGATATGATTATTTCTGTTGGTTATCGGATAAATTCAAAAAAAGGAATTCTGTTCCGTAAATGGGCTGCATCTGTATTAAAGGAATATTCATTAAAAGGATATGCAATTAATCCTAATAAAGTAAACCTTGAGAATCAACAAAAAGTAATTCAATTACTAAAAAGAACGACAGATCAACTTGATTCGAAAGAGATACTTGATGTACTAGAACTATATTCAGTAGGTTTGCAGTTATTGGATGATTATGATCATCAAAGATTTTCTAAACCAAAAGGAAAAATATCTACATATTATTTAAACTATGATGAATGTATTGACTTCATAAACAAAATGAAATTCCATCATGACAGTGAACTTTTTGGAATGGAAAGAGAAGGAGCATTCAAATCTAGTATTGGTGCAGTATATCAAACTTTTGCGGGCGTTGATGTTTATCCGACGATTGAAGAAAAAGCTGCTCATTTACTTTATTTCTTAGTAAAAAATCATGGTTTTATTGATGGAAACAAAAGAATAGCTGCAGCACTATTTGTGCACTTTTTAAATAAAAGTAATAGGTTGTTTAAAGAGGGACTTCAAATTATCGATAATAAGACGCTTGCGACTTTAACGATCATGTTGGCAGAATCGAATCCTAAAGAAAAAAACATTATGATCAATTTGATATTAACTTTAATTATTTAACTATTAGTTAAAAAAAATAAATGATAATTAAATTTCTGTTCAATTGTGATGTCTTCAAACTTTGTCTATACTAGAGTAGTAAAGGAGAAGACTCTCATGGAAATACATAATCAAATTAGAGAAAGTAGAAAAAGATTAGGAATAACACAGGAACAACTTGCGAATTACTTAAATGTATCAACACCTGCAGTTAATAAATGGGAAAATGGTGTTACTTATCCGGATATTACTTTACTTGCGCCACTTGCACGATTACTTAAAATGGATTTGAATACGTTAATGGGGTTCAATGAAAAAATGACTGAAACGGAAATTGGTTTTTTTCTAAATGAAGTAAGTGAAAAGCTATTTAATCAAGGATATGAATTTGGATATGATATGGCGATGCAAAAAATTAGTGAATATCCTAATAATCTAGATTTAATTTATAATGCTGCGATATTATTAGATGGATCACTTCATATGATTGAAGTGGATGAAGAGAAAAGAAAAATTTATGAAAAAGAAATATTAAAATTTTTGCAGCGGGTTGCAGATAGTGATGATGCAATCAATAGTGATAAAGCAAAAATGATGTTGGTTTCAAAGTTAATTAATGATAATCAGTTCATTGAAGCACAAGAAATGTTGAATAGAGTAATTGAAAAAGATTCGCTAAATAAATATTCTGTGCAGGCTACATTATGGATCAATGAAAATAAATTAAATGATGCAGCTAAATTGCTGGAATGGAAATTATATGAGGTACTAAGTGAAAACTCTATGATTTTGGATCGATTAGCACATATAGCTTTACTTGAAAAAGATGAAGAAACTGCGTTATTGATTCAAACTTATATGAGTCAAATCAATAATATGATTGGAACTAACACTGTTCAGCCAGAACTAATTTCTTTGCAGCTAAGTTTAGATAAAAAAGACAAGCAACTGGTTGTAGAAAGTTTAAAGAAAATTGTTGATGGATTAAAAAATAGTTTTAACATATCAAGAAAACATTTATTTAAACATATTGAGTTCAGAGAAAATGAAAATGAACGATTTGTCGATTTCTTTATTAAACCAATTTTAAAAGGATTGAAAGAGGATCCACAATTTGAATTTATGAAAGATTATGAAGAATTTATATTGTTGATCAAAGAATTAGAATTTAAATATAATTAGAAAATTGAAAAGCAGTGTTCAGATTAACTCTATTCACTGCTTTGTCTTATTTAAGTTTTCCGACTAGATCATCTGTACAAACGATATAGAATTCACTTGTTTCAAAACCATTTTTATGTTCTGTTGTGTTGTCTTTATCCATGATCCATATAGCGGATGCAGGTGTATTTGGATAAAGTTTATTATATTCTTCAATAATCTTTATACCTGTTTCGATATTTACTGTATAAAGGCTGGTAGATAAGGCATCAGCGTGTCCACTGTTTTTAACAACAATTGAAACTGATCGATAATAATTAGCTGGATAATCAGTGGTAGGATCAATAATATGATGATAGATATACCCATCTTCACCATAATAGAAACGTTGATAATCACCACTAGTTACAAAAGACTGGCTATCATGAAGATTGGTTTGTAAGACTGCGTTCCCGCCATTTGGATTTTCAATAGCGCTTACCCAATCTGTTTTGTCAGGTTTGATATTCATTGTTCTGTTATTTCCGCCTGCGTTCACGATACCGGCGACCATTTTATTTTCTAATGATTGAGCTACTTTTTCAGTTGCGAAACCTTTTGCGATTCCCCCCACATCCAAAGATACACATGGATTATTGATATAGACAGTGTTTTTTGTTTCATCGATTTCAATAAACTGCCAACCTCTGCAGGCTCTTGCTTCTTCTAATTCTTCATTAGTTGGGATTTTTCCGAGAACACCAGCGTTGTTGGATTCAATTCCGGCATCACGATAGTTGTGCCATATTTTTAAAGTAGCACCCATCGTGACATCAAATTCACCATTGCTTAATTCATAAAACTCTTTTGCCGTAAGCAACATTTCAATGATAGCGGGGTCAACTTCAACTGGTTGGATCCCGGCATTGTCATTGATCGTTTTTACATTGTTTAAATTTGGATAGTCATTGTAGATATCAAAAAGGTTGTTGTAGTTGATAAATTGACTCTCAATATTTTGCATATAGGAATCAAACTTCTTTTGATTTTCAGTATAAGATACCAACTGAACAAAAGTATCAAATCCAGCTTTTAATGTAACACCGGAAAATTTCTCAACTTTTTTCTGACAACCTCCTAGTAAAAGAAGACTAAATAGTAAAAAAACACTTGTTAATTTTTTCATAAGATCACCGCATGAATTATACCACTAAATTAGCTAGAAAGCACAAAAATTTATTTATTTGTATGCCTTTACATGATATACTTATTGGGTACATGCCGTTGGCGTTTTTTGGCGTGTGACGGCGAATTTATTAAGAAAGGATTAGGTAAATAGAATGGCATTTATTACAGGACCAATGAGAAAACATGTCAATGGTCACAAAGAATTAACTAGCTATGGTGAACTTGTACGCGTTCAAGCCGGATCAAAAGTTTTGATTCCACTGATCAATATGGGTTCTACTACAGTTGATGTTCTTGTGAAAGAAGGGGACAAAGTTAAAGTTGGTACAAAAGTTGCAATACGTAACGATCATTTTAAAGTTCCTCTATATTCATCAGTATCAGGAACAGTAAAAGGTATTGAAAAAGTAATGCACGCAAGTCTTAGACCCATCGATCATTTAGCAATCGAAAATGATGGGAAGTATGAAGAGGAAGCTCCGTTAAAACCACTTGATGCAGAAAAAGCATCAGTTGAAGAATTAGTAGAATTTATGATGGAAGCTGGTATTGTGGGGTGTGGTGGAGCAGGATTTCCAACATACATCAAATACAAAGGAATTAAGGGAATCGACACTTTGATCATTAATGCTGTTGAGTGTGAACCTTATATTACTGCAGATTATAAAATCATGCATGAAAAATTAGAAGATTTGAAATTAGGGGTATGTACTTTACTTAAAATGAGTGGAGCTTCTAAAGCTTTAGTATGTATCAAAGAAACTAAAAAAGATTTTATTCCTAAGCTGATCGAAACATTCAATGGATGTAATGGTGTAGAAGTTAAAGCTGTACCAGATGTTTATCCAATGGGTTGGGAAAGAACTTTAGTTTATGAAGTAACTAAAAAACGTTATGAAAAACTACCAAGTGAAATTGGAATCATTGTGAATAATGCGACTACTGCAATTGCTTTTGCGGAAGTATTAAAAACAGGAATGCCGATCATCAATAAAGTAGTTACTGTATCAGGGGATGGAATCAATACACCTAGTAATGTACTTGTACCTGTTGGTGTTTCTGCGGCAGAAGTAGTGGCAGCATGTGGTGGCTATACTGCAGAAGATGTATTGCTTATTGCAGGTGGACCAATGATGGGAAAAACAATCACAAATGACTTATTTGTAATTACTCCTTATTCTAATGCACTTACTATTTTCAAAAACAAACCAGTTGAGGAAGTTGCGTGTCTTCGTTGTGGACGCTGTTCAGATCATTGCCCAGCAGGTCTTCAACCAGTACGTATCAATATGGCTGAAAAAACTAAAAATATTGATTCATTAAATAAACTTTGTATCAATGATTGTATCGAATGTGGATTATGTACATACATTTGTCCATCTAAGATCGATGTTACAGAAGGCGTTAGAAGAGCGAAACGTTATATGGCTCTACAAAAGAAATAGGGGGAGAAGAGAAAATGAAATATACATTTAAACCATCTCCAAACTATCGAGATGAATTAAGCACTGGTCGTATCATGATGGAGCTTACAATTGGTTTACTTCTAGTATTTGGAGTAACTCTAGTGTACTACTTCACCAATGCTGACATGGGTGTTGCTTATGCAATGCGTGCTATTTTATTAATGGTTACTGCAGTTGTCACTGCATGTACTACTGAAATTATTTGGTGCCTTGCAACGAAAAAAGATGTTTTATCAAGCTTAAAACACTCTTATCCATGGGTTACGGGAATCATTTTAACAATGATGTGCCAAGTAAACATTGGATTTTATGGTTTGATCATTTCCACTATTATTGCGATATTCTTTGCGAAACTTGTGTTTGGTGGATTTGGACAAAATATTTTCAATCCAGCAGCTGTAGGACGTGCTGTTGTGTTTGCCTCATTTACGACAGCTGTAGCTGCAGATATCGTAACTGGAGCAACACCTACTGCGACAATGGCATCAAACGGATGGCTTGTATCCAATGCAAGTTCAGGATTACTTCTTGACAAGTTTGGTGGATTATTCAATATGTTTATAGGTTTCCACCCAGGAGCTATGGGTGAAACATCTGCTGCAATGATAATCCTTGTGGGGATCTATCTTGCATGGCGTAAAGTAATTGACTGGAGAGTTCCAGTAAGTTACTGTGTAACATTATTTGTACTTGCCTTCTGTGTAGGGACAATGCACGGTGTTGGTGTTTGGTATCCAGTTTATCATTTATTAACTGGTGGTGCGATGTTTGGAGCTGTCTTCATGATGACAGACCCAGTTACAAATCCAACAAGTGCCCTCGGACGTATTTTGTTTGCGATGGGATGTGCGATCATTACTTTCGTTATTCGTGTTGCAGCTAATTTACCTGAAGGTGTTTTATATTCAATTCTTATTATGAACTGTTTAACTCCATTCATTGAAACACTATGTGATGGAAATCAAATTAAAATGACTAAAAAAGCTTATACAATGATTGGTGGTTTAGCTGCAATCGGTGTTGCCTTAGCTGTTGCACTAGGATCAGGGTTGGTCGTAGCTGAAATTGAAGCACCAAGCTATTCAGTTAACGGAAATGTTTATACAATTGAATCACAAGGATTCCAAGGTAAAAATACATTTGAAATTACTGTTGAAAATGGTGCTATAAAAAGCGTTGTATGCACAAATTTTGTAGATACACCAGGAATTGGTGATAAAGCGACTACAACAGATTATTTAGCTAAATTTAATGGTACTACTTTAGATTCAAAATTTGATGTAATAAGTGGTTCTACTTATACTAGTAATTCAGTAATTGACGCTGTTAAAACAGTGCTAGAAGCTGCGAAATAGGGGGAAGAGAAAATGAAGAAAATTATAACACTTACACTCTTTCTAGCTATCATTAGTGCAGTAGCTGGTGGAGTATTATCATTTGTGAATGATTTGACTGCTCCAATTATTTTAGAACAATCTATTGCAGCTGTTAAAGCAAATCTAGAAGTTATTTTCCCAGGTGGAACATTCAGCGAAGCTGAGTACACTGATGAAACAGGCTTAGTAAAAGGTGCTTATGTTGCGAAAGATCAAGGATATGTCTTTGATGTTGAAACATCAGGTTATAGCAGTACGCCAATTCATTTGGTTGTTGGGTTTGATAACTCAGGAACAATTGTAGGATATGAAGTATTATCTCATCAAGAAACTAGTGGTATAGGATCAAAAGTTTCAGAAGCGGATTATAAGAGTAAAGTTATCGGAAAAACTTCAAGCGAAAGTCCTGATTTGATTTCTGGGGCTACAGTTTCTTCTACAGCAGTTGTAAAAGGAATCAATGCAGCTAAATCAGTATTCTCAACATTATCTGGAGTTAGTGTTAATACAGATACACCAGTTCCTGTTAAAGAAGTATTGACATTATCAAGTGACTTCAGCGAACAAAACGCAAAAATCTTGGATATTGTTGATGGTGAATATAAAGTTAGCGCAGTAGGTTTCTATGACGAACCAAATATTTTCAGAATTCAAGTAGTTGATGGTCAAGTGACTTCAATTAAATTAACTGGTTTCAATGATACAGTAGGTGTTGGTGATGCAGTTGATCAAACTTACCTTGATACTTTACTTGGTAAAGGAATCAATGATGAAGTTGATGTAATTACTGGAGTTACTTATACAAGTAAATCAGCATTAGCGGCTCTTCAAGCAGTATTAAAAGCGAATGTATCAGTTGCCGATTTATATTCTGCAGAATCTCCAAAAGTTGAAAGTGTTGATGGAAACGTTTATAAAGTATCAGCTGAAGGATTCCATGGACGTAACGTTCTTAAAGTTGAAGTTGCAGATGGAAAAATCGTTTCAGTAGTATTCGCTGTATTTGAAGATACACCAGAAGTTGCAGGTGTAGTTAATTCTGATGAATACTTATCTCAGTTTGCAGGGTTAGAAGATGTTTCTAACGTTGATGTTTATACAGGTGTAACATGGACTAGTAAATCAGTTCTAGCAGCATCTGCATTAGCATTAGAAGAAAGTAAGAAATAGGGGGAGGACAAACATGAATAGAAAAGAAAATTTTGTCGCAGGTTTTATAAAAGAAAATCCTGTATTCAGTTTATATTTAGGTATTTGTTCAACGCTTGCTATTTCAACTACGATCAATAATGCGATTGGAATGGGAATGAGTGTTACTATTGTACTCATTATTTCAAACATGATCATCTCAGCAATGCGCAAAATTACACCTGATGAAATCAGAATTCCAGTGTACATTGTAGTTATTGCAACACTTGTAAAATGTATTGATATGATTTTACATGCTTATGCACCTGATCTTTATAGCAGTCTTGGTGTATTTATTGCATTGATCGTTGTTAACTGTATTATTTTAGGACGTGCGGAAGCATTCGCAAATAAAAATACAGTTCTTGATTCAGCTATTGATGGATTGGGTATGGGACTAGGTTATACATTCAGCTTACTTCTTGTTTCTGCTGTTCGTGAAATTTTAGCGACAATGTCCTTAACATTCAGTAATCCATTAACTAGCGAAGTTATCTTCAAATTAAATTTCACCGCACTTGAACCATTTAAAATTTCTTTGTTTGGATCAAGCGTAGGATCATTCTTGACTTTTGCATGTTTTGCAGCACTATTCTCAGTTCTTAAAAAACGTGCCGAAGCAAAAGAAACAAAGGAGGCTAAATAATTATGAATTTAGTAACTATGTTTATTAGCGCTGTTTTAATAAATAACGTAATTTTATCAAAATTCCTAGGAATGTGTCCATTCTTAGGAGTTAGTAAAAAAACTAGTTCAGCAATCGGTATGGGAGCTGCAGTTATCTTTGTAATTGTAGGTGCTTCAATCTTCACATACGGTTTATACTATGCAGTACTTGTACCTTTTGGACTTGAATACATGGATTTAATTACTTTTATCCTAGTAATTGCTTCATTTGTACAATTTGTAGAGATGATCATTAAAAAATATTCTCCCTCTTTATATAAAGCATTGGGAATCTATTTACCACTGATCACTACAAACTGTGTTGTATTATTTGTTGCATTAGAAAATATTACTGCAGGATATACATTTGTTGAAATGTTAGTTTATTCATTTTCTGTACCTGTAGGATTTACCTTGATTCTTTATATCTTCTCATGCATTCGTGAACGTTTAGACAGTGCTACTACTCCTGAATCATTTGTAGGAAATCCAGTTGCCCTTGTTGTTGCTGCTCTTATGGCACTTGCGTTCAGTGGATTTGCGGGGTTAGTATAAAATGCCAAACAATGCAATCTATGCACTTTTGTTTCTAGCCGTAATGGGAGGCATGTATGCTGCACTTTACTGGTTAAATCATAAAACACCAGTGCCAGAAGGTTGTGAAAATTTGAAGGCTGAATGTGATGGGTGCAGAGTCACTTCTTGTGAAAATCATCCAGTCCATGATTTAAGTAAAGGAGAAAACTAGAATGATCAAAGCTATCGTTATGATGCTTGTAGTGGGTGCAGTCCTAGGCTGTATACTTGCTATTGCAGATAAAGTATTCTATGTAAAACCAGATGAACGTACAGAAGCAGTTACAGGAATGTTACCTGGATATAACTGTGGTGGATGTGGATATGCTGGATGTGCAGGATTAGCTGAAGCTTTAGTAAATAAAGAAGCAACGAGTGTTGCCCTTTGTAAGCCAAGTAAACCTGAAGCTAAAACTAATATTCAAGAATACCTTAAAAACACGCCAGGACCTGATGGTCAAACCGTTGATGTAAAAATTGCTTAATACAATTAACTCATATTTCGAAACTCGATTTATGAGTTTTTTTCTTGTATAATATTCATGAGGGTATTGAAATGGAAAATGTAATATTGACAAACATGTGTATGATTATTGATTCAAAGTCAAATCAAGTTTTAGTTCAAGATCGAATTAAGGATTGGAAGGGGATCTCTTTTCCAGGAGGCCACATTGAAAAAGGAGAAGCAATTGTTGCTTCTGTAATTCGGGAAGTCAAAGAAGAAACAGGATTAGATTGCATTAAACTTAAATTTGTTGGGCTTCAAGATTGTTATGATCACAAAAAAGAAGAAAGATACTTAGTTTTTCTGTTTGTCTGCCATAAATTTCAAGGTGAGTTAATTTCTAAAAGTGATGAAGGTAATAATATGTGGATCAATTTAGATCATTTAAAAGAGTATAAATTATCTACTGGTTTTGATAAGATGATCGATGTATTTCTGGAAAATAAATTGGAAATGTTCTATGAGGATAATTTAGATGAAAATGAAGATAATCGATGGAAAGAAGTATTTTATTAAAAATTCATTTTATGTTTATTTATGCTATAATAATCAAAATTGGAGGTATTTATGGGTTTAGGAAAAATTGATTTGCATTGCCATTTAGATGGTTCTATGGATTTGGAATGTTCTTATGAATTAGCGAAAGAAAGGAATTTGATTGATGATTCTGTATCATTTGAAAAGTTCATTACTTTAATGACTGTACCAAGTGAAAATCCTAGCTTAGAAGAATATTTAAAATGTTTTGATTTACCGATTGCAATTCTTCAAGATGAGGATGCAATCTATAAAACGACTTTGACATTGATACGTAATTTAGAAGCTCAAGGGCTTATTTATGTAGAGCTTCGCTTTGCACCTCAACATCATACTAAAAAAGGGATGAGCCAAGAAGAAGTTGTTTTAGCAACATTAAAGGCAAGACAGGATGCTTTAAATCTTTATCCAAGAATAAAAGTTAATTTCATACTTTGCATGATGACCATTGGACCAGAAGAAATCAATCATAATGAAAATTTAGAAACAGTATTACTGACTAAAAAATATTTAGGCAAAGGGGTAGTAGCACTTGATATTGCGGGTGCTGAAGGAATATCGCCACTTATTGGATATAAGCCACTATTTGACAAGGCAATCGAATTAATTGTGCCATATACGATCCATGCAGGAGAATCAGGACCTGCATCCAATGTAGAAACAGCAATACTTTTAGGAGCTAAACGGATTGGACATGGAGGTCATTGTAGTCTTGATCCACTAGTAAAACAGCTCGTGATCGATAATGAAATTCCATTGGAAATATGTCCAACATCGAATCTTCATTGTCGTAATCAGCCTTCTTATGAAAATCATGCCATTGTTGAGCTTTATCGTGCTGGTGCAAAAGTAACGATCAATACAGACAACATGACACTTTCTCATGTAACACTTGATGATGAAATCAAACATGCGATCAAAGATATGCATTTTCAAATAGATGACATTCTAATGATTACTAAAAATGCGATAGATGCTGCATTCATTTCTGATCAAGAAAAACAGGAATTAATTCAACTTTTGACAAAATAAGGAGATCACTATGAGTATGATAGGAAACTACTTCATGTTAGATGAAGAAACTGTAAATAAAATCAAAAATAAAGAAATATCTGTGGAATCTTTGATTTATGATGAAAATGATAATGTGGATGAAGAGATTACATTGGATATTGACAAAACATGGCATGCTATTCATTTTATGCTTACTGGTGATGCAGGAGTAAGCAATGACCAAGACCTTTTATTAAAGACAGTTATAGGGGGCGAACCTATCAGTGATGAAGAAGTAGGATATAGTCCTGCACTGCTCATTACAAAAGAAGAAGTTAATAAAATTAATGACCATATTCAAAATATCTCTGAACATGATTTTAGAAATATGTTTAATTTTAAAGATTTGATTGAAAATGAAATTTATCCTGTAATGAACAATGAAGATGAAGGCATTTTTTTTCAATATGTTTGGAGCTATTTTGAAAGATTAAAGGATTTTTATAATAGAGCTGCTAAAGCAGAAAAGTGCCTTTTGTTTTATATCAATTAAAAAGACACTGCTTTCGATTGGAAAACTGTGCCCTGTATTTATATGATTTGTTTGAAACGATTGAAAGTATATTCCAGGAATTCTTTGTATCCGCAATATTCTTCACTTAAGTAACAAATGTTTTGTCTTTTACAACCGCCATTACATATGTTTTTAAATTGACAGCTAAGGCACGGTTTTAACATCGTTGCCTTTTCTTTTATAAATTCCTGAGCGGTACTGGTTTGGTGAGTCATTTCAAAAGTATCCGTGTTGATGTTTCCGGTTTTTAGTGAATCCAGTACATAGAAATCGCAGGGATAAACACTTCCATCTGCTTCAATCACATGTTGCATGAAACAAGAACCAATCATGCCACATTGATAAGGAACACGTGTTTGAAACATTCCAATAAGATTATCAAATAGATTGATGCTCATTTTTTGTCCTTTAAGTAGATCTTCATACCACAAATCAAAGATTTGCTTAAAAAATGATGCATATGTTTTGGGTGTAAGAGCTTCGCTTTGATCACCATTTAAAAAAGGTAAACAAGGAATCAATTGAACATACTCAAAATGATTTTCTTTGTAAAAGTTATATAAAGCTTTTGGTGATTTTGCCAAGGACTCAGTGACAACCGTAAGAATGTTGTATTGAACATCATATTTTTTAAATAATTGAAGTGTTTTTTTTACTCTAAAATAGACACTTTGTTTACTAGCGTCATAACGGAATTTATCCATATTGGTTTGATATCCATCAAGTGATACACCAATCAAAAAATGTTGTTCATGAAAAAACTTAGCCCAGTTGTCATCAATGAGTGTTGCGTTAGTTTGTAGTGAAAAGTTCACTTGCCTGTTTTCTTTGTATTTATTAACTGTTTGGATAAAATTCTCAAAATAGGCTAAACCTGCAACAGTAGGTTCTCCTCCTTGGAAACTAAAAGATACTGAACCATTTTCCTTTACTGCTTCAAAGGCTTTTTTTATTAATTGCTCAGTGGTTTTATCGTCCATGATCCCATATTGAGCTACATTTCTATTTTCGGCAACATCATGATAAAAACAATAACTACATCGTAGGTTACATAGACTTGAAGCAGGTTTTATAAGAATTGAGATTGATTTCATGAACTTCCTCATTTCAATGGTAGAGTATTTTAAAATATTGTTTTTGTTTTATGCATATCCAAAACATTAATAGGAGGTAGCTGGATCACTTTGACTTTGGCATCTTCTATTTTAAGAATGTCTTCTAAATCACATAGTTGATCAGTAATCAAATAATTGACCTGATCGATCGTCCCACTTCTAAAGTTATGTTCAATACCTATTTTAGTGTGATCAGCAAGCACAAAGGTTGTGCCATTGCATCGATTGAGCATGATTTCATTGATCGCAACTTCATTCATGATCGCCGTAGTCATACCCGCTTTCACATCAAGCCCACTACATCCCATGAATGCTTTGTTTGCGGTAACCCTGCGTAAAGTACTTGTCGCAAATTCACCGACCATACTTTCCTTTGGATCACGTAATTCTCCACCTGTAAGCACAAGTGAGATAAGTGGATCATGTTCAACATAAATTGCTTTTCCATTGTTGGTAATAATGGTACAACGTTTATTTCGTATGTAACTGATCACGAGTAATGCAGTTGAACTTGTATTGATGAAAATGATATCACCATCTTCTACATATTGAGCAGCATATTTAGCGATCGCATGTTTGTAACGTTCGTTGCTTAGTTCACTATTTTGGCTGACCATATTTTGAAGTAAGATCGCACCACCATAATTTCTTTCTACTGCCCCTTGTTCCTCCCAATATTGAAGATCTCGGCGAACAGTGAGCGGAGATACATTCATCATTTCAGCAATTTCATTCACACTGATCCTGCCGTCTTTCTGGATCAGTTGCATAATATGATCTCTTCTTTTTTGAACAATTGATTTTTCGACTTTCATAAATGCTCCTTACTTAGTTCTACGATAGGTAATTTATTTCCAAGTTGTACTACTTGATTAAAGTATTGTTTTGAAACATTAGAATCGATACTCATTGAAGCACAAGCATAATTATAGCTAAACATGGCGATCTCTTTTGGATTCATATTTTTCGTGTTAACTTTGGCAAAACTTGTACATGCTTTTTTACGATCATTAGTGGTAAAATGATAAAGACCGTCTACTTCTTCAGTACTATATAAGTATACCTTTTTTTTACCAGATTGGCACTTCATATACTCATTATACCAATGTTTTACTTGATTGTGATTATCAAGAATACTATTTGCCCTAAGCATAGAGTAGGCACGGATCACAAGTAACTCCAAACTAGATCTTAAATAAATATCCTCATCTTCAATGATCTTAATGCATTGCGCTGCATTGAGTGTCGCAAGAGCCACTTGAATATCAAATACAGTTCGAGTTTTTTTATAAGCTTTAAAATAATCAAATTTTTGAAGTTTATCAAAAATTTCGATTGCAGAATCTGGATCGCATTCCATATTTAATTTGACTAATGCTTTACGATACAAATATTTCAAATATTCAGAAGATATCCCAATAAGGGTAAATAGGATGGTTACAAAACTATAAAGTAGTTTTACTGACATGTCTTTTGCATTCATTATTAATGTTGATGAATAATAAATAAATAGACCATATAAAATTAATGTTAATGCTGTTTGGAATCGTTCTTTGTTTTTCATAAGTAATTACCTCGATTTAATTATATGAACGTTTTGAATGATTGTCAATGAATATCAAAGCTAATTGTGAAAAAAGTTTCACTGAAAACGCTTAACAAATCATAAAGTGTTCATATAAATGGATAACTGTTCATAAAACTAGGTTGTGAATAACTTGATCATTTAGTATATTATGAGTGTATCATCGCGATGGTTTAAAAAGTAATTTTAATACAAGGAGGAGAATTATGCCGAAAATTGATGAAATCAATAGAGAAAAGTGGATCTTAGGCGCTTTCCCTGAATGGGGAACTTGGTTGAATGAAGAAATCGATCAAGAAGAAGTTTCTAAAGGAACATTTGCAATGTGGTGGATCGGATGTACAGGTCTATGGATCAAATCTGAAAATGCAACCAATATTGCGATCGACCTTTGGTTTGGAAACGGAAAACGTTCTAAGAAAACAAAAGAAATGGAAAAATTCCATCAAATGCGCAACATGACGGGGGGAGTCATGACCCAACCTAATTTACGCGCAGCTCCAATTGTCTTTGATCCATTTGCAGTAACAACTGTTGATGCTGTATTATCAACGCATTATCACAACGACCACATCGATCCATTCTTTGCAGCTGCTGTGATGCAAAATGTAAAGGAAGAAGTACCATTTATTGGACCGCTTGAAAGTGTAAAAAAATGGTTGAGTTATGGAGTACCTGAAAGTCGTTGTAAAATTGTTAAACCAGGTGACGTGATTAAAGTGAAAGACTGTGAAATTGTTGTCTTAGATAGCTTTGATAGAACTTGCCTAGTAACTAATGATGTCGATGTGCGTGGCGTATGTCCAACAGACATGGATGAAAAAGCAGTCAATTATTTGATTAAAACTCCTGCCGGAAGTATTTATCACAGTGGGGATAGTCATTATTCTGTTTATTATGCAAAACATGGTAAAGATCATAAGATCGATGTTGCATTAGGATCATATGGTGAAAACCCAATTGGAAACCAAGATAAAATGACATCAGTTGACATTTTACGTATGGCTGAAGCCCTACAATGTAAAGTTGTAATTCCATTCCATTATGATGTTTGGACTAACTTCAAAGCAGATCCAGCTGAAATCTTAATGTTGTATGATTTCAAGAAACATGTTTTGGATTACAAATTTAATCCATTCATCTGGGATGTAGGTGGAAAATTCATTTATCCGCTTGATGCCAATAAACGTCAATATCATTATCGTAGAGGATTTGAAGATTGCTTTACTGAGGAACCAAACGTTCCATTTAAGTCAATTTTATAATCAAAGGGGAAAAATCTGATGCTAAAAAAATTTGTAGAAAACGAGCGAATTTGTTTTCATCAACGATTTGAAAGTTGGGAAGATGCAATTAAAGCAAGTTGCCAACCACTAATCAATGAAGGTGCCATTGAAGATTGTTATGTGGATGCAGTTATCGAATGCGTAAAGAAATACGGTCCATACATTGTCATTGCACCAAATATTGCCATGCCTCATTCCACTGAGGGAGCTGTAGGTGTTCACAAAACTGCAATAAGTTTTATGAAAGTAGAAGAACCGGTTCATTTTGATCTGAATGACCCGGAAAAAGATGCTCGATTATTCTTTGTTTTAGCTGCAGAGAATCATGAAGAACATTTAGAAAACATGATGAGTTTATCTGAAATGTTAATGAATGATGAATTAGTTGAAGATTTGTTGAACGCAAAAAATAAAGAGGATTTATTAAGTATTCATTTAAAGTACAATGCGTGATACTTTAAAAGAAAGAGGGAGAATTTATGGAAATTTTAATGCAAGCGTGGAGTTTCTTCGCGAATAATATTTTAACACAACCAGCATATTTTATTGGTATAATCGTATTTATCGGTTATTTACTACTAAAAAAACCATTTTATGAAGCATTTGCAGGATTTATTAAAGCTACAGTTGGATACATGATCTTATCAGTTGGATCTGGTGGACTTGTAAATAACTTCCGTCCGATCTTAGTTGGATTAAAAGACCGTTTTCAATTAAATGCAATGGTTATTGACCCTTACTTTGGACAAAATGCAGTACAAGCTGCAATGACTGAAATGGGTAAAACATTTAGCCAAGTTATGATTTTGTTACTAGTAGCATTTATCTTCAACTTACTACTTGTTCGTTTCCAAAAAATCACTAAACTTCGTGCTGTATTTACTACAGGTCACGTTCAAATGCAACAAGCAACAACTGCTTTCTGGTTGATCCTATTCTGTTTCCCAGCTTTAGGTGATACTCCAATTCTAATTGTTATGGCATTAGTTCTTGGATTATATTGGGCAGTAGGAAGTAACTTAACAGTTGAAATCACTCAAGATTTAACTGATGGTGGTGGATTTGCAGTAGCTCACCAACAAATGTTTGGATTAGCGATCTTCTCTGCATTAAGTGAAAAAATGTTTGGTAAGTCTACAAACAACAAACGTTTAGAAGATGTAACACTTCCAGGTTTCTTATCGATTTTTAATGAAAATATGGTTGCAACATCTATCTTAATGACATTGTTCTTTGGTACAATCTTATTAGTACTAGGTCAAGATTATTTAATTGAAGCTAAATTCTTAGCTGCTGGAAAATCATTCATTTTCTATATCTTGACAACTTCATTAAACTTTGCAGTTTATTTAGCAATTCTTCAACTTGGTGTTCGTACATTCGTAACTGAATTAACTAACTCATTCCAAGGGATCTCAAATAGCTTCTTACCAGGGGCAGTTCCAGGGATCGACTGTGCTGCAACTTATGGATTTGGTTCACCAAACGCTGTAACTATCGGTTTCTTGTTTGGAGCTTTAGGACAATTTATCGCTATCGGTATTTTGATCCTTCTTAAATCTCCAACATTAGTAATCGCAGGTTTCGTTCCAGTATTCTTCGATAACGCTACGATCGCAGTATTTGCCAACAACAAAGGTGGAGTTAAAGCTGCAATGTTAATGCCATTTATCTGTGGACTTGTACAAGTATTCGGATCAGCATTGATTGCTGGTTGGGTAGGAATCGCAAGTTATGGTGGATACTTAGGTATGTTTGACTGGGCAGTAATTTGGCCAGCATTCACAGTAGCAATGAAATTCTTAGGTTATGCAGGTGTAGCATTAGTTGTGTTAGTGCTTATCGCTATCCCTCAACTTCAATATCGTGCTAACCCAGAAGGATACTTCTTGTGTGTTGAAGATTACGAAGCTTACAAAGCAAAAAAAGCAAACAAATAATTGTTAAAAGGAGAGATTAAATATGTTAAGAATCTTAGTCGCTTGTGCTAATGGCGCAGGTACCAGCTTAATGATGAAAATGAGAGTTGAAAAAGCAGTCAAGGATTTAGGACTTCAAGTTCAAACAATTCATCACTGTTCATTATCAGAAGGGAAAAGCGCTGCAACGCAATATGATGTTGTCTTCTGCCCACTTAATTTTGTGAGTATGTTTGATGATGCAAAGAAAAAAGGCGTTAAGATTTGTGGCATGAAAAACGTTCTCTCTGATGCTGAAGCAAAAGAAAGATTTAAAGAAGCAGGATTAGTATAAAAGCTGCTTAACTTAAGAGGCTGTCAGTAATCCTGATAGCCTCTTTCTACAATTAGGAGAATATGATGAAAATCGAAAAAATACGATCAGAAGAGTTAAAACGAGCTTATTGTGCTAGCTGCATATCGGTGGACGATAAAAAAGTCGCTATGTTTGCGAGTGAAGCAAGTACAGATGAGCCTGGAGATTGCCTCGCTTTTTGGCTTGATGATTTAAATAAAAAAGAATTGGTTTGGGACAATGCAGGTGGATGTATGTCGATCATTCCAATTCCAGGTAAAGATAGCGAGTTTTTGGCAGTTCAGGAATTTTATTTAAAACAAACACCAAGTAAGTCAAAGCTTGTTTGGGGAAAAAGAGAAAAAGATGGATCATGGAAAGTAGTGGATTTTTTACACTTGCCTTTTCTTCATCGTTTTGATATTTATACGAGTAATGGTGTAAATTACTTAGTGTGTGCAACGATCGCTGAAGACAAAAAAGATAAAGATGACTGGTCAAAAGCTGGAAAAATTTATGTAGGTCTATTACCAAATAATCCAGAAGAAAAAGTTGAACTCACTGTTTTAAAAGAGGGATTATTCAGAAACCATGGATACTATCGAAATATAGAAGATGGTCAAGTCGTCGGCTACTTTGGATCAGATCAAGGAGTTTTACGAGTAACTCCACCAACTTCATCCAATCCAAATTGGCAAACCACTCAAGTTCTTACAGGACCCATTGGTGAAATTGCCTTAGTTGATCTTGATCAAGATGGTGAAATGGAAATGATGACAATTGAACCATTTCATGGAAATACGATCAGAATCTATAAAAAGATATTGGGTGTTTATACTCCAGTCTATACTTACAGCAATAAAATTGATTTCGCTCATACATTAGTTGGAACTACTCTTGCAGGAATTCCGAGTTTTGTAGCTGGAATCAGAAGATTAGATGCAGAGATTGTTGCGGTTCAATTTATCAATGGTGAATTTGTAGAAACGATCATCGATAAAGGTGTAGGACCTGCCAATCTATGTGTTGTCAATCAAGAAGACAAAGAATTCATTTTAGCGGCTAATCACACTAAAAATGAGTGTGCTATTTACGTTATTACGAAATAGGAGAAAAAATAATGTTAGAAAATTTAAAAGAAGAAGTGCTCCGTGCAAACTTACAATTGCCGAAGTACGGTTTAGTGACGTTTACTTGGGGTAATGTTTCCGCAATTGACCATGAATTGGGTCTAGTGGTAATCAAACCAAGTGGTGTTGAATATGACGTCATGCAAGCTTCCGATATGGTAGTGACTGACATGGATGGAAAAGTAGTAGAAGGAAATTTAAACCCTTCAAGTGATTTAATGACCCATTTAGAAATTTATAAAGCTTTCCCTAGTGTTGGAGGAGTAGTACATACTCATTCACGTAATGCTACATCTTGGGCACAAGCTAAAAAAGATATTCCTGCTTATGGAACGACACACGGTGATTATTTTTATGGGGCTGTTCCATGTACTCGTTTAATGACAAATGAAGAAATTAAAGGCGAGTATGAGCTGGAAACAGGAAAAGTCATTGTAGAAACTTTCAGAGAAAGAAATATCGATGGTAATTTTATGCCTGCTGTCTTAGTTGCCTCTCATGGACCATTTGCGTGGGGTAAAAATGCAATGGATGCCGTACACAATTCAGTAGTGCTTGAAGAACTTGCGGTCATGGCAATGAATACAGAAATGATCAACCCTGATATTTTGAATATGCAATCAGAACTATTAGATAAACATTTTCTAAGAAAGCATGGTCCAAATGCCTATTATGGACAAAAGAAATGAGTTATCAATTAGGTCTATATGAAAAGTCGATTCCGAATTCTTATAGTATTGAAGAAAAACTTTACTTATGCAAAGAATTTGGTTTTGATTATTTAGAAATGAGCATTGATGAAACTGAAGTAAAACTAACTCGCTTGGATTGGACCCAAGCAGAAAGAAAGAGTATCATTGATGCTATTTTCAAATCGCAAGTACGTATCAATTCAATTTGTCTCAGTGGACATCGCAAATATCCTTTAGGATCGCAAAACCCAGATACAATCAAAAAATCGCTTGAAATCATGGAAAAAGCGATTCAATTGTCTGTTGATTTAGGTGTACGTATTATTCAACTTGCAGGGTATGATGTTTATTATGATGAAGGAAATGAAAGTACCAAACAAACATTCATTAAAAATTTAAAAATCGCAACTGAAATGGCAGCTGCTAAAGGAATCACTCTTGGATTTGAAACGATGGAAACACCATTTATGGATACTGTAGAAAAATCAATGGAATATGTAAATCTAATCAACAACCCTTATCTTGGAGTTTATCCAGATATTGGTAATTTGACAAATGCTTCGTTGATTTATGGTAAAATAGTAACTGAAGATATCAAAACAGGTACTGGACATATCGTGGCAGGGCATTTAAAAGAAACGATTTCCGGCCACTATCGTGAAATTCCTTTTGGAACTGGGCATACTCAATTTGAGGAAGATATCCAAATCTTAAAAGATTGTGGAGTTCGCCTATTTGTAGGAGAATTTTGGTATGTTGGCCAGGAAGATTGGAAAAAAGATTGTCATTATGCCAATGAATTTTTACGAAAACATTTAAATGCAGTATTCAAGGAGGAAGATTAAATGACAGAAGTTGAACTATTGAACCACGCAACTAATATTAGAAAAAATATCGTAAAGATGGTAACGAGCGCAAAAAGTGGACATCCAGGAGGAGCATTATCTGCGACTGACTTAATAACTACTTTGTATTTTAACCATATGGATATCACAAAAGAAAATGCAGGTTCTTTTAAAAGAGATCGCTTTGTCTTATCA
>JAVBMW010000041.1:0-4407 GCA_031551965.1 Holdemania sp. | reverse complement strand
ATCACCAGGATCCATCATCTGATCACCGACAAACTGATATCGCCGGAACAAGTGAAATTGTATAAGGACTTTGGTGTAGATGTAATAACAGAATAGAAAAATTTGTGCCAATTTTAATTAACCTTTGATATCCGGTTATTGATCGTCTTATTCTCGGTCGTTATATACGGGGAATATTTGAAAAAATGAGTGTTGCTCAGGTTGATCTTTCCCAGTAGATAACGGGATATTTCATATTTTCAATTTTACCATAAAATAATGATGGCAAAAGTATGAAATCAATCAATCACTTACAATATTCAATAATCAATATTCAATAATCAATATTCGATTATTGAAGTAGTTCATATCAAGGATATTTGATTCAATTCCGAATCAAAAAAGTAGTAAGTTTGCAGCCGCATGCGGCAGTGTTGGATTATAATAATTATTGGGTTTATAGTTTCAGCCAAACAACTGCCGCATGTTTTTCATTTAATAATGTTTTTTAGACTTGGGTTATCTTTTGTATAGTATTCACCCACAACATATTCACTTTCGTTTAATTCTTTGGTTATATAAGATGTTGTATAAATCATTTGAAAACAAGAATCATCATATTGGTTAACTCGATTGATTAAAATCTTTTGAAAATTCTGAGCTCTTGCAATTTCGATTCCTTTGTCTTCCATGTTATCCGCAAATATAAATCTGGGATATCTCATCCGATCAATTGAAAGAGAGGCCAAGAAGATTGCGAAACGGGCAGACACCTTTAGATAAAAATTAGAACTTGCAGAATATTTTGAGTATTTATTGGATAAGAAAGCTATATTATTAGAATAATCTATAAAAAAATCATTTGCATTTTTAAATTCCTCTTGTCTATCTAAATCGTTATTCAATAAATATATACCCTCCTTTCTAATCTCATAATTTATTTGATTTTTCAAATGCTCCTGTTCCCTTTCGGTAGACTGTATATAACTTTTTAAGTGGTGTATCTCTTTTTCTAACTTATGTTTTTTCTCTAATAATTTGTCATATAAGTCGGCATTCTCTAACAAGGTCTTGAATTGCAAAATCTCCCCTTCAAGAAAACCCTTGGTATTATTCAAATTATCTAAAATCTCTTCATTATAAGATTTGACATCTACTAAAGCCAAATTAACTTGTTTTTGTATAAAATGAAGTTTAACAGTTTCAGCTTCCAATTTGGCCTCAAGTTCAAGCAAACTTCTTTCATTTTGCTCTAATAATGCTCGGGATTCATTAATTTGAAAACTAATTTCTTGCTCCATTCTACGTGCTTGAACAACTCCAAATGATTCATCGATATTTTCTTTACAAAGCTTGCACTTAGAATTATCATCATTACGTTTGATTTTTGTCAAACATTCGGGACAATAATCAAGAGGCAAATTACCCAAAAACTCTCTGGTTTGAATAGAATTTCTTAAAGCCTTTATTTTCTTATTTAATGTTTCTACAAAAAAAACAGAATCTTCTATTTCATTTTTTAAATAGGCAATATTTTCTTCTAATTCGAAGACTTTCTTACGTTGCTGAATTGCATCTTCATTCAAAGATTGAAACCGTAATTTGGATTCTTTATTATACTCAACTTCTTCTTCTGATCTGCGTATTGAAACAATCTTATCTTGAATTACAGAAATTTCTTTTTCTTTATTGTCGATTTTAGTTTTAATATGTTGGGGATTAAGGCTCAATGGATCAGAAAAGAATGAACGAGTCACTTTAATCTCACTATTCAAATTATCCAACTCTTTTTCTGCATGAATAAGTCGTTTCTTTTTTTCGTATAGCTCTTCATTATAGACGCCCAATAACAGATCAGCGACCGTTTCTCGGGTTAACTGATTATCAAAATATTCATAATAAAAGAGGGAGCTTGTTGGTGATTCTTGATCAACATACATCAATCGTAATATTTGGTGTATCGTAATATTGCTATCACCCTTCACTATTGGTAATCCCAAGTTTTCGAAAATAACATTTGAAAAACTCTTCCTATTTTCAGTTGTATTATAACCGAATTGTTGCCAAGATTTATCAGGAGGGGGATTGAAACTGTCATCCATCAATCCCCAAAAAAAGTACATAGGGGATTGTGTACCTATATTACCATTCTTATCCTTTACTATTTTTCTTTTGATTGTAAAAACAGCGCCAATCATTTCTACTTCTGCAAGTACTTCTGAACATCTTCGTGCTTCAGGGACAAAATCATTGAATGCCCCTCCAAGCACATAAAAGATAAAATGCGTAATTGTTGACTTTCCACTACTATTATCTCCTCGGATAATATTTACGCCTTTGTGAAAAGTTTCATCGTATGCCACAGCGCCTTCTTCAGTACGAATATATAATCTATTTAAAAATAAATTATTGTGCATCATATTTACTTTCCATTAAGTTTGTCCTATTTTTTAACCCATTAGTACCATATAATGACATCTTAAAAAAATGAGAAGTCATTAAGGATATGATATTTTTCTCTTTAGCAGTCACGTCATCTGATTTTGACATAAATTCGGTTAAGACTTGCTTATTGGTTATAGAAATCCGTTGTTGATTTAAAAGTCCTTTATCAATAATACCATATGATGCAATGCAATTTAAAGCACTCAATTGATAAGGTTTTAGCTTCTCAAATATTTTTCTTTCTTCCATGATAGTTTCATACGGATTATTAGATTCTTTGATAAACTGATTTTTTAATTTTCTTAAATCAGATTCACTTTTTGGAAATCTTATTTTGTGTATTTTATTGGGAAACAACAAGTAGAAATCCCAGATTCGCAACCTATCAACTTCAATTAAAACTCCTTCTTCGAATCGGTTTAAGAATAGAATAATTCTATAAATTGTGTGATATAAATCGAATGCTTGGTTATATATTATCATAATTTTTCCAATTAATATGGCACTTACCGGTCAAATAATAAATCATCCCATAGATGTCTCCAGCATCATAATTAAGCATTTCATCATCTTTCCCCTCTTCATTTATTAGTGTAAGGATTGGATTAACAATCTTTTCTGAAACAGTTGAAAGGATTTCTTTTTTTGTGGCCCCGTTTTCGATTAATGGATCAATATAAGTTTCAAATTCCATAATTATTTTGGCGAACAACTGACAATCTATCCATTGCGCTGATTCGAAAAATTTGAACTTCTCAGATTTTTTAGCATATTTTTCCTTTTTTCTTGTTGCAGACCTTATTTCATGGGAGCCAAATCCACCATCAGCAAGTTTCGTTGGCATATCCACTCCATCTAATATTGTATTATAATATTTCAAATCTTCAATTATTCCATCATACCTGTTATCATCGACAACTTCTTCATTTAGTTTTTTAAAACGGGCAGAGAATCTTGTCTTTCTTGTTAGATCAATATTGCCATAATTATCACCAGCAACATTAAGTTGGGCTCCTATTTTATTGTTTTCATTATTAACGTCTTGACTCATTACAGTTGAATAGTTCCATTATTGACTTGAAAATTTACTTGTTTTTCAATATTTCCTTTATTATTTATAATTTGTTGACAATGACTTTGTAAGTCGGCTTGAGCCTTCTCCACAACTTTTTCAAGTCCAATTTTGAAATCATTATCTGTTTTTATTTTTTCTAATAAAGTTGAAATTAACTCTTTCTCCTCACCTACTTCTAAAAGCGGCAAAACCTCCTTTTCATTCTTTGAAAATGCGGATTTGATCCAATTCCAAACACTTTCCCCAATTCCCTCAGCAATTTTTTCGCCAGATTTGATCAGATAGGGTGTTGCTAATGCCACTGCTGTTGTAGCTAAAGTAATGATATCCATATGTGTATTATTTTTAGTATTTTACTATCACTTAAGTGACAAAAATACTAAATAGTTAGAACAATTAAAAAAAACGACATAACTGGAGAAAAACGACGACAAATGAATACATAGACCGTCAACAAACTACAATACAATCTTTTACACCATACTTTTGGTTCGATAATTTTTTCATTAAACTAAAAATAAAAATGTATGGATCAAGAAAACAAGATCAGGGACGGGACGTACCCAAAAATCCCGCAACCGGTGGAGCAACTGTCGGACATCCTGCTGGTGATGGACATGGAAAAGAAAACCATCAGCGCGGCAAAGGATGAAAAAGGTAAAACGGCGCCCTTCGATGAGAAGACTGATGATCAGCCTTTCCTGAAGATCGACAAAGGAAACATCCTCGCAAACTTCGTATCGAACTACCTCCGTCAAGTCCAAAAACCGACACATTTCCGGTTCTTCCGCGTACCGCTGAACGCAGCCAGGAATGCGGCACACCTCTTCAGGGAACTGCTCCGGGACCATCCCTCGCAACAGGCACTGGACTTTGCCCGGCAGCATGAAGTAAAGCCTGTGAAACAT
>JAVBMW010000040.1:0-39975 GCA_031551965.1 Holdemania sp. | reverse complement strand
TGCAAGTAGCTTTGCGATGTTTGCGACAGGACGTGCTTTTGAACAAATCAGAAACAGTATCTGTTACCCACAACTCAATGTAAAAGTCTGTGCAACCCATGCAGGAATCAGTGTGGGAGAAGATGGCGCAAGTCATCAAGCTATTGAAGATATCAGTTTAATGAGAAGTATTCCAAATATGAAAGTATTCTGTCCTGCGGATCAATATGAAACTGCAGCAGTAGTAAGATATGTAAAAGATTTAGATGGTCCATGTTATGTCAGAATGGGAAGAGGAAAAGTAGAAGATATCTATACTCCTGATACTCAATTTGACTTTACAAAGGCAAGAGTGATCAGAAAAGGTAAAAAGATCGCGATTATCGCAACAGGAATGATGGTACAAGAAAGTTTAGTTACAGCAGAAGAGATAAACGCAACCGTTGTGGATGTATGCAGTATTAAACCACTTGATGTTGAAACGATCGTAAATATCGCAAAAACACATGAAGAAATCTATACAGCAGAAGAACATAGTATCATTGGTGGATTATTTAGTGCAGTAGCGGAATATTTAGCACAAAATCATCCAATCAAAGTAACTCCAATTGGAGTGAATGATGAATTTGGTGAAAGTGGACCAATGGCTGAAGTATTAAAGAAGTATGGATTATCATCTGAACATATTTTAGAAGTAATCAAAAAATAAAAAAATGAGCCCATATCATATTTGTGATGTGGGCTCAACTATTATAGAAATATAGTCGTTACAATTTGTATTATTTTTTTGCTATTAACTTATTTACTATTGTTTACTTATTGAACTGCTTATCCTCACTAAACCTAAAGCAATATTAATTAATGCCCAAATCCGTGTAAAAGCAAAAGTATATAATTGTCTTGGTGATTTATTTTGATCGATATATGCTCTTATTTTGAGTCTGTTTTTCCAAAGCATAATCAAAGAAAGCAAGAAGAAAATTCCCAAGAATATTGACATTATTAAATCAGCTATGTAGTAATTAGTAAGCAAATATAAAGAACCTTTGCCTATACTAAAAACGAAATTATTAATTATATGAAACAATATAGACCATTTTAATGAATATTCAAGCGCAACATAGCCTAGAACTAAACCAGCTAAACCAGCAGATAAACATTGACTTATATTACCGTGACCCAAGCAAAATAAGATGGCTGTAACCACTATGGCGAAAATCTTACCATATTGTTTAAATATCCCAAGTAATACGCCTCGATAAACAATTTCTTCAATTATAGGGCCAATAAAGCAAATATATATAATCGAAACTAAATCAATCGTTATATAAATTTCAGGTATAGTATATCCAAATGAACTGATAATGGTTTCAATGACGATACTGCCTATAGAAACAACCGTATGAATTGAAAATAAGCAAATAAACACACGAAAAAAAGTAACAGAAGTCATTTTAGCATTTTCAGCAGTAATGTCCATCCTAAGCTCCTTCGACCCACGAAAATACCAAATAACTACCATTCCTGCAATTGCGCCTAATAATGATGCAGGCAAAGTCATTTTTGCAATTATAGAAAAATAATCATTATTCAATTTTGGTATTTGATTAAATATTCCTAAAGCTATTACAAATGCAACCATTAATACCATAGTTACTTCATAAAAAAACATCATCTTAAATGGTTGGTTCATTTCATGTTTAGAAGGCAATGAAAGTTCGATTTCATTTTTGTCGCTTTCATGTGAATTATGAGATTTCATGTTTTATCCCCCATTTCAAGATGATTATAACACATTTAAACATATCTCTTGAGCTAATCCATTTCAATTTTTAAGGCTGTGTGTAAGTTTTTACTTGAGCAAAGGAATATCTACTGGAGAAAGTGGACCAATGGCTGAAGTATTAAAGAAGTATGGTTTATCATCAGAACATATTTTAGAAGTAATCAATAAATAAAAAATGAGCCCATATCCTCATATTTATGATGTGGGCTCAACTACTATTAAAACGTTGCCATAACACTTAAAAATCACGTTTCCTAGAAATTCAAAAGTTTTGAAATGACTTTTCCTGATAAATACATTAGTTTTAGAATATTTAGTCTATTATTTAAGAAGTTGGGCAAAATACTTTTTGAGGTGATATACATGTTATCAATATGGAAAAAAGAGTTGTGTTTAGAAGAAAGAGGACCACTAGTCGTTGATGAACAGTGTGATGTGTGCGTTATTGGGGCAGGACTTGTAGGAATATTGACTGCTTATCGACTACAAGTAGAAGGATTGAACGTTATTGTACTGGAAGCAGATCGCATTGCGAGTGGACAGACAGGACATACAACAGCCAAGATTACATCACAACACGGTTTGATTTATAAAAAAATGATAGATGATTTAGGCTATGATTTAGCGAAACAATATGCTGATGCTAATCAATGGGCAATAGAAGAATATCAAAGAATCATTCAAGTAGAACAAATTGATTGTAATTTTGAAAGGATCTCAACTCATCTATATAGTCATAAAAATATAGATAAGTTAAAGGAAGAGGAAAGTGCTGCACTTGAATTGGAATTACCTGCTCGTTATTTTGAAACAGAGACATTTTTACATAATGAAAAAGCGATGTTAGAATTTGAAAATCAAGCTCAGTTTCAGCCTTTAAAGTTTGTAAGACATATTGCTGAAGAATTACGTATTTATGAAAAAACACCTGTTGACCGTGTAGAAGGCAATACAGTTTATAGTAAATATGCAAAAATAGAAGCTAAGCATATTGTCTTTGCGACTCATTTTCCATTTATTAATGTTCCTGGTTTTTACTTTACTAAATTACATCAAGAAAGAAGTTATGTTGTAGCATATGAAGATCCAAAGCCACAAAAAAAAGCCTACATCGGTATTGATGAAGATGGCTTATCAATGCGTTGGTATAATAATATTCTTTTATTAGGAAAGGAAAATCATCGAACTGGAGAAAATAGTCTCGGTGGGCGATTCGATGCGATCAGAGCGGAGGCAAGAGCTTACTTTCCTGAAGCTAAAGAAGTGGGCTATTGGTCAGCGCAAGACTGTATGTCGCTGGATGGGATTCCTTATATCGGAAAGTACAGTGATAATGATGACCCATGGTATGTAGCGACAGGATTTAATAAGTGGGGTATGACAACTTCCATGGTTGCATCAGTGATTATTGCAGATAAAATTGTGGGTAGAAATAATGAGTTTGCTGAAGTATTTGATCCATCTCGTAGTCAATTGAGCAGTGCTCCAGAATTCATAGAAAATACGATGCAATCCATCAAAGGATTATCTCGTCAATTCTTAATGTCAGCCAATTGGAATGCTGAAGAACTTGAAAGAGGTCATGGAGGTGTTGTTGAACTAGGTAATGAAAAAGTTGGGGTATATAAAAATGATGAAGGTGAAATCTTTGCCGTATCAGTAAAATGCCCTCATCTCGGTTGTCAACTTGAATTCAATCCAGACGAATTAAGCTGGGATTGCCCGTGCCATGGTTCAAGATTTGATATATATGGTAATATCTTAGATAATCCGGCTCAAACAAATATTAAATTAAAATAAGACTTGGATTCACAAGTCCAATGAAGTTCATGTGATTATAACGTGAGCTTTTTTTTAGCATCTAAACATCTTTTTATTTTTGATTTGCCATTTTTATGATAGATTAAGCCAATTCGATTTAAGATGTTTTCAAATTCGATCATTCCAAGATGTGGGTCTTTTGTGATTTCAAATTCTACTTCATAATCTACAATTCCATAATATTCATTGATGTCCAAACATAATTCTCCGTTTTCGTAAGGAACAACTGTTCTATGTGTTGTAAGTCTGCCTGATTCCACAAATGGACCATGAATATCCAATTTATTAAACAAATCAATTATTTGAGGATGATTTAAGGCAATCACATTGTTTGATTCAACAAATACTTCATATTCCTGATGGTCATTATTTTCTTTAACTTTTAAAGTGAATAAATGTTTATCCTCAAAGTCTCGGATACGCATACCCATATTTTTTGATTTAAGAGAAGCAGGTAAGCTATCATAATAAACATTGACTTGCGTTCTGCTCGAAAAATCACTATGCATATTTAAAAGTTCATTCATTTGATCTTTTGTGATAAGCATTTTATATTCAATCTCTAAGTTAGTTTTCATAGGTTATCCTTTCGCTTGAGTCGTGCTATAATAATACCATGAAAAAGATGAGGATACCAAGATGAAGTATGCAATTGTTGCGCGTATAGATGATCAATCAGCGTCCATTAGTGATCAGCTAAGTAAGCGTTTATTAAATGAAGGATATACCCTTGATGATCAAAATCCACATACTGTTTTTGTCGTAGGTGGAGATGGAACTTTCCTTTATGCAGTGCATAAATATTTGGACCAACTGGATGATATCAATTTTATTGGGATACATACTGGAACACTTGGATTTTTAAATGATTATCGAATGGAAGAACTTGATGAATTATTAAATGATTTCTTAAATAAAGAACCTGAAATAGATAAATGTAGATTATTAGAGATCAAAACAGATAAAAGAGAATATCCTTATTATGCATTGAATGAAATGCGTATTGAAAATGCTGCCAAAACTCAAATTATGGATGTCGTTATCGATAATGTCTTCTTTGAAACATTTAGAGGAACAGGCTTATGTTTAGCTACTCAAATTGGATCGACGGCTTATAATCGATCATTAAAAGGAGCTGTGATCCAACATGGCTTGCCTCTATTGGAACTGAGTGAAATAGCGGGAATACATCATCGCGAATTTCAATCTTTAGGTAATTCAATTATCTTAAAAGAAGAGGCAAAGGTAGAATTTATTAGTGATAATTTTAAAGGAGCGGCATTGTGTTTCGATAATAATCACGTCATTTTGAATGATTGTACAAAAATAACTTGTAAAAATAGTGATAAAAAAGTAAAAATTGCTAGGTATCGACCTTACTTTTATCTGACTCGATTAAAAAATTTATTCTAAAAAAAAATCATCGATCGATGATTTTTTACATATTTTTATTGTAATACCAATGGAAGTAAGCCCCTATTACTGCAAATAAAATTGCTGAACCAAAGGCTACAACCATTAATACAGGATAATAAATACCGCCAATAGCACAACTGATATACATAATCAAAAAGAAAGGTATTGCAGTTGAAGAAAGGGCGTTTTTAGATATTTCGTTGGCTCTTTCATCAGACATTTTAATTCTGGTTTCTCGTAGTTTATCTTCATTTGCCATAATTGAACGAATATAAAAGATTGTAAAGGCTAAGAAGATGATCAGTCCTGCACAAGCTCCGGCAATAAATCCCATTAAATGACCTAATGTTCCTACACGATCATGACCGATCGCAGAGATAGACGCAACAGTACAACTTAAAGATCCAACACATAATCCTAATGTTTTGATTTTACTGTTTAATTCTTCACGATATTTTTCGTTTGTTGTAGCAGTAGTTTTTAAAAATATATTTCTTCTACCCATTTAGAGTACCTCCTCATTAAAATCAAATATTTCTTCAATCGTTGTATTGAAATAAACAGCGATTTTGTGTGCTAATACAAGGGATGCGTTATACTTTCCGTTTTCTAATGAAATGATTGTTTGACGAGTTACATCAAGTGCATCAGCTAGTTCATTTTGTGTTATTCTTTTTTCTTTTCTTAATTCTTGAATTTTGTTATTCAAATTATCACCTCCGAATGTATAGTTAACTTTACAATTAAAGTATAGTTTGCTTTACATAAAATGTCAAGCGTGTTTTACATTATTTTTCGAAAAATAAAAAATGATCGAAAACCGATCATTAATGTTTGAATTTCTGTTTTGTTTGGTTGGACATCCAAAATACGATCGCAAGTGGAATCATATAAGAGATCATGCTACTACCACCATATGAAACAAAAGGTAAAGTAATTCCAGTAATTGGTAAGAGTCCGACAATCATGCCCATGTTTTGAAATTGTTGAAACAGTAGCATTCCTAATAATCCCGCAACTAAATATTTTTCACGTTCACCCTCATATTTGATAGCGATATTGCAGAGCTTTAAATCTAGAATTGTACTTAATACCACAATGGTACCAGTGCCCAAAAGTCCAAAACTTTGTCCAATGACTGATAAAATGAAGTCTGTTTGTGGTTCAGGAAAACGAATAAATACGGAGGGAACACCACCAGTTCCAGTTAATCCGGAGGAGCCGAGAGTTAATAGAGAAGTATACAATTGCAATCCGTGACTATTTGAATAATATTCCGCATCAAGCCATCCATAAATACGATTAAGTTTGTATCCTCCACCAAATAAACTTTTAAGAAGTGGTTGATTAAAATAATAAAGTCCTACTAGCGCAACTAATGCAGCCCCAACGACAATGACTCCCATAAAGAACCATTCATGCCTAATTCCCGATACACATAGCATTGCGATTAAACTAACACAAATAATGATCGGTATCCCTGTATCTGGTTGTAAGAAAATAAGAATTAGAGGGGGTATCGCTACAAGCAATATCTTTAGAAAGAGAAGAATATCACTAGTGAAAGTCATCTCTTGTTTAAGCTGGTTATGATTATAAATTATATCTGCAGACATAATGATAAGTACAATTTTCATGAATTCACTTGGTTGAAATGAACCTAAATATGGAATAAAATACCAAGCGGTTGTTCCGTTTACGGGTCTGACATAAGTATTAGGAATGATATCGAAGTAATGGTCCAACACTAAAATAAATAAAAGAATCATCAATATCCAATAGAAGACTTTAATGCTACTAAATAATCTGTCAACACCGAACATTAAGATAATGACAACCGCTATGGCTCCAACTCCAAACCACATCGCCTGTTTAAGCCAAAGATTAGAATCTGCCAAATAAGCACTCATAATAGGCTCAGCCATGACAATTGCAATTAAAGAGACAACTGCAAAAGTGCAGAGTATCAATAATAAAAATTTATCAACTATAAATTTTTGGCGCTCTTTATTTGTCATAGGATCCTCCAGTGCATTAACATAATATCATAAAGTAACTTGTTTTAATAATACTATTGGATAGGTTTAAAAGATTTTTAAGAAAAAATTACAAAATAATTAGGTAAAGGAATTCAATTTCTGCGAACTGTTTCGTTGAATAGGTGGTATAATATATGATATTATTAGTCATGAGGTGTAGATATGAAACGTTGGTATTCGTTGTTAGAAATATTTCTATTCCCACTTAAATTTCTATTTGTTGGAGTTGTGATGATTTCATTAAGTTCACTAGTCTTGAATACAAATGCTTCTGTATTCTGGTCAGTAAGTGATACCAATTGGATAATCATAGCGAACTATTTTAGAACAGTGGGGAATTTTATAGTCGTCAATTTTCCTTTCATTGTACTCATTAAAATGTTAAGCAGAAAAGGAACTCAAGGGATCCAATCTGAAATTGGAATTCTTGGCTATATTGTTTTTATGATCACCACAATGTATTTTGCAAGCCAAAGATTACCGGCGACAGCTTATTCTACTTTTTTCGGGTTAAGTTTAAATACATCAAAAATTGCAGGACTTAGTGGAACTACACAAACTCCATTACAAATGGGTTTAATTGGTGTATTGTTTATTGGTTTTTTAGCGAGAATTGTGTATCAAAAATCACGCTCTAAAACTCAATATGGCTTTTTTGGTTTTATAGATAAAGATACCTATGCCATAATTTTAATGGCTGCTTCTTCATTATTAGTTGGAATTGCATTTAGTTATATTTGGCCTTATGTTATCCAAATGCTAAACAATGTATTTAATTTTATTGCGAGTGATATCAATAATCCGATGAACTTATTTGTTTATGGAGTTATGGATAGACTATTATCCGTTGTCAATCTTGGTGGTATGATACGTCAAGGATTTTGGTTTACTGAACTTGGAGGTTCATGGATCGACATTGCCGGCGCAAACTATGTTGGAGATGTAAATATTTGGATGGCACAAATAGCTCGTGGTTCATTCCCGCTTGGATTTGGGCGTTTTATCACTCCTTACTATATGTTGAATCTTTTTGCGATTCCAGGAATGGCAATTGCATTGTATTCTTTATATACAGATAAAATGGAAAAAAGACGTTTAAGACCAGTATTAGTTATTGGTATTTTAGCGTCGCTATTAGGCGGAACGATATTACCGCTTGAGATGTTTATTTTAATTGTTTCACCACTTTTGTACTTTTTTCACCTTATAGTTACAGGAGCGTTGTTTGGTTTGTGTCAAGTAATGAATATTAGTTTAGGTTTTTCTTATTCTGGAAATACAATTGCAGCAATGCCTGGAAATATTTTTGATATTTTAATTTATGTAAGAGATCCAAGTGGATCAGCAACCGCAATTACAGTGTTAATGATCGGTGCTGGATGTTTTGTGTTCTATTTTTTAATGACAAGAATTTACTATCAGTTCTTTGCGATAGACTTATTCCATACTGGATTAACTAAAAAGAAAGTAGAAGGATTTATTCTAGCAGTGGGAGGACTTGAAAACATTAAACGTGTTAACTCTTCTTTATTTAGACTTACAATACAAGTGGTGGATCCTGAAGCCATTAACTTTGAGCACTTCAGAAGATTAGGGGCATATAAAGTACTTGAAATCAAAGCTGGATATGCGATCCAGTTTGGCTCAGGAAGTACAATTATTAAAAACGAGTTAAATAAACAACTCAGAGAAACAAAAAGAAAAATAGATTCTTAAAAAAGGTTGGTTTTACTGACCTTTTTAAATAGAAATGATTTTGTGTTTTTAAATGCGGGAGAGGATGATGGAGATGAACAAAATTGCATTTGATTACGAAAAGTATGTTGTAAAGCAATCAGAAAAAATTGCAGAACGAATTAACCTTTTTGACAACAAGCTGTATCTTGAATTTGGCGGAAAACTATTTGATGATCATCACGCATCCCGTGTATTACCAGGGTTTAAACCTGATACAAAGGTAAGTATGTTGATGAATCTAAAGGATAAGGTTGAAATTATTGTGGTAATCAATGCAACCGATATCGAAAAAAACAAAGTTAGAAGTGATTTGGGGATTACTTATGACTTGGATGTTCTACGATTGATCGATGCTTTTAGAAGTATTGATTTGTTCGTGGGAAGTGTTGTGATTTGCCAATATGCAAATCAACCAGCAGCTGATTTCTTTAAGAAAAAACTAGAAGGACTAGGAATCAAAGTGGCACTGCATTATCCAATTGCAGGATATCCTAGCAATGTATCATTTGTAGTATCAGAAGATGGACTTGGAAAGAACGATTATATTGAAACTTCAAGAGAATTGATTGTCGTGACTGCACCTGGACCTGGAAGTGGTAAAATGGCTACATGTTTATCACAAATGTATCACGATCACAAAAGAGGTATTAAATCTGGTTACGCCAAATTTGAAACCTTTCCAATTTGGAATTTACCATTAAAGCATCCAGTTCAGTTAGCATATGAAACGGCAACTGCAGATTTAAATGATGTTAATTTGATTGACCCCTTTCATTTGGAAGCTTATGGAGAAGCAGCGGTCAACTACAATCGCGATGTTGATGTTTTCCCGGTTTTAAATGCCTTATTTGAATCAATTGCAGGAGTGTCACCTTATAAATCACCAACCGATATGGGTGTAAATATGATCGGTTATTGTATCAGTGATGGAGAAGTCGCAAAAGAAGCAAGTAAACAAGAAATATTGCGTAGATACTATCATGCACTATGTGATTTTAGGAAAGACAAAGGAACCGAAGAAACAGTTCAAAAAATTGAATTAGTGATGAATCAGGCAGGAATAACCGTTGCGGATCGTGCTTGTGTACAACCTGCACTTGATAAAGCTGAAGAAACGGAAAAACCGGCATGTTGCATCGAATTAAATGATGGAACTTTAATTACAGGAAAAACATCCGATTTATTAGGATCGGCAAGTGCTGCAATGTTGAACGCATTAAAAAAACTTGCAGGAATCGATGATAATATTCACTTGATTTCTCCTTATATTATAGAACCGATCCAAAAACTAAAAACTGAAAATCTTGGCAATAGTAATCCACGTTTGCATGTTGATGAGGTATTGATCGCATTAGCTATTGCGGCAACACAAAATCCAATTTCATTCACAGCACTTCAGCAATTAGAAAAACTATGTAGTTGTGAAATGCATTCAACAGTACTATTATCTGAAGTAGATACGATGAATATCCGCAAACTTAAAATGAATTTAACTTGTGAACCTCAGTATCAAACAAAAAAGCTATATCATCGATAGAAAGAGTGAACTTATGACAAATCAAATCATTGATTCTTTACTTAATAGAAGAAGCATCCGTAAATTTAAACCTGAACAATTAAGAGAAGAAGACCTTCAAGCCATTTTAAAAGTTGGAACTTATGCACCTAGTGGAGCTGGAAAACAAAGCGCGGTTATTGTGGCTGTAACTGATCCAACATTAATTTCAAAACTCTCAAAAATGAATGGAGAAGTTGCACAAAAAGAAAATGATCAATTTTATGGTGCTCCTTGTGTTTGTGTGGTACTTGCCAATAAGAACAATCCTAATGCAGTTCAAGACGCGAGTTGTGTAATGATGAATTTAATGAATGCAGCTCATGCGATCGGTGTTGGTTCATGTTGGATCAATCGAGCTAAGCAAATGTTTGAGTCCGAAGAAGGCATTCAGCTTTTAAAAGATTGGGGATTAGAAGATGTGGTCGGTGTCGCAAACTGTATTTTGGGATATCCTGATCAAGAGGTAGTAGCTAAACCTCGTAAAGAAAATTATATCATTCGTATTAAGTAGTGGAATTTCACCACTGCTTTTTATTTGCACAGAAAGTCAATAGTTGAATCTGGGTTCGTATTTTCAAAATTTCTACAAAATTAAAAAAAGTTAAAAATGGTTCATATTGACATACGTAGTACAATATGACGCCAAAAAGCGTCTATTTTTAGCGATTATTGCCAATACAGCGATTTGCGAGACAATTTAGAATTTGCGATAATAATTTTATAGAAATTATTGGAGGAAGATCATGAATCAATTAAAAGTAGTAAATAATGAAACATTTGAAGAAATCAAACATTTAGATGAATTTGGAAATGAATTTTGGTTAGCAAGAGAGTTACAAGAGGTATTGCGATATAGAGAATGGCGTAATTTCGAGGTAGTTATCAATAAGGCAAAAACAAGCTGTTCAACAAGTAATTATGACATTTCAGACCATTTTGTTGAAGTCAACAAAATGGTTAAAACTGGTGATTCAAATAGACAAATTAAAGAATATAAACTAACAAGATATGCTTGTTATCTCATTGTGCAAAATGCGGATCCTAGTAAAGAAGTAGTAGCACTAGGCCAGACTTATTTTGCGGTACAAACTCGAAAACAAGAAATGAATGAGCAAGAATATTCAAAATTATCTGAAACAGATAAAAGATTTTATAATCGAAAATTAACTAAATCAAAAAACAAAATGTTGAATGAAGCAGCTAAAAATGCTGGAGTTAAAAATTTTGATCAATTTCATAATGCAGGATATCAAGGTTTATACAATGGAGAAACAGCTGATGATATTGCAAAAAGAAAAAATTTAAGATATCGAGAGGATATTCTGGATAACATGGGAAGTAGTGAGCTAATTATTAATCTATTCAGAATTGACCAAACTGAACAAAAAATCGTAAATGAAAATATACAAGGTGAAAATAAGGCGATACAAACACATTTTAGTGTTGGTCAAAAAGTTAGAGATACGATAAAAGAACTAGGAGGGACAATGCCAGAAGAATTACCAACACCTAAGCAAAGTTTGAAAGAATTAAAAAGAGGAAAATCCAGAAAAGAACAAGTGAATGAACAGCATAATATGAAAAAACATAATGACAACTTTATAAACAATAACATAAATATTGAATTATAACAAATGAAATGTTATAATTCAGAAGAAATGTTATTGAGGTGTTAATATGATTAAATATCTAGAAGAAGTTTTAGGCTTAGAATGTAACTTGAGAAAGTGGGAGTATCAAAATAAACTACCTCTATTTTTAAAGGTTAAAAGAGAATATTTTGAGATGGTCATATATGATATAAAATATATTGTCGTTAAAGAAAATGATGATAATTTTAACATTCAATCCTTTGAAAACATATTAGTACAACTAAGTAAATATACTGACCATAATATAGTCTTCTGGCTAGAATCCATTAGCTCATATCAAAGAAAAGCACTTATCTCAAATCATATTTCATTTGTTGTCCCTAACAACCAATTATACATACCTTCAATTGGAATTTGTTTAAAAGAGTATTTTAATAAGAAAAATGTGACTAAAAACAAGCTTTCTTCATACTCTCAACTAACACTACTATATTTAATGTACAATCCCCAAATTAAATCTATAAACCAAACTGAGTTGTCAAAAATGTTGAAAACTTCAACAATGAATATCAGCAGAGCAGTTTATGAACTAAAAGATTTGGAATTGATCAATATAGAAAGTAGAGGAAGGGAAAAATATATTCAACCCAATAAAGTTGGAAAAGAATTATATAAAGAGGCATTAAAATATATGGACTCTCCAATTCAAAAAAAAATACATGTTGCCAAAAAAGAAAACTTAGATTATTTGTTAGTATCTGGAGAGGAAGCACTTTCAAAAATATCAATGTTGAATACGCCAAAAGTTACCGTTCGCGCTATCGATAAAAAAAGCGGAAATAATCTATTTGTGGAAAAGGAAATAGAACCAAGTTTAATTAATAATTATGAATATATTGAAGTTGAGTTTTGGAAGTACGATCCAAACTTATTATCTGAAAATGGAATTGTAGATTTGATTTCATTAAGTTTATGTTTTAAAAATTCAAAAGATGAAAGAATCGAGGGAGAATTAGATAGAATTATGAGGGAAAATGGATGGTAGATGGAATTAAATCTTTTGCTGAAGCTTTTAAAGGGTATGAAGATTGTTACACGGTGATTGGAGGAACTGCCTGTGACTTATTGATGGGAGAAATGAATTTAACTTTTCGTGCAACTAAAGATATAGATATGATTGTTTTAGTTGAAAATAATATAGAAGAGTTCTCAAAAGTTTTTTGGGAGTATATTAAAAAAGCAAAATATATATGTGGTTGGAAAAATTCGGACAAAGTGCATTTCTATAGATTTACTTCACCTATCTCATCAAAGTATCCTTCAATGATTGAGCTTTTCAGTAAAAATCTTCAATATGATTTACAAAACGAAGATTCAGTCTTAACACCAATTCATGTTTCAGATGAGATTTCTAGCTTATCTGCAATTATGTTAAATACTGATTATTATAACTTTATGCTAAAAGGAAAAAGAATAATAGCTGGTATTAGTGTGCTTGGCGTAAAATACGTGATCCCATTCAAAATGAGAGCATGGGTTGATTTAGTCAACAGAAAAAATAACGGAGAATTTGTAAAAAGCACCGACATAAAAAAACACAAGCATGATGTTTTTCGATTAATTCAGATAATTGAAAATGAAGAAGAGATTGAGACGTCAAGTGAAATGAAAGATGATATATCAAAATTTATAAATGGAATGATTGAAGAAAACCTAGATTTAAGAAATATTGGTTTAGAATTCAATTTGATAGAAGCTATTGAACTTTTACAAAAAATATACTTGTCGAAGAGCTAAAAACACAAAAAATAGATTGTGAAAACAGTAATTTATTGATTTTTAATCCTAAAAACACCACTATCTATTTTAAAATGTGTTAAAAAGGTATAAAATAAGGGAGTAAAAACAGGAGGAAATTTAAATGTTAGTATCAGCTAAAGAAATGCTAGTTAAAGCACACGAAGGTCATTATGCAATTGGGGCTTTCAACATCAATAACATGGAATGGATCAAATCAATTCTTCAAGCAGCTCAAGACAGTAACTCTCCAGTTATGTTAGGAGTATCTGAAGGTGCAGGGAAATACATGGCAGGTTACAAAAATGTAGTTGCTATGGTTACTGAGATTCACAACAAAATGGGAATTACAGTTCCAGTTGCTCTTCACTTAGACCATGGTTCATTTGAAGGTGCTAAAGAATGTATCGAAGCAGGATTTACATCAGTTATGTTTGATGGTTCACATTATGATTTCGAAGAAAATGTTGCTAAATCAAAAGAAATCTTAGAATTTGCTCATTCACATGGAATTTCTGTAGAATGTGAAGTAGGCGGTATCGGTGGTGAAGAAGACGGTGTTACATCTGAAGGTGAAGTTGCTAGTCCTGAAGAATGTGGAAAAATCGCTTCATTAGGTGTGGATTTCTTAGCAGCTGGTATTGGTAATATTCATGGTAAATACCCTGCAAACTGGGCTGGATTAAACTTTGATGTATTAGCTAAAATCCAAGAAGCTACAAATGGAATTCCACTAGTATTACATGGTGGATCAGGAATTCCAGTTGATCAAATCTCTAAAGCTATTTCACTTGGAGTATCTAAAATCAATGTTAATACTGAACTTCAATTAGTGTTTGCTGCAGCAACTCGTAAATATATCGAAGATGGAAAAGACCTTGAAGGTAAAGGATATGATCCTCGTAAATTATTAAAACCAGGAGCAGATGCAATCTATAACCAAGTAAAAACAATGATGGAAACATTTGGTTCTGTAAACAAAGCTTAATTATACAAAAACAATTAGCTGGCAATTTGTCAGCTTTTTTCTATTCTGGAAAGAATTGTTCCATTTTACATTATTGCCTTTTAAATGAATTATACTATAATGAAAAAAAGGAGAGTGAAATTTATGGCATCAGAAAAAAAGAGAATTTTGTATTTGTTTTATTTACTATGTCAATCCGAAAAAACTAGCTCTTCTGAATTAGCGGCTAAAACTGGTGTTACAGAGAGAACGATCAAATCAGATATCAATGATCTTAAGGCATTTGCATTAGCGAGTGGTGCAATCCTTAAATCAAAAAAAGGAACTGGATATTGGTTAGAAGTTGTTGATGAAGAAATCTTTGCACCGGTAAAAGAACAGTTATTCGTTCATTTTATTTATACAGATGAAGGGAAACGGCAATTTGAAAAAAGAAGTAATGATATATTGAGGCGTCTTTTGGTAGAAGATGATTATATAAAACTCGATGATATGGTCGATGAGTTGTATTTGAGTAGGAGTTCAATCAAAGAAGAAATGAAAGAAGTTCGTCATTTTTTAGAGGGATACAATTTAGAATTGATCGATAAACCTGGCAAAGGAGTCCAAGTAGAAGGAACTGAATTTAATAAACGTTTATGTATGGTGGCAAGTTTTGAGTTCCATCACCATGAAGCCATGATACTGTATAAAAATGGCCGTTTCCGAGAATTTTTTGAATGTGAAGAATCAGAGTACAATCAAATACGTCGTATATATTTGCAAGTGTTAAGAGAATCCGAATTTCATTATATCGATGAATGTACACAAAGAATGGCTCGTTATTTAGTTCTTTTACGTAATCGTTATCAAGCAGGTTATTACTTAAATTTTTCTAAAAAGGATCGCGAAACATTAAGGAAATTTAAAGTATATTCTTTAGCCGAAAAAATAATAGATGCCCTAAAACAATTTGGTGGTTACGATGTAGAAGAGGATGAGGTTCTTGCACTAGAAATTCAACTATTGATTTGGATGGACATGGAAACTAGTGCCACAATGGATAGTGACTACGGAGAGTTCTCACTACAAGCACGAAAATGCTGCAAAGATATTGCTCAGGAAATAAAGGTGCAATACGGTTTGGACTTCTATGAAAGACCAAATTATGAGGAGGTAATGTTAACTGCATTGATCCCAATTATGTTCCAAATACATTTTAAATGTCAAAAATATAACATTGGTAATCAAAGCATTTTAATGAATGATTACATTCGTACTTCTCCGTTTTGTGTTGCTTTAGGTTATGTCACAAGATATGTTATGAGGACAAGGCTAAATACAGATTTAGCCAGCTATAACTATTTAAATATTGCGAACCGTTTTTATTTTTTGATGGAAAATATAAAATATGATTTTGTACCACGCCGTGTATTATTATGTACTCGAAATGGGATGGAAGCCGGTAAAATGATGAAAACGAGCATTCAAAAAAGATTTGGAGAAAATCTAATTGAAAAGCTTGATGTTCATGAATTATACGAATTAAGAGGTATCCCGAAAGAGCAATATGACTTCGTAATCCTATGTTTTCCATATTTTAGTTACCGATATGAATGGCCATACATTATGATTGATATGATTTATGATCATAAACAGATGAATGAAGTTTATAATGTTGGAATATTAGCAGGAGTTCAACTTGAGCCAATTTTAAAAGAAATCAACTTTAAACATTTTTATGTATTTAGAAAATTTCAATATGAATCAAAAGAAGCATTTATTAAGTTGATTAGTTTTAAGTTGGGAGAAGGATCGGATATGATTCGAGCTACAGAGGAAGCATTGTTGAAAAGGGCTAAAGTTAGTGTTCATAATAAGACATGTATTTTGTTTTCAACAAACAGAAACTCTGAAAATTTTATAGAGATTTATCAATTAGAGAAAAATGGTGTTTGGGGAGATTTTGAAATTGACTCTATTATTTTGATTTCTATCTATTGTAATGGGTCATGGCAAGTAGCTCGCTTTGTTGAACACTTAACGCATGAATTGATCACTGATCCAGAATCGATTTGGTTATTAGCTGAGAGTGAGAATTTAAACCATACCATAGATATTGTGAAGAATAGTTTAAAATCTTCATCAACTTCACTTGTATAAGGGAAATGATAACTCGTTTCCCTTTTTTCGTGGAAAAAATTAACATGGTGTACTGAAGTTACAAAAGCTACAATGAAGATACAAATGAAAGCGTTAACAATTTTGAGGGGAGTTGAGAAAATGCTTAAGATATTTTTATCATCACATGGGCACTTTGCGAGTGGAATGAAAAGCTCGTTGGATATTTTACTTGGTGATAGTTCGAAAGTCACAATTTATGATGCTTATGTAGATGAAAGTAATGTTCAGGAACAATTGGATAATTTCTATACAAAAATAAATGAAGATGATCAAATTCTGCTTCTTTCAGATTTATATGGAGGAAGTGTCAATCAGGTGATGTATTTATACTTGGAACGGCCTAATACAATGCTTGTCGCTGGAGTTAATCTGGCATTGGTTTTAGAACTTGCGATCCGTGAAAGTATCACTGTACAGGAACTTGAAGATTTGGTGCAACAAAGCAGGGAAATGCTTCGTGTTGTCAGACAAGACAATGATGAAGTTCAAATAGAAGAAGATTTCTTCTAAGAAAGGGTTGATTTTATGATTAAAATGGTTCGCCTAGATGAAAGATTGATTCATGGACAAATCGCTATCAAATGGTCAAGACACACAGGTGTTGATCGTATTTTCGTTGTGAATGATGATGCAGCAAATAATTCAATCGTTGCGAAATCATTATTGATGGCAGCACCAGCTACATGTAAAACAGCAATTAAAGGAATTGATGATGCGATCCGCATGTTACAGGATCCACGTTGTGATTCATTAAAAATTTTAGTTGTATGTAGTACACCAGAAGATTTACTTCGTATCGCAACTGAAGTAAAGGATATTCCACTCATCAATGTTGGGAATTATGGTCGTATAGCACCAAAACATGGTGAAGAAGCAAGAAAAACTCTACGTAGAAATCTTTATTTGTATGAAGATGAAACTGCAATACTTAAAAAAGTATTGGAAACTGGAATTGATTGTGTATACCAAACAACTCCAGAAGAAGCACCAGAAACGCTTCGATCAATTATTGGCTGATAGATTTGAAACATAATCTAACATAAAAAAAGGAGGATATATTTTTATGCAAGGAGCAGCTTTAAGCATCGCTTTCGTCTACTGGATCGTTTCAGTTATTGACCCAACATTATTAAGTTGGCAATGTCTAAACCGTCCTATCGTCGTAGCACCTCTTGCAGGGTTAGTTCTTGGAGATTTAAGAACTGGACTTATCATGGGGGCAGCACTGGAATCAGTATTTATGGGGATTTCTGCAATTGGTGGTAGTATCGCAGCAGATCCAACAATCGGAACATTGATTGCAGTATCGTACACTATCTTAACAGGGGCAGATATTGAAACAGGTTTAGCATTATCACTTCCAATGGGAACTGCAATTACAGCATTTGGTGGAGTTTTACGTCCACTTTATGACTCACTTTCAGCTTATTGGGAAAGACTCGCAACAACAAATATCAAACAATTTAGAATTCAAGTAATGGCTTATGCAATCTTCATTACTCCACTTATCAATTGTATTATTCTTTATGTTGCGATCGCATTTGGAGTAGAAGGATTAAATGGTTTCTTAGGTTCACTTCCACCACAAGTAATGGCTGGAATCGGAGCTGCAACTGGAATGATGTTTACAGTTGGGTTCGCAATTTTAACTTCTATGATTTGGTCAAATGAAGTTGGCGTATTCTTCTTTGTAGGATATGTAATGACTAAATTCTTGGGACTTGGATCACTTCCAATCGCAATTTTTGGAGCAGCAATCGCAATCACAATGTTCTTTGGTGAAAAACGTTCAATCGATTTGAAAAAATCATTACAATCATCAAGTAACGGAGTAAATGCTGAGGAGGATTTCTTCTAATGGAAAAGAAAATTTTAACGACTGAAGAAAAAAGTGTTTTAAAATCAATGTTTATCAACTCACACTTAGTGTTTGTTGCCTTTACATTAGTTAAAATGGAAGCAAATGGGTTTACATTAACCATGCAACCTGCAATCGAATCAATTTATAAAGATGATGAAGAAGGTAAGACAGAAGCTTATCGTCGTCAACAAAACTTCTTTAATACACACGCAGTACCTTTCTCTTTCATCGCTGGGTTAACTTATGCAATGGAAAAAGAACATAAAGAAAAAGGATCTATCGATGGATCAACGATCGAAAATATCAAAGCTTCATTGATGGGACCAACCGCTGGTATGTTTGACAGTATCTTCTTTAACTGTTTACGTATTATTGCAGCAGGTGTTGGTATTGGTTTATGTAGTGCAGGGAATCCATTAGGAGTTTTAATTTTCATTCTTCTTTATGGAGCATCTCAATCCCTTGTTAAATACTATTTTATCAACTGGGGATATACTTTAGGAACATCATTCATTGAAACTATTTTTGAATCAGGACTTATGGGAGCTTTAACAAAAGCTGCATCAGTTCTTGGATTAATGATGGTTGGTAGTATGTCAGCGAACTTTGTCCGTGTACCACTTAACTGGGTTCTTAATGTTGGAGAAGCATCAGTTGATATCGGTGGCGTATTCGAATCAATTTTCCCTGGTTTCTTAGGATTATGTTTATTATTCCTAATGATGAGATTAATCAAGAAAGGCTTCCGCCCAACTCAATTAATTATTGGAATCTTGGTTTTCGCATTAGCTGGAGCATTTATAGGAATTTTCTAAGTTTCAATCATGGAGCTATGAAGTGTACTTGCTTCATAGCTCTTTCTTAATTAAAGGAGATTTAGACATGAAAGACTTAATGATGTTTTTTGGAGTAACATTAGGAATCAGGTTTACTCAGAAACAAAAACAAGTGTTCTTTGATGAGGTAAATAAGATCTTTTCTGAACAAAAAAGAAAAATAACTTTGCAGTCAAAAAAATCACAAATCAATGCCGTTAATAATATTGTGATCGGTGATTTAAGCAGTGCTAAAATTATAGTAACAGCTGCTTATGATACTCCGAGTAAAGTTTATTTACCCCGTTATAAATATTATCCGTTTGATACAAAAAAGAATCTTCAAAATGAAAACATCAGTCTAATTATTCAATTTGTAATCTCAATTTTAGTTATGGAAGCTATTTATTATTTGCTCAAAGGGTTCACGACATATTCAACACTTTTAAAAATCATAAGTGTTCTCATCACATTGATCTGTTTAGTTTGGATCTATTTCTTTATGAAGGCAAAACCAAACAAAGTTAATTTTAGTCGCAATAGTGCAGCAGTAGTATTATTGATAGAAGTTGCATTAAAAGTCAATTCAGATCAAATAGCGTTTGTCCTATTGGATCAATCTGTTATGTCATATCAAGGATTATTTGTTTTAAAAGAAGAACTTAAAGCGAATCAAAAGTTAATTTATTTAGATAACTTTGCGAGTGGTGATATCCTAGCTATCGCAACAAAAGGAAACATGGATATCAATGAGCTGTTAAGCAAGGAAATCATCACTAAACAAAGAGAATTCACCATTGAACAAGCTCAAAACAGTGTACTAGGGATTGTAGACAAAATGATTTATTTGGTTTGCGGAGATATTGAAAAGAACCGTTTCGTTGTAAAGAATTCGCGTTGTAAAAAAGATTTTGAAATCAACATTCCACGCCTTGAAAAAATGGCAACTAATTTAATCGAATATTTAAGTGAGGGGGAAAAGAAATGAAGTTATTATTTCAATCAGACGACTATGGAATTACCGATGCAGTTACATGTGGTATATTAAAGGGAATCAGAGAAGGTGTGATTCGTAATACTGGACTCTTCGCTAATATGCCATCAACTGAGTATGCAGCAGCCCAAATCAAAGATTATCCACAGGCATGTTTTGGGATCGATATCAATTTAGTTGCAGGAAAGCCTGTAAGTGATCCACAAGTTGTGCCAGGTCTTGTGGATGAAAACGGAGACTTTATCAGTTCAAAAAGAAGATTAAGCGAAAATGAAACAAAGCAAGGACCAATGGGACAGGAATTTATTAATGATCCCTATAATTTCGAAGAAACTTGCATAGAAATCGAAGCCCAAATACAACGATTTATTGACTTAGTGGGACATGCGCCAGAATACCTTCATGGACATTCTTTAATTACTCCGAATATTTATAAAGCGATGAAAATGATGTCAGAAAAATATGATATTCCAATTTCATTTGAAATGATGCAAAAGGCAAAACTACATTCAGTTCCTAGCCAATATGCTAAACCGTTTTCTCTTGAACAACAATATAATTACGACTCAGAAACAAACTTACTTAAGAATTTAGAAGATGCCTTAGATAAAGATAAATGTTGTTATATATGTCATGCTGGATTTGTGGATGAAGATCTCTATGATTTTTCAAGCTATACTGTAGTTCGCCAGAAAGATTTAAAAGCTGCGACATCAGAAAAAGTAAAGCAATTGATCAAAGATCATCATATAGAATTGATCACTTATCGTGATCTGAAAGGAGAGTAAATATGATTATCAAATGCAGACAGATTTACACCGAAGAAGGAGTAGTTGATGGGTATCTTGTAGTAGAGGATGGGAAATTCACAAAAATCTTACCTGGGAATGCAGCTGTTGAAAATTATGTGGACTACAGCGATAAACGTATAATTCCAGGAATCTTTGACACGCACAATCATGGAACAATGGGTTATAGCTTAATGGGGAAAGAAGAAGGTGTCGAAGAAGAAATCAAAGGATACTTGAAAGGCTTAGCGTCACAAGGAGTTACTTCTATTTTTCCAACTGCGAACACATCGATTATTAAAGATGTCGCAAACGTTGCGAAACAAGAAAATGATGGGGCGAAAATACTAGGTATTCATTCAGAAGGACCATACTTGAATCGTGTTGGTGAAAAAGGTGTTGATACGGGTCATCCAGATATTGATATGGATTTTGTGAAAAAAATGGTTGATGATGGGGAAGGGTTACTTCGACTTGTAGCAATCGCGCCAGAACTTCCTGATTCACAAAAAGCTATCGATTATTTCAACGATCATGGGGCAAGAGTAGCCTATGCTCACAGTAACTGCAATTATGAAGAAGCTTTAAAAGCTTTTAAAAATGGAATTACTGTCTCTACGCATACGGCAAATGTAATGAGTGGGATTCATCATCGCAACATGGGTGGATTAGGAGCTTGTTTACTCGATAAAGAGGTTTGGTGTGAAGTGATCTGTGATGGGCTTCATGTACGCAATGAAATGTTGCAGATCATGTTTGCGACAAAACCTTTTGAAAAATGGATGATGGTCTCTGATAATGCAGCAATTGCAGGAGCTCCTGCAGGAAGATATAATTTTGGTTGGATGCCTGTAAATGTTGATGAAAGAGGATTTTGTTTATCTGACACAGGACGCCTTTGCGGATCAGCTAAACCGGTTATTTTCGGAATTAAAAATTTAGTTGAAAATATGAATATCCCAATTGAAACAGTCTTAAAAATGGCTGCCTTAAATCCATGCATTTGTTATGGATTCGATAAAGAAAAAGGATCGATCAAAGTAGGAAAAGACGCAGATTATGTAGTCATCAATGATAATTATGAAGTGCTTGAAACTGTAAGTGAAGGTAGAATAGTATTCGATCATAAAACAGATACACATGTCTTTAATACTGAATTTTTAAAGTCATGTGTTGTTGAATAAATGATATTATTAGCCTCTGATTACGATGGAACACTCCGTCGTAATCAGATTATCACGAGGGATGATCTAGAGGCAATTCAAAATTTCAGAAATAAAGGCAATTTGTTTGGAATCATTACAGGAAGAAGTCTTGGAATGATTGCCTATGAGTTGAAACATTTTGGTATCGGTTTTGATTTTATTGTGTGCAATAACGGTGGAATCGTTTGTGATGAGAACTTACAAATTATTTTAAGGCACGATATTGATCAAAATACTGTCAATGGAATTATTGATCACCTAAATAAAAAAGAGACAGTGATGATGGGTGTGAGTGATGGTGATAAGTTCGCTAATATCAAATCGGGACAAATCACTGAACATTCCAAAAACTTCAATGAAATATTAGGTGCAGTACAGAGTGATGCTCAAACATTACTTAAGAATGGAAGAATTAATTCCTTTTTTGTCCGGGATGCCAAAATCAAGGATACGAAAAATCTAAAAGAAGAATTAGAAATGCAATATGGTGATAAGGCATCATTCCATTTTAATAATGGGACACTTGATATTAATGGATTCAATGTCAGTAAAAAGAATAGTTTGTTCGAACTGAAAGAATTGTTCCATGCAGATCAGGTGGAAGTGATTGGTGATGGTTACAATGATATCGAAATGATCGAAGCATTTCAAGGATGTGCGATGATTGAAGCACCTGATGAAGTTAAAAAGGGTAGCAGGCATGTTGTCTCATCAATTCAAGAATGGATCGAATGGATAAAGCGAGGTGACTAAAAAAATGATTTTCACAGCTGCAATATGTGTTTTGGTTTATTATGTTTTCTATTTTTTTGAAATGAACATTGCTTGGCAAATGGCTAGACCAATTGTAATATGCCCAATTATGGGACTAGTTTTGGGTGATTTTAAAAACGGAATTATCCTTGGCGGTATGCTTGAATCGGTATTCATGGGAATCAGTGCAATTGGAGGCAGCGCACCAGCAGAGTGTTTTGTCACTTCAATTCTATGTACCGCATTTGTGATCAAAACTGGAGCTTCTCTTGAAGCAGCAATCGCAATTGCTTTGCCAGTAGGAACAGTAATATCATCAGTTGGAGCGCTCATTCAACCAATCATGACCTTGTTTGCACCAAAATTCGAACAATTGGCAAAAGAAGGAGAAACCAAAAAATATGACTTGTTGTTGTGGGGTGTAACTTTTGGAATCAGTCCAGTGAACAATGCGATCATTTTGTTTTTTTCGATTGCATTTGGAATTGGTCAGCTCGAAAGCTTAATGGCTATGCTGCCTGTTGATGTTATGAGAGGGATCACTGCGGCAAGCTCAATGCTTCCAATCATAGGACTTGCGATCCTGACAATTACTTTATGGTCAAAAGAAGTGGGAGCTTTCTTACTTCTAGGGTTTATTCTAAATAAATATTTAGGACTTTCTACACTTCCAATAGCCTTGCTAGGTCTGATTATCGCATTAGTTAGTTTTTTCAATGAAAAGAAAATGAAAGACTTAGTAGATCAAAGTCGAGGTGACATTCATGAATGAAATTTTGACAAATGAAGAAAAAAAAGATTTAAGACAAATTTATGTTCGAAGTGGAATGATCTTTGGAGCCTTTAATATGATCAAAATGGAAGGCCAAGGTTTTGGTTATGCAATGAATGGAGTTATTAATCGCCTATACGCAAATGACGAAGAAAACAGAAAAGAAGCGTTATTAAGACATACTGAATTCTTTAATACTCATGCGGCAACAGCTGGTTTCATTTTTGGGCTTGTTTATGCAATGGAAAAACAAAGATCAACGACTCTTGAACTGGATTCAGAGACGATTTCAAGTATTAAGGTTGCATTAATGGGACCACTTGCAGGAATTGGAGACTCGTTATTTTATAATACGATCCGAGTTATTGCCGCAAGCATTGCGATAGGTTTTGCGATGCAAGGAAGTGCATTAGGTTTTATCATATTTATTTTAATTTACGGAGGTTCATTTCTAATTATTAAAGGAGTACTTCTCAATTATGGTTACACTTTAGGAAATGAATTCATGCAGAATGCACTAAAATCAGGTGTTTTGGATATGATCACTAGAAGTGCTGCCATCGTAGGGATGATGATGGTAGGAGCAATTGTCAGCACCAATGTTAATGTTCCACTAGCTTTAAAGTTTGAGATTGGTGGTTCAGAAATAAAATTCGCACAAATTTTAGATTCAATCATGCCGGGAATTTTATCATTAGGGTTATTGTATGTTGTGGTGACTTTATTGAAAAGAAAAGTTAGTCCCACAAAATTAGTGTTAGGAATGATGCTTATCAGTATTATCCTTGCTGTATTGCATGTATTTTAAAAAGGAGAAGACAAATGAAACTTTTAGTTCAGGGCGATGATTATGGATTTACCAAAGCGGTGACTCTTGGAATTATCGAAGGAATTGACAACGGAATTTTACGAAATACAGGAATGTTTACAAATAGTCCCCATGCAGAATTTGCGGCAGAACTAGCGAAACTTAGACCGCAAGCCTGTTTTGGGATTGATTTTAATATTGTTTCAGGAAAACCTGTAAGCGATCCAAAGGAAATACCATATCTTGTTGATGATAAAGGAGAGTTCATTCGTTCAACAATTTGGGTGAAAGATCCCCGTTTTTTGACAGAAGATGGAAGAAGAGAATTGTTTCCTGCTGATGAGGTCGCAAAAGAAATTGAAGCACAGTATAATCGATTTGTAGAATTAATGGGTCAAAAACCAGGCTACTTGCATGGGCACTCCATTATGCCTGAACCTTATACTGAAGCTATTCAAGCTCTTGCGAAAAGAACGGGAGTCCCATTTTCGATGGATATCGCAAAGCAATATAATTTTGCGACGATACATCGTGTTGATATGAAATCAATGCAAAAGAAAGAATTTGATCCATTTGTACAAATCAATAAAGATACAACGAAGATGGTATTGGATTCAAGTGAACATTTGCTTGCATCAGAATACGCAATGATTGGTGGACATCCAGGATATGTAGATGCAGAATTATTTGAATTAACTACATTATCCATCGAGAGATGCAAAGATTTAGCAATGATTATTTCTCCGGAAATAAAAAAATGGGTTGAAGACAATAATGTCGAATTGATCACTTATCGTGATTTGATTGAATCAAAATAGACTAATATGAATTGAGGTTGCTTCTAACCTCTTTTTAATTTTCAAAACCACAAAACAATGATAATATAAGTTATACAAAGAGGCGAAATAATGAGGAAAAAAGGATTTACATTAATGGAATTAGTAGTTGTGATCGCAGTAATAGCTCTACTAGGAATGTTGCTGTACCCAACAATTACTAAATATATTGAGAATAGTGAAAAACAAGTCTGCGAAACTAATCGCAGAACAATTTCAAATATGATTGAATTTGAAGCTAGCGTTAATCAATTAGATGACCCACAAAAAATAATTGATAATAAAGATCATGAATATTTTTCAAACGAAACTATATGTCCTAGCGGTGGAATTTATAGTGTATATAATCATATTGTTTTCTGTTCAGAGCACAATCGCTCGAATGAATTTATCGATAAGATACTAAATAGTGTTGAGCAATATTCTAATGACTACAATACATTAACGGATAGTGAATTTTTAGCAAAATATGGGTTTGGTAAAGGCCTGGCAAACAATACTAATTTTTACAAATACTTTTCGAGCTATTTATCAGATTCTACATGGCCAGAAGTAGAAACTAAAATTAAAAATCAACTTACTGGTAACCAGAATGTCAGTTTATATCAATTACCTTACACAATTTACTATAACAAGAATGGACAAAGAAAAGCAGCTGGGTACATTTTTGCGAGTACGTCAAGTACATTAGGAGACCATTCAATGTGGAGAGCCTATATGGTATATAGCCCATATACGGATACTTGGTATGAACCCGCTGTAAATATGGACAATAATAATGTCAGTTTCATTGATATTTCAGGGGGTTATAATAAAAATATTGAAGAATTTGAGAATTGGCTTCAGGATACAAATCTATGGAAACCACTAAGTAAATAATTGTAATGGTTATAAGTAGGTTATAAATGATTGATTTTGTCATATATTGCGATAAAACAAGGTATTTTTGCAACTTATTACTTTTGCGTTATTAACTTGTGTTATATAATAAAAGTACAAAAATATAACTTTAATAGACATATTATAAGTTAAGAGAGGTATTCTGTGTTTAGATATGAATGCATTGTAATTGATGAAGAAGGAAAAACGCTTAAAAGAAAATTTGAAGCTGAGTCTGAAATTGAGTTATTACAAAAAGTAAAACAAAATAAGTTATTGCTGGAATCATATGAACAACAAAGAGTTGATATTAAGGCAATCAAGAAAATTAGTATCAAGGAATTGATCGTTTTTTGTCGTCAATTGTCTATTATGCTTCAAAGTGGTATCACTGTTATAAAAGCAATTGATATTTTAGAACAAAAAAGTGAGAAAGCAAGAACTAGAAGTATTTATGCCAATGTTTATGAATCCTTGCAAAAAGGAAACAATTTTGCGAGCTCATTAGAAGATACAGGTGTTTTTCCATTATTGCTTATTAATATGGTCCAATCTGGTGAATCAGGTGGAGTATTAGAAGAAAACATGGCTAAAATGGCTGATCATTATGAAAAAGAAAACAAACTTCGTAATAAGATAAGACAAGCAAGTATGTATCCTATGATATTGGGTGCAGTTTGTATGGCAGTGGTCATTTTATTAATGACAGTAGTTATGCCACAATTTTTATCAATGTATGAAAATTATACAACCCTTCCTTGGCCTACGCAGTTTCTCATGAATTTATCAAACTTCTTTACTGATAATTCATTGTTGGTGATTTTTATCATTGGACTATTCATCGTTTTGTCTCAAATGATTATAAAGATACCGTCAGTGCGGTATAAAATCGATTCATTTAAATTATCAATGCCTATTTTTGGTAAATTGAATCGAACTATATATTCATCTCGCTGTGCTCGATCTTTTGCGACACTATATGCAAGTGGTGTTCAAATGATCGATATGATCAATATGACATCAAGAGTAATAAATAATAAATATGTGGAAAAAGGATTTGACTATGTAGTTGAGAAAGTTACTCGAGGAGAATTAGTATCAACAGCAATTCAAGACTTAAATATATTTGATCCGATGTTCACTTCAATGGTCTATATAGGAGAAGAATCAGGGTCATTAGATCATGTACTAAATAAAGCTGCTGATTACTTTGATGAAGAAGCAGATGCAGCAACTCAAAAATTGATTTCTTATTTAGAACCAGCTTTGATCTTATTTATGGCATTTGTGATTGGATTTATTATTATTGCAGTTATGCTTCCGATGTATGGCTCAATGGATAGTATTATGTAGGAGGAACATTATGAAAACAATTATCGAAATTGGTGTTGATAAAGCAAAAATTGTTCAATATCAAAAAACTAAAATTAAGGGATCTAAAGAATTCGATTTGGATTTTATAGGTTCTTATTTAACTGATTTAGCAACAAAGTTAAAGGCAACAAACTGGAAAATGAAAAATGTAACTCTATTAGTCAACAATAATGATGTACTATATCGTGAAATGACATTACCAGATATTGAACAGAAAAAGTTAGTAAATATTATTGCGAATGAATTAAAAAGTTCAAGTATCAATAATGATACCTATATTTCCGATTATATTGAATTATCAAAAGAAGATAAAAAAGTTAGAGTATTGACTGGTTCTGTTACAAAAGCTTGTATGGAATCGTATATTGATTTTTCCAAATCAGCGAACTTTAAAAGCTTCGACAAAATTGATGTAGCTTACAATGCTTTGTTTAATTATTTTGCGAAAACTGATTTAAGTAAAGATAAAGATGCAAAACTACTAGTAGATGTAAGTAATCGTTTTATGAAATTCTATTTATTTGAAGAAGGAACTTTTGTGTTAGTGAGAACGATCCGTTTTACAGGAAGCGGAGTATTTACTCAGACAGTTGGACAAATATCAGATGAAATATCTAAAATGCTCCAGTTCCAAATATCACGACATACAGGTTTTGATATTAAAGGAGTCTATTTCTTTGGTGATCATGAGGAGTTAAATTCAATTATAGCTTATATCAAGGAAAGTACAGATGTACCGTGTGCTGAAATTCCAAAGGTAAAAACATTGGAAACTCCAGTTGAATTTAATTATTTACGAAATATTTATGCAATAGGCAGTTTAGTAAGGAAGTGAGTCTATGAAAAAACAATTTGATTTATTAGCACGCTACAAAGAAAAGACTCGTTTTCATTTAAGCAAAAAGGCTAAAAGAAATATCTTTATTGCAGGAATAATTTTATGTGCTTCAGTAATAGGGTTATCATATCTATATCGCAAGAATGTTGAATTAGAAAAAGTGATTGCAGAAAACAATATTTATTTAACTGATGTTGAACGCTTGACTAAAATAAGTGAAGTAGTTTCAAAAGATAGCGAAATAGATTTGTTGAGAAATCTCAACAATGAGTTGGAAGTATTTAAAATTATGACTGATCGTTATCCCAATTTTGACAAGGAATTTTTAAAAGCTCTTGAGTTTAGTGATATTTCAATTGTTTCAATCAGTTATGAGAGATCCATATTAGAACTAAATTTAAATTCAAAGAAATCAAATACACCAAGTGAATACGTTAAATACTTGGATCAAAGTGGCCTTTTTAGCTCTACAAAATACAATGGATATTCCTTAGATAAAGGAATCTATAAGTTTACAATAGAAGCAGTTGTAGCTTCTGGGGAGGATCAATAATATGAAACTATCCCAAAGAGAAAGAATGTTACTGACAATATTGGTTGTTTTACTTGTGGCTTGTGGCATATTTATGTTAGGCTATATGCCTTTACAAGACAAAATTATTGCGAATCAATCATTAATCGAAACACAGGAAATACAAAAAATTATTATGAATCAACAATTGTCTAGATATGGAAAACAAGATACTGAAATCAATGAGCTACAAGTTAAGGCAAACGAAGGAATTGGACAGATTTTCCAATATAGAAGCAATGATCAGCTTGATGATTTAATTAGAGAATTAGCAGAAAAGAACAAAGTGACAATAACACAATTAAGTATTGCCGATTCTGAAATATTAGCGGTTGATCAATATCCATTTGATGAAGAAGTATATTTAACTTATCCGATTGAAGAATATCTTAAATCATTATATGGAGTTTCAACCATTTATACTGAAAATCAAAAATTAAGTGATGTGTACTTAATTAAAAATACTGTAATCATTCAGTTCACTTCAAATTATGATGTAATGGGAACCATGATCGATCAGTTAAGAAGCTTAAATACAACTATTTTTGTGGAATCAGCTACAGCAAAAGAAACAACAACCAAGGGGATTTATAATATCACTCTTGAGATTGGTGTTTATAGTCATGAGGAAGTGAAATAGATGCTTAAAAACGCAGGCAAAAAAGGATTTGGATTAGTTTATGTTATTTTAATCTTAGCACTAGTTTTGATATTGGGGACTAGTGTTGTTTCGCTTGCCGGACAAACATATAAACGAACTTATACAGAAATCAATTATGAACAAGCTTATATAAGTGCAAGATCAGGATTAAATGTTATAGTACAAACATTTAAAGAAGGTAGTGAAAAAGGCAAAGAAAGCCGTGCTGAACTTTTGTCATTCGCAAAGAAATTAGCTCTCGAGAGTGAAACTGTAATTGGGGTGGATTTGCCGTCAAATGATATGGGTGAAATTGAAGCAACAGCGAAATGTTTAGAAATTGATAGCACTTCAAATGCCTGTAAGTTGATCAAAGTTACAGTAACTGCAACATACAAGGAACGTACTGCAACCGTAAGCGCTAACTTAGTTGGTCACTTTATCGATGAGTATGAAGAATTAGAAAATGCAGTAACGGTTCTTGATAGTTTTAAAATTGATAAGTTAGCAACTGTTTTAGATTCCCAAGGAAATATAATTGATTCAGAAAAAGAGAAAGATAAAATGTATTCAGTTTTAGATACAAGTGATGCAGAATATTTTGACCAGTCAACAAAATCAACAACTGCCAAAATGGATGCAGTCGTTCTTAATACAATCAACAAAATGTATAAAATAAATATTGCAAATAGTTTATCAAGTTGTAGCGTAGCAATAACAAATGAATCATGCTTATTATCGAGCCCAAATAACTCATATAAATTCAAAAATTCAAGACCTTCCTATGCAGATTCAGATCCGTTAAATCCTATGAATGAATATGCATCAAACTTTGCAGTGATTAAATATGATAATAACAATAGTTCGATAACTATTAGTAAAAATATTTATTCAACACAAACAACAGATCCTTCTCAAGGATTGTTGTATGGATTATATATTGATACAGGCTCTAGTTCAGCTCAAAGTTATACATTGGAATTGACTGCAGATACAAAATTTATAGATGAAAATGATCAAATCAAAGAATCGTTTATTATTATATACTTAGGATCAAAACCATTAAATTTACTATTTAATATTTCAAATAATGGGGCTAAATTTACTTTTCATGGATGGGTTTTTGCGCCAAATGCGGATATTGAATTTTCAGGGCATAATCAAAATGTAGGAATTGAATTTGTCAGTATACAAGGTGGAGTTATTGGGAAAAATGTCAACCTTAATAAAAATGTTAATATGCAGTATGCAGCACCATCTCCACAATTGACTCAATTATTTACTGCTTTGAAAGCTCACATTGAATCAAATGAGAAAAAATCAATCATGTGGAGTGTGTCTTATGAATAGAAATAAATTAAAAAAAGGCATGACCTTAATTGAAACAGTTATTTCCTTGGCAATTATTGCGATTGTAGTTTTATTGTTTATGAATTTATTTAGCTCAGCCTCCAATATATTAGGAAAAGCAATAAACAAAAATAAAGATAGTATGGTTGCTCAAAGTAGTTATGAAGCGAAATTAATACCATCAAAAGTACTTAAATCAGAGGTGACCGCAACAGTAACACTGGATGGGATTGAACACTCAGTAATTGTTGATGTGAATGAATATACTTCAAATGATATAAGTTATCAAGGAGTGGTGATTCATGAATAAGAAAAAAGGATATACATTGATTGAATTGATTATCGCCATGGCTCTAATGGCAATTATTGGATTGTTTGTGATGGGATTCATGATGCCAATGATGAAAAACTATAATCAACAAAATAAAGTAAGAAATGCAAAAGATGTCGCAACGCTCATGATTACCTATTTAAAAGAAGAGATTCATTGCGCAACCGGTAATATCAATACTGGAACCGAAGGACCAGAAGTTTATAGAATCATCAACGATGCAACTTTAACAAGAAATGGAATCACATCATCACAAATCAAAGTAGATGATTTCAAAATCAGTTTGAAATTTACTTCTGTGGATAACGCGATAAAAATAAGTGTGGTTGTTTATGATCGGACTAGTGGGGCGGAGTTATATACTTTAACTAGTTTAGCTTCCGCAACTGATTCATACGCTATTTACGAAGGAGAAACAAGTAATACGCTTTCTCTAAAAAAAAGAACTAGCTGCAAGTAGCAACTAGAACATATTGAGATACCAACTAATGATCGTTGGACCATATAGGAAGGCAATGGCGATACCGATGGATAAAAATGGGCCAAGCGGCATTTCATCTTTACCGTGCTTCTTACCAGAAATTAGTTGAGGTAAGGCGACTATACTTGCACTGATTACACCAATGATAAAAGCTAAGATGTTATTTTGCCAACCTAGGATCAAACCAGATACAAACATAAGCTTTACATCACCATAACCAATTCCTTTAGTAATATAAGCAATGATCCAAAGCGGAATACTGATACAAAACGCTCCAATGATTCGAGTCTTAATACTAAGTGGAAATAAATATATCAAAACTACTGAACAAAGAATCAAAATCACTAGAAAACGATCACGGATCAGCATAGTATCCCAATCGATGAAACCAAGAATAAGTAAAGTGCTTAGAATTATCCAACCAAGAATTGTGAGCCATGTAAAACCGAAGCACATAAAACTTAACACGAATAAACAACCAGTCAAAAGTTCTACTAAAGGGTAACGAATAGAAATCTTTTCTTTACAGTAACGACACTTTCCTTGTAATAAAAGATAACTGAATACAGGAATCAAATCCAGTGCATTCAAATTGTGATTGCAAGTTTGACAATGCGATCTACCCTTACTAATTGATTCCCCTGATTCTAAACGATAAATGCATACATTATAAAAGGAACCGAAAATTAGACCAAAAATAAAGATAGTAGAATAAATAGGAAACATAAAATTACCTCGATTCCTATCTATAATACAATAAAGTTTTTCAAAAAACTATGAAGGAGTTAATAAATATGAAAAATATTCCGATTGGGCAACTGTTGCTAGAAAATGGTTTGATCAGTATTGATCAACTAAATGAAGCACTCGCAAGACAAAAAATGACACCAGGAAAACGTTTGGGTGATGTTCTTATCGACATGGGTTATGTCAAAGAAAAAGACATGTTAAAAATGTTAAGTAAAAGACTTAATGTCCCTTATGTTGAAAATCCAATGTTCAGTGTTGATTTGAGTGTGGCAGATATCGTGCCAGAAGAATTACTAAGAAAACATAAAGTTGTTCCAATGAATATAAAGAATGACTCTTTGGTTGTGGCAACAGGAGACCCACTTGATTTCTTTGGCTTGGAAGAAATTCGTATGGCTGCGAATATGGATGTCAGTACAGTGATCTCAAGTAAAAGTGAAATTGCTCGTACTTTGGATAAAATATTCTCAAAATTAAACTCAAGTGATGCGATTGACTCGTTAAATCGTGAAAATGATGAAAGAGTTATGTCAAATAGTGTTTCAGATAACGCAGAAGTACTTGAAAGAATCGATTCTGCTCCAGTAGTAAAGTTATTGAATGTTACGATCAAAGAAGCTATCCAATTAAATGCCAGCGATATTCATATTGAACCTGAAGCAGAAGACTGTAAAATAAGAATGCGTGTGGATGGCGATTTAAGGGATCATGTTTCCTTACAAAGTAATATTCATCCTTTATTGAGCACAAGAATTAAGATTTTGGCAGGGATGAACATTGCAGAGAAAAGGGTTCCTCAAGATGGACGTTTTAAATATCAAGATGGAATTGTAGAAATTGATATGCGTGTTTCGAGTTTACCAACACTTTATGGTGAAAAAATCGTAATGCGATTACTAGGTACAAATCAAGATGTAAGTTATAATTTTGAAGACATGGAATTCAGTAAAGAAAGCATTGCGGAAATTACTGATATGCTCCATTATTCTAATGGTATTATTTTAACTACTGGTCCAACAGGTTCAGGTAAAACAACTACTTTATATACTATGCTTGAACAAGTTATAGACCCTACTTTAAATATCGTTACAGTTGAAGATCCGGTTGAAAAAAGAATCGAACATGTCAATCAAGTTCAAGTAAATACTAAAGCAGGATTAACTTTTGCGACAGGGTTAAGAGCTATTTTAAGGCAAGACCCAGATATTATTATGATTGGAGAAATTCGAGACTCTGAGACTGCAGAAATAGCGATCCGTGCGGCGATCACAGGACATTTAGTATTAAGTACTCTTCATACAAATGATTCTTTTTCAGCAATTGCAAGACTTATTGATATGGGATCAGAACCTTACATGTTGGCAAGTTCAATACGTGGAATCATTGCCCAAAGATTAGTAAAACGTATTTGTCCATATTGCCGTGAAAAAATAGAAGTAACTGATAAAGATCGAACTTTATTGAAAGATGCTAAGGTAGTTGACGCATATAAAGGTAGAGGATGTCCTCAGTGTGGAAATACTGGATATAAAGGACGGATTGCGATTAATGAAGTTTTACGAGTTGATGAAGGTATTCGTGATATTATTACTCATAAAAATGCAGACGCTAGCTTAATGAAGAAATATGCTGAAGCTAAAAACATGCATACAATGCGACATGAAATCATTGATTTAGTAAACAATGGAGTTACGACAATTGACGAAGCGATCAAGATTTTATATTCAATTGAATAAGGAGGCCAACCAACATGATTGAATCATACTTAAGTTTTGCAAGAGATAAGAATGCATCCGATGTACATTTAACAGTTGGAATACCGGCAATGATGAGATTGAATGGAGCTTTGAGCCCAATGGGTCAAATTGGACTATCGAAAGAAGATTTACAGGAAATCATTGAAGAGATGGTAACACCAGCTCAAAGAGCTAAATTGGAAATGGGAGAAGATTTGGATTTCGCTTATGTAAGTGAATCAGGATATAGACACCGTGTAAATGTATATAAACAACGTGGTAATTATGCAATTGCCTTGCGCTTGTTAAATATGCATATTCCTTCAGTAAACGAACTCGATTTACCTCCAGTAATTATGGACCTTACGAAGATACAACGTGGTTTGATTTTAGTTACAGGACCTACAGGTAGTGGGAAATCAACTACCTTAGCAGCAATGATAAATGAAATCAACAAAACTAGAAGCTGTCATATCCTAACATTGGAAGACCCCATTGAATATGTGCATTCAAATATAAGATCAATGGTCAACCAAAGAGAAATAGGTTCAGATGCTTACAGCTTTGCACACGCACTTCGTTCAGCGTTGCGCGAAGACCCAGACGTAATTTTGGTTGGTGAAATGCGTGATCACGAATCAATATCTTTAGCTTTAACTGCAGCAGAAACGGGGCATCTAGTTTTAAGTACACTTCATACAACTTCAGTTGCACAAACGATTGACCGAATCATCGATGTGTTTCCAGCGAATCAACAAGCTCAAGTACGTACTCAGTTATCAACATCCCTAAAAGCAGTAGTAGCCCAACATCTTATAAAAAGATCAGATCAATCAGGCCGTGTAGCAGCATTAGAAATTATGATCGCAAATGAGGCAGCAGGAAATCTGATACGTGAAAACAAAGCGTTTCAAATTCCGACGATAATGCAAACTAATGCAAGAACTGGTATGCAAACAATGGATATGGCTTTAGCCCAGCTGGTAAAAGAAGGGAAAATTAGCATTGATGAAGCAATAGAAATATCGCCAGATCCCCAAATGTTAAAAAGATATACTGGTTTTAACTCATTATAACCGCATTATAACCACAAATTGCAATAAAACAATAAAATCGGTAATAAACCGCTTGTACAATGCCAAAACTTAATATAAAATGTAACTAGATATAACCGTAAGAAGTTTATATTTATTTATATCAAAAACAGGAGGAAAAGATATGAAAAACAATAAAAAAGGTTTCACCCTAATGGAATTAGTTGTAGTTATCGCTATTATCGCTGTACTAGGACTACTTCTTTACCCACAAGTTAACAAATATTTGGAAAATGCAAATAAAACAGTTGCAAAAGCAAATGCACGTACAGCATATACTACTGCTTTATTTATTTCAGCTACTGAAACTGACAAATTTGTAGGAACTGATAAGGCAGATGCTTTAAAAGGAGAAATTCAAAACTATTTCTCAGATTCAGAAGGTGTAGTAATTAACTCAGCTTCTTGCGAAAAAGTAGGGGAATGTACAGTTAGTGTATCTACTAATAAAGGGGAAGCTATTGTGTTCCCTTCTGGAGAATAATTACTAGTATGGTTTAAAATCATTACCTCAAAGGGTAGTGATTTTTTTTGGATTTTAGTTTATTTATTGGACATTAGTGTCCATTTCTTTTATTATTATAGTGGTGATATTTTATGGAATTAAAAGCAGTGTTATTTGATATGGATGGTGTGCTGATTGATAGCGAACATTATTATATGAAGGGCACTTTTAATATGCTCAAAGAAGTTGGTTTCAAAGGTAAACTTGAAGATGTTTATATTGTGATTGGGACAACTTTAGAGAGAACATATGAATTAGAAGTAGAACTTATGAATAACCTATTTAGTGTTGAACAAATGAAAGAAATGAATGACCGATATTTTATGGAACATCCTTTACCTTTTAAAGATATTAAAAAAGAGGGTGTTAATGAGATATTGGATTATTTGAAAAATAAAGGAATTAAAATAGCTTTATGTTCATCGTCTCCACTCGATAATATAACGCAAGTATTAAAAGAATGTGAGATACAACATTATTTTGACTTTGTGGTAAGTGGAGAACAGTTTACTGAAAGTAAACCACATCCTGAAATTTATCTTCATGCAGCTGATGTATTAGGGGTTAAACCTGATCAATGTATAGTGGTTGAAGATTCAAATGCGGGGGTTACTTCAGGGTACAATGCAAAAATGATTGTAATAGGAATACAAGATGAAATATTGAATCATGATCAGTCATTGGCTACTGTAAGTGTATCTAATCTTATAGAGGCAAAAGGTTGGATTGAAGAAAACATTAAATAAATGGAACCAAATAGATTGGTTTTTATACAATAAAGTATAGGAGGACTAGGCAAATGAAAGAGGTAATTAGAATTGAAGGTGGGCATAAGCTGAATGGATCAGTGAAAATAAGTGGATCAAAAAATGCGACTGTTGCCCTAATCCCAGCAGCGATTCTAGCTATGAATGGTCCTGTTACGATTTGTGGAGTTCCCAACATATCAGATGTTGAATCTTTATCGGTTTTACTTCGTGAATTGAATGTGACCGTAATTCAAAAATCAAGTGATCATATCGTAATAGACACAGCGAATATGGTCAATATTCCTATGGATCACCCAGCTGTTCAAAAATTAAGAGCTTCATATTATTTTATGGGTGCACTATTAGGTAAGTATGGTGAAGTTAAAATGAAAATGCCAGGAGGATGTTGGTTAGGACCTCGTCCGATCGATCTTCATTTAAAAGGCTTTGAAGCATTAGGTGCAACTGTAGATTATGCTCAAGGGTATTACACAATTAAAGCTGAAAAATTAGTAGGAAATAAAATTTATCTTGATATCAGTAGTGTAGGAGCAACGATCAATATTATGATGGCTGCTGTTTATGCTGAAGGCAGAACGACAATTGAAAATGCTGCAAAAGAACCTGAAATTATTGATGTCGCTACATTATTAAACAAAATGGGTGCACAAATTCGTGGAGCTGGTACTAACGTTATTACGATTGATGGAGTAAAAGAATTAAATGGTTGCTTCCACGAAATTATTCCTGATCGTATTGAAGCGGGAACATTTATTATTATTGCTGCTGCGGCAGCTGAAAAAATGACTGTTGAAAATATTATTCCACAGCATTTAGAGAGTTTATTATCTAAACTAACTGAAATGGGCGTTCAAATGGCAGTAGATGTGGATCGCGTTACAATCACTGGTGGTAACAAAATTAAAGGTGTCGATGTTAAGACACTTCCATATCCAGGGTTTGCGACTGATTTACAACAACCACTCACTACTTTGATGACACAGGCTGAAGGATCTTCTAAAATCATTGAAACGATTTATGTGGAAAGATTTAAACATTGTCAGGAACTTCAAAGGTTGGGTGCCAACATTGAAGTAGGACAAGCGACTAGTAACATTATAGGACCAACTGCATTATTTGGAGACCGTGTAACAGCCACCGATTTACGTTGTGGTGCTAGTTTAGTGATCGCGGGTCTAATTGCAGAAGGAACTACAGAGATTCAAGATGTTTATCATATCGATCGTGGATATGAAGGACTAGATGATAAACTTAATGCATTGGGCGCTAAAATAACAAGAGCGTTAATCGAAGAATAGTAATATAAGACATAGAATGATTTTAGATATAAATGACTTCTATGCCTTTTTATTATCCACAAATTGTGGATAAGTAATGTTGAAGTCTTAACTTTGTCCCTATTTTGTCTCATAAATGAGGAACATCGCTTTTTTGTGAGAATAATAATAGTGAAGGGAGAAGATTTAATGTCGGTAAAAGAAATAATTACAGAAGAAACAAGGCAAAGGCTCATTAAAAATAGAATGATTTATGATTACGTATTTAAAAAGGTATTAAAAAGTAAAACTAGTAAAGGAGAATACATATTAAAGGGCTTTCTCGAGGTGTTTTTAAAAATTAAAGTGGATAGCTTAGAATTACTTGATACAGAAATAGAATCAGTTAGTTCTATTGGAAAAAACATCAGAATGGATATATTCGCAAAAGTTAATGGGAATCTGAACGTTAATGTGGAAATGCAGATTGCAGGACTTATTGAAAATTTTGGCGATCGATTATTCTACTATGGTTTTTCTGCACTTTCACAACAAGATCTTAGAGATAGAGATTATTCAGAAATCGTTCCGCTAGTACAGTTGGCGTTTATGGGAAGTAAAAAACTAATTGGAGATCAATGGATCAATTTGATGCGAAATGGTGATAAGAATTGGCTTAATATCTTGACCGATAAATGGAAAACAGTTATGATTGAATTAGGTGAAGTAGATACAAATGTACAGGTTTACTGTACCTTAACAGATGAGGAACAATATAGTCTTTTCATGGATGAATATTCACCTGAAACTACAGATGAAAGATGATCAAAATGGTTGAAAATGATGAATACTTAAGAGAGGTGGCGAAGAAAATGAAAGAAATTTTTAAAGACAGCAAAGAATTAATGATTATGTTAAATGAAGAAATGGCACTCATGGACATAGCTCAAGTTCGTCATGAAGGGAAAGCCGAAGGGATAATCGAGATTGCAAAGAATTTACTGAAACTTGGATTTAATGAACCTACTATTTCAGAGGCTACGGGTTTACAGTTGCCACAGATTCAAAATTTGAAACTTGAAATAAGCTAAAGGAACAATAACATGGCAGACTTCAAAGAAAATCTTAAAGAATTAAGAATACAGATATTGGAAGAGATGGCGCTCATGGACATAGCTCAAGTCCGTCATGAAGGAAAAATCGAAGGAAAGATTGAAGGGAAGATTGAAGAGAAAATAGAAATTACGAAGAATTTATTCTTTTCATAAGTCAAGAATACCCCTATGCTTGCTTCGGGGATGAATTGACTTATGGGGCCTTGTTTCGAATGGTTTTGAGAATTGTAGTAATTAGGTTTAACTTGACAAATGTTCATGTATATTTGTGAATGTCAAGCCTTATATTGATGTTTGTTTAATGATATGATGTTCTTGTAAAGGAGCATTATTGATTATGGAAAAAGCATTTAAATTTAGAATCTATCCTAATTCTCAACAAACTGTTCGTATCAATCAAATGATGGGTTGTGTTCGTTTTGTCTATAATCATTATTTAGCTTTACGTAAGTCTAAATATGAACAAGAAGGTATTACTTTCTCTTATAATGCTTGTAGTAAAGATCTTACTGATCTTAAAAAGGAATTAGAATGGTTAAATGATGTAGATTCAACAGCACTTCAAAGCTCATTAAAGAATCTGGATACTTCTTATAAA
>JAVBMW010000012.1:0-60314 GCA_031551965.1 Holdemania sp. | reverse complement strand
TATTTTTGTGTTTATGTTATTTCAGTTACTGATTTAATTGTTTTAACCTTAAATTGATTTTTTGCTATCGATTGGCGATTAAAAAACGCAGTTTTTTCCTGACCAGTAAAAATATTTTCAAATAAATTTATATAGTTACTCTTCCCGGTACAACTCCCACCAAAAATCACAGTGATACTATTCATTTCAAGACGATATGTAAAATTTTCATATTCAAACTCAAGTGTATTCATTCTATAATTACCACATAATCTTTCTTTACTGTTTTTTCTGTTTCTGATAAATCTCCAATAACTAAAATCATGTCCTCAAACTGCTTTTCTGTTATACTTAAAATACGAATATTTCCATCTCTTGGAGCCATTCCTTTAACTCGTGCAATATGTTTATTAGCGTCTTGTAGGTTTCTGCAAAATCTCATATAAATTGAAAATTGCATCATTATAAATCCATCATCCATCAAATCTTTTCTGAATCTAACATATGTTCTTTTTTCACTTTTTGAAATCATAGGTAAATCAAACAGAACTAGAACTCGCATAAGTCTATGTGAAGAAATCATCTTCAGTGATTTCACTTTCTAATAATTCAGGCAACAATAAAAGACTTGAATCAGAATTCTCTAGTGCTTTAATATAACTTAGTATCATTTCTTCCATTGCATGCTCGACTAAAAAATTCTTATTATTTATTCTAACAGTTTCTGTTAATAAAGCGATCAAATTTCTTTTAATGTCAGAAGTCAAAGGATATGCTAAATTATCTATATTGTTATACACATATCTATCTACAATTGGTCTAAATGGTTCTATTAAATCAGAACTCAAATTAAAATTATTGGTTTTTGAATAATGATGAATTCCTATAATTGTGTTAAAACCATACATTGCCAATATTCGACTAATTTGAGCTGATAAAACAGTATATCCGTAATTTAGGGCGACATTGATTTCATCTATATCCTTTTGTCTTCTGACAAACATTCGTCCATACATTCCATCAAAAAACATTCTTGCAGCAGTTGCTTCTCTATTTGTTTTATCTCCAGATTTTACATCTCTTTCTAATTCTTTTAGTTTATCAATAATATATTCATCTTTTGAAGTTTGTTCCAATACTTTTCTTTGATTCTGTATTTTTCTTTTAATTATCATTTCCCAAAGTTGAGAATTAAATGGTTTTTTTACTTCTAATTGCATATTAAAAACTTCAAGTTGTTTATAATGCATATGTAAAGGTAACGTAATTGAACAAGGCATGTATTTTTCATCACAAATAATCAAACCAATATAATATGAAGAAAGAGAAGCTACAAGCCTCGCTGTCAAAACAGATCTTTGATCTTCTAATAAGATGAATGAAATGTCTTCTAACGGTACTATAACTTCTCTTTTATCTTCTTTTAAAACTACTAAATTATTATCTCGTAAGCTCAGTTTCTCAGCCTGTTTGATATATATGCTTCTATACATTAGAATGAATCTTTCCTAATATATCAACACTAATTGGTTTGATAGATTTGATTGTAGAAACAGTAAATGGATAACGATTTAGCAGATCGTTAAACATTTTTGATTGAACTATATCAAACCCATCGCCTAATATACTTTCAACTTCAAATTTACCACTTGCAAATCCTACAATTTTACATATACCTTTTGTTCCATCTTTTTTCTCTACCAGAATTATTTGCCCTTTCATTAATTTTAATGGTTCTTTATCAAATCCATTTTCTTTTAGTTCAGAACATTTAACCTTTACATTATTTTTGCCTTGTCCCCACCATAACAATAATTCAATATCTTCTCGCCGTTTGATATTAGTTAGTCTGAATCGATCCATACCTACAAAATAAAGTTTATCATCATTTTCTTTTGTATAAACATGCACTTCCGCTACATCTTCTTTAGCAACATATTGCTTAATATCTTGTTGAATAGAAAATTCTTCTTTTAGTAATCCTTCATCTAATTTAACTTTTTTGATTGGATTGCCATTTTTATTTTTTGGAAGACCTTTTACTTTAAAAGCTTCTGCACCATTTTTATATTCATTCAACCAATCTTTAACTGCAGAATATATATAACTTTGTGTTTTTTCTTTATCATAGATTTTTTCTAAATTTTTTTCATCAAATTTCTCTGAGTTAATACTCATTCTTCCAGTTAGTATTTGCCCTTTTTCAGATTTTTTCAATCCATAAAAAGTTGCTTTGTGCATTCTTCCAGATATTTTAGATGCAAAATGATGTGATACAAACAGTGGTTTCAATTCATCAATATCTACATCTTGATAATTCGAATAATTTTTAAGCTCATCTCGTAAGACTGTTTCGTCCATTTCATATGTTCTAAATTCAAGTTCTCTAGCGAATAAAGGATACGGCTGAGGAAATTTAATTCTACCATCATCAGTTTGCATGCGAAGATCTTGCTTATACTGTTCGAATGATATAAGTTGTTTTTCAAATTTTTTCACTTCACCTGTTTCAATCTCAATTTCAATCGGAACTAACACTTCCATTTCTTCTGTGCCCTTTTGACGCATTACCATTTCATGGATTTCAACTCTTCTTCTAACCTTTTCTGTAGCACATGCAATAATAGCGGCATCAACGGCATGATGAAGATGATTTTCACGATTTTTTACTGCATCTTCTTTTGATTTTTTACGAATTTCATTCAATATTGCTTTAAACTCTTTTGATTTTCGATTTAAGTCTTTTAAATATAATTCACTTAATCTCAAGTACAAAAGATCGATTTCAGCATTTACTTCATTTTTCTTTTTGTGATCTTTTGCTTCCCAAGAATGAGTAAGTCCATTTAATCCCCAAACTCCACGAAGCTTAGCAGTTATTTGACCAGTAAAAGTCCTTATTTTAATATTTGGAAATGAAAAATCCAATATATCTTTAAATGCCTTAATTGCATAACGAGTATCATTGATAGTTCTTGCTCGATAATCATTCAAAAATTTTTCATCCACTTCATTAGTTAAGAATCTTTCTTTTTTATCAGCAGAAATATTGGAATTAGTTTTTAACCATGAAGAATATTTGTTTAGGCCAACACCACTATTCAAGTAAACCATTGGTATTTTATTTCCTTTATTTTGATTATGAACTTTTTTAACAAGCACTTTATTAACATAACGGTCATCAAAACAAATTGTATATGGAATAATATGATCAACTTCAACTTCATGAGTAAATAGTTCTTTCTCATTAATCTTTGATAAATTTTCATCTCCAGTCATTGCTAATGTATAAGGACAGATGCCTTTTTGTTCAATAAATAGCTTGTATTGGATCAAATCTGCACCAGAAACATTTTGCACAGATCTAAACTTATCTGGATGTTGAGAAAAGATTTGAAAACGTAATGAAGCATTAAAGTTTTCATTATCAAGTTGTTCATACATCGTTTTGACTCTTTCATCTTTTGATTTTGTTAATTCACGAGCCATTTCAAGATGTATAGCAATTGGTTTTCCATATTTTCGAAGTACAGCGTTAACAACTTTTCTTGTTTCAACTAAAGTTCTTGTAACACTGCGATTAGTTATGGTTTTATCAAGTTTCTCAAGTATATCATTAATTATTGGAACGTAATCCATCTCTTCTTCATTTGAATGTTTTTTACTATGATCAAAATCACATGCTTGACATGCTTCATAATAATCTTTATTTTCTTCTAACATCACAGGTAAAATTTTATATAAAAAGCTTAATGAAACTTTCCCAAACTCTTTAAATCCTTTATCATTTAATAAAACTACAGCATCTTTTACTTCTTCCGGAATCGAGATATCTTTAAGTATTTCGCGATTTCCTTCTAAATACTTAATTATTTCAATATCTGATTTATTTCTTGTTAGACAATCAGCAATTAAATCATATTGTTGATCTGTTAAAACTGGGTCCTTTCCAAGTAATTTTTTTAATGAATTAATTAGAGTAGCAAAATTTTCCATTTTGTAGATTTTAATTCCATCTTTGGCTTTTTCAATTTCATTTTTCAGTTCTTTACTTGGATCTTTTTTCAAAATTTCAACTACTTTACCATATTCTTCTCTAGATAATTGTAAACCTGAAAAATGCACATTATCTTCACCAATTTCTTTTCGAACGGTTTTATATGATATTGTTTCTTTATTTTTAGCTTTGTTAATTAAACTATGTATTTGATTTTTAGATAAAGATAGTTTTTCATTTGACCCCGTTTTTGTATATCTTATGCTCTGAAGTTTTTGAACTAAAGTAAATAATTCATATGTTAATGCAGCTCTTGGAGCACGTGGATCACCTGTGAATCCACATCGTCCAATCATTTGCTCTAATGGATTATGATATGGTCCAGTATCTGGTCCCTCACTAAACATTCTTTGCCTTAATAGTATTTCTTTAAATTCATCAATAAAATCCTGATTAATTAATTCAAATTTCATCTGAGTCTCTAAAAGCAAAAGTACTTCTTCCTGAATCATCTTTCTAGTAATTCCATATGTGTAATCACCAGATGTATTTCTAATTTTAGTATATTTATCAACTTTTTTATCTAATAATAAATTAGTGAATGTATAAAGAGGATCTTTTTCTTTTCGCTCAGCGAGATCTTTTTCCATTTTTTGTTTTGCAAATAAAAGCTTTTGCTCTTCATTAGCACTTTTAGAGTCACTAGCATCGTTATCTTCAATTTTACGGTTCGATTTAAATCCTCTGCCCTTAGCATAATGTACTAGTGCAATTAATAACTCTTCATATGTGAGCTTATCTTTTTTTCCTTTTATTTTTATTTGGTAAGGATCAGGCATAGCAATTCCTTTAGAATTATAGACTTTTTCGATATCTTCTTTTGATAAATAATTGTATTTTGTAAATAAATTTTTCGTTTTTGTTACACGTGCTTTTCTGCGACGCAAAACTCTTCGAGTACCTCTTGCAATTCTTCGATCTTCCATCGAAGATCCTTCTGGATCAAATATTCTAGATCCTAAATCTAAGATTCGAAATGGTTCATTATTTTGATCAACAAGCATGCAAGCCCAACCTACTGAACTTACTCCCATATCTAATCCAAGAATGTAATTATACTTTTCCATTTTTTTCCTCCTGGTTATATAATGATTATCGCACATTTATATTAAAATGTGTTATAAAAAGAGAATAGCCCAACAAAATGAATTTTGTTGGGCCAATCCCTGCGGGTTCTTCCGAAGAAGTCCCCCTGATAAAGAGTCTTGTAAAAATTGATTTGTGCTTACAAAATACCTTGTGCTTAAGAAGATATCTTGTACTCTATTTGTAACATTTTTCTTTATCGAAGTCAACAACCCAATTAATTTTTTTTACTATTTCCTCCTTTCTGTACCGTTAACTAAAGCATAAACTATATACTATCCAAAAAAACTCCCACGAAACTATTGCATGGGAATTTTTTTGGACATCAAATCAAGTATAATATTATCTTTCGTATCTTTTGATTCCATTTTTTAATTGAGAAAGCATTTCATTTCTTATCTCTTTTGGATCAAGAATTTCTAAAAATTCGATATATTGCAATGCAAGATAAATAATTCCTTGCTTGCTAGATTTCACGCGAGTAGTAAAATGACATAAATCATGATGTACAATATTAATTTCTTTACCAAAAATATCAATCATATCATCAAGTATCTTATCATGACAAAGAAGTGTGAATGTTAGTTCTTCACCCCCATACATATATACTTTATTTTTTGCATATTCATATGGATCTTCACTTTTAGGAAGTTGCATTGTCTTCTTTTCCAAAATTTTAATATTTTTGATTTTATCAACACGATAATGGCTAAATCCTGAATATTTTTCATTTTTTGCGATCAAGTAAGTTTTTTCATTATTATAGACCATGTAATATGGATGAAGTTGATATATTTTTTCATTATTAGGAATTAGGTTCTTTTGATAATCATAATGCATATATTGGAATTCAATACAATGCTTTCCTCTAATTGCTTCTAATAATTGATCTATGTTATGAAAAAAGTCTTTATTTTCTTTTTTTCTAATATTTTCAATAAAAACCATATTTTTATAATTGTTTGAAACATATTTGCTTTGTGTTTTAAGTAATTTATTTATCAAATCATTAGAAAACTTTTTGGGAATATAATTTGATGAATGAATAGCATTACAAAGCAAAATTACTTCAGATTCTTCAAAGTCTCTTTCTTCAAAATAATAACCAATACCATTGTCTGAATATGTTGAAATACTGTAACCTTGATCTTGCAATAATTTGATATTACTATAAATAGTCTTTCTCTCTAACTTTATAGAATACAAATCAAATAATAAATCGTTTATTCTTTTTAATGATAAAATATGATTTTCGTCACTGTACTCTTTTAATATTTCCAACAATACTAACGCACTCTGTTTTTTTTCGAACATAGACAACCCTCCTTAACTTAATTATATAGGTGAGTAAATTTTTGTACAAGCATATTCTTATAATAATGTTGTGGAGGTAATCATATGAACGCTATTACAATCGTAGGTATCAACAATTATTTTGGATCACAAGTATTTAAAGTAGGGCAAACTCTTTATTGTGTAAAAGAACCAGACAATATTCATGATGAAGAAGCAATTAAAGTAGTAACTGACATGGATGTATTGTATGGTTATGTTGCAAATAGTATTTATACTGTAGCAAAAGGATGCAAAAGTGCAGGTCGTATTTATGATTCATTTAATGACCGTTTAGTTATTAAAGTATTATTTATCATAAAAGACTGTGTGATTGCAGAAATTACAAATAACAATTAATAATTATCGATTCAATAAAATTCAGGAAGATAATAATGAAAATACCATTTAAATCAACAAAGTTAGTTTGCCCAAAATGTGGTACCGTGAATACAATCTGTCGAAAAAGAAATAAGCAAAAAAAAGCAGGACATAAAAAATGGTTATGGTGTTATAAATGTAAAGATACAATAAATCACATTGAATTAGGTAACAAATTCTATGATTTCGAATTATTCCCAGATAAAAATGACAATCACATACTCCAATAATTTGGGCTAAGATATCCATGCAATAAATTCCTATATTGAGTGCAAAATAATGGATTTATTGTTTTTTCATTTCGCATTCATTTTATACAATCAATTAGCATATTCAATTTGAATTTTTAAGTATTACCAATTATAATTAAAACTAAAAGTTGGAGGTATTTATGCCACAAGAACTAATTTATATATTAATTGGAGTTTTTTTCTTGGTATTGATTGGGATGTTTGCTCCTGTTGCTTTTTTAATTAAAGCCAATAAAGAAAGTAGAGAAGCTGAAGTACATGAACAAGATTAAACAAGAACTACGAAAATTCAGTGAAGAACGTGACTGGGACCAGTTTCATACCCCAGAGAATCTTGCCAAATCGATTTCTATTGAAGCTGGCGAGTTATTAGAATGCTTCCAATGGAATAATGACTTTGATCAAAACGAAGTCTGTGAAGAGCTTGCGGACGTTATGAGTTATTGTATAATGTTAGCTGACAAATTAGATGTAAATATTGAAGAAATCATTTTAAACAAAATAGAGAAAAACAAATTAAAATATCCTGTTGGTAAATCAAAAGGTATAAGTACCAAATACAACAAACTTTAGGAGAAACTCATTATGAAAAATATGACAGAAATAAAACATGTTTCAGAACAATATTCAAACGATAAAAACTTATCCGCAAGAATAGGACTTCATGAAAAATATAGTACTAATCCAGTTAGTTTTATGGATTGGTTATTTAGTATTTATGAGTTCAAAGAAAACATTAAAATATTAGAGCTTGGCTGTGGTAATGGATTCCAATGGGATAATCACTTAGATTATCTAAAAGATAATACTGAACTTATATTATCTGATTACTCATTAGGTATGGTTGAAACAGTACAAAAGAAATTTAGTAGCTACCCTTTTATCTCATTTAAACAAATTGATATTCAAAATATAACTTTCGAAGATGAAACATTTGATATTGTTATTGCAAATCATATGCTTTATCATATTCCTGATTTAGATCAAGCATTAAAAGAAGTAAGTAGAGTTTTAAAAAAAGATGGTACATTCTATGCCAGTACAAATGGGAATTATGGAATTCGTTCCTATTTACATGAAGCATTAGCTAAATTTGATTCACGCACTAACGCTTATACTGGAGATTATTCTTTTAGTCTACAAAATGGGAAAGAAGTTTTATCTAAATACTTTACCCAAATTGAAAGAATCGATCATGAAGATTCACTCGCAATCACTGTAGTTGAAGATTTAATGAGTTGGGTCGAATCAACAATAGGTATTTTTGATTTTAGTGATGATTTTGTTGGTATATCCAATTATTTTAAAGATTTACTTTCAAAAGAAGGTGTAATTTTAATTCCAAAAGAAGGTGGAGTCTTTATTTCCAAAAAATAAGCGTAATATAAGCTTAAAATCATTTTTTTAGTGTGTTCAAAAGAAAGTTTTGGTATAATGTTTTAGCGAGGTGATCATTTGTGGCATTTACAGTAGCAATAGATAGTTTTGAAGGTCCATTAGATTTGATGTTACATTTGATCAAAGATAAGAAACTTGATTTATTTGATTTGGATATTAGTATATTAACTGATCAGTATTTATTATATTTAAAACAAATGGAACAAATGCATTTGGAGATTGAAAGTGAATACTTAGTTGAACTTGCTACTCTTGTTGAATATAAGAGTAAAAAACTTTTACCTAAAGATGAAACTGAATTAACCGATGAATACGAAGAAGATCCAAAAGACAGATTGATTCGTCGTTTACTTGAATATCAACAATTCAAAGAAATCAGTGAAACATTCAATGAATTGTTTATTGAAAGATCATTTCAGCACACAAAACCTGTTTCGATTGAAACAGAGGAATGGATCACTCAACAAAACATGAACACACCAATACATGGAACACCTTATGAACTTGTGAAAGCCATGAATAAGTGTTTAAAAAGAATGCAATACTCTAAGCCTATTGAAACTAAGTTTACAGAAAAAGAATTATCAGTTGATGATCGTGTATTACAGTTAAAGGCTAGATTTGCAACTTTACCAAAGAAGTTTACATTCGAAAATCTTTTAGAAGATTGTCATGATTTACATACATCCATTGTCACCTTCTTAGCAGTACTCGACTTAGCTCGAACAAAAGTATTATTTTTTACTGTAGATGATTCGGGGACAATTTGGTTTAAAAGAGGGACTGAGTAATGGAAAATAGAAAAGCAATACTTGAAGGATTACTCTTCATCGTAGGCGATGAAGGAGTAACCCTTGAACAATTACAAGAAGTAACAGGTTGGTTTGAGCAAGAAGTACTTGATGAACTTGATAACCTACAAAAAGATTATCTGGATGATAATCATGGTTTTGAAGTAGTAAATTATGGTGGATCTTACAAATTTATTTCAAAAGCGATCGTACATCCTTATGCAGAAAGATTATTCCAAGAAGCAAAGAAAAATGTATTAAGTAACAGTGCACTCGAAACTTTAGCAATCATTGCCTATAAACAACCTATAACTCGTGTTGAAATCGAAGAAATACGTGGAGTGGGCTGTGAAATGATGTTGAAAAAACTACAAGCACGTAACTTAATTCGTGAATCCGGAAGATCTGATGCACCAGGCAGACCAATACTTTATGAGGTAACACAAGAATTCATGGATAGTTTTAAACTTGTCAGTTTAAATGAGTTACCAGAGTTACCACAATATGGCAATGATGAAGAAAACGAGGACCTATTTGATTAGGTTCTTTTTTTATTTTAATTTATCCTATTAGTAAACTAAAATATAAACAGACGCAAAATATGCTTATTTAAAAATGATTCAACTTGATTTTATTTCTTGCTTAAAACTTACTATTAAAGTATAATATAGTTATTAAATGCTACAGTAAGTCAGAGCTCTACAATTGCATTTTTCAAGGAGGTATTATGAACTACACTAAATACAAACGTGGGCATATAGTCTATGTTAGTTTTTCTCCGAGCGTCGGAACTGAACTAAGTGGATGCCATTATGCGATTGTGCTTAACAAAAAAGATTACAATTCTAGCAGTAATTTAACCGTTTTACCATTAACAAGTAAAGATAAGAAGAATAATTTATTTTTAGGTCCCATCATACAAAATTCATTAGCTAAGCATTTTATGGAACTATGTGCGATTCAAACTACGAAAAGAGAAGAACTAGAGAAAAAAATTATTAAACTAAATGAAGAATACGAATCATTTAATGGCGAACAAACTGATGAACAAAGCAAAGATTTTGCTTCAAGAAAATTATTATTGGAAAAAGATATCGAAGAAGCTGACAAGGAAAAATCAAAACTTGAAAGTTTAGCAAATAAAATTACAGCGATAAATAAGCATTCATATGGAAAAATATTAGATATTACAACTATTTGTAAAAGCAGAATTATTTCACGAAAAAGTAAGCACCCAATCTTTGATAAATTATCTGTTACAACGGAGATATTAAATAAAATAGATGCAGCAATCATAGAAAATTTCACTAATTAAAGTGTGCTATGTATCAATTTGTGCATCTTGACATATACTACCATAAGTGATACCATACAATTGAATTGTGGCTATACGCTAGTTTGGTTCACATTGAGGCCTTAGCGCCAGTTTGGATCGCATATTTGCGATCCTTTTTTTATTGCAAAAAACATTAAAAAAGAGCCTAACTAAGACTCTTACTTTAAAAATGGTCCCCGGAGCCGGACTCGAACCGGCATGGTATCACTACCGAACGATTTTGAGTCGTTTGCGTCTACCAATTTCGCCATCTGGGGAGTTGTTGCTTGGTTATTATACCGTATTTAAAAATAGAATACAACCCAAAAGCGAGGGAATTTTGATTAATTTCCTCGCTTCTTTGTTTTAGAAAAATCACCGAAAAATAAATACCATAATTCTTTTATGTTAAGTGGAATTAAAGGATACAGGTATGGTTTGCCTCCTGATTTAGTAGTTGCGAGAATGATGAGATGAAGTATTAAACCTATGATGAATCCTGGTGTTTTAAAAAACATAATGCAGATCACAAAATACATTCTGCTTATTTTATTTGCCATGGAAATTTCATAGCTTGATGTTACAAAGTTTCCAATGTTTACTACTGCTACTGCAATTAATATCTCTTGAGTGTAGGCGCCATAAGAGATTGCTGTATCGCCTAATACAAATACTGCGATGAGTCCTAACATGCTGCTTAAAAGCGTTGGAGAATGAATCAAAGATAAGCGAATCCATTCTATTAGACCATCCGCAATTAAAACCTGAAAACCAAAGATTATGGCATTTTCTATTTTAACTTCAGGAACTAAAAAGAATGCTTGATTGGATAGTACTGCACACATCCAAATCGGTAGTAAATACAAACTTGCGAGCACACCAAGGTTTCTGAAAATTCTAAGTACAACTGAAATAAGATAAGTTTGGGTGTATTCTTCAATTTGTGATGTTGTTTCAAAGAAAGTTGCAGGGACAAGGATTGCGGTTGGACTTTGATCCACAAGTACTGCAACATTTCCTTGAAGCAAATGCATACTGACTAAATCTGGTCTTTCCGTATACCTTACGTGTGGATAAGGATTGAATGATTGACCATACATGAGCTCACTTAAATGTCTTTCTGAATGCACATCCGTATTTAAACCAATGGAATTTAATCTTTTGTATACATCTTTTTTTGCCTCAGCATCTACTAAATCATCAATATAAAATATTGCGATATCAGTATGGGTCCTTGAACCAAACTGCATTGATTCAATCACCAAATGAGTGTCTTTGATTCTTTTCCGTATTAAACCAAGATTAGTAAGTAAGTGTTCCACAAAACCATCTCGTGAACCTCGGATACTTTTTTCTACAGTTGGCTCACTAGGTGTCCTTCCAGGTATCTGACGTGTGTCAACGATCCAACCTGATAATTGATTCTGCACTACGAGTGTTTGCCCCTGTAAGACAGCTAAAAGTGCGTCTTCCATCGTTTCAGGTTTATTTACTGTTGCCGGAAACAGGACAAGTGGATCACTCATCGCTATGGATTCAAGTATTGGCTGTATTGCATCAGAACCAGTTACCCCACCCACAAAGACAATGAGAAATTCACCTGTGTTGTAATTGATATTTCGTATTACTAAATCAAAACAGCGACATTCTTGTTTAAAATAATTTACTACATCAATAAATGATGTTGAAAACTCTGTCATGATTTCGGTTTAAATATGATCGCTACAATAAAGGCAAAATATATTCCTGATGTGATCCCTGCCGCTGTTAAGGTAAACATACCTTGAGGAATACCAATTAGTCCATGAGTTTCAATTTGGGACATTGTCGCATGCATGAGTGAGTGACCAAAGCTCGTGATTGGTAAATAAGCTCCTGCCCCACCCCATGCAATGATTTTGTCATACACATGAAAAAAATCAAGGAAAGTACCTAATACTACAAACAAACTTGTAATATGACCTGCAGTAAACTTCGTGTGATCATATAAAATTTGTCCAATTAAACAAATCGTTCCGCAACAAATAAATGCTTGTACATACTGCATCATTTAATCCACCACTCTTTCAAAAACGATCGCATGGGCAATACAGGGAATCGATTCTTTTTGATTTAATACAACAGGAGATAATAAAGCTCCTGTAGGTACGATCATTACTTTATGAAAATCATGACTCATTAACTTATCAAAGAAATAAGAGATCATAACTAAAGCACTGCAAGCACAACCACTTCCTCCTGCAAAAACCTCTTGTTTCTCACGGTCAAACAAAATACAACCGCAATCCACAAGTTTACCATGATGATCCATGTTTTCATGTTTAAATAAATCGATCAGTATTTCATTACCGATTGTTGATAAATCACCTGTTGCGATCAAATCATAATCATCAAATGATGTATTCGTATTTTTAAAGTGTGCTTGAATTGTATCAAAGGCAGCAGGTGCCATAGCACTACCCATATCATTGGGATTTTTATAGTCAAAATCGATTACTTTTCCTATCGTCGCAGAAGTGATTTGAATCTTAGCGTATTTGTCATTACTGTAAATGATTGCCCCTGCTCCTGTAGCCGTAAAAGTTGTTGAAGGTGGTTTTTGTACTGCATATTCATTGGGATACCTGAATTGCCTTTCAGCAGTACAATTATGAGAACTAGTAAAGGCTAAGGCATTCTTCGCAAAACCACCTTCAATAAAAATACTTGCCATGATGGAAGTTAATGCACTGTTACTACAAGCTCCATAAACTCCTACAAAACTAGAAGCTAAATCTTTCGCAAAATAATTGGAAGTCGCTAATTGATTAATTAAGTCACCACCAAAAATGACTTCTATTTCTTCTTCTTTGATTTTGCCTTTTTGAATAGCCATATCCGTTGCCTCTTTTACAAGTCTTCTTTCGGCTGCTTCATAACTTTTTTCATCACAGTAAACATCATCAAAGGTTGAATCAAATTTACCTGCAAGAGGTCCTTCTGCTTCTGTTGGTCCACAAGCTGTCGCAAAACTACTGACATATACATTTTTAAAGTTATACGTTTTCATCATTAAATACCTATAAAGTAGCGGATGATACCTAAGGTATATGCAGCTACGATCCCATAAGTTAATACACTACCTGCAAGTTTAAACATATTGCTTCCAATACCATGAATCAATCCTTCAGTCTTTGCCTCAAGTGCTGCCGAAGTCAAAGAATTGGAAAACCCCGTAATCGGTATAAACAAGCCTGCTCCACATCGTTGTCCCAACCAGTCATAAAATCCAAGTCCAGTCGCTAAAGCCGCTACAAAGATGAAAGTTATAGCTGTAGGAGAAGATGCTTGTGCTTGAGTCATATTTAATGTTCGCATATAAAACTCAAGTAGCCATTGCCCAATTACCGCAACAATTCCTCCACTCACAAAAGCACTGACCTTTCTTTGCCATGAACCTTTCTTAACTTGATGGTCCATTACTATTTTATTTATTTCTTTATTGTCCATTAAAAAAACCTCCTATGGCTATTATGGACAACTTTTTTATCAGTAATCGCATTAAAAAAGACAATTTCAACAAACTGTCTTCTTAAATTTCAGAAATTAATTTCTTTCAAATGCATGAATCATTTTTGAATAAATTTTTTTATGCACCATTTTCTAATAACTCCGCATTATCAACAATCGCAATAAAATGCTCATCAGTTAAATTGAGTGAAACATGAATCATGTTTTTTGATTTTTTCTCTTTCGCTTTAGCCAATTCTTCTTTAGTTGTGTTTGGTTTAAGTGAGATCACTTGACTTTTTTTAAGTGTTGAAGTCATGTACTCTTTAAATAATCCTTGATTCTCTTTACACCAACTTGACAGTCCATACAAATCACTGTTCATCGCAACAGTATTCAATTCGATCAAATAAGCATCAGTAATCATCCTATTATCATTGCTTGCCAATCCAAAGTGTAAAAATCCTTTCACATCATTCTCTTTTATATTTTCAACCGTTTTTGTACTTACACAAATGTTGTAAGCAGGAAAGACAAATGTTTCATCTCCACCTTTAAGATTACAAATAAGTCTTGCCATATGATCATTTGACTCTTCTAAGTCTTTGATCTTTACATCCTTGTCTGTAAACAAAATGTTGTAGATTGATCTTGTCCCATCTTTAAAGCGTACAATTCCTAAATTTTGAATTCCCTTAAAATCCGGATCATGCGGATCAATATAAGGACTGAACTCCAATTCTTCTATTTCTTTTTGAGCTACGGTTTGGAATAAAGATAGTAGTGCTAATTGTTTCTTAGTTTCTGTAGTATTCATATTTAATTATCTCCTATACTATTATTATTCTAAGAAAATTGGCCTTCACCTAACTTAAATCGAAAAAAATTTTACTTTTTTTAAATTAATTCGCAAAAAGACCCATTTTTAACAATCAACACCCTATACTTTTCCATTTATTAAGTATTACATTTTTCCTTTTCACCAGATAATCTTTCTTTTAATTTTTGATATATTTTCTTTTCTAAGCGTGATACCTGTACTTGAGATAGATTTAATATCTTAGCTATTTCAGTTTGATTCATATCTTTTTCATAGCGATAATAAAGAAGTAGTTGTTCTCGTTGTTCAAGACCATTGACTTCTTGCCTTAAAGCTAATTGAAGTGGAATATCCAATCCATTTTTATCTTCGATCTTTTCTTCTAAACGCATACTGGATCCATCATCTTGATCTACACTGCTGTCAAGGGATGCACAGTACTGATTACACTCCAAGGCTAGTGTTACATCCATTGGATCCATTTCACTCGCCTGAGCTAATTCTTCAATCGTAGGATCACGATCCAACTCTTGTGTTAGCTGTTCCTTAAGCTTAGATAACTTTATGTAATTTTCTTTAATACTTCGTGAGACTTTCACTTGTCCTTCATCTCTAAAATATCGTTTGATTTCACCTAAAATAATAGGTACTGCATAAGTTGAAAAAGCAACATTAAAACTAAAGTCAAAATTATTAATTGATTTAATTAATCCAATAAAACCTATTTGTACTATATCCTGATAAGAATTATTGTTTCTAAAACGATTCGCAATAGAATAAACAAGCCCCGAATTATTTTCAACTAATATTCTTTTGGCTTCAAGATCCCCACCTTGTGCTTTTAATATGAGTTCTTGAACCTCATTGTTCATAAGATTTCAGTCTCTTTACACAAGTTACTTTAGTCCCCTCACCCATTTTGGACTCAATACTAAAATCATCTGAGAATGTTTCCATAATTGTCATTCCCATTCCACTTCGCTCTAAATCTTGTCGTGTTGTATACATCGGCTGTCTGGCAAGATCTAAATCTTCTATACCACAACCCTCATCTTCAATTACAATAGTGACATCTTTTTCATCACTTACATTCATACTCATTCTTACTACTTTAGTTGGATCACTATTGTAGCCATGAATTATACAATTCACGATTGCTTCAGCAAGTATTGTCTTGATTTCCATGACTTCATCTACGCTTGGATTGTATTGCATAAGAAACGCAACTCCTGCAGTTCTTGCGAATACTTCATTAGCAAGTTGTGCACTAAATTCTAAATTCATTGTATTCATTAAAGCACTCCCTTTCTTTCTGCACTGTTTTCTACTTTAATAATTTGAAAGATGCCAGAGAGTGCAAATATCTTTCTTACACTTCCTGTAACATTCTTTAAAACTACTTCTCCTCCATAATCTTGTATCTGATTATATCGAGCTAAGATAAAACCAATTCCTGTACTATCAATAAAACTCACATCTTTGAAATCAAACTTAACAACTCTACATCGATGTTTATCAATCAACTGAACTACGGTTGGTTTTATATTCAAAATCTGCAAATTGTCTAATTCCCCAAAGAACTGAAATATCAATTCATTGTCTTTTAAAATACTCTTCATGTCTAAAGTCCTCCTTCCAAACTATTCTAAATCATAAAAAAAAAGATATTTAAATCTTCGACAAAACTAGTGAAAACTAGTGGAAAAGTGACAAAAAGAGATAGCTCTCAATTATGACAACTACCTTTCAATGCTATATTTTTATTTTAATATATTAAGCAATTGAGAAATTACAATTTTCGGTATTGCTTTCATATCATTTACGCATAATGATGGCCAAGCAACTTCGTCATCATCAATATGTGAAAGCGAGTTTAATATAGCCTTATAATTCGAAAGTTCTTTCTGTTTGCTGGAATCATTGATTTTCCATAATGACTGTGCAGATTTTTTGAAACGATTTGGCAATCTCGATTCATTCCTTACTGCAGATTCAGATATCATTCGAATACTACATAATTCTTCTAAAGATAAATCATAAGGTGATTTAATAATAATATCACTCAACAAGGAGTCTACATCTGCAAAGAATAAAGACTCATTTTGAATTTGATTAATCGATGAATTATAAACGATTCCGAAGTAATCAAACAATTTCCTGATATCCGATGAATACGAAGGGTCCCAACATGTATTTTCATCTTTTCTATAATGAATTAATTTACAAATATAATTATAAAAAGATAAATTTCTTTGTTCATCTAGAATAAATTTTCTAAGGTCATGTAACTGTCTCAATGCTAGCGCTCGTTGAGATATCCTGATGTTGCCATTTGAAAAATTCAACATATTTTTATATAAATTTACTTCTGCATTAAAATTCGAATCAATTTCTTCGATACAAATTTCATTATCATTTTTTTCATTTAATAAAACAGCTGTTATGTTCAAGCTCTTGAAGTTATTAATTACTGATGTTAAAAAATTACTTTCATGTGTTAATATAATCATTTTTTTAAATGAAATAGTTGTTAAAGTATTTATGATATTAACCGTTGTATATCTTCTGAAAATATCATAACTAGAAATCGGATCATCAAAGATTATAACTGTATCACTATCTGTTAAATTCCGTATCTGTTGTATGAAAATAGAAAATGCTAATGTGCTTTTTTCACCATAACTTAGAACAGAAGAAATATTAGTACTTATATCTTGTCCATTTAAATTCACGATGGAAACATAATCTGCTTGAGCTTCAATCCCTGAATCAATAATTTGATTGCTATTAACCTTCACTCTGTATTTCATTCCTAAATTTTGCAATAACTCATTTGCTTGATCGACGCTATTACCAATCGATTCCAGTAATTGTAGGTTACTATTCTTAATACTTTCTACCAAAGAGGTACTATAATTAATGAAATCATCGATATCCTTGCTTAATTTATCAATTAAGTTATCTTTACAATCAAAAAAACATAAATCATTAAGTTTGTTTTTCAAATCTGTCGTATTAATATCTAAAACATTATCAATTAATTTTATCCTCGTTACAATTTCTTCAAAAATACTTTTATCTTTATCAAGAGATCTTCTCATTATTTTCATTTCATCGACAATACATTGTTCTTTATTACTTTCAATAGAATTACTTATATATTCAATTACAGTGTCAATTCTTGAAATAATATCTTGGCTTAAATTGTAATCACTTTTCAAATTCTCTAATCCATTAATTTTAGCTGTTTTATCACTAAAAAACTTACCATCTATTTTATTCACTTCATTAACAGAATTTAATTGTGCGCTCATATTTTCGTTAAATAATAGTTTTTCAGATTGACACCATGGACAGTTATCTAAATTACATTGTTTATAAATACGCAGTCCTTCATACCACCATTTTTTATGTTCATCGTCGCTTATCGAAAATAAATCTTCATACTTATTATGTAGCTCACCTGAAATAAATGTTGTAGCGAACCGTTTTTGTGCAGCACTTATTTTACCATCACTCGAAAGATTTAAAACACTTGATATATTACTTATATTATTAATAAATTGATTTGAAATTTTTAAAACATTTTCAATTAAAACATTTGTGGTTTTCTTTTCGTTTATAATTTTTGTAATATCTGAATTTTTTAAAATTATTTTCAACTCATTTTGGCTTAAATCATTATTTGTATACACAAAACTATCAATAAATTGTTCATCATAAACAAGGAATTTAGAATTGCCAAACTCATTATAGAACTCGTTCTGTTGAACATATCCACTCAAATCAAAATTTTCTGCTAAATTCTGTTGTTGAAATAATTCTTTGATTGTTGATTTTCCTTTTCCGTTAGATCCATATGCGACTAAAATCTTATTTTCTATTCTTTTTATTTCATTCCAAAGAGTGTTATCAATTGTTAACTCATTAAATCCTTTTTGATTTTTTGCTATTTTCATTTTTTTGCCTCCATGCTTTATTTATATATTAATATTCCTTTATGAAAAACTACTACCATAATTTTTTCAAGAAACATGTTCATAGGCAAATGCATTTTTTACAAAACGATTGAAATAAATTCCTTTTGACTCCGCATTAATCAACTCCAAGTATATTTTTTGAGGAACTTCAAAGTATTTATAAATATTTCCGCTTTTAAATCTCACTAAAAGAACTCGTTCTTTTTCAAAATACCCAACTGCATCAATATTAGATGATTCTACTCTTGTCATAGTCATAATTTTTCCTCCATTCAACATCAAAAATATTTATCATAATTATAAGCCTATATTTTTAATAACAATGTCGAATTTTGTCGAATTTTAGTTAAAAATGTCATTTAATGAATTAAACTATGATCAAATATCAAAAAAAGCAAGACAAACGAAATTTAAGTTTGTCCTGTTTTCTAAAACACAATATGTCTAAGTGTTAAAAATAATATATCCAGATAATCTAATTCTAGTATTGGATCAGTAACTGTTAAATCAACAGTTTTTTGATATCCATTTGTATAATTAATCGTAATACTACCTACTACATCCCCAACATTCAATGGAGCTTTATTTTGTAAAATCGTATAACTTTGATCTAATACATTAATTGTTTCATTAATTTTTGTTAAGTGATGAACTGAATCCATGGTTTTTAAAGTTACTTTACTAGGTTTACCTCTTTGGATTGGTATTTCAGTAACTATTGTTCCAACTTCAATATCAGTCACTACTTTATAAGTTGCAAAACCATAATCAAGTAACGCAAGACAATCTTTAGTTCTTGATTCTTTTGTAGATTCTCCCATAACAACACCAATCAATCTAAAATTATTTCTTTCAGCAGTAACAGTAATACAATATTCAGATTGACTAGTAAATCCAGTTTTTAAACCATCCATACCTTGATATGTTCTTACAAGCTTATTTGTATTAACTAACCAAAATTTATTTTCTGTATCTTCTCGTATATAATCTTCATATTCAGAAGTATATCTTAATATATCATCTTGACCTTCCTTAATTAATGCTTGGGCAATTATTGCCATATCATGAGCAGTAGAATAATGATTAGCATCATGTAAGCCAGTTGGATTCATGAAATTACTATTAGTACAACCAAGCTCTTGAGCCTTTTTATTCATCATAGCCACAAAGTTTGCTTCTGTACCACCAACTCGTTCAGCTAGAGCAGTTATCGCATCATTAGCACTTGCTACAGCAGAGCTCTTATAAAGGTCCTCTATGGACATTATTTCATTTGGTTGTAGATAAATTTGTGATCCACCTAAACTTGCAGCATTTGCACTTGCTACAATCATTTCATCCCATTTGATATCACCTGAATGGATTTGTTCAATAACTAAAAGAAGACTCATCATTTTAGTCATTGATGCAGGATATAATTTTTCATGTGCATTTTTTTCAAATAAGACACTACCTGTTTCATAATCAATTAAGTATGCTGCTTTTGCACCTGGTGCTAAATCAACTACTTCTTCAGCGCTAACACTCATTGGAAATATGCAAGTCAATACTACTATCAAACTAACAATAATTTTTCTCATTTTAAAACACCTCGATACATTATATTGAGGTGTTCGATATTTATTCTAACTGATTTTGATAATTTGAGTTTACGACTGTAGTAGTGATCAAAATGATAAAGAATATGATTCATTCATAATTATGTTTTGTGTTTAATCATTAAAATTTAATGTCTTTTAATTGAAGTTTAAGTTCAATACTAGTTTTTTTCAATCACAACATACCTAAAAGCATTCTAAATATATTATAATTTGAGTAAAACTACGGAATAATGCAAGAGATAAGAATGGAGAAAAATAATATGAAACATCAAAAATTATCTACAACTCCTGAGATTTCAAATCGCATGAGTAAAGTTAAGTTAAAAAAAGGGATAGCTGAAACTAAATTGGCTAAATCACTTTGGAATCAAGGAATTAGATATCGTTTAAACTATAAAAAATTACCCGGGTCTCCCGACATTGCAATAACAAAACATAAAATCGCAATATTTGTTGACGGTGAATTTTGGCATGGATTTAGATGGGAAGAACGTAAAACGAAATTAAAATCCAATCGCGAGTTTTGGATAGAAAAAATCGAAGAAAATATCCAACGAGACAAAAGAAATGATCTTTTACTTAAAAATCAAGCATGGATAGTGTTTCATTTTTGGGAAAAAGAAGTTTTAAAAAATGTCGATGAATGTATTTTACAAATCAAAAATGAAATCTATTCAAAAAAGACAATCTAAAAATTACATAATTCATTGATTTTCATGTATGATTTTTTTTACATAATCTCTATTCAGCCAAAAACATTGTTTGGTCATCCATCTTCCATCAGGCAATTCGTCTCCATCAGATTGTTTTCCAACCAGATAATCATCAAATTTATAATATGACTTGCTTGCATGCGGTCTTACATGTGCAACTCTATTGTTTTTTGATTTCGGAAAGCTATTCATAAATTTTCCGTTTGATTTGATTATTTTTACTCCACTCGCAATTTGGATCTTTGTCTCTAGAAAACATCGTTCACATTCATCAACGTCATGAGTAGGCATTCCCCAAAACTTAACATCTTTTAAAAAACTTGATTCATCCGTTTCATCAACTTTCTGAAAAATCACAAACATGAAACGAGTTTGCAATAATTTATAAAAATCAGAATCTTCCCATTTTTGATTTACAATTTCTTTAAATTTAAAAGTTGGAAATGACATTGATTCATTTATTGAGCCATCAGTTTCTATTCGTATTGTTTTACAAGTGATATTAGCTTTTTGAAATTCTTCTGTCTTAGAAATATCACTGTTTAGTTTCAATATTTTATTAATAATTGAACTATTTGTTTGTTTTGATTTTACAATTCCTAAAGATTTTACTAGATCCTTCTGTGTTTGTCCAATATATGGTGAAAACATTTTCTTAATAATATCTTCAAAGGAAAGATCAACTAATTCATCACTTGATTTAATAATTTTTTCTGATTGCTCGTTTCCGTAAACATAGTGATTCAGTAAATATGTCATGTATGATTGTTTCAGTGAATATGCTCTCTGTTTTGCTTTTATTTCAGAGAATGGCTGATTTCGAAAACTCGTGATCGCTGTTGAACCTTTTGTGCAAGCAGCCAAATATAAAGTATCAGATTCCGAAAGCTCATGCGCCTTACCTTCTTTGATTTTTTTTGAAATTTTATACCAATCTTGCATCACGATTTGCAAATCATTATCTGGCCATTGAAACAAACAATAATTATCAAAATAGAATTCTTCTTTTAGAACAGATTCTTTATGCTCATAGAACATCATCAGTATTTCATGATTTTTAAACCAAAAATGACTATCATAAAAAGAATCAAAATTTTCTGTCATATAGTTAATTATATTTAGTACTAATCGTTCTTTAGCTCTAAATCCTCCTTTTTTCATCCTTTGAAATGGAGTTGCTTTCAGTTCGATTCCTAGTTCCTCAAAGTCTGGGGCAGAATCTGAATTAACTTTATATTGAAACACACTTTCTTCTACCATCTGACCCACACCACCTTTAATGGATTTCAATCTTAATGTTGTATCCAACTCTTTAAATGGTATATGCATAGCCTTTTGCGTGACTTCTAGTATTTCTTCTCGTGTTGTATAAATTTTATTTTTTTCCATCTTGATCATTCCACCTATTTATAGTATAATATCATTTGGTTAATAAGTAAAATGATGAGGATATGAATATGAGTATAAAAGTAGTTGAACTATTTGCAGGAGTTGGTGGTTTCAGAGTAGGACTTGAACAGTCATCTAAAATTTTTGAAACTATTTGGGCAAATCAGTGGGAGCCAGGAAAAAAAACACAACATGCATACAATTGTTATATTTCACATTTTGGAGATCATTCTTGCGTCAATGAAGATATTAATAAAGTAAAAAATGATGTTCCATTTCATGATTTATTAGTTGGCGGTTTTCCTTGTCAAGATTACTCAGTAGCAGCAACTGGGGCAAAAGGTATTGAAGGGAAAAAGGGTGTTCTTTGGTGGGATATTCGGGATATTATCGAAGAAAAAAAACCTACATATATTCTTTTGGAAAATGTTGATAGATTAATAAAATCACCCGCTTCTCAAAGAGGAAGAGATTTTGGCATTATATTAAAAAGTCTAAACGATTTGGGATACATGGTTCAATGGAGAATAATAAATGCCGCAGATTATGGTGCTGCCCAAAGACGAAGGAGAGTTTTTATTTTTGCTGTTTCAAAAAGCACTAACTATTTTAAAGAGATTTGTAAATTAAGCCAAGAAGAAATATTACTTAAAGAAGGTTTCTTTGCCAAAGCTTTTAAAGTTAAGTCTAAAGTTGAAAACAGAGAAACTCCATTTAATTTAAATTTGTATAAAGACTTAGTTGAAGTCACAAAGAATTTTCAATGCAACTTTTGGAACTCAGGAATTTGTTTTGATGGAAAAGGATTGACTTTAGATATTTTACCAAAAGTTTCTTCCCCTATTTCTTTAAAAAATATTATCGAAAACGAAATTGTTGATGATTCTTTTTATTTAAATGATTATCAAATCGAACAATTCAAAAAATTGAGAAACGCAAAGAAATTACTACGTCATAGACCAAACGGAGAAGAATATTATTATAGTGAGGGAGCAATGTCCCCATATGATTCTTTAGATTTACCAGCAAGAACTATGTTAACAAGCGAGGGTAGCATCAATCGTTCCACACACATTATTAAAGATGATTTAAATGGGAAATTGCGATTATTAACGCAATTGGAGTGCGAGAGAATTAATGGGTTTCCTGATAATTGGACCAATTCTGGAATGCCTCAAAAGTTTAGGTATTTTTGTATGGGAAATGCTTTAGTCGTCCCATTGATAACTAAAATGGGAAAAGAGTTAGTAGAAATCCATAAAAACGAAAAGGATTAGAACAGAGGGAAAGGCATGCAGTTGTGATAAGCATGCCTTTATCATTTGTTTTTAGATTTCCAAAGATTCATTAAGTTGTTCAACAATAACACTTCCTTTTATCCAAACATATTGTGGAAGCATTTTTATATTATTTACAGACTCAGTTTTATATTTGTCAGAAGAATTTGTTCCTGAACCACGAACAAACACCGCATTTTCTGAACTCTTTAGAAAATTAGGAGCACAACTAACATCACCAGACTTAATTATTTTTGGAAGACCATTTTTATCGTAGCTTATAACGTTTTTCAACTTATTGTTTATGATTTTATCACGAGTATCTCCCCATAATTTTCTTACTACAGTATCAATAAACGAATCACTAAAAACCAGCCTTCTAAATCCACAAAATTTATTTAAAGCTAATGAATGCTTTTTTGAAATGATTTTTCTAGAGGTTTTGTCAATATAAAACTCCATTTTTGGCTCTTCAAAAAGTATACATAGTAACTCATAATCAGTAAAATATGCATACAATTCCGAATCTTCAAATGTAATATCTCTAAATCCTCCATTTTCTTCATCAACCACTTCAAGTCTTGTCATTTCTTCAAAATCAATGAGAAATAGTTTCATATCTTCAGTTCTTTGATTTCTATCTGTTGTGGTAAAAGTCTTAGCGATAAGTCCAAATTTTTCAAAAATTTCTATTTCGTTTAATCTACTAGATTTTCCTCCAAACATAGCTACCGAAATTTTTTCAGCTATATTTTTTATTTCTTTATTTTCATCATCTAGTATAATCTCAAATAAATTTGCTAATTCAGCAACAGTTTTACCTGCATACTTATTTGTGAGTTGTTGACATTTTCTATCAATGTCAGAAATATGTATATATTTGTCAGGTAATTTCTCTAAAGGATAACCAAAATGTTTTGCAACAAGATTAGATACAACTGGTTTTTTCAATCTAAATCGTGGAGGATATACTGGCGCTAGATCAATATAACTCAATTGTTTTCGAAGCTCACCATGAATTCTGATATACTCCTGCTTAACATTATTTTCCCAATTATCTTCTTTACAATTTGGATGCTTTTTAAGTACTCTTTTTACTAGAGATTGAACGTTTTCCCAATCCTGCTTCAATGTATATGTATCATCTTCGTCAAACTCATGAAAGTCATAACTCACAATAGGAAATAAACGATACTCATACGGTTTAACAGATTTTTCAGCTTTGTAGTGATAATATACTATCAACATATGCTCAAGTTTATCCCAAAAATGTGAATTTTCAAAATATTGATTTGTAATTTCAAATATCCCTACACCTGTAATAGACATAGGCTCTTTTGCAATGAATCGATTTATTTTATCGGACATTTTTAAACCTGTTGATTTTAACTCAGTATGTATTTCTTTTTTTCCATCAAATATCAGCAAATCCGCTTCTTGCTTTGTGTCTGGCTCATAGCCTAATATACACTGTTCAATTACATTACCAATTACACCTTTTTGATTATTAAACTCTTTTACATTTTCAAAAATCATTTTCGTGTCAATTTCTTCAAGAGTTTTTCCAACAACTGAATCAAAGAGCTTAACTAATTCTTCTTTTTTATATTTATGTTCCATAAAAACACCCACCTTTCAGCTCTATATATTTATTCCTATTATCTGAAATCAGCTTGATACAATAACTAAATATATTTTATCAAAGTAATCACTTTTACAGACATTCGACTATTGAAATTTCTAATTAAAGCTTTAATTATTTAAAACGATTTGCTTTCAAACACTTTTTAATGATTATTTATGCTCAAAAATAACTTTTCTAAGCTCCTCTAGTTTCAATATATCATTTCTTTTTCTGTGAATCATACGATGGCAGTTTGAACAAACGACAATCAGGTCATTTAATGGGTCTATCTCTATCTCAGACTCAACTGATGATAATGGAATTATATGATGTACTTCGATATAATCTTTACCTCTTTCACCATATGTATTTTCATAATCAAAGTTACAGGCCATACATTTTAGTCCATGAATTTTTATTGCCCGCTCTCGATTTTTTGGATTACGCTCATATCGAGTTACATAATATTCAGTCTTTTTTCCATCAATTTCAACTTGATAACTTTCACAAGATTCCATTTCGATATCTTGATTATATACATTGGAATCTAATAAGCCTTTAAGCAATAAATTAGCAATGCAAGTATAATCATCATTTGTTGAATTTTGTAACTCCTCAATCGCTTCATTTACAGTCAAATTAGAAAAAAGACCTTTAAATAAATCGATTAACCCTAAATAATGTAAAATTCCCATTGATTGATAACCTTTTGAGACATGCATATCTAAGCCTAAAATAGTGTTATCCAAATATCTATGCGATTTGTTTTCGAATAGATATTGATAAACCACATCATATCTCTGTTTATCTGTATATAATTTATACTCCCTTGGGCGATTGCTTTTTTTCAACTTTGGTATATCCATTATTCTCCAATCCATCGAGAAATGTTCTTTTCTCAATTGGTTTCACTACTATATCGATACTTTTACTTTCGAAATATTAATTAATATTCACTTAACTCTTCATATGCAACAATTGCATGATAGATTTTTTGTACCAAAGACAGATTATCTTCTAAAACACTGTAATTACGGTAGTCCCATAACTCATTTTTACCTGAAGGAGAAAAAGCATAGAAATCAGATTTACCTGTTTGATTAATAGCATTTATGACTTGTAATGTTTCAGATGGACTGACATCTTCTATGATTCCATAACCTTGTCCTTGAGTGATTATCGGAAAATCAATGTTATGTTCATCACTTTCCATTTCTCTAATTTTAGTTAGAACAATAACAAATATCCAAGTTGTCCCAAAATCATAAGCCATTGTAAGGTCATCACCTAACTTCAAATTTAAATCTTTAAGTCTTATTAATTTTGCATCTTCTCTTGCACTAAACCATCCTTCTGCTGGACTTGATTTGTGACAATCAAAGGTTCTGTCCTCATATTCAACTTGGTATTGATGATACATAGCAGTATTAAAACTCGCTAAGACGGTATAAGCAAGTCTTGCAACATTACATGTATCGGTAAATTCAATGGTTCTGTATACTTTTTTCTCTAATCCTAATACATCTATTTTAAATTCATATATTTGACTCATAACTTACCTCTTTCTTCTAAAATGATAAATATCTTTTAGTTCTTCTACTATTTCATAAACTACAGGACAAATACTTGCATTATTCACAACACTGAGTAAGCTAAATATTCTTTCATCTTTTTGTGTGAATGGATATTCTTTACACAAATTAGGTTTACAATCATTCAGTTTGCATTCATTGTTTTCAAAGAAACTACAAGGTGTTGCCTTTACTTGATAATCTCGTCCTGTCTTTTCAAAGTACAATTTGATCAAATCTTCTTCATGAACCTCAAGTATTTGTGCAGCTACTTTAACTTCATTTTCATTAAATTCTCCACTAATCAACTTACAACAATTTCTACATTTTGAACAATCATAATTAGTAAATATTTCATTATGTAGCCTATGAAAATGTTCATCCAATTCTTCAAGTTCTGCATTGTTTTTGAGATATGTTCTAAATCTGAAGTTTTCATCTTCTTTTTTTATACCTTCTTTTTGTACTGTTTCAGGAGTAACGCGTAACTTTCTCATTTTAATCCACCCTCTATTCTTATTTAAAATAATCTGCCCTTTCTTCTAACGCATCTAAATCTTCTAAAGCATTTTTTAACCCTTTTTCATAATAGAATAGTGCTTTTTCTTTGTTGTTGAATTCTAGAAAATCATCAACGAGTTCAACATAAGGCCAAACACTATCTGGCATTTCATTCATTAAGTCAAACATCAACTTTTCACCTTCTGCAAATTGTTTCAACTTAAACAACAAATTACATTTTAGACGTACCATATTCAAGTAACATATTTCTGATAATTCAAATGTATCAATTAATCGATCTAAATAATCTATTATTATTACTTCATCACATTTTGCATCAGCAGAATTTAAAATACATGTTTCAAAATCATCAACAATGTTTTCAATCGCATCATCGACAATCCTATCATTTAACTCTTCAGGGTTTTTTATCTTATTTGCTGAAGCAAAATCTAGAATATAATTCATGATATCAAGATAAGCATTTACCTCAGAAATAAAACTTAAATTTCCATTTCTAATTTCAGATAATTTATCATCCAATTCTTTGTTGTAATAAGGTGAATCTTTGACATCAATATTTGGCACTACTTTTACACTTAATATTTCTATCATACTTAGTACATTCCTTTTAATCAATTATAACTTACAATAGCATTGAAATACATCTCAAAAATAAAGATGTTCTAATATTATTTCAAGATATCAAATTAACTTGAATACAATTGCTGTTTAATGTATATTTTCTTGCTTTATTTTTACTAATCATCAAAAGCGCTCCACTTCTACAAAAGTTATCAAGTACTTCCTAATATTTGCATCTTGTTTATTCACAATTTCTCGAATATCCTCTAATGTAAAATATTCATTAATTTCAAACCTAAGAGTTAGCACCTGCAATAGTGCTTTTTCAGATTTAGTTAATTGCTTCATGATAACTTCATCAATAATTATTCGTTTAAATGAAGGTTTTAATGTTTCTATCCCTTTGAAAATCATTTCTAACATAAATTCAATGAATTGCGTTGAAGAATTATTCTTTCTAGAGATTTCAATCGCATCATAATAATTTTGCTGATTTTCAAAAATTAATGATTCTACATAAATAAGTTCAAATATTGGACTATACACATGCAATATAACAGATTGTCAAAGTCTACCAATCCTACCATTACCGTCTAAAAACGGATGAATGGTTTCTATTTCATAATGTATAACGCATGCTTTAATTAAGGAATTTAACTTTGTATTTTTCCCAAACAAATAGAGCATTCATTAAATCGAAAACATACAAATTTATAAATTACGCTATTACTTTTTTCATTTTACTTTTTCGTTAAAACGATAAATTCTACGCTTTTTCAATATCTTCTCTTCAAATCGCAAATTTAATCTTTCAAAATTCATATAAAAATTTGATAAATCTGCAGCTATATCGGAATATAATAAAAGTTTATTTTTATTAAAATTATCTATAATTATTTTAGCAACTATTACGACAAGAATTGGTAGAATAGCAGAAATATAAATAGAGTAAAAAAAGTTGTAAATCATATTAAAATCAATTTGCCCTTTGCTTTTATCATATCCTATTTCTATAATTGAAAATAGAGCTAATGAAGTTGAAAAAAACCATCCAAAAAAACTTGATTCAATAACTATCGGTTGTTTACTATTATAATAATTAAGAGCTAGCATTATATTTTCTTTATCTACTAGTCCATTTTCAATAAAAACTCTGATAATTTCATCTTTTTTGATACTCTTTTTCCTAAAAACATAAAATTTTATTTTATGTTTTAAACTCAGCTTATATTTTGTAAATACCGTTTTTTTATAATCAATGTATATATAATATGCACAAGCTATAAAGATTTCCAAATAGAGTGCTTTAGCAAAAAAATCATTATATTGTGGAAACAGTAAAAATAATACTATATAAAAAGCAATCAATCTAATTGCCCACTTCCAATAATATTTGTTAAAAACACTAAAAAAATCTAAATCTTTATATTGCTTTTCTAATTTACTAAACATTTTTTTTCCTTTCAAATTTTAATATTAATATCAACTACTAAACTAACAAAATCATCGCTTATTTTATATAGTGGAATAATCATTCAATTCATATCTTTTTATAAACTCAGTATATAATGATTGAATTATAAAAACAAACAAAAGTTACGATATAAGTTACGAAATAAGTTATGATAAAATTTTATTAAAATCATAAATGCTTGATTTTAACTTATTATACATTTCATCTGCTTAAATACCATTTAACCATTTTTAAATTAACAATCAAATTATTATGAAGAAATAAAACATTTCATAGAACCTCTTTGAATTAATTAATATTGCTACTCGTATTCTTTAAGTTCTTCTAAAATCATAACAGTGGTTTTTATCATATTTTCACCATATAATTACATTTTGTTACATTATGTGGTGAAAATCAATGAATATTCCTAGTTCAAATTTGTTTTTCAAAAAAACACCCCAACATTTCAATGTTGAGGTGCCATTAAGCTACGCAACTACAATATTCACAATTTTATTTGGAATACAAATTACTTTTTTAATTTCTTTTCCTTCGATATGAGTTTTTATATTATCACATGCAAAGGCTAGTTCTTTTAATGTTTCTTGATCTGTATCAGGTGCTGCCGAGAACTTAGCACGCAATTTCCCATTAACTTGTACTGCAATTTCAATTTCATCAAATACAAGTTTAGATTCATCATAGGTAGGCCACACTTCATACGCAATAGTACTTGTATGTCCTAATTTTTCCCATAACTCTTCTGTCACAAATGGACAAACTGGATTAAGTAGTTTTAGTAATCCTTCTGCATAAACAAGTGGGAATGTTTCTTCTTTATAAATAGCATTAATCAAAACCATCATTTGAGAGATTGCAGTATTAAATCTTAAACCTTCATAATCCTCAGTAACTTTTTTTACTGTTTGGTGATAAATTCGTTCAAGATTAGTATTACTTGCATCGACGATTTTATTTTCTTCTGTGTATAAACGATAAACACGATTTAAGAACTTACGACTTGCTTCACAGCTGTCATCATTCCAAGGTTTATCTGCTTCGATTGGTCCCATAAACATTTCATAGATCCTTAATGTATCTGCACCAAATTTTTTAACGATATCATTAGGATTTACGACAAACTCAGGATATCGTTTTCCCATTTTCATTCCATTGGTTCCTAAAATCATTCCTTGATGGACAAGCTTTTGGAATGGTTCACTTGTAGGCACAATTCCTTTGTCAAACAAGTAGTTGTTCCACATACGACTATACAACAAATGTCCTACAGCATGTTCTGGCCCGCCAATATACAAATCAACCGGCATCCAGTGTTTTAATAGTTCTGGATTTGCGATTTCTTTGTCATTATGTGCATCAATATAACGCAAGAAGTACCAGCTTGATCCAGCAGATCCTGGCATTGTGCTAGTTTCACGTTTTGCCTTTTTACCATTTATGTCTATATACAACCAATCTTTAGCATTTTCAAGTGGACTTGTACCACTCTTACTTGGTTTATAATCATCAAGAGTTGGAAGGATCAACGGTAAATCACTATCTTTCAAAGATTGCATTGAACCATCTTCAAAATGCACAACTGGAATTGGTTCACCCCAATATCTTTGTCTTGCGAAGATCCATTCTCTTAAACGATAGTTGACGTGTTTATCTCCTAAATCATTTTTTACAAGATATTCGATCATCGTATCGATCGCCTCTTGTTTACCCATACCATTCAAAAATTCTGAATTGATATGAACACCATCTTCTGTCCATGCCTCTACTTCAACATTTCCACCTTCAAGAACTGGAATAATTTCAAGATCAAACTTCTTTGCGAACTCATAGTCACGATCATCGTGTGCTGGTACTGCCATGATAGCTCCAGTACCATAACCCGCTAAAACATAGTCAGCGATCCAAATCGGTATTTGTTTATTGTTTACAGGATTGATTGCATAAGCTCCAGTAAACACACCTGTTTTATCTTTGTTTAATTCAGTACGTTCAAGATCAGATTTTGATGCGATAGCTGCTTTATAAGCCGCTACAGCCTCTTTTGCATCTGGAGTTGTAATGAGTTCAACTAGTTCATGTTCAGGTGCTAGAACACAATACGTTGCCCCAAAAAGCGTATCCGCTCGAGTAGTAAACACCGTAAAGCTTTCATTAGTTCCATTTACTTTAAAACGAACATGAGCACCAATACTTTTACCGATCCAGTTGCGTTGCATTTCTTTGGTTGATTCTGGCCAGTCAACTTTATCTAATCCTGCAAGTAGTTTTTCTGCATATTGCGGAATATCAATAACCCATTGCTTCATATTCTTACGAATGACAGGATATCCGCCACGTTCAGATTTACCATCAATGATTTCATCATTGGCAAGCACTGTTCCGAGTTCTTCACACCAGTTTACAGGCATATCTACATATTTAGCCAATCCATCTTCAAACAATTGTTTAAAGATCCATTGTGTCCATTTGTAGTAAGACGGATCTGATGTATTCACTGTACGATCCCAATCATAAGAAAGACCTAATAATTGTAGTTGTTCAGTAAAGATCTTAATGTTTGCCTGTGTAAAACCATCAGGATGATTTCCTGTAGAAATTGCATATTGCTCAGCAGGCAAACCAAAAGCATCATATCCCATTGGATGTAATACATTGTATCCCTGCATTCTTTTCATACGTGAAACAATATCAGTTGCAGTGTACCCTTCTGGATGTCCTGCATGTAATCCTGATCCTGATGGATAAGGAAACATATCTAAGCAATAAAACTTAGGTTTAGAAAAATCCCATACATCAGTTTTAAAAGTATCGTGCTCTGCCCAATACTTTCTCCATTTTGCATCCATTTCTGTGTGGTTGTAAGTCATAAATTTTCTCTCCTTTAAAATAAAAAAACGCCCTTATAAAATCTAAGGACGAATAATCGCGGTACCACCTTAGTTCACGCCCAAAGGGCATGCACCTCAAACTCTTTATCGCAGAAATACGGAATTATCTCTAATTCAAGCTCCAAGACGAGTTCACTCTTTTCTCTTATTGACTTTCACCATCCGTCAACTCTCTACAAAGATATCTAAGCTACTACTTCTTTTCATCACTTCATTAACTATAATATGAAAACTAAGTTAGAAAGTCAATCTTAACCAAAAATATTTCTTCCAATTCTATGTAATTTTAAGTAAATTATGCATGTGTGGCTATATATAGTTTTTAACAATAACTTAATTTGTATCATTTTCATATAACTTATCAGTCTTCCAAGTCAATATTTGCTGTATTGTGATAAACAATTTTGGGTTATCAATGACTACTAAAAGCAATTTCTTTCGTACTCTTGTGAGTGCTTCAAATACACATCTGTCTTCAAAATAAGGATAATATTCACCATAGGTTGAAATCAATTTCCCCTCATCAGAATAACAAAAATGATTATCTAGCGGAATTAAAACATTGTCATATTCTCTTCCAATTACTTTATGAGTAGCCATTGATCCCCAATATATATTCTTTCTCTTTGTATTACGAGTAGTCTTAGTAACATATTCTGTCATTTCAATAGAAACATAATTTTCATTATTACACATAAAATCAATATAGTCTTCAGCATCTTTTGTATTATTAAAAAAGCTAACATTAACTCTATCGTAGTCATAAGGTGTTATTTTTCTAGATTTCAAATTTAAAAATTTTAATATAAATGATGACATTGCTATATCAGTACGTATTTATTTCTGAGTTCAACTGTCAACGCTTCTTTACTATTTTTTAAATATCCTTCTATATTCAAATTTTTTTCTGCCGGATGTAAAGTTTGTTGATGATCAGCAGAAAAAATTATTAGTTCTTTATTTTTATTCCACAATATATCAAAATTATCTTTCCAAAGTCTTTGCGCTTCATCTACTAAAATTACATCATAATCTGTCAAATTATCTAAATCTACATTAACTATTGGAATTACTGAAACACCTATTTGTTCAGATATCGAAATATATTCTAACAGTGGAGAACAAAATATAACAACAACTTTTAAACCTTTATTCTGATATTTCTTTGCTAAATCAAAAAGAACCATAGATTTACCCGTTCCAGCACCTCCAATAAGCCCAATTTTTCTCGACTTACTATTGAATATTTTTTTACTGATTTCACTTTGTTCATTTGTCAAAAAATACACATGTTCTGCAAACAGTTTTGGTTGAGAATATGGAGATATAATTAAATCAGATAAATCTTTATGACTAAGTTCATTCTCAAATAAATAATCGTCATCTACAAATTCGATTAGCTCACAAATATTTACTTCAATTAAATCATTTTCTGTAGTTAACATATAAACTTTGCTCAAATCGCTAATAAATGTAAATAAATTAACTTTCTTATTTAAAACACTCAATAAATATCTGTGTCGTATTAATTGATCTTTAATTGAAACAAGACCCCTTGATGGTATAGTATGCTTTAATTCTATATTCAAAACTGAATAATTACTAAATCTAAGAATATCAAATTCTTCACATAATCCTGCAGAAACTTTGAATCCTAAATAATACCCATTCTTTTGAGAAGCGTTTAAAACACTCGATAAATTATTAAAAAGCTTCGCTAAATCTTCAAGTTCATAATTAGACATTCCTATTCTATCTTCATGATTGTAACCATTATCGTCTAATTTGATGAATGATTCGATTAATTCTTCATTCTCCGTATTATAAATAGCTAAAAAAGAATCCATATTAACCGCTCTATCCATCAGATTTCTCCTTGTTTATCCAATCCATTGGAATAAGTTTATTATCTTCATTCCATTTTTCATTTGTTCTTACGAACTTTAAATTTCCCCAGATTCTCTCAGGTGCATGTTCTAATACTATAATTTGATAATTAGGATTACTCTCAATAAAGTTGTTCAATGCCTCGAATATTTTTCTTACATTTCGTGTATCTTTATCAACATATAAACTCTCTATTTTTTTCTTTGTTTCTTCTGGAAAATAAACTTGACTAGGTTGATCGAAAACAAGGAAATTAAGCACTTTATTATCAGATAAACTATTCAAATAATGGTGAATTGCCAAATAAACAGCAATATGATAACCTAACCAATTTGATGCGCTTCCTATTTCCCATAAATATTCTTTATCCTTATATCCACTATTTTGACTTTCTCTTGAAATCGTTAGGTCCTTTAGTTCTAAATATACAGTGGAAATTGGATCATCAACATCTAGAAATCTTAAATAGCTGTTTGCTAATGTCCCTATCTCATATAATACTTTCTTCTCTTTTTTAGCTATGTTTCCTTGATTAGTTCTGAGTTTAAGCAATTCTATCATCTGAGTAATTTCCAATATTTTCATCTCCAAAACGCTGTCATCTAAAGAATTAAAAAAATCAATCTCAGCTAATAATTTCGCTTTATAGTTAGTAACCTTCTCAAATAAACTCCTAGAGTCTTTTTCCGTTTTATGTAAATATAATGAACTCAGCTCTTTCTCACTTGCATTAAACAGTTGAATTTTTTCTCTTAATATTTGTTTCTTCGTTAATACTTCAACTTCCAAAACAGAATTTACTAAATCAATACTTTTGTTAGTCGCTTTATATTTATTAATTGTGGTTTCAATTTTATCAAGATACTTTTCTAAATCATCATCGCAAGTAGAGGTTTTTTTAAAACTATTAATTACCCATTCAGATATATCTATGCGCTCAATAACCCTCTGTTTATTCAACGAAATTTGACTTCTTGTACGTTCTAATTCTTTTTCAATGCCTTTACATTGATTGCGTAAATTCATTATTTCAAAATGTAACTCATTTTGCCTTTTTTCTTTTGCTAGAACTAAATCATTTGATTCATAAAAATTTGATTCTGCAAAAAATAATTCAGAACTGTTTTTTATCTTATTAATAATTTGAATTTTCTCTTTAACACTCAAATCAGTAACATTTAAAACTATTTCATTTAATAAACCCAACTGCATAGCTTCAAATATTAAAGAATCTAATTTTTCGGTATATACACTTAAATATTCATTTCGATCCACAAGTTCACATTCAAATTTTTTCTTTTGTTTTTCTAACAACTCTAAATTATATATATCCAATAGATTTTGATTACTTTGAATGTTTAAAATATATGGCAATACTCTTTTTAATTTCTCACGATGATCTGTGCTATCTGCTTTATAATAAAGTATATTGGGATTCGCAATGATAGTTTGTGGTTGAAAGTTTAAAGATATGGAATCCCTATAGCTAGGACGTCTGCCAAATCCACTTTTTTCATCAACATCTAACTTAGAATAGTCAAAGTAATCATTTAAAATTTTCTTAATATGGTCGACACTTGCATTTGCTTCTCCAATTATTTCAGGCACAGAAATAGATTCGCCTCTTTCAAAATAGTAAGCTGTATTTGTTTTGGAGTTTTGAGGAGTCTTTCTAGCAAATAAAAGTTGTTCTTCTTCTGATTCTATCAAAAGTCCAAACCATTCACTATAATCTCTTATTTCACCAACTGGGACTCTACACTTACTGGCACCAAGCACATAATCAATTATAGAAATTAAAGCAGTTTTTCCTGTTCTTGATTCTCCAGTAAACACTTCAATTTTTCCACTATCTAGATTTAACACTCTTTTATTATTTGCTCTATTTTTAGGCCAAATTATAATTTTTTTTATGTACATTTAAATCACCAACCTTATTGCAATCAAGAATTTTTCAAGGCTTAACTTTTCACATACTCTAGCAAGTTTATTATTTTTTTTCATAATATTTAAGTTTAACAACTCTTTTAGATCAATATTTTGATCTATAGATAAATATATTTTATCATCTATTTCATTAAACTTAATCCACTTATTTTCTAAACAAAAAATTACACTTTCAAAAATAGCTTCTTTTCTTTCTTCTATTTCCAAATGATATTCAGCATAGAAAACATCGCCTTTACTTTTAACAAAACGATTTATTAAATAATATAGTTCTATCTTTCCTCTTGACAAAAGAACATCTGTATATCGCTCGTTTAAGACTAATGGTAAAATTACAAATGGGAATAATATTTCACAGTCTTTTTTTATTCTACAAAAGTCATAAATTAATAAAGCATTTATTAGCTTATTATTTATTAAATCTATATCGCTAATCATCATTATCACTCCTATCTATCCACCAATAAATTCTAGATAAATCCGCTAAATAATGATAGCTTCCTTTTGTAAAATAATACGGTGTTTCAATGCCATCAAGATTTATTCTATATTTCATACATTTAAGCCTAATTATATTACTTTTTATTAGTAATGATTGTTCGTTAGTTAATTCAATCTCTTCCTTCTCGCTTTTCCAATATGAATGAAGTTCATTATCATGATCATCTATTGCACTAATAGAAATAAGATTATCCAATGCGTAATGCTCTCTATCATTCAAAACGGAAACGTAGTCAGAAATACTTTCTATAATATCATAATCATTTAAACTCAATTTTAACAATTCCTTCAAAAACAAAGGGTTTCGTTCTTGGGTCTCTCCAATTTTTTGATTGATATCAATTGTATCTATATATGAATTCAACTTTTTTATGATAATACGATTTTCTAAGAAATCTTTTTTAAATTTATCATATTCCTCTCTAACAATAACTTTGTTGTCTGATGTGATGATTAGTTTAGATATCCATCCTAACAAAGATAATAAATAATCATCAAACAAAGAATCAGGTATTGCTTCTGAAGTATGCAAAAAATTTTTTATTCGTAAAAAACAATTCTTTTTCTCTTCAACAAAATTAAAATTTTTAATTACTAATTTAGTTAGCTCTACATTATCTTTTGAAAATATTTCATCAAGATAATTGCGTATTTCTGGTCTCTTATAATCAGTAGCTTCTTTTTCTTTTTTTATATAATTTTCGTTATACCATTCGGTAAATTCTTCATATAGTTGATTTATTTCATCTTTAGAATTTGCTTTACTTATTTTCTGAGCAAAATCATTCTCTTGAGATTCTTCATCATTTTGAAGGAGTAACATTAATTCATCTTGTTCAGATATCAATTCATTTTTTATATAATTACTCCAATTGTAAATTGTTTTCCACAAGCTTTCTGATGCATTAGTAATTCTTTTTCCTATAGTTTCAATAGTTTTGAGCTGACATATAATATCGTTTTTATTTCCAATTAAATAGATATCATCTTTAAATTCTATCATTATTTCTTCATATTTTTTGTATTTAGGGTCTAATAAAAAGATTATTGCATATACTTCTTGATATTTAAATGACATGAATGTATTTTGAGCTTCAGTTTTGCTGCTTTTGCTCATTTTATTACCTCGTTTCATTCAAATTACTATTTTCACTAACACTCATATAGTATATATCACAATACTTTGCTATTTTGTCGAATATTGTCGAAATATTGATTATTTTGTATGCAATCTCGGAAGTTAAATTTTTGTTCAAGTAATTTTTTTTCTCTTTCAACAAGGGATGGAGTCTCATTGCCAATAAATAAACTGATTTATTTATATTTCAACTTCTTACTTTATTTACTCGTAGCAATTTTTTTAAACTTATAATTATGAAATGAGTATATAACATATAACTTTAACTATTGTATCTCAATCCAAACACAACTTGCTTATCAAGTTACGATAACATCAATCGCTACTTTTCTAAGTAAACATTCTTTCAAGATGCTCATAAAATCAAAAAGCATTTATAATCGCCTCGCAATCGCAATGATTATCCTACATTTTATCTGCATTATCTAATTATATAACATCTTAAGCATGTAAAAATCTTGAATCTGTAATCCTTATATTATCTTCTCTTAGCGCAATAAGAAATAAAGATTCATTAATTATCATCCATTAAACAATAAAACAAGTGCATAAAATAAAAATCCAAATACTTATTTTTAAAATTTTATATATACTTATAATTCAAATACGAAAATTTTAAACAAGTAGCTATTTCACTTCCTTAAACCCAATCATTTTAAATATAAACTTACCAAGGAAACTTTTCATTAAATTAGCGTATTCATTGTATGTGATGTTGTTATTGTAGTAGACCATATCATAAATGACACTAAATTCTTTTGTTTTTATATTGGAATCTTTAAAACCATTGCGAAGATAAAAGTTTTTTCTATTTAAACGTTGTTTATAATTTTTATACTTTTCATCTACTTCTTCAAAGTTTAAGACAATACGTTTATCTTTATATTTTTCTTGAATAAGCTGAAGAACTGTTGTTCCATAACCTTGCCCTCTAAACTCTGGATTAATTGCTAAATAGAAAAGATAAACAATATCTTTATCATATAGCGTAAATAAAAGCCCAATATCTTTTCCATCATCTTCAATTTGAAACAGATCTGCTCCTTCTTTTTTAGCTTTTTCCGCTAATAGAAAAAATGGAGCTCTTTCATTTCTTGGAAAAGCTTCAGCATACAATTTACTCATCTTTTTAGTGATATTGCTATTTTCTTTTAAACTTACAAAACTGATCATTTTTAACCAACCTTTCAAATCATTAATCTATTATATAAATTAATTATGTGTTTTTAGTGTGAAAGCATTTGAAGTGTTGAAATAGTAATAGTTTTAATCTATAATTTAACTATCTAGTTTTCATAACTAGATGATAAGGTTATGTTAATTTAAGGAGTGATCATATGCCAAGATACTTTATGAAGGCACAAGATCCTGTAAGCTGTTATACTCATTTCTTGGGTGCAGTATTAAGCCTTCTTGTTGCCATTGCATTTTTAATCACAGGTTTTGTATTTAAAAGTACCCTATCAGAAATCATTACCAGCATTATCTTTGTCTTATCCGCAGTGGGTCTGTATTCAGCTTCCTGCATCTATCATTATTTTCCACTTACCAGTAAATATCATACAGTTCTCAGAAAATTAGATCATTCTATGATTTATGTACTTATTGCAGGTTCATATACACCATTTTGTGTTTTGTATTTAAATCAAAATACTGGACTCATATTTACACTCATTATGTGGGCAGTAGCAATTGGTGGTATCATCTTAAAGATTTGTTGGTTACATGCTCCTCGTGCTTTATATACAAGCTTATATCTCATTATGGGATGGGCAATTATCTTCTTTATTCCTGAACTTGGTAAAAATATCAATTTCTCAAGTTTAATATTACTCGGATTAGGTGGTATTAGTTATAGTTTAGGTGGTATTATATATATAGTAAAAAAACCTAACTTTACACCTATGTTTGGTTTTCATGAATTATTTCATTGTTTTATTTTGGCTGGTACGCTCTTCCACTTTGTGGCTGTAGCGGTCGCAATATTTTAATTATTTGAAAGGCGGATCACAATTATGTTTAAAATTCTTACAGACTCTTCAGCACTATACACAGTAGAAGAAGGAAAAGCTTTAGGTTTGGATGTTCTTCCTCTTGTAGTAACTATTCAAGGAAAATCTTATGTTGAATTCACTGAAATGGATTCAAAAACATTCTATGATTTAATTAAAGCTGGTAATATACCCACTTCAAGTCAACCTGCTGTAGGTGGTGTTATTGATTACTATGAAGCACATAAAGAAGAAGGTATTTTAGTTATTAGTATGGCTGATGGACTTTCTGGTACATATGCTTCTGCTGCAGGTGCAAAAGAAGGTATTGAAAACAACGAAAACATTCACGTGGTTAATACTCAAACATTATGTGGACCTCATCGTTACTTAGTTAATCTTGCATTATCTTTAAGAGCTGAAGGTAAATCATTATTAGAAGTAAAAGAAGTTTTGTTAGAAAAAATTCAAACAAATGTTTCTTTCTTACTTCCACAAGATTTCGAATTCTTACGCCGTGGTGGACGTGTAACTAAACTTGCTGCTACACTTGGTGGATTATTTAAATTAGTACCTGTAGTAACTCAAACTCCAGATGGCAAACGTTTAGATAAATTTACTACTGGCCGTAGTTTTGATATGGCTATTAAAGCAGTCGTAAACAATTTAAAAGAACGTGGTTATAATAGCTCACATTTATTCTATGTCAGTCATGGATTCTGTGAAGGACAAGCAGAAAAAGTTAAAACTTTGATTGAAAAAACAATTGAGAATGCTAGAGTTGAAATCTTACTTCTATCACCTGCTTTCTTAACTCAAGGTGGTCCAGAGTGTGTAGCAATTCAGGCAATTAAAGAATAATATTCAAAACACAATAAGGGTAGGATTTCCATCGAAATCTTACCCTTTTACTTTGACTCACAGATAATCTAATTCATATTCTTCTTCGATAAATTGCATTACATTATCTAAGTCTAGAAATTCTTTAAATTTAGGATATCCTAAACTATTGCTTTTTGAATAAGTTAAGTGAATGATATACCACTTATTATTTTCATCAAGAAACAACACATCATCATTGGATATGCTTCTTGCCACTGCCCATTTAATTTTTCCATATAAAGGATGGTTTGAAGTAAGTTCTAAGTTAAGCTCATTTATAAAGAATTGATCAGAAAAGCTAATTGGTCTCCAATTAAATTGATTTCCGTATTTTTTATATAATAATTCATAATATTCTTCAAAGGTCATATGCTATTGCCTCCATGGATTATTTCATAGCCAATAAATATTTAGAGTTAAACTAAATTAGTTATCATATAGCAACATAAAGCTCCAATTGTGCTTAATAATGTGCCTATAAGATACTTTTCCTGAAAATGATCCTCATTATTAGTGATATCCTTATATCGAACTAATGTTTTTGCCGTTAAAATGAATCCTATTGTAGAAACAGCTCCCATGCTACATAATATAAAAATTATTGTTCTCTCCAAATATCCTATGTATCTTCCGATTTTCGTTTCATCTTTGTCACCAATAGGAACAGCCTTTTTAAAAATAAGATTAAAAGCCATCGAGATAATGATTCCTACAGGTTTCCATAGTATAAGCAACGATAATATTGCAGTTAATGTTTTCAACGATACCATTATTGAAAGTTCAACATTAATAGAATATATAGTAATAATCATCAAATGGATCAGTTGATCAACGAAAAAAATAAACAGTTCCTTGGAACTATACTTTCTTTTTGCCTCAATAGTGATAATATCCACAAAGAAATGTGAAATACCTAATATCATTATGGTAAAAAAATCTAGACCAAATAATAACCCAATCATAAACGGAAATACATAACAAAGTGAATGAGTAATCATTTGAATATTAAGACAACCTTTTTTAGTAGCCATTTCTTCATTTTGCAGATAAAAGTCTCCAATGACATGCAAAATAAACAACATTAATATATTACTCATGGCTTAACTCCTCGCTTAAAGAATATACAATAGTATAATCAATTTTTCTAATTTCTTCAACTTTACCAAAGCGTATATGATGATCAATATTTTGGCGCGTACTATTTAATATTTCTGATATTGCAGTTGACATCCCCTTTTTCCATGTATTGCCAATAATTAATGAATCATCATAAATAATTTCAGACAGAGGAACAATTATATTTTCAATAGTATTCAAGTATTCCAAATTATATTTAACCTTTTGTATCTGTTTTGAAGATGAACTAGTATTTAATTTTACTATTTTAGAATTATCATTTAAAAGATCTTCTCTTATTTTTAACAATGCAGTTAATTCTGTAGAATAGCTCATATAGGGGTCCATGATTTCATTATCAAAAATAGGATATATTAATTCAGCCATCAGATTAACATCTCGGCCACTTATAGATTGCTGCGTTTGAATTAATTGCGAAGAATATAATAATGCATTTATCATTTTGTCAAATTTTGATAATCGATTAATTCTCACACCCAAATTATCTTTTCCCTCAAAATTATTTATTGCATCTCTTGCATTGTAATATGCTTTTCCATCCATTTCTGTTGAATCCCATTCATCATTATAATAAGCCAATTCTCCATATCCGATTCCAACTCTTACTTTTACTGGATAACAAATCATGATAAAAAATCTTGCACATAAATATGCAGAAGCAGGTGTTGAAAACAACCCTTGTACTTCATCTCCAGCGCTAAACATCAATGGTTTGATTAACGACTTAAAATAAATTATATTCAAAAAATCTATTATCATTTTAAGAAATATTTGAATTTTTTCACGGTCTTTATATAACCTTGAGTCTACAACATCTATCATTAGTGCAGTATATTTCATAGTTGTATTCATCTCCTTTGTAAATATTATATATTTTTTACACAATTAATGCAAATTATTTATTTGCGTTAATTAAATCGCAAACAAATTGATTGCATTGATAATAACGCAATTGATTATCTTGCATAAAAAAACTACCTCATTGAAGTAGTTAGTTACAATAATTCTTTTTTAGGATAAATATGATCTCTTCGATGCGATAATCTTTAATAGAATAGATTACATTAAGACCTTTCTTTTCGTTATCAACGAAACCCATCATTTTAAGCACAGATAAATGTTGAGATAAGGCAGATTGGCCAATGTTAGGAACTTTTAAAGATAATTCTGTTACATTCATTGGTTGTTCAATCAACGCACACAAAATAAGCAAGCGATTCTCATTCGCTAATCCCTTTAGTAACTCTGCGATTTGTTTAGCTTTTTCCACCATGTTATTTTCCTGCCTTTATTTTACATATTCCTTGAGTCATTGTCCCCATTGGGCAATAAACACACCAACTTCTAGGCTTAAATAATATCATAGTGATCAAACCAAGTACAGTGGATGTCAGCATTACACTATAGAAACCAAATGCAAACTGAGCGATCCATGGTGCAACCATTGAAGTATTGACCCAATTCCAAGGTAATTTGAAAACCCAAAGAAGCGTTACTACTTCTTTTAAGTTTGCACCCGCAAAAACTAGAACCGTATTGTAGATCATAAGCCCAAACATTGTCATAAAGAAAGTCAAAAAGCCCATAACGGAACCAAGTACTTCTTAAAAATTGAGGCGGATTCTTTTTACGGGATAATCCAAAGTCTCCTCCGATCTTTTGAAACAATTGTCCTCTGCCACAATACTTATTGCAGTAAGCTTTATCTCCTTTCACAATTGAAATTGCTAAAGGAGTTATAAAACAAATCAAGCCAAGCCAGGCAAACAAAATATTAAAAATACCTAAAACTAAATACGCAGCAGAAAATATCCATAAATAATCATACCATTGTTTCTTCATTAGTTTTCACCTCGCTCTACGATTGTGATCACTCCCGCAGGACAAGCTAAAGCACATTTACCACAACCAACACATTTTTCAGTTGGTACTGCTCGAACACCTTGATCAATAATCATGGCATGCAATGGACAACTTTTTACACAAACACCACATGCAACACAATCTTTACTAACACTTGCAATTTTTTTCATTTAAAATCCACCTCTATATTAGATTATTCTAATATACTAAATCGCAAAATTAAATACAAGCATTTTGCAACAAGGATAATTCTCCGAGAGTTCCAATGAATCTTAACTTCAGTTGATTAATGTTTGTAAAGTCATTGGGCATGATCAATGATGGTTTCTTTTTTAAATTAATCGCACCTGATTTTTGTAATAGCTCAGCGACAAATTGACTACAAAAATAAGTATTTTTTCGATGATACGAAATTCTAAAAAAACACATGATCAAACCAAATAGAGTATATTTATAATTTTTTGAATTCCTTACAAACTGATTAAGTATATCAAAAAGTTCTAAATAAGATTCATCTGATATCTCTGCAAAGTATAAACAACATTTTCTTTCTCGTTTACGATCTGTATATATTTTAGTAGGGTGTTCTATGTAAAAACCATAAGTTTGGTTAAAAGTATAGAACTGTTCATAATTATCTACAATACCAATTGAAACATGATTGTAATCTGCCCGTGTTGCCTTTTTGATGATTCTTGATAATCGATCATCATGTTGAGTTAATAATACATATACTTTCATAATCTCTCCTAAAGTTATTAACCCAATCATACTCAATAAAACTTTACAATCTCTGAGAACTTATTTAAGAATTATGAAATAATCACTTTAGATAAATTAAATAAATGGATGGTAATTAGTTAAGACATGATTAGTAGAAACATTTCCAAGAATTTAAGTTGGATAGTGTTTATCGTTTTATTTTTTAAACAATAAGATTTATTTTTCAATCTTATTGTGCATATTTTAAAACTAATTTGAATAAAAAAACGCCATCATAGCGTTTCTGTACAATAGTTAATTTTCAATGTTTCAATTAAGTTGATGACTCTTTGATCACTTATACTATATATCGTTTCATCTTCTATTTGATTTATATTAATAATATTTTGCGTATTTAATAAAACCAAATGAATATTCAAATTTTGTTTATCCAATTCTGGCACAAGTACCGCTAATTCATCCAATGTCAATGGTTTTTCAAGTAAAGCACACAAAATAAGCAATCGATTTTCATCAGCTAATTCTTGCAATAACTGTTTAACTATTTTTGCTTTTTTTCTCATTCATTAACCTCTTCTACCCTTATATTTAAATGCTTATTCAAGTTCAAGTCAAGGTTAATCTGGTTTTACCAGAAATTTCCAATTATTCTGAAATTGCTCTGTAGCTCATCCAAACGATATAGAAGTAACAAACCGTCTTCGGTAACATTAAGATACCAACGATTGGATATATCCCTGCAACCAAGACCACAGGGATATAGAAGGCAAAACTTAGGAAGATAGTCAAAGCTAAATGGTCAAAATGTGGATCACGAGCTTGTTTAGTCCAGCGATGACTTAATATCATTACTTCTATCCCCAATAAAAGAAAAGGGATATTACGAATGATTCCCCAAAGTACAGGTGAGTCAGGATTAGTCCATTCATTTTGAGGCATTAAACATAACACAACTCGTGCGATTGCCAAAATATAGGTTAATGCCATTTGTCCTTTTGGTAAGCTCATACGGTATCTTTTGGTGATTGCTTCCAGCAACAGACAATAAAATACAGTCATAGTGATCGATGTAATGAGTTGTCCAATTCCTAATGCTTTAGCGTATACCACAAATCCATTATCAGTAAAATGTGCCAACATACGCGGAATCAAATGAAAACTATCACCTACGCCAAGTAAGATCGCTGCATATCCAAATAACTGTTTACTTTTAGATCCTTTTGTTTTATTTAAGATTAAAACTCCGATCCAGATCACCGAAACTAAATATACTATATCAAATCCTGTTTCAAAGATTACTTGTATCATTTTAGGCATAGAACTTCCTCCAAATATCCGAAAATCAGTATAACACAAACAGTAATAAAAAATAGTTTTTTTTACATATTCTGACCATTTTCGTACAAGAATTTCAATAATTTTGTTATAATGAATCACAAGGTGAGAATATGAGAAAAGTAAATCCATTCCCATACACAATGGATAATAAACGATATTATACTTGGAACACTTATTTAAAACAAAACTTTGATAGTAAAGTCTATAAAGTTCCTTTAAATGCAGGTTTTACCTGCCCTAATCGTGATGGTTCTAAATCATTGGGAGGATGTATCTTCTGCAGTAGTTTAGGTAGTGGTGAATTTGCCGGTAGTATCCAGGATGATCTTTTAACACAATATAAACAAGGTTGTGAAATGATGGAAAGAAAATGGCCTCATTCAAAAACGATTCCATACTTTCAATCCTTTACAAATACATATGGGCCACTAAGTAAAATAAAATCAATGGTTGAGCCCTTCTTAGACAAAGAAGAAGTCGTTGCACTTGCGATCGCCACTAGAGCTGATTGTCTGAGTGATGAATGCATAGCTTATTTAAATGATTGTACTTCCAAGAAAGAAATATGGATCGAACTTGGACTGCAAAGTATTTTTGATAAGACTTCTGAATTAATCAATCGTGCCCATACTTATCAGGATTTTTTAAACTGTATCAACAAACTGAAAGAAACTAAAATCAAAATATGTGTTCACCTTATGAATGGTCTGCCAAATGAGTCAAAAGAGATGATGATCAAAAGTGCGAAAGAAGTTGGTGGATTACCGATTCACGCACTGAAGATCCATATGTTGCATATAATAAAAGGCACCGCAATGGAACAATATTATTATGCAAAACCCTTTGATTTATTGACTCTTGAAGAATATGTTGACGTCGTTGTCAAACAACTTGAAGTTTTACGACCTGAAATCATTCTACAAAGATTAACTGGTGATGGAATCAAAGAAGATTTAGTCGCTCCAATATGGACTTTAAACAAAACGATCGTACTCAATGAAATTGATAAACTCATGGTGAAAAAAGATACAATGCAGGGAGTCCATTATGAACAAAGATAACATTAATACTGTTGCCCACCGCTGGTTAAAAGAAAAAATCCAAAAGGATTGGGTTTGTCTGGATGCCACAGCGGGGAATGGCAATGATACATTCTTTTTATGTAATCATGCCTCAAAAGTCTTTGCCTTCGATATTCAGACTGAGGCAAAAGAGAATACTTTAAAACGATGTACAGCATTTCATAATTTAGAGTTTCATTTAATTTCCCATGAAGTTCTTGATGAAGTTATCAAGGAACCACTTGATTGTGCCCTATTTAATTTTGGTTACCTGCCCCATGGAGATCTGCAGTGTATCACTAAACCTGATTCTTCACTAGTTGCAGTAAAGAAAGCATATGATCTATTGAAAACTAATGGTGTCTTGATGTTGTCCTGTTACTTAAAACATGAAGGTGGTACTGCTGAACATGAGGTAATATTCAAATGGATCCAAACACTTAAAAATATTGAACTACGAACCTATACGCAAGCGAAAGATTATCCGATCCTGTATGAGATCGTAAAAAAGGAGACCTTATGAAAAAACCAAGAATTGCCGTAACTCCCCGTTTATCACATGAATTCATCCGTGAAGGTGTTAACCGTGACTATATGGATGCTCTGCTTGAGCAAGGAGCTATTCCTTATATGATCGCTCTAGGAACTGAAATCAGCTTGATCGTTGATGATTTTGATGGCTTGCTGGTGACAGGTGGTGAAGATATCCATCCTAGCTTCTACAAAGAAGATGTGACTTGTTCGATCGAATGTTCTACCATGGAAATGGATGAATTTGAAATTCAATTGATCCTTGCATTTATTCGTGCTAAAAAACCAATTTTAGGTATCTGCAGAGGTCTTCAGACAATCAATGTCGCCCTTGGAGGAACATTATATCAAGATTTGCCTAGTCAATATCCAATGATGAGAGAGCGTGGTCATGGACAACAACTGCTTGATCCAAAGCCTGAAAGAAATGCTACAGAACATGCGGTAACCATTTTACCTGATACGATCTTAAACTCGTTTTGTGAAAAAGAATTAATGGTGAATACTTATCATCATCAAAATATCAAAGATTTGGCATCAGAGTTGATTCCAAGCGCAATCAGCGAAGATGGACTGATTGAGGCTGCAGAACTAAAGGATCAAGTATTGGCTGTCCAATGGCATCCAGAACGCCTCCAACACATGAGTGAACATCAATCAATTTTTAAATGGTTTTGCGAAAAATGTAAGAAAAAAGTGTAAGCCGAAACTTACACCTTAATCACAGTTCAAGGAGGAGAGCCTTGAACTATTTTTTTTCAAGAAAAGAGTGAAGGGTATAAATTCTTTTCTTGAGCTATATAAGATCAGTTATGATCGTTAAGCCAACATTAAGCCATGAGATTTTTTGAATCGATTTGGCTACAAAATAAATCATTGTATATACTGAAAATCGTATCCCAATCAAAATCCAACGAGAATAAGATATCTAATTTATCTGATCCATGGATCTCAAGCAGGTTATAAAATAAGCCACACCAAATTTCAATAGCACTTCTTTCCGTAATTGATGTATCGATGGGTTCAATTTCAAGAAAATAGACTTCTGCACAAATTGATGGATCTGTCTCACTCATCATTCCACAATGCGTATAAGGATCACTTGTTCTTGCACCGATTCTAATTCCCGTTGTGATCACAATTTCGTAACAGGGCAAACAAATTGAGTCATCTTCTTCTTTCAGCTCTAAACCCAATCCCATTAAACTAATGATTCTTTGATTAAAATTATTTATATAGACATTGTCATTAGTTAAAATCAAATCAAACAATCTTTTTGATCCGTCTTCTAACTGAGCTAGTCCTGTGATCACATATGTATCATTCTTAACTTCACCCTCTTCTGGTGCTCGGACATCACAGATTTGGACATTGTCATTCATGATCGCGTCAAGAAGTGGTTTCAACATAATTCTGTTTCTCCATCAAGTTCTGATATGAGAGTAATTAAATCTGGATCAACACCTAGGTCTGTCATCATTTCAATGACCTCACTTAACATATCTGCCCGACCAGCTTCATATTCATCCATCTCATCATCATTTTCATCATCAAGTTCTTCATCAAAACTATCATCTTCCAACTCTTCTTCCGGATTTCTCTCATAAAGCATTTGTATCAGCATATCACCATATTTCATACTCCAAGGACTGATCTTACTGACCATTTCGTAACATGTTTCAGTAGATTGATTAATATCGATCAAACTTACATCGACAAGTACCTCCTCTTTTTCATTAGCGTAAGCATAATGTGACCAGCCATCCTTTTCCTTGCTGTTCAATAATTTGCCTGTAGTAATGACAATACTATACGCAGGCAACGTGCTGATTTCACCTGTTTTCAACAAATCACAGGCCATCATTGTGAACAACTTATTGGCAACATCCACTTTCTCTCGTGAAACATCTTCCGTTGTAAAGACAACGTTATAAAGTATTTTCTTTCCATTTTTTAATATTGCCGCTCCTAAATTTTGAATTCCATTTCTGATTCTAAGCTCTTTCGGGTTTAAACAGTTGTTGAATGCGATTGAATCTATTTTTTGATCTGATACAGTTTCGATGATACTTGCGATTACTTCTAGTTTGTTTAAATAAAATTTGTTCCAGTTTTGTTTTTCCATATTTTTAAATTCTCCCTATACTATTATTATTCTAAGGAAAACGCCCTTCACCTAAAAAAATCTGCAATTTTTTTTCTAAATTGCAGATTCTTCTAAATTTGGTAGTTCAATTATGATTTCAGTTCCTTCATCAATCTTACTATTAATGCGTATGGAACCTTCATGATTTTGTACAATATGCTTCACGATCGATAAACCAATTCCCGTTCCATCAATTTTTTTAGAACGAGATTTATCAACCCGATAAAAGCGTTCAAAAATACGATCATGATCTTTTTGATCAATTCCTATTCCAGTATCTTTCACTACGATTCGATTTGTTTGATTGTGTTTGGATAAGCTAATTGAAACCAGTCCACCTGGACGATTATATTTAATTCCATTTTCAACTAAATTGTATAACATTTCATATATTTTCCCACGATTTGCGACAATTTCGAATGGGTCTTTTGGAGTTATAATAACAATTTCATTTTCTTTTGCCTTATGAATCAACCCCTCTTTGATATCACTTGTAATTTGCGTCAAATCAAATCTTGTATACATCTTTTCTGGTCTTTCTTCATCCAGCTGAGATAAACGCATCGTATCTTCGATCAATTCAATTAAACGTGAAGATTCTTTTTTTAATTTGGAGGCAACACTTGGAATTTCTTCAGCTTTAACTAGTCCATTTTCCAATAATTCACTATATCCAAAAATTGAGGTTAACGGTGTTTTTAATTCATGAGAAACATTTGCACTAAATTCTCTTCTTCTTTTTTCTGATTTAATTTTTTCAGTCACATCCAAAAATAAGATCAACACTCCTTGATCAACTGAACTAAAGAAGACATGATAACTTTTTGATTGAAATTTGATCACTCCATCACAGTCTTCTTTTTTTAGTGCGAGCTTCATATAATCGATCATATCTGAATTGCGTGTAATTTCCAGTAAATTTTTATTGATTGGATCGATTTTTATATTCAATATTTTTTTAGCTGCATCATTACATGAAATGATCTTTCCTGTTGATTCTAATAAAATCAAACCTTCTTTAATACTACTTGTGATCGCAGCCAACAGTGCATTTTTTTCTTCCATTTGAGCCATGGCATTTTTGATTTCTTCATTTTGATTTCTAATTTTACGAATAAAAGGAGTTAATTCCTCATAAGGAGTAATTTGTGTATCAAAGTCAAAATCATTGATTGGACGAGTAATTGATTTCGTCAAACGATTCGATAAGATAAAGCCAAAAAACAAACTGATCAACATCAGCATAAATCCCATCGGTAATGCTGCAGTAAATACACCTGTCATATTTGATGACAATTTTGAACTACGCAATACCTGATTGTTTTGAAGTAATATTGCATAATAATATGTGTCTCTACCTAGTGTTTCACTTTTTCGCTTTCCTTCACCTGCTCCTGAGGCAAAAGCTTCGATCACTTCTTCACGATCACCATGATTTTCTAAAGATGAAATATCTTTTACTGAATTATCAAAAAGGACTGTTCCATCTGAATCAATCAATGTGATACGAATCTGGACATGATTTAGATCTAGTTGCCGCAAAGCCTGAACTTTATCAGTTTCAAGATTCAATTGTTTCTGAATCATGATCGTTTGATTTTTAAGATTTGATTTCACTTCTTTATCAAACAAAGAATAGAAAAAACATACTAGAAAAATAGAACACAGAAGAACACTGGCTGTCACAAGTAAAATCATGCTTCTAAAAACACTTTTTTTCATAGATTATCATCCACCTTGTAACCAACACCTCTGATCGTTTTGATTATATCTCCTTGATCCAATAGCTTTTGTCGAAGTGTTTTGACATGCACATCGACAGTTCTTGTCTGTGCATCAAAATCAATTCCCCAAATTTTCGATAATAAAGTTTCACGGGTATATACTCTGCCTTTATTTTCTAAAAGTAGTTGTAAAAGCTCAAATTCTTTGTGCGTAAGTTCCACAACCTCTTCATTGACAGTAACGATATGTTTTGATGGGTCCAGCATGATCTGACCGACAAAAAGGCTTTTTGACTTGATTGAATTGTCTGATCTTCTAAGCAACGCTTTGATCCGCGACAACAATTCCAAAACACTGAAAGGTTTGGTGATATAATCGTCAGCACCTAGATCCAATCCTTTGACTTTATCATATTCACTATTTTTTGCCGTTAATAAAATTACAGGCAATCTTTCTGTTTTCGCATTAGAACGTATATTTTTCAACACTGATATTCCACTTTCTTCAGGAAGCATAATATCCAAAAGCACTAAATCACAGCTTTCTTTTTCAATTGCTCGATAAAAGTCACTAGGATTCTCAAAACCTTTTGTTTCGAAATCCTGTGTTTGTAAAGTATACAGTACTAAATCACGAATATTTTCATCATCCTCTACAATGAATATTTTTGCCATAAAATGTCCCCCTTATATGATGCGTGTGTTTTTATGTTGACCGGTAATTGAGAATATGACCCATTCTGCAATGTTGACCGCATGATCTCCAATTCTTTCAAAATATTTTGCGATCATTAAATATTCAATCGCTTGTTTTCCCTGATCTACATCTTCATGAATCAAATCGATCAAATCATTTTTAACAGTATAAAATAATTCATCGACGATATCATCATGTTCAATCACTTGATAAGCAAGATCCAAATCTTTTTTTACATAAGCATCGATGCTTTCTGAAACCATTTTGATCGTTGCCTTTGCCATAAGTGGAATATGCACTAAGTTTCTGTCATATTTCATTTCACAAAGCTTGATCGTAATTTCTGAAATATCCTGAGCATGATCTCCGATTCTTTCCATATCCGTAATCATTTTTAAAGCAGTTGAAATCATTCTTAAATCTGAGGCTACTGGTTGTTGATGAAGAATCAGTTTTAAGCATAAACTTTCGATTTGTTTCTCCATCTCGTTTATATCTGTATCACAATCGATGGCTTCTTGAGCCATTACTGGATCTAATTTGATCAGTGCAGTTGTAGCGAGATCGATCGCATGTTCGATCATTGACCCCATTGTGATCAAATCATTATTTAAATCTTGAAGTTGTTTTTCAAATCTTGATCTCATCATCATCCGAACCTCCCTGTAATATAATCTTCTGTTCGTTTATCACTTGGTGTACTAAACATTGTTTCCGTGTTGTTGTATTCGACTACTTCACCAAGAAGGAAGAAGGCCGTTTTATCGGCAATACGTGCTGCCTGCTGCATGTTATGAGTTACTATAATTATAGTATATTTCTGTTTTAAGTCGAGTACTAACTCTTCAATTTTTGCCGTTGAAATTGGATCCAACGCTGATGTTGGCTCATCCATAAGCAATACTTCAGGCTCAACTGCTAGTGCTCTGGCAATACATAAACGTTGTTGTTGACCACCGGATAAAGAAAGGGCTGATTTATTTAAGCGGTCCGATACTTCATCCCAAAGGGCTGCATCTTTAAGTGACTTTTCAACGATCTCATCCAAAAGATGTTTTTGACGGACTCCATGCGTTCTAGGTCCATAAGCTACATTATCATAAATACTCATTGGAAATGGATTGGGTTTTTGAAAGACCATGCCCACTCTTTTTCTAAGTTCCATGATATCCATTTTACGGATGTTTTTATTATCTAAACAAATTTCTCCTTCGATCCTGCAATTTTCAACTAAATCATTCATGCGATTCAAAGATTTTAATAATGTACTTTTACCACAGCCAGAAGGTCCAATAAGAGCTGTAATTTGTTTTTCTTCAAAATCCAGTTCTATATTTTTCAAAGCTTTAAAATCACCATAATATAAATCTACATTTTTGACTGATATTTTTTTCATAACTTATCCTTTCGCAATTCTTTTTGCCGCAAAACTAGCTAATGCATTGATTCCGATCACAATCACAAGTAACACTAACGCTGTAGCATAGGCTTCATTAGTATGAAGTCCTTCACTTGACAAGTTGTACATATGAACTGATAGTGTTCTTGCGGAGTCAGAGAGTTTAGTTGGGATTTGAGCAACACTTCCTGAAGTGTACACAAGAGCTGCAGTTTCCCCAACGATTCTTCCAATAGCCAAAATGATTCCCGATAAAATCCCAGGAACTGCCGAAGGAAGAATGACTTTGAATACAGTTCTTAACCGACCTGCACCAAGGCCAAACGATCCTTCTCGAAAACTATCTGGAACTGCCTTTAATGCTTCTTCAGTAGTACGAATAATCAAAGGTAAGATCATGATGGACAAGGTACAAAATCCGGCAACCATCGAAAAGCCCCATCCCAGCGCAGTAACAAAAAATAACATCCCAAATAAGCCATAAATGATCGAAGGTATTCCTGATAAAGTTTCTGTCGTGATACGGATCACTTCTACAAGTTTACTTCCGCGTTTTGCATATTCAACAAGATAAATCGCAGTACCAATACCTAGAGGTACTGCCAACAACAAGGAATACCCAGTCATCTGAATCGTAGTAATTAAGGCAGGCATCAGCGATACATTTTCACTAGTATATTTCATTTCAAATAAGGATGGTGTCAAGTTTGGCAAACCCTTTATTACGATATAAACAATGATAAATAGTAGTACCGCTAAGGAGAGAAAGGCAGCACCATACGTTATCACAGCCAAGAAAATATCCATTGGATTTTTCTTCATTTTGCCATCCTCCTTTTCAAGAATGAAAATGTTAAATTGATAATCAGAATGAAGATAAATAGAATGACACCCGTTGCGATCAGTGCTTCATTATGAAGTCCACTCGCATAACCCATTTCCATTACGATGTTGGCTGTCATCGTCCTAATTCCTTTAAATAACCCTTTAGGCAGGATCGGTTGATTTCCTGCAACCATGATCACTGCCATCGTTTCACCAATTGCCCTTCCGATTCCAAGTACAACAGAGGCAATGATTCCCGATTTTGCCGCTGGGAAAATTACCGTATAGACAGCTCGTTCATGACTTGCCCCTAGAGCTACTGCCCCTTCATAATAGGATTCAGGTACGGCACGAAGTGCACTTTCAGTAATCCCAATAATAGTAGGTAAAATCATGATTCCCAGCAACAAAGAAGCTGTAAAGATGCTTTTACCAGTTCCACCAAACAGTTCACGAATCATGGGAACCATAACCATGAGTCCAAAGAATCCATATACGATCGAGGGAATACCAGCCAATAAATCAAGAGCCGGTTTAAAAATTTTATACAATTTTTTTGGACACATCTTAGCCATAAAAACCGCTGTCAATAATCCAATCGGAACTCCTACCACGATTGCCCCAAATGTAACGCATAAACTACCTAGAATCATGGGGAAGATGCCAAAGCTTGGCGGCACATCTGTAGGCGACCAGTCTTTGCCTAATAAAAAGTCAAATACACCGATCTTAGCGATGGCAGGAATTCCATTGACAAACAAAAACACACATATTAAGACTACTGCCAAAATGGAAGTAATCGCCAAAAATCCAAAGAAGGTTTCCCAGAATTTTTCTTTTAATTGAGTTTTACTCATTGATTTTATCTCGCTCATAAATTGCCTCTCTAATGGGAAATAGACAAGAGTTCTTCTTGTCTAAATTTCTAATTAAATCGTTTGATTATTTAACTGCATCCCAAGTAACAGTTTCACCTAAATAGATTGATTTAATTTGATCCTTAGTAAAATCAGTCACTGTATTTGCCTTATTAACGATTACTGCAATACCATCCAATGCGATTTGAATTCCAGTTAAGTTTTCTTTTTCTGCATCCTTTAATCCACGTGATGCCATACCGATGTCATAAACACCTTCAACAGTCTTAGTCATCCCAGTAGTACTATCACTAGTTTGTAGTTCAATTGTTGCGTTAGGATTAATATTCAAATAAGCTTCAACTAGTTTTTCCATCAAAGGAGATACACTACTTGATCCACCTACTACGATTTTCCCTTCAGCTTGAGTTGTCACAAAACTTGACGCTGATTCATCTACTGCAATATAACTCTTAGCAGCTATTTCTTGTCCTTCTTTTGAAAGGATGAAGTTCACAAAGTCTTCTTTTACGCCGCTTAGCTCACTAGATACTGCAATATTGAATGGACGACTAATGGCATAACTTCCATTTTTAACATTGTCTGTAGTCGCTGCAACTCCTTCTATTGACGCTGCAACAATTGAATCATTTAGTGACCCCATAGATACATAACCAATTGCATATTTGTCGGCAGCTACAGTAGTTAAAATTGAATTTGTGTTGTTTTCAACATTTGCTTCTTTCATAATTAAATCTTTTTTAGTACCATCTGCTTGTTTCTCTTCAAGTCCAAATAGTTCGATGAATGCACCACGTGTTCCAGAACCTTCTTCACGTGTGATGACATTGATTTCTTTAGTTGTATCAAAATTCACTACATTTCCACTATCATCTTTTTTTGTTGAACATCCTAGTAGCGTTGCACTCATAAGTGCCAATACTAATAAACTCTTTAAAGTCTTCTTCATCTTTTCTCTCTCCTATTAAATTTTACAAGCACAGTTTAACAAGCCAATGTAAAATCCAAATAGGTCTAATGTAAAAAGTATGTAAAAGAAAAAAATCATTGCTTATAAATGATTTTTAAGATTCTTCTTTTATTTTCACTTCAAAAAGTACTATGATCATAATGCCGTTCCTTTTGTCGGTACTATTAATTTTGAAGTATCCACTCCTTCATGTTTCAATAACTTGGTTTTCTTTTCTAATCCTCCGGAAAAACCAGTTAGACTCTTGTTTGAGCCGACAATACGGTGACAAGGAATAATGATTGAGATAGGATTGTGACCTACAGCACCACCAACAGCTTGCGCCGACATGGATTGTATTCCTTTTTTTATTGCGATTTTCTTTGCGATATCTCCATAAGTGATTACTTCACCATAAGGTATTTCTTTCAATATCTGCCATACTTCTTGTCTGAACTCATTTCCTATTGGTGACAATGAAAGCTCATTAATGTCTGGTTTTTTACCATTAAAATAGCGATCTAACCAAGCTTTTGTTTGGATAAGTACAGGCATTTCTTCCTCAATCATCTCTTCATCAATTGTATCTCCAAAATATTTTTGATTTTCCATCCATAAACCGACAAGCTCATTTTTCTCATTACAAGCTAAAGTAATACTACCAATGAAGCTATCATAATTAGTACGATAAAACATAAAAATCCTCCTTTATCATGTGTTCCATAAACCGATCATGACATAACTTCGCCATGGTCGGTGTTTCATTTATGAATTATAGCCTTTGAACAGATGGAATCAGTGACATCGCTTTTTTTAATAATATCCTTGATTTTTAAATTCAAATCAGTTCTTTTAAACTGCTTACGATTTGTGTTGGGTGAATATTTAAGCGATCACAATCTTCTTTAGTATGTACACCCGTCGTAACTAAGATCGTATCACAGTGCCCATTGATACCACATAAGATATCAGTTTCTAAATTATCTCCAATAATCGTTACTTCGTCTGGTGCTACCCCAGCATATTTACATGCACATTCAAGTATCGGTAAATAAGGTTTTCCAATTTTAACCGCTTCACGACTAGTGCAATATTCCATCATTGCGACGATCGAGCCATTCCCAACATTTGCACCATTCTCAGAAATCAAGATGCGATCATTATTGGTACCCACTAAAATTGCTCCATTTAACACACATTGTATTGCAGTACTATATTTTTCATAGGTACCTGTTTTATCTAATCCGACAAAGACAAAATCAGGATTTTGATCATCAATCGTAAATCCGTGGTTTATTAACGCGTCCTTCAATCCATCCATCCCTACGTAAAAAGCTTTTCTTAATGGATATTGATCCGCTATGGTATCCACAGCTGCAAGTGCAGCAGTATAAAAATGCTCAGGTTTAATATTTTCATAACCAATTCGTAACATATGTTCACATGCCTGAGCTTGTGTTCTACTTGAATTGTTTGTCAAAAACAAAAAAGGAAGTTCATTTTCTATACAATGATCTAACCAAACTTTCGCACTTTCAATCATTTCAGTTCCTTTAAACATCGTACCATCTAAATCTATCATATAAAATTTTTTCATATTCTCACCACAGCTATTGTAACATAAAAGCCACCTTTATATTCACAAAGGTGGCTTCCATCAAACAATCATTTTTTGATTACTTGATAGTACACGTATAATAGTAACGTGCATTTTTACGTTATCGACATTGTATACAATAAGATTCTTGTTTACAGGCATGATCCGAACATTGGAATAGCTTAATATTCGTTGATCATACAAACGAAAGCGTTCAGGCATTAAAGATAAACTATTAATTTTCTTCAAAATAGAATTCCAAAAAATATTAGCATAATTTTCAGTAGTTCGATATTTCAAAAATTTTATAATACTTTGTATATCTTCTTCAGCTTGTGGTGAAATTTCAATTTGATAAATCAAAAGCCATGTTCTTTACGAAATTCCTCAACAAATTCATCAAAAGGCCTAACTCTTCCTGCTTCAAGATCATCCAACCCTTTTTGAATCACTGCCACCCTCTCTTCATCTGTTAACTTTGACCAATCTAATGGTACCTTCACATCAAATGGAATTCCTCTATTCATTACAATCTGGTTATAAAACATATTAATCGCATTAGATACTGGTATTCCAAGTGTTGCTAAGATACTTTCTGCCTCTTCTTTTAACTTTGGTTCAATTCTTACATATAAATTCGCTGTTTTCATTGCCATCGTAAAATCTCCTTTCCAACTATTATAATATTAACTTCTTTACTCTATTTTATAACATTGTATATGCATTTACAATGCATTTTCACTAATTTGAATTCAATCCGAAAATTCTAGTCTTTAAAGTTTCTTTCCACCAGGTTTCTCTTTTAAGAATAATGTGATCATCAACTTTTGAATTATAATTTTCTAAAATTGAATATTCAAAATTACGTTTAATGTAGTCAAAGCCTTCATTTTCCACTAAATAACACAACTCAACATTGCCACCATGTCCATTTTCAACATAGCTTTTCCATCGATTAAGTAACATACCAGAAGCACTTGTGGCTGAGCCAACATACATTTTACCCGTGTTTTTATCAGTGATGAGATATACTGCTTTTTGATTTCTCAATGCAGCCATCCAATCTCTTTTACCACGAGTTAATATTGATTCCAATTGTTGAAAAGATAGTCGAACATTGTCATAGCCAGGGAAATCTTCTCCATCAAATACTACTGGTAATATTTGCTGAACTTCTAATTCATCACAAATTCCTTCATAGTTTCGACCTTGTGATTGTGAAGTTTTGTGATACTTAATTATTACTCTTCCAAAATAGGGCTTAACTCGTTCTAACTCTTTACCTTCATAATTGATTCCATTCAACACATTCAATTCTTTAGTGACTTCTTTAATGGTTGTCAATAACCAAGTATCATTAGTTAATTTTAATAGACATATCGCAATTTGACCTACGTTAAAATATCGTTGTTCTCGTCGCCAAAATAACCAACGATTATTTATATGCTCGGGATTTTGTTGATAAAGTTCCATTGGGTCATCAGTATCACTAGGTTGATTAAATCTTATTTTAACTTTTTTGCACTCCTCGCTATTAAAACACAACAAATCATTCAATAATATTTTTTCCATGCTTTGATTCCTTCCATTTGATATTAATTATAACAAAAAAAGTGTGAAACTCTCCAGCAATAGAGAATATCACACTTCTTGAGTCTTAATTCATTTTAGCTATTTCTTGATTGATCAAATCTAGTGAAATCTGAAGTGCTTGGATCATATCTTGAGTGTTTTTTAATTGCCAACTACCCTCTTTTAGCTTGAGAACCACTTTTTCACATTTCTTGATCGTTGAAATAATCGGTGCAGTAGATTTTTCTAATAATTCTTTTGGGTAATAGATAAGAATTGTAGGTAGATCAAGGGCTCTAGAAATCAAAACGCTAGAAATACGCAATGCTTCAATTCGATTGATTGTAAGTGATGCCTGAGGACTTCCTTCTTTTAAACTTGGTTGCACTTTTACAGAACGATCGATCATGGATTGGATCGTGATAAGTGCTTGATTCAATTCTTCACCTGTATATGTCATTTCGGTTCCCTCTCTAGAATATTTATAATTCTATTTGCTTAGTTGATACAGATTCAATAAATGTCTTATCATGCTCAATAAGTATCATTGTCGGTTCAAAACTAAGAATCAAATCTTCAATCTGCATTCGAGATAAGACATCGATATAATTTAATGGTTCATCCCAAATGTATAAATGTGCAGGTTTCGCTAAACTTGCCGCAATCAGTATTTTCTTTTTTTGACCTTCACTATAAGTGATGATATCCCTTTCGAATAATTCTCTTCTGAAATCCAGTTTTCTAAGAATTGTCATAAACAATGTTTCATCAATTCCCTGTGCAAAAGCGTATTCTCTGCAAGTACCTTTTAAATGAGAAGTTTGTTGACTAACATATGAAACGATTAGACCCGATGCAACTTTCAGATCACCATTGTAATTTTCAGCACCATCTACAAGGCAATGAATGATGCTACTTTTGCCTGATCCATTTTTACCTAAAATCGCCAAACGTTCTCCTTGATTGACTTCGAAATTCAGGTTTTCAAAAATAACACGATCATCATAAAAGATACTTACATCT
>JAVBMW010000013.1:0-21556 GCA_031551965.1 Holdemania sp. | reverse complement strand
TTTTCAGGATAAACCTTAGTACTTAGATAAGTATAATAAGCAGTTAAAGCTATCGGAGTTACTCCTAATATGAATTCGCTGGCATTGTGACTGTTTTCTACTCTACTCAACCATTCGACTTCATCTGTTCTGACATATTCTCTTGTATATACATGTCCAAAATCCATTTTATAAACTTGTCCTACTCCAAACGATGTATCCATGTAAGTGTATCCTGGTATTTCTCCTACATATGGTTCTTGTTTGACATAGTTTCGGTTTGTTACTGGATCATAAGTTATTGGTAGTTGTCCTGTTGCTTCTATATAGGCTACTGCTTCTTTTGATGTTTGTTCCTTGTTTTGCCACATCCTCAAATAATCATTAGGATCAATTTCATCTAAAACCGTTTTCGCAGTTGGTCCTATAGAATATCCAGCTTTTATTAAGTTGTAATGATAATTATCAATACTTCCATTTCTAAAAGCTTCTTCTATGACTTGTTTTGTGTCAACAGTTTTGATTGTTATTGAAGTTGTCTTCCCTTCACACAATCCTTTCAAGGCATTCGCTAATGAACCTATCTTGTTCACAAATTTCTCTTGATCTACTTTTTTAAACGCATTTAAGTTATTCACTTCTATTTGTTTGAGTTCTGCTTTATTTTGGTTTGTAGTATTGATGATATTTGTGAATGTGTTTGTGAGTTGGGTGTTTTTAGCTTGTGTTTCTTGTTTGATCTGTTCAACAGTTTTAACTGGTGTTGGGTTATTTGTAGATAGCGTTATTTGGTGATTACTTGATGGTGTTGATGGTACATTGGTTATGATGTTTCTTGTTGTCATGTCATTTAATCTTTTGATTGTATTGTTTGTAGCGGTGCTACTTGGTGCTTGGGAAACATTTTTTGCTGGTACTGGTGCTGGAACTGGCGTTGGTGTAAAGACACTTGCTACTGTTTTTACTACGGTTTGTACTGTTGATACTACTGTACTTACAATCTTCTTTCCTGCATCAACGAGGTTTGATAACCAACTGTGTCCACTTGGATCACTGTACTTGATCGGATTGTTTCTTGCATATTGATATCTGTCTCTGCTGTTGTAGTCTGTTAGACTTCCTCGATATGTGTCTTCACTGATAAAACTGCTTGTACTTGTATCATAGTATCTTGCTCGTAAGTATTGTAGGTTGTCTGTTGTGTGTGCTTCTGCTTTGTATCCATACTCATTATTGCAGAGAAATGGATCATAATCAATGTTTCTTTCTCCATAGTCATCGTATTTGTATTGAGTCGTGATGTGATTGTTTAAATCGAGTAATCCTGTTACATTTTCTTGTCCATCATAGAGATATTGTTCTTTACTTGATGCGATCCTTGTGAGTCCATAAGTATAGTTCTTTACTTCATCATCTTGGATCTGACTTAATACTTGAGTGTACTCATTTGTGAGATCATTGATATAAGTGATCGTTGTGATATCTCTTTGATTTCTTTTGGTTGTGGTAGTAGTGGGTATCGTTGTTGTTTTGGGTACTGTGACTTTGATTGTATCTGATTCTAAAGAAGTTGCATCACAATAACTTGGTTGATTTATTAGTCGTGTAATGAAGTGTTCCATCGCTGTTTGGATGTCTACACTGTCATATTCTTTATAGTCCTCTTCTGTGATTTCTATTTCTTCTTGTTTAATGAAACTGACTGTACAAAGTCTTCCATAACTTGTGGTGTTATTCTTTGATTCTTCAAATCGGTTAATGAATCTGTTCATTGTGAATTGTATCGTTTGGGTTGTGTTATGTGTTTCATAGACTTCATATGTTCTGTCTACAGTTTGGGTAAGTCTTTGATCTAAGCCATCATACGTGTATTGCGTAATGACTTCATTAAAATCAATGACTTCAATTAATCGATTGAATTCATCATAGGTATACGATTTAGTTTTCCCATCATCTCTTAATTCTTGTGTTCGGTTTCCATTATCGTCATAAACATAATCATAGTTGTATTGTGCATCATAATAGCCAATGAGTTGATCAACTTCATTGTAGGTATATCGCTTTGTCGTACTTCCTTCACTTACTTCTGCCTTGTTTCCATCTAAGGTATAGTAGATCTTAGAAGTGGTTTCAACTCCATCCTCAACTGTTTTAGTACTGACTAGTTCATCATTGGCGTTATACTCAACTTGTTTTTCGGTTACTGAGTCAAGTTCAATACTTTTTGAATATACTAGGGAATTGTTTTGATTGTACTGGTAAGTGTATTCACTGATGACTACTCCCTGGTTTTCTGTAATTAAACTTGTCAGGTTTAACGTATTATCGTATGTTGCATTCAGTGTGAGTCCACTACTGTGTTCTTCTGTGATCATTCGATTGATTTTATCATACTTATAAGTAATAGTTTGATCTTTGTCGGCAACGGTTTCTAGTTGTCCATTTTGATTGTAGGTATACAATACCGTTGACTCATCTGGATAAATTATCTTTGTTTTTTCATTGAATAGATTGTACTGGTACTGAGTTATATATCCAGCTCTATTTGTAGTAAGTAGATTATTTGAACTATCATAAGTAAATGTTGTGACTCCTTCTGCATCCTTCATTTCAATGCATCGATTGAGCTTGTCATATTTATAATAATTGGTGCTTTTTTGTACTACATTTCCTAAGGCATCATAACGATAGGGAATGATCACTTTATTTTTCTGTGTGTGTTCTATGAGTTGATTAAAGTTATCATATTTAAAACTTTCTTTTAACTTATCTGGTGTTTCAATTAAAATAATATTTCCAGATACATCATATTTATATTTTGTCTCTTTATTTCCTTTAGTTTCACTAATGAGTCGATTCATAGAGTCATAGGTGTAATCAAGGGTATATCCTAAGGCATTTTGAGTAGCGACAAGATTTGACATCTTGTCATATCGATGAGTAACTCTATTTCCTAAGGCGTCCACTGTTTGAATCACTCGATAAAGTTCATCATAGATTGTTTGAGAACTGTTTCCATTTTCATCGATTTCTTCAATGATATTTCCCACAAAGTCAACTTTGATTTCTGTTGTGTATCCTAAGGCATTGATGGTTTTAATGAGTTGTCCTTTTTTATCATATTCAAATTGAGTAACATTTCCTAATGGATCAGTAACTTTGACTTTGTTGCCAAAAGCGTCATATTCATTATTGACTACTCTATTTTGATTTATGATTTCTTTTACAATTTGTCCAATTTCATTATAAACAGTTTCCTGTGTACTACCACTTGGAAATGTTGTCTTTACTAAGTGATCAAGTACATCATACTCATATTGTATTTCTTGATCTAATGGATCAATTGTTTTGATGATTCTTCCAGCTTTATCATAAATATTCTTAGTACTATTATTTAATGCGTCTTTGGTTTCTATTAATCGACCTGTCTTATCATAAATATTGGTTTGAAGTGCAATTCCTTCTTTTATGACTTGATCTACTAAATTGTTTATATAAGTTGTATAAGTCACTGCACCATTTTCTTCAGTACTTGAAATAAGCTGATTAAACTCATTGTAGGTGTATGTTTTTTTAGTGTTGTCTGGGTTTGTTTGTTTCGTAATATTTCCCCAAAGATCATATTCATATTTTGTTTTATTTTGATTTGCGTTAGTAGTACTTATTTTTTGATTAAAATTGTTGTATTCATATTTTGTACTAGTTCCTAAGGCATTTGTAACTTCAATCAAATTAAAGCGTTCATCATATGTATAACTTGTTGGATTTCCTAATTCATCTACACTTAAAATAACTTGTCCAAATCTGTCAAATTCATTTTGAATACTGTTTCCATTTGCGTCTGTAACTTTTACTAAGTTTCCTTCTTTATCAAATTTGTTTTCAATCATCTTTTGATTATCAATTGTTTTTGAAATCATTTGATTTAAGTTATCATATTTAAAAGTAGTTGAAATATTTAAGGCATTGATAGATTCAATTAAATTGTCTGCACTATCATAAATATACTTTGTTTCAAATCCTAAACCATCATTTGTCTTAACTACATTTCCTCGGCAATCATAAGCAATTGTACTTTTTGTGCCATTGATCGATTCTGAAATCATTTGATTCAATGGGTCGTATTCATTGATTTTAATGTTTCCATAACTATCTGTTTCTTTAGTTTTATTACCATTTAAATCATATTCATAATTTGTTTTTACAGTATTAAAATCAATGAACTCTTTTACTTGATTGTCTTTATTATAAACCGTTTCTTTTGTTTGGTTAAATCGATTGGTTTCTAATACTACTCTTCCTTGAATATCATAAGTGAATTGTTTAAACTCTACTCCATTGACAAGTTCTTTAGTGATCCGCTCAAAGTCATCATAAACATACTCGATCACTTTTCCTGTTTCTTCTTCTACTTTAATTAAGTATTGTTTATCGTATGTATAAGTTGTCGTTACTCCATTGATCGTTTGGGAGTTAAGTTGATTGATTTCATTGTAAGTATACACTTCTAAATCTCTTTCATCTGAATCAACTTTGATCGTTTTAGTTAATAAGTTGGAGAACTGATCATAGGTATAACTTGTGACTCTTCCAAAAGGACTGGTTTCTTCTATCAGTCTGTTTTTAAAATCATATTTATAATTAGTCGCAACTTGATTTGCATTCACAACTTGTCTTAAATGATTCAATTCATCATAACTAAAGTTTGTACTATTTCCATTACCATCTGTTTCTTCAATTTTATTTCCTTCTGTATCGTACTTAAAAGTAATAAAGGTTTTATCATGGTATGTTTCTTTGATCACTCTGTTCATTGAATCATATTCATAAGTTGTCGTTTGATCCAATGGATCGGTAATTGTGTATAATAAATTATTTTTATAGCTGTATTTTGTTTTGTTTCTTTTTGGATCTGTTTTTTCTATTAATTGATTAAATTCATCATATTTAAATGTTTCTATCTTTGTGGTTTCTGCGGCTCGAGTAAGCTCAACTACATTACCGAACGCGTCATATTTCATTGTGATGACTTGATCTAATGTTTTTTCTTCAATTAATTGATTCTTTAAATCATAGGTATATTCTGTTACATTCTTGAATGGATCTTCTGTTTTGATGAGTCTTCCTAACACATCATAGTCAAAACTTGTTTCATGATTATTAATATCAATGACCTTTATGAGTTGTCCTAGTGTGTTGTATTCATAAGTTTCTGTTTGATAAAGTGGGTTTGTCTTAGTTTCTAATCCGTACTTATTGTAGGTGAATGTTGTTTCTAAGTCATTATTATTTTCAATTGTAACTCTGCCTTGCAAGTCATATTCATAACTCACAAAATATCCATCAGGGTAAACTGTTTTGATGAGTCTTTGATTGGCATCATATTCATGGCTAGTTACATTGCCAAAGGCATCGGTAATTGTTAAGCAATTGCCAAGTAGATCATAAGTATAGCTTGTGCTTTGATTTTTTGTGTTGATTACTTCAACTAAATTCCCTAATTCATCATATCTATTCTTGATCACTCCTCCATCTGGATTAATGATTTTCGTGATTTGGTTGGAACCGTTATGTTCATAATACGTGGTATTTCCAGCAACATCTGTCATCGCTGATATGTAACCACTTTGATTATATTGATATATTTCTTTTGATCCATCGGTATATTTGATTTGAATCAAATTGCCTTGATTGTCATACTTATATTCTGTTTCTACACCATTAGCGTCAATTTCTTTGGACTTCAGATTTTTATCATTGTATTCATATTTTGTCACATAACCAAGTTCATCCGTTGTCTTTATTAAATTATTCCTATCATCATATTCATAACTGCTTTTTTGATTTGCACTGTTTTTTACTTGGGTCAGATTATTTCTTTTGTATTCAAAATCAATGGTAAAACCATCTGATCTTTTGCTTTGAATCAGATTCCTATTTTCATCATATTGATATTCAAAACTAAATACTTCTGTTTCTTCATATACTAATAAACCATCCACAAATCTCTTATTTAATTCTGTACCGTCTTCTAATGTTACGCTTGTGGTTTGTTTCTGATTTCCGATATCTATGATCCTTTTATTTCCTAAACTATCTGTGGTAATTGTTTTGTCTGCTTGATATTCTAACGTTACTAGTTTATCTTCATGGTCCCATTGTTTAATAACTCGATGATTTCCATCATATTCATTTGTTACGACTTTTATCCCTTGTTTAAACCATTTTGTGATTTCATGTTTATTATTGATTTCATATTTAATGATCACTTCATCATCAGTATTAGGCAATGTAGTTACTTTCACTAAATCAAAACCAGTATACTCATAAGTTACAAGGACTCTTCCTTCAAAGAGTACTTCTTTTAAATTTCCTAGTCCATAATAATTCAAAATGATTTCTTTTCCATCACTTGTCTTGATTTTTATCATTTGGTCAAATTCATTATATGTAAATGTTGTCTTTGATCCGTGTTTGTCTATTGTTTCTTTGATCATTCCATTTTGTAGAAACACATAACGTATTGAACTATTAAACAACTCAAAATGATCTACATTATAGATTAGTGTGTACTCATTACTAATATTATTTTTATAGCCATTCGCTGTCTTTTCATACAATAAAACACTTCCATCACCCATTGTGACCTGGACATTTTTATTACCTTTATCACCAATTAAACTGATCTCATAATTGTTTATCCAACCATAACCTAAATTATTCAATACACTTGCGGAACTGGAGTTGTAGCTTCTTGTAAAGTTAAAATCTTCTCCATTTACTTTAAAAGTGAAATCAGTTTGTTCCATGAGGAAATTACCTGTGTTTAAATTGATTGGTTCAAATCCATATTCACATTGTAAGTCTCTTCCTCTTAATGCTGCATCGATTTCTTTTTTATCATCTTCTGTCAAGTCTTCTGATTTATAATCCACATTCTTGTTTTGAGTAGGCTCTCTTAAAAAGAGGAGATTTCCATCTGTAAGTAATCCATCAACTAAGTTATTGTCTTCTATGATGACACTTGGTTCAATTCCATAAAATTGTGCTACTCTTCTAACGGTGTCAAATCCTTTTGCCTCATACAATTGAAACCAGGTTGTTTCTTCTTTGGTCTGTCCGTTTTTAGTTGCCGTCACTTTTACATCCACAACTTTTCCAGTTACGAAATCAGTATAGATTTCTTTAAACTGATAATTACTTTCCAGTGTAGTATAGTTTTGTACACCTTCAATTACTGGATAATTTGGATAAAAATAAAAGTTATCTTTGGCATCAACTGTTGCGGTTTTTGTGGCTTTGTCCTTTTGTTTAAGCTCTAAACTGATTTTACTTCCTACTGGTGCTACTCCATCAAATCCTAAACCTATAAAATGGGTTAATCCTTCATTATAATCGGTCTTTACAAACAATCTCATTTTACTTTCAAAACTGGATATTGGTAAGTCGCTTCTAATTTCAGGATTATCATAATATTCAATGACATACCATGGATATCGACTGCTTGCACCTACTAAATTATAGTATTCTGATGCATACAAAACTGCATACTCACTTTTATCTCCTAGTGTCAACATCACTCCGTAGTTGGGTTTTCCATCTTCGATTATACCTTTTACGTAACCTGTTACATCAACTTTTAAACGGCTTCCCAACTCAACCTCTGTTCCTTCTCCACATTCTAATCCACTTGTAGGTGCATTTGCGTATGTTGCGTTTTTAATATCGTAACTATTTGTAATTGTACATGCATAAATCATATTATCTTTTGATAGTTCTTTCACTGACATTTCAATTACTGCTTTACGAATATATTTCCCAAATGCATCTTCCCAGATACCATCATTTATTCTATAAAAGGAATAACTGTCTCCATAGGCAAAATCATCTCCATATTCTTGGTCATTCACAATAGTCATATTCCCAAGATACATGTATGCATCTCGTTTATTATTCAAAACCCAATTGTCTGCATACAAATCTGGATTTCCTATTGTCCAATCCAGTCTATTTTCGATAACACTAATGTCTGTTCCATTATGTGTCATTCCTCCTACGATTGGATCAATGATTACTGGATAAACTCGTTCTTCATTTAATATCCATTCTTGATCGAAGTGATAAGTTAAAATACTATCTTCACAACTTAAAAGAATATCTGTCTTTTCATTATTTTGATCATAAACATAAGGAGCACTTATAATAAAAACTACTTGGCCATTTTCATCATGTACAGCAAGTTGATTATTGATCAGTTCGATCCATCCATTTTCAACATTGATCTGATATTTGACTTCATTTATTTCTAAGGGTTGATAAAGGATGATATTTTCTTTCAGTGAACCATTTGAAATCGTATATTCAATGTTGATTCGATCTTCCATTGGATAAATGATTTGATTTCCTTGATACACAGCTTCATTGATTGATTTTAATTTTGGAATTAGCTGTACAGTAACTCCTTGTTTGGATACTTTAAATCCTTCCTCTTCAATATGCTTACCAAAATAGGTATGTAAGGTGTTCGTTGCATTTTCAAAAGGATATTCATCTTCTTCTTTTTCAATGATTGTTGTATCGATCGGTAAGAATTCATCTTCTGTCTGATAGAATCTTTCTTCGGTACTGATGACCATCTTTTTTAAACCTGGCTCATCCATGCTTTCATAGATGATCGTACTTTCATCTACTATGGTATCAACTTCAAATCCTTCTTCTATTATTTCTTCTGAATGGTTTGTCTGGTTAAAATAAATAGGATTATCTTCTATATTTTGTGTTTCTTCTATTATTTCGTTATACTCTTCATTTTCAGGAATATCGATTTCATAATAGATCCCTACTTTATTTTCTTTCTCTATAATTCTGGTCTTTGAAATTGCCGATACTGGCTCAATACTTGGCAATATCAAAATAAATGAAAACAGTATGCAACTTATCTTATTGATTATTTTTATCATATAGTCTGTTTAACTCATTTTCATTTTTTATCGCCAGTGTTTGTAGCTCTTTTAATTCTTTGATTGCTTCTTCGCTTTTCTGGGCTTCCACAAGTATTGCGATTTTTTCCATCGCTTTTCCATATTCTTTAGTTTCTTTGATCAAGATTATGATTTCTGGATCATTTCCCTCGTACTTATACTCCTGCATCTGTTTCGCAATCTTGCGGTACTCCACTGTCCATTCCTTAGTACATAAACTTGCACTGTCATAGAGTTCAATTAAATTTTCTTGATCTCTTTTCATTTCTTGCATAATTTTTTTCTCAGGTGTTCTTAAATCCTTTTCCTCTTTTTTCGTACACCCCAAAATACTACACATTAAAACAAGTGCTATGATCAATAGTTTTGTCTTCTTCATTTGTCGTTTTCCCCTTTGTTAAAGTCATTAAACCACATTTGAATTTAAATTTAAATCAACCGTTTTATAACCAAATCACACTGTTTTTGTGCATAAATTGTCTTATTAGCCTTTAAACAATGGCTATTATTGAGTTTTTAAGTGAAAAAGCATAAAAGTTATATTTTAAGCCTTTTATATAACTTTTTTATTTTTTATTTCAATCGAAAATGTTTACATTCTTTTATTTTACTGCTTATTTTCAAATTTATGATCGTATGCTTTTTTTTGTTAAAATATAACCTTTTTTTAATTGTGAAAGTTTGGTGAAACTTTTGTTTTTTTGTCTTTTTTTGTATTTTTGTGTCGATATTTGTTAAAAATGAAGTTTTCAAATATATGAGATTATCTTTTTTAAGTGAAATGATTACATTGCTTTGTACAATAATTTTCATTAATTCATTGACTTTTAAAGTGTTGCTATATTATAATTTAACAGCAATTGCTCAACATTGTATTAAAATAGAACTGGAGGTGGCTCTTTATGAAAAGAACTTATCAACCGAGCAAAAGAAAACACCAAAAAGTCCACGGTTTCAGAGCCCGCATGAAAACGGTCGGAGGTCGCAAAGTATTAGCACGCCGTCGTAGCAAAGGCAGAAAGACATTGTCGGCATAAGAAGTCACCGTTTGGTGACTTTTTTATTAAATTTATGAAAAAGGAAAATCGAATAAAGAAATCTGAAGAATTCCAAAGAATCATGAACAAAAAACAATATGCTTCTTGTCCAAGTATGGTGCTATATTTAGATAGGAAACAATTGGAAGTTTCACGATTTGGAATTTCAGTATCGAAAAAGCTTGGAAATGCTGTTGAGCGAAACAAAATCAAGAGACAACTACGAATGATGATCCAAGAACTTGATTTAATTAATAGTGATTTTGATGGTATTTTGATTGCTAGAAGCAATTATGTTCATCAAAGTTATGCGGAAAATAAAAAAGACTTGGAAATGTGCAGTAAAAAAGTTAGAATAAAGTAGTGAACTTATTTATTAATATAAAATCACTGACTACTTAGAGGAGAAACAAATGAAAAACAAAAAGAAACTTATTCTTGCTCTTGTGACAATTGGAGCAATACTGTTACTTTCTGGATGTGCAGTTCCTACTGATCCAGAAACAAAACAAACAATCTTAATTACATCAGAAACAACTTTCAAATCAATTATGGCTTCTGAAGACTGGTTCGCAACATTCTTTGTATTCCCAATGGCAAAATTCATTAACTGGGCTGCTCCATTTATGGGTGTTGCTGGTGCTATTGCTGCCTTGACATTTGGTGTACATACAATAGTGTTGCTTGCATCTTTAAAATCTACTATTGCTTCTCAAAAAATGCAAACATTACAACCTGAACTTGCTAGAATTCAAAAGAAGTATGAAGGAAAAGATGATCAACAGTCAAAAATGAAAATGGCTCAGGAGCAACAAGCTGTTTATTCTGAAAATGGAATAAATCCATTTGGTGCTATGATTACTCAATTCATTCAACTTCCAATTATTTTCGCTATTTATCATGCTGTTCAAAGAGCTGAAGTCGTATTACAAGGTTCTTTCTTAGGTATGGGTATGAGCATAACTCCATGGAACGGAATCAAGAGTGGTAATTTCATGTATGCAGTAATGTTTATTGTTATGATCGTTGCACAACTTGGTTCTATGATGATCCCACAATGGATCAACAATTATAAAGCTAAAAAAGAAGCTGAAAAACAACACCGCAAATATGTTAAAACTGAAATGCCTGGTGGAAATACAATGTATATTGCTATGCTTCCTGTATTATTATTCTCTATTTCTTGGGCATCTGCGATGACTATCTACTGGATCATCTCATCAATTGTAAATATTCTAAAAACATTATTAATTCAATTTGTTATTCTAAAAGATAAATAGAAAAGGGGGTATTCGCTATGAAGAACTATACTGCTAAAACACTTGCCGATCTATTAAAAGTAGCTGCTACTGAAAAAAATGTTGCTGTTGAAGATTTGAGCTATTTTGTTACTGAAGAAAAAAAAGGTCTTCTTGGTCTTGGTACTAGCGTAACTGCTGATGTTTATTGCCTAAATGATGTAAAAGAGTTTATTTTTGAATATCTTGGAAATTTCTTTACAAATTTAAATCAAGATATTGAAATTGAAATCCTTCAAACTGGTGATGCATTTAAAGTAATGTTAAATGCTGAAAACAATGCTGTTCTAATTGGTAAAAATGGACAAACTCTACAAGCGATCAATACAGTCGTAAAAAGTGCTGCCAATTCTGAATTTAAAAGACGTTTCCAAATTTTAGTCGATATCAACAATTACAAAGAAAGTCGTTATGAAAAAGTAATCGCAATGGCTAAACGAATTGCGAAAACTGTTCAAAGAACTCATATCACTGCGACATTGGATCCAATGCCAAACGATGAAAGAAAGGCTGTTCATCAAGCTTTGACTGATATGCCAAATATCAAGACAGAGAGTGAAGGCGAAGGATCAAATCGTCATTTAAAAATTATGTTTGAAAAGAAATAGAATGTGAAAGCATTCTTTTTTTGTTTTATTGTATTAAGGGGTTGACACAGTTTTAAATGTGTAGTATTGTATTAATAGATTGATACAGTTGCAAATGTTTTGATCTATATTGAAGGGATAAAACAAAATGGAAAAGAATAACTTAATTGAAATTCATAGTGTTTCAAAACATTATGGTTCAAAACTCGCTTTGTCCAATATAACATTGGATTTGAAGTCAGGAAATATCATTGGTTTGTTAGGACCAAATGGTAGTGGAAAGACTACACTCATCAAAATTCTAAATGGTTTACTAAAAGATTATAGTGGTAATATCAGTATCGATGGACAACCAGTTGGAGCACATTCCAAATCGATCATCTCGTATTTACCTGATGAAAGTTACTTCGCTGATTGGATGAAGGCAAAAGATGCATTGACTATCTTTAATGATATGTATGCTGACTTTGATCTCGACAAAGCTACTCGTATCATGCAACGTTTATCTTTATTTCCGGACATGAAAATCAAAACAATGTCTAAAGGAATGAAAGAAAAATTTCAACTTTGTTTAGTAATGAGCCGTAATGCTAAAATATATATTTTAGATGAACCGATCGGTGGAGTAGATCCAGCTGCTAGGGAGCTTATCTTGGATATTATCTTAAACAACTATAGCGAAGATAGTTCTGTCATCATCTCAACTCATTTGATCAGTGATATTGAAAAAATCTTTGATGATATCATTTTCTTAAAAGAGGGAGAAATTGTTTTACACAAAGATGCTGAAACTTTACGTGAAGAATCAGGACAATCTGTTGATGAAATATTCAGGGAGGTATTTAAATGTTAAAATTATTAAAAGTTGAATTTATGAGAACTTGGAGACAATTCTCGTTAGTATTTATGATTTACTTTGGTATGTGTTTCTTGGCTGGTTCAACATTGAGTCAAGCGTCACCATTTCTATTTACTGCTTTATTTATTCTTGCAGGAGGCATCATATTAGGAACCTTGGTGACAACCTTTACAAATTATGAAAAATCAATGTTTAGAAACGAAGGCTATTTTACCTTAACTCTTCCCGTTAGTTCTCACCAATTGTTGATTTCAAAAATTATTTCTTCACTTATTTGGATGTTTATTGGATTTGGCGTTGTCTTATTGGGAATTGGTTTCATGCTCTTAATGTTTGAAGGAATGATTCCAACAGTTAATTTCTTTTCTGATTTTTCTCAAATGTTTTATTTTCGATTCAATTCATTCGCTGATATTTTATTAATCATCAATTTCATTTTTGAAATGGGTATGTTTATTACATTTATCTTTATGTCGATTACTATTGCGAATTCATCTTATATTCGTAATCATCGTATTTTCTGGGCTGTAGTTATTTTCTTTGTATGCTCATTTATACCTGAGCTTATTTATCTGATCGTTCCCAATTTTCGAGATGGTATTGCTTCATTTCTTAATTTAGAAGGCACGATCTATCAACTTGTATATTTACTGCAAAATGTGATAGTATTTGCAGGTATATATTTGATCACATACTTTGCTTTGGAATTGAAAGTTGAAATTTATTAATAGAATAAAAGGAGGTCTAAAAATGGCTTATAATTTTGATGCTAATTTACCAATTTACGTACAAATATCTAATGATGTTAAGCGCAAGATAGTTAAAGGTGAATACCAAATTGGTGATAAAGTTGAATCGGTTCGTGATTTAGCTTTATCATATGGAGCTAACCCAAATACTGTTCAAAGGGCTTTATCTGATCTTGAACGTGAAGGATTTGTTCGTTCTGAACGAACGACTGGAAGATTTATTTGTGATGACTCTAACTTAATTGAATCATGTAAAAATGAATTAGCGATTGATTTCGCAAAACAGTATTTAAATGATATTGATTCTATTGGAGTATCCAAACAAAAAGGAATTGAATTGCTTGAGAAAGTATCTATTGAAAGGGGAACTATAGATGGAAAAGAATAGTTTGATTAAGATTCAAAACGTTTCAAAGTATTATGGTTCAAAGCCTGCATTATCAAATGTATCATTAGATTTAGAACCAGGTAAAATCATTGGACTTCTTGGTCCAAATGGTAGTGGGAAGACTACACTGATTAAAATTTTAAATGGATTACTAAGAGATTATAGTGGTCATGTTGCCGTAGATTATCATGGAATTGGTGCTCACACCAAATCAGTGATTTCTTATTTGCCTGATGAAAGTTATTTTGCGGACTGGATGAAAGCACGAGATGCATTAAATATCTTCACTGATATGTATCAGGACTTTGATCTTGAAAAGGCAATGCGTATCATGCAACGGTTATCTTTAAATCCCGAAATGAAAATCAAGACAATGTCTAAGGGAATGAAAGAAAAATTTCAACTCTGCTTAGTTATGAGTCGTAATGCTAAAGTATATATTTTAGATGAACCGATTGGCGGAGTAGACCCAGCTGCAAGAGAACTGATCTTAGATATTATATTAAACAATTATAACGAAAATAGTTCTGTCATAATTTCAACTCACTTGATCAGTGATATTGAAAAAATCTTCGATGATATCATCTTCTTAAAAGAAGGTCAAATTGTGTTACACAAAGATGCTGAATCTTTACGTGAAGAATCAGGTCAATCGATTGATGAACTATTTAGGGAGGTATTCAAATGCTAAAAACACTAAAATATGATTTGATCCAAACATGGCGTTCATTCATGTTGGTAGTAATTTGCTACCTCGGTGCATCTTTTTTGGTAGCTGTTTCAATAAAAAGTAGTTTGAACTTATTTACTGGGGTATCCATTTTTGTTTGGGTAATCAGCATGATCGCTTTGACTCTTGGATTAACGGTATTAATTTTCTTAAATTTCAAAAAATCATTATTCTCTAAAGAGGGATACCTTACTTTAACTTTACCATTAACTTCACATCAATTGATCATCTCAAAAGTTATCTCTGCACTAACAATTATGATTTCTGGAATTATTATTCTTTTTCTTGGAATGATGATGTTTATCACATTTGTAAGTGAAGATGTTGGTTATTTCTTCAGCTATATTTATCCCGAAATCATTCGACTATTTTCCACATTAGGGTTTGATCTAGTTCCAATCATAATTTTGTTTATAATTCAATTTATATCTTCTATCTTAACAATATTTATGGTTGTAAGCTTAACTCATACTTCATTTATTCGTAATCATAGAACATTTTGGGCAATTGTATTCTTCTTCCTTCATAGTTATATTCTTTCTTTCATTACCGGCAATGTTTCCTTCTTATCTAGTGATTTCATTGTTTATGGATATAACTCTACTGCACTCGCAGCTAATAGTAATATTTGGATTCAATTAATATTCTATATTGTTTTAATTGCTATAGATTATTTCGTAACTTATTTCTGTCTTGAAAATAAGATCGAAGTTCAATAATCTCAAAGAGCTGCATCCTAATAGAGTTGATCTATGGAATCGCAGCTTTTTTTATTTTCTATTTTGTATTAACTTAAATGAAGTTGTGGTAGAATAAATAAGCATGAAAGGACTGATTGAATGAAATTAATTGTTGGTCTAGGTAATCCTGGCAAAGAATATGAAAATACAAGACATAATGCTGGTTTTATGGCTGTTGATAAACTTGCGGAAATGTTAAATGTTGAATTTTCTAAAACTCAGTTTAATTCACTAATTGCGACAACTCAAATCAAGGATGAAAAAGTAATGTTGATGAAACCTTTAACTTATATGAACTTATCTGGCGAAGCAGTTTATTCTATTACTCAGTATTATAAAATTGAAACCTACAACATATTGGTTCTTCATGATGATTTGGATCTTCCTGTAGGTAAAATTAGAATTCGATATCAAGGTAGCTCGGGTGGTCAAAAAGGCCTAAAGAATATTATTGATTTATTACATACACAAGATATCAAACGAATAAGAATTGGCATTGATAAAAATCCTATGATTCCCATCGTTGACTATGTGTTAGGAAAAATCCCAGAAGATCAAAAGGAAGAATTTAATAAAAGTTTGGAAAAAGCCGCAAAGGCTGCAAAGGCAAGTCTTACAATGAATTTTATTGATGTAATGACAAGGTATAACCGATGATTGAAACATTATTATCTAAGATATCTTCCAGTAAATCTGTTCAGGAATTAAACAATTATAAAAGGAACATGGCTTTCTCTTCAAATATTGAAGAAGCGTGTATTCTTGCTTCTAGTTTTGTGACAAAACCTCGAAATATTGTAGTAGTTAAAGAAAATGCTTATCAAGCTCAAAATCTATTTCAAAAACTTACCCCCCTCCTAAAAGCACATTGTGCTCTTTTTGACGTTGAAGAAAGCTTACGAGTGCAAGCAATTACTTCTTCTTTACAATCAAGTGCTGGTCGTATCGAGACTTTACAGCGTTGTCTAAGTAATGACCCATTAGTGCTGGTCACTCATATCGGTGCTTGTGCTACCAATTTAATGTCTCCTCAAACATTTAAAGAACTTTCAATATCTTTAAAAAAGGATCAAATCATAACGATCCAAGAACTTAAACAACGATGCCAAGATGCAGGATATAATTTTGTTGCACGAGTTGATCAACCTCTTTGTTATGCTGTACGTGGTGGAATCATTGATGTTTTTTCAATCAATTATGAATATCCATTACGAATTGAATTTTTTGATAACGAAATTGAAAGTATTCGATTTTTTGATATTGCTACACAAAGAACGATATCACTTATAGATGAAGTTACTATTTTATGTGCTGGAGAAATTATTTTTAATGAGAATGATCTTCGTATAATACAAACCAACATTGAAAAAGAATTAGATCATTTTAGAATCAAATCAGGTAATTCTCGTGCTGAACAAGTTCAAGAAATACTATCCGTTGATTTTGAGTATCTTCAAAATCATATTAGTGAATCACGTTTATATCCATATTTCTATTTTTTAGATCGGTCTTATAATTTATTGGATTATATTGACAATGCTCAAGTTATTTTAAGTAATCCTACTCGATTAAATGATCATATGCTTCAACTTAATGAAGAATGTGTTAGTTATGTTCAAGAAATGGTTCAGGAGAATAAAATGTTACCTACATTTAATTTATATCAGGATCATAAAGGATTGTTTGTCCGTAATAAAGTTACTGAAGTTGAACCTTTCTATAACTCAAATTCTAATATTAGACAGACTTCATTACCTGAAGAACCTTTATCTGTTTTAGTGGATATTCTAAATGATCAAGCTCATGAATCAACAGTATTGTTGTGTCTTAATGATATAGAAATTGAAGAGTTTATTAAAGTATGTCTTCAAAAAGAAGTTCCTTATAAAATGTTTATTGATTTTTCGATTCAAAATGGATTATATTTAGTAAATGAATTCTTGGATGAAGGTTTTGAAATTATCGACCAAAATATTTTAATCTATTCGAGTCGTGAATGTTTTAAAAAGAAAAAGAAATCTGCTCGTTTCATTAATAAATTTAATCAAGCTGAAGCTTTATCTAGTTATCAGGACTTAAATCCCAAGGATTATATTGTTCATCAACAATATGGTGTTGGACAATACATTGGGATCATCACTCGACAGTTCAATAATGTTCATAAAGATTATCTGCAAGTTCTATACAAAGGAAATGATGAACTATTGGTACCTCTTGAACAATTTAGTCTAGTTCGTAAATTTGTTTCCCGCGAAGCAGTAACACCTAAACTGAATAAGCTTGGAAGTAATGAATGGGCAAAAACAAAAGAGAAGTTACAGGCAAATGTTGAAGAAATAGCTGAAAGACTCATTGAGTTGTATTCTGTTCGTGAAGATAACATTGGATTTGCGTTTAGCCCTGATAGCGAAGATCAGATCAATTTTGAAGAAGATTTTGAATATGACTTAACTGCTGATCAAGCCATTGCAGTACAAGAAGTTAAAGCTGATATGATGAAGCCAAAACCGATGGATCGACTACTTTGTGGAGATGTTGGTTTTGGAAAAACTGAAGTATCCATACGTGCTGCCTTTAAAGCAGTTTTAGATGGTAAACAAGTTGCTTTTTTGTGTCCAACTACCATTCTTGCATCACAACACTTTAAAACGTTTTTGCATCGCTTTAGAAACTATCCCGTTAATGTACAAGTTCTTAACCGCTTTGTACCAGATTCCGTTCAGAAACAAATTATACAAGATACAAAAGAGGGAAAAGTAGATATCTTAATTGGTACTCATCGTATTTTATCTAAGGACGTTAAATTTAAAGATTTAGGATTTCTTATCATTGATGAGGAACAACGTTTTGGTGTGGAACACAAAGAAAAAATCAAAGAAATGAAAAATACGATCGATGTGCTTTCTTTAAGTGCTACCCCAATTCCTAGAACCTTACAAATGTCTTTAATTGGTGTTCGTTCTTTATCACAGTTGGATACTCCCCCAAATAATCGATATCCTGTTCAAACTTACGTTGTTGAAAAAAATCAAAACCTAATTATTGATGTAATCGAAAAAGAATTATCTCGAAGAGGTCAAATCTTTTACCTTTACAACAACATTGATGAAATATATAGTGTCGCTCGTAAAATTCAATCTAAATTGCCTGATGCAAGGGTTTCTGTTGCACATGGTAAAATGAATAGAGACGAAATTGAAGAAGTTATGGTTTCTTTTGAAAATCATGATATTGATGTTTTGGTTTGTACAACAATCATTGAAACTGGAATCGATATTCCTAATGCGAATACAATTCTGATTGAAAATGCTGAGCGTTTTGGATTATCTCAACTCTATCAGATAAAAGGACGTGTTGGCCGTAGTGATCGTGTTGCCTATGCTTATTTGATGGTCAATCGTTTTAAACAATTAACGGAAATTGCCTCAAAACGACTACAGTCGATAAAAGAATTTACGCAACTGGGAAGTGGCTACAAAATTGCTATGCGAGATCTAACCATACGTGGCGCTGGCGATCTGCTAGGACCTAGCCAATCTGGTTTTATTGATGCGGTTGGTATTGATTATTATATTGAAGTTCTTCAAGATGCAATCAATGCAAAAAAAGGAATTATTAAAGCAGAGAAAGAAGTAGTAAAAAAACCAAATGTGAGTGTTGATAGTTATATTCCTGAAACTTTCGCTCCGCAAGACCTCGAAAAAATCACAATGTATCAACAAATTGATAAAATATCTTCGCTTTCTGCTTTACAAGATTATATGAATGAAATAAAGGATAATTTTGGCCATTTTCCTAAATCCGTTCAACTTTTATTTGAAAAGAAACGTTTAGAAATTCTAATCAATGATCCAAGTGTTGAACAATTTAAAGAATTACCAAATGGTTCTAGCCATATTATTTTAAGTGAAGAATTCAGTAATATAATAGATGGAGTAAAACTTTTTGAACTTTTGACCACTTTAAGCAAGGATATTGTGATTCGTTATATGTCTAATAAAATCCAAATCACAATACCGAAACGTCAAGACTATCTACAACTTTCAATAGAAGTTCTAATCCGTTCAAAAACATGTATAAAATCTTAATTCATTCCAATACTAATTTTGTATTGGTTTAAAGGAGATTTTAATATGAAGGCAACCGGTGTAGTACGTAGACTTGATGATCTTGGTAGACTTGTAATACCTAAAGAAATAAGAAAAATATATAACCTACAAGAAGGTGATTCGATTGAATTTTTTGTGAATGAAACTAAGGAAATCATTTTAAGAAAGTTTCAACACTTTGAAGATAAAAATACACAAATCAATCAAATGATTCGTGTATATCAGTCCATGTTTAAACAACCTTTACTTTTTTATGGTGATGATAAACTTTTAATGGAAGATTCAGTTAATAGTCGTCAGTTAACTAATGAGGCAAAAGAAAAATTTAAAATTTATCATGAAAATCTTATTAGTTCTGTTATGTTGTTTGAAGAAGACAAAACATATTCAACTGTTTATGTTTTCCCTGTTGTGATAGATAGTTATTGGACTGGCTCATTCATTATGATACAGGATATCAATAATGAAAGTATGAAAGCTGTTGTTAAAAGTTTTATAAAACTTATTATTGAATCAAAAGACTAAATGGATAGTGGATATCCATTTTCTTGCTTTCATGATATGATTATCAAGAGGTGAAACTAATGCGTCTTGATAAATTTTGTAAAGTATCACGCTTATTAAAAAGAAGAACTGTTTCTAAAGAACTTGCGGATCATGATAGAATATTAGTAAATGGTAAAGTAGCTAAACCATCAACTCAAGTAAAGATAAATGATCTAATCACAATAACATATGGTCAACGTCAAATTTGTGTTAAAGTGCTAGAGGTTAATGAAGTAGTTAAAAAAGAAGATGCTTCAAATATGTATGAAGTTATTCAAGAATCTTAAATTTACGTATTTTTACAAATCTAGAACTTAACTGTTCTTTTTTTGTATTTATTTAATATATTGTAACAGGAGGTAATTTTATGAGCGATAACCCTATAAAATTTGAAACTAACCCGTATCACAGATGTATATTGAGTGATCGTAAAAATTTAGAATTATCAGGAGTTAAACAAATTGATAGTTTTGATGCAAATGAATTTTTACTTGAAACATCTCAAGGTTGGTGCATTATTCAAGGAAAAGAATTAACATTAGATAAGTTGGATACTGATCGTGGTGAAGTTATTATTAAAGGTCTCATTGATACTATTCAATATTTAAACAATAAGCAATCTTCAGAAAAAGAAGGATTTTTTAGAAAGCTGTTCCAATGATTTTATTGCCTGAACAATTTCAAATGTTGATTTATCATTTGTTAATGGGCTGGCTATTTGGATTTTTCTTTAGTTTTGAAAATGCTGTACGTTTAAAAATATTTAAAAATAAACTGGGTCTATTGATTGAGTTTATTTTTATCAATTTATTTTTGATTTTATTCTATTTTTTATTATTTCAATTAAATGGTGGTGTTTCTCACTTTTATGGATTATGTTTATTTATTTTAGGTGTTTTCATTTATTTCCAAATTTATTTTGTAACTTTCTCTCCATTTATTAAAGGATTTGTAAATATTTTCTATTCAATTTTGCGTTCAACAAAGGTTGCATTTTTAAAATGTGTTGCTATAATTGATATACGTCCAAAATTGAGGAAATGGAGGAAGCACATTGGAGAAAAAAGAAAACTCAAACGCGCCAAAAAGAAAAAAGCCAAAGAAGACAGTCATAACGATATTTAGTTATACACTCATTGCTATCTCTTTATATTTGATTTATGGAGTTGTTAAAGAGGTATATAACACTGTTCAATTACGTAATCATCTGAGTGAAGTAGAAACTGAATTAAATAATATCACTGCTGAAAATAAAAGATTAACTACTCAAAAAGAAAAACTTGAAGATCCGGATTATGTACAAGCCTTTGCCCGAAGTAATTACTTAGTATCTAAAGAGGGTGAAAAAGTATTTTATTTACCAAGCTCAGACAATACAGAAAACAATAAGTAGGAAATCATGCGTGAGCATGATTTCAGGCTGTTGACAAAGAAAATCAACAGTCTTTTTATTTTGTAGAGAATGTGATAAACTAAAAGAGGTAAAAAGATGACTGCTCAACCTAAAACTGTGGCTCTTTTTACCTTTTTTAATGCTCAAAATGGTATAATAG
>JAVBMW010000003.1:0-176200 GCA_031551965.1 Holdemania sp. | reverse complement strand
GTTTGAATTGACGTTGTGTTTCATATTCTATTTAGTTTTCAAAGATCGATTACCCAATCGCTTCCGACCGAGTGCTTATTTATAATACCAAAACACCCTACACATGTCAACGCTTTTTTTCTCTTTTTTTATTTATTTTTTCAATACGTTTTAAACCCTTATTTTAAAGGCTTTTTATACTCTCTCTTTTCATTATTATTTACTATTTTCTATAATAATAAACACTATTTTTTCATATCTTTAATAGTTAAATTTTTAACAACTTTTTTGATACCCCTTACATTGAAAATCAAAACCATTTTTATTAAAATGAGAAATCATTCTATTAAATATGATCTCTCATTTTTTTAATTTTTCTATAATTTTCAACAATGATCTTCCTTGCCTCTGTTGTCTGTTCTTTGGTAGCAGGCAACGAATCGCTTAAACGATATTCAAGATTAAGTTGTTCATATTTGTATACTCCCATTGTATGATAGGGCAATACATCAATATTTTTAATATGATCTAGTGTTCCTAAAAATTCTCCAAGTTTCACTAAATCTTCTTTTGAATTGATTTCATCATTCACATATACATGCCGGATCCACATTGGAACACTATGTTCATCTACAAACTTCGCAAATTTCAAAACATTTGAATTGTTCATTTTTGTAAGTTCAAGATGTTTTGTTGCATCAATTTGTTTGATATCCAATAAGATAAGATCAGTAACTTTACATAATTGCTCGTATTTATCTTTATTTTTCTCATCAAATACGGCACCAGAAGTATCAAGACACGTATGGATGTTTTGTATTTTAGCTTTAGTAAAGAACTCTATTAAAAAATCGATTTGCAGCAAAGGTTCTCCACCACTGACTGTAATTCCACCACTATAGAATGCACGATTGCGATTAAAGCTTTCTAACAAAGTATCACTATCCATTAAATTCCCTTGATCATAATTCCAGGTATCTGGATTATGACAATAGGCACAACGCAGTGGACATCCTTGCAAAAAAATCACATAGCGGATACCTGGCCCATCAACAGTCCCAAAGCTTTCAATTGAATGTACTCTTGCCTCGATCATAATTGATCATGAAAAGTCCTAGAAATAACTTCATCTTGCTGAGCTTTTGTCAGTTTATTGAAATTGACTGCATACCCACTCACACGTACCGTTAATTGTGGATACTTTTCAGGATGAGCTTGTGCATCCAATAACGTTTCTTTAGTAAAGACATTCACATTTAAATGATGTCCTCCTTTTTCTGTATAGCCATCTAGTAGAGCTACCAAATTGTCGATTTGATTATCTTTAGCATTCATATTCATCCCTCTTCCTTATCATCCAGACCTTCAAACAAAGTCGGTACTGAACAAGCCATATTTAGACTATTACATTCTGATGATTTCAGTGTTTTGACTTCTTTGATCAGCTCAGTATATTCATCTGAAATTTGAGTGTGTTCAACTTGTATTCCATCTTCAGCAACAATTACATTGACATGTCCTGTTCCTTTTGAAAATGATTCATCCAATTGAGCTATCAAATCTTCAATCATTTTATCATTCATTGATATCAAAACCTTCAAGTTCTACTTCTAAATCTCCTACAAACACATCATTACCTAAGGCATTAGGTACAATTGAGAAAGTGTTTGATATTCCATCTTGAGCATGATTGAATGGAAGTTTTGAAACCGAAGCTAAAGAAGCTACTGCTCCGCGAGTATCACGTCGATGCATCGGATTTGCCCCTGGTGCAAATGCCTCACCTGCTTTACGACCATCTGGGGTAGAACCTGTATTTGTCCCATAAACTACATTCGATGTAATTGTTAAAATTGAAGTCGTCGGAACTCCACTGCGATAAGTATGATTCCCAGAAACATAAGTCATAAATATTTTAACAATTTCACTTGCGATCGAATCCACTCGATCGTCATCATTTCCGTATTTAGGGAAATCACCCTCAATCTCATAATCAACTACGATTCCGTTTTCATCTCTTATTGGTTTGACCTTTGCATATTTAATTGCCGATAAAGAATCCGCAACAACAGATAGTCCGGCAATCCCTGTCGCAAATAAACGTTTTACATATTTATCATGTAAAGCCATTTGTATTTTTTCGTAACAGTATTTATCATGCATGGAATGAATAATATTTAATGTATTGACATAAACCTGAGCCAACCATTTCATCATCGCTTTGTATCGGTGCATCACCTCATCATAATCCAAAACTTCACTTGTGATCGGACGATATTCAGGTCCTACCTGTTTCTTGGTGATTTCATCAATACCACCATTGATCGCATACAACAAGCACTTCGCTAAATTTGCACGGGCTCCAAAGAATTGCATTTCTTTTCCAAGCGTCATTGATGATACGCAACAAGCGATCGCATAATCATCTCCATGACTTACACGCATCAAATCATCATTCTCATATTGAAGTGAACTTGATTCAATTGAAGTCTTTGCACAGTATCGTTTAAAGTTTGATGGTAATCTGCTAGACCATAAAACAGTTAAATTTGGTTCAGGTGCAGGACCTAAGTTTTTTAAAGTATGTAAATAACGGAAACTTGATTTAGTAACCAAAGGACGACCATCGATCCCAATTCCACCGATCGATTCAGTAACCCATGTTGGATCTCCTGAAAACAGTTCATTGTATTCTGGCGTACGTGCAAATTTCACTAAACGCAGTTTCATTACGAAGTGATCAATAAATTCCTGAATTTCTTCTTCAGTATAAACATTATTTTTTAAATCGCGCTCTGCATATATATCGATAAATGTTGAGGTACGCCCCAGTGACATTGCCGCTCCATTTTGTTCCTTAACAGCTGCAAGGTAACCAAAATACAGCCATTGGATTGCTTCTTTAGTATCTTTTGCAGGTTTAGAAATATCCAAACCATAAATTTCACCTAATTTTTTCAAATCATATAGTGCTCGAATTTGTTCTGAAAGTTCTTCTCTTTCACGAATAACATTGGAATACATAATAATACGAGTTGAATCTTTTTGATTTTGTTTATCTTGGATCAAACGATCTACACCATACAAGGCAATCCGACGATAATCCCCAATAATTCTTCCTCGCCCATATGCATCAGGTAATCCTGTAATAATATGGCTTGAACGACAAGCACGCATTTCTGGTGTATAAACATCAAACACACCTGCATTATGAGTTTTGCGATGCACCGAAAAGAATTCACTGATTTGTGGATCTACTTCGTATCCGTTATCGGAACATGCTTTTTCAGCCATTCGAATACCACCATAAGGTTGTAGAGAACGTTTAAATGGTTTATCAGTTTGAAACCCAACTATTTTTTCTTTCTCTTTATTAAGATAACCAGGTCCATGAGAAACAATCGTTGATATGATCTTGGTATCCATATCCAAAACTCCGCCTGCTTCTGCTTCTTGGCGTGTCAAATCCATGACTTGATCCCAAAGCTCTAAAGTTTCTTTAGTTGGTTCCATCAAAAAAGATTCATCCCCATCATAAGGTGTGTAATTTTTTTGAATAAAATCACGTACATTAATCTCTTTTAACCATGGTCCTTCAATAAACCCTTGATATGCATCCATCATTACCCCTCCATTTTTTTATTAGTGTTCTCACTAAATTCTCGATTATTCTTAACTACCCTCATATAATATTCATTTTGAAGTTTTTTTTCAACAAAAGCTATCAAATAAATCAAAGAAAATAAGTGCATCGTATTAATTACCTACAAACGCACTTAATTATGACAAAATCTAATGAATATCTAACTTTTTAAAGCGTCTGATCGCAACCATTAAGCAAACAGCACTATAAATAGGAAGAACTGTAATTGCACTAAATGCAGTATTGGGTAGTATTCCTTGTACAAGCGCTAAACCATTATTTAAACTCATCGGATTATACATGGTCCAACTTTGTCCGAAGAAAGTTGATGCAGCCAACAGACTGAGTCCAATCATGATTCCACTTACCAATACAAATCCATTCCTATTTCTAATCAAAATTGCCATCATTATACCAAAACAACTGTAAAATAGTAAACTTGTTATAATAGGTAACATTGAGATACTTAAAAGTTGCCATAACGCAATAACATGGCTTTGTAAAGATGGAGACATTATATAGATGATTCCATCGATTGTATACACCACGTTATAAACACCTTCTATTGTTTTTGTGATGCCATAAGAAATTGGCTTATAATTACTTAACCCTATTTCTTTAGCAACCGGTACATATTTAAACTCTAATTCTGTAGAGGTTAGTCCACCAAGGTTTGCAAGTACAGGATAATTCATTGAATTGACCCCATGTTTGATGAATAAACCAGTAAAAATAATGATTATCGGTATAGTCAATACGATAATGCCTGATGCCATTGTAGAAATTAATTTTACAAGAATATATCTTGACCTGTCCTTTGGAAGGGTAATCAACATTTTGATGGTTCCATTATCAAAATCTCGAAACATACTGTCCATCAAAAGCAAGATAATAATGATCCACGTTATATTAGGAAGTATTTCTCCTTGATAATGCATGAGTGATGTCATCGCATCAACTCGATAAATCGTTCCTGGTATTTCATTTGATTTATATAGTTCATAATTATATTTTAGCTTAAATTTTGTCATACTTGATGATAACCAAAAATAATTCATTTGATTTAGATAGTTAAAGTTCAAATCATAAGTAACAATTTCTCTGCCAAATTCTTTTCTTAAATCGATGAAATATTGACGATCATCAAAAGCCCCTTTAAACCAATCTTCATGTCCTTTTTCAGATAGTTGCAAATAGGCCATTTCCCAAATCTCATAGTTATTGATATAATTATCAACTTGAATTCTAAGATATTCTTTAAAATTACCCGAATAAATTAAGTCTTTGACATTTAGAATATATTTTCCATATTCTGTCTTTTCAAGTTCTTCATCATTCAAAATAACTTCATAGTTGCGTGCTACTGCAACTTTAGCATCTACTTCCTGTTGATAAGTCAACAACCCAGTATCTTTCGCACTGATCCCAAAAAGGATTGTCAAAGTATATAGAAAGACAAATATCATATAAATCATTGTTTTGATGCTTTTAAATGTGATTTTCATTTCAAAGAGAATTTGTCGCAACATACTTTGATCCCCCTTTCTAGTGAATATCTAATTTTTTAAAGTAGTTAATCGCAATGACAATACAAATAAGGCTGTATATAGGAAGAACCGTAATTGCACTAAATGCAGTATTGGGTTTTATCCCTTGTACTAAAGCAAGCCCATTACTTAGGCTCATTGGGTTAAACATTGTCCATCCTTGTCCAAAGAATAAAGATTCGATTCCTAAACTGATCCCCAGCAAAACAGTTGTCACTGCAACAAACCCATTCCGATTTCTTATTAAAACGGACATCATTATACCAAAGCAGCAGTAAAATATTTGACAAGCGAAAATTGGTAAAACGGATATCACAATAAGTTGCCATAAAGGTATTATATTAGATGTCAGTGATGGTAATTTAGTATATAAAATTCCATTCAAAGTATACTCAACATCATATACTCCCTCAACTGTTTGTGATATTCCAAATGGAACCGGTCTATAATTACTGACTCCGATTTCTTTATATAGTTCACTATAGGCAAATTCAAGTTTTGTGCTTGTAATTCCATCAAGATTGGCAAGTACAGGATAATTTGCAGAACTAAAGCCATGTTTGACAAATAACCCGGCAAATATAACAAATATCGGTAAGATTATCACTACAAGACTCGATAAAACAGAAGAAATCAATTTCACGATAATGTATCTTGAACGATCTTTCGGTAACGTGATAAGCATTTTTATTGTGCCGTTATCAAAATCTCGATACATACTATCCATTAATAATAAGATCACAATGACCGCCATTATATTGGGTAGTACTTTGCCTTGATAATGCATGAGCGATGTCATCGCATCAACACGATAAGCTGTACCTGGCACTTCTTTTGATTTATATAATTCATAATCATATTTTAAGTAAAACTTTGCCGAACTGGATCGAAACCAGAAGCCTGTCAAATAATTCAAGTAATTGAATGGTAGTTCATAATCAGGTGTTTCTCTGCCAAATTCTTTTCTAAGATCAATAAAGGTTTGCCTGTCATCAAAAGCTCCCTTAAACCAATCCGCCCTTCCTTTTTCTGATAACTGAAGAAAAGCCATTTCCCACATTTCATACTCACCGAAATCGCTATTTATCTTAATTTTCATGAATGGTCCAGCATCTCCCTGTTCAAGAGATTCTCCTACACTTATCAAATCGTTCGCATAAGGTGAATCCCCCATCCCATAACTTTTAAGGTAAGCTAATTCATATTTTAGAGCTTGTTGATAAGTTAATATTCCTGTATCTTTTGCTGCTGTTCCAAAAAGAATCGTTAATGTATACAAAAAGACAAATATCATATAAATCATTGTTTTGATACTTTTAAATGTGATTTTCATTTCAAAGAGAATTTGTCGCAACATACTTCGATCCCCCTTTCTAGTGAATATCTAGTGAATATCTAATTTTTTAAAGTAGATGATCGCAACTGTAATACAAATAAGGCTATACATAGGAAGAACCGTCATTGCACTGAATGCAGTATTAGGTAATATCCCTAGTACAAGTGCTATCCCACTATTCAAACTCATTGGATTATACATGGTCCAACTTTGTCCAAAGAAAGCTGAGGCAACAAACAAACTAATTCCGATCATGATTCCACTTACTAAGACAAAACCATTTCTATTCCTAATTAAAACTGACATCATTATACCGAAGCAACAGTAAAATAATAGACCTGTTAAAAACGGTAATACCGATACAACAATAAGTTGCCATAATGGAATTACATCACTCGCCAAGGATGGCTCCAAGATATACTTAATTCCACCATTTGTATAAGTAAATGTATAAACTCCTTTAATCGTTTTTGCGATGCCATATGAAACAGGTTTATAATTACTAACACCAATTTGTTTCGCAACTGGCATATATTGAAACTCCAAATCTGTGGAAGTAAATCCACCCAGATTAGCTAATACAGGATAATTCATTGAACTAAATCCGTGTTTGATAAATAACCCTGCAAATATAATTAATATTGGTAAAGTTAACACCAAAATTGAGGATAAAAAAGTAGAAATCAATTTTACAAGAATGTATCTTGAACGATCCTTTGGCAAAGTGATCAACATTTTTATGGTGCCATTATCAAAATCTCGGAACATACTGTCCATCAAAAGTAAAATCACGATGATCCACGTAATGTTTGGCAACACTTCACTTTGATAATGCATTAGCGATGTCATTGCATCTACTCTATTTCCTGTTCCTAAAATTTCATTTGACTTATATAATTCATAATCATATTTTAAATTCATCTTTGCACTCGCTGAAGAATACCAAAAATCTGTGAGCTGATTTAAATAGTTGAATGGTAATTCGTAAATTTCAATTTCTCTTCCAAATTCTTTTCGTAAGTCTATGATAACTTGTCGGTCATCAAATGCATCTTTAAACCAGTCGCCATGTCCTTTTTCAGATAGCTGCAGATAGGCCATTTCCCACATTTCATAATTGTCGATATCTGACTCAACTTTAATACGCATATATTCTTTTATATTTTCTGAGTTGATCAGCTCCTGAATTTCAAGCAAATAGCTACCATAGTATGACATCTTAAGTTCTTCATCTGTTAAAACCGGTACTCCCGCTCCCATCCAACGAGCATAAGCTACTTTATAATCAGCTTCTTGTTGATAAGTGAGTAATCCTGTATCTTTAGCTGCAATTCCAAAGAGGATCGTTAAAGTGTAAAGGAAGACAAAAATCATATATATCATTGTTTTAATACTTTTAAATGTAATTTTCATTTCAAAGAGAATTTGTCTTAACATACTTGATCCCCCCCTTAACAATTTCTTTTTTAGTGAATATCTAATTTTTTAAATCGAACCATCGCAATTAACATACAAACGAAACTATAAATTGGTAATACGATCAAAGCACTCAACGTCGTTAAAGGTAATATTCCTTCTACTAGTGCAAATCCATTGGATAAACTCATTGGGTTAAACATGAGCCAAGATTGACCAAAAAACTGTGACCCGATCAACATACTTAGACCAATCAATAGTGCTGATACGCCAATAAATCCGTTACGATTTCGAATTAAGATCGACATCATAACGCCAAAAGCATTTAGGAACATAATGATTAAAAGATAAGGTACAGTCGCAAATAGAATAAGTTTCCACAATGGAATAACGCTCAAACTAAATGATGGTGCCTCTAAAAATAACGTCGCAAATGTTCCTCTATCATAATCTGAAGCATAGAGTCCATTTACTACTTGAGCAATCCCATAAGGTTGAGGTGCATAAGTACTTTGATTATAGTCAGTATACAATTTAGCATATTCGAAGTTTGACTTGAATGATCCAAATCCTCTGATATCAGCCAAAACGGGATAATTTGCTGAGGTAAATCCATGTCTCAAAAATAACAATGCAAAAACAACTACAATAGGAATCAACAAAACGATTATTGTAGACAACCAAGATGAGATCATTTTAACCAAAATATATCGACCTCTATCTTTAGGTAAGGTTATCAACATTTTAATCGTTCCATTGGTGAAATCACGAAACATACTATCCATTAATAGTAATATCGTAATGATCCAAGTAATGCTTGGTAATATCTTACTTTGATAGTGCATCAAAGAAGTTATGGCATCAACTCGATAGATGCTTGCCATTGTTTCTCCTGAATTATATAATGCATAATTATATCTTAAATTTTGTTTAAATAGTTGAGTATAATATGCATGATTATATAATGAATTAAGATGTTGATCAGTAAGTGTGTAAGGTACAATTTCCCAACCAATTTCCTGTCTCATTTTAATAAGTTCATCTTGATCATCAAACAAGCCATCAGCCCATTGTGCCCTGTTTTTTTCTAGCAATTGAGCATATACATTTTCATAAAACTCGTAATTTTCAATACTATCTGTGAGCTGATAATATAAATATGTTTTAATATCACCATTACTCAAGGCTTCCTGTATGTCCAATAACCTTGACCAATAAGGCACTGCCCTCAATTGCTCATCTGTCCTCACTGGAATTCCTGCATAAATCCATCTGGCATCCGCCACATTATAATCAGCTTCTTGTTGATAAGTGAGTAATCCTGTATCTTTAGCTGCGATTCCAAATAGGATCGTTATTGTATAAAGGAAAACGAAAATCATATAAATTAGAGTTTTGATACTCTTAAAAGTGATTTTCATTTCAAAGAGGATTTGACGAATCATTCTAATACTTCTCCAGTCATATCCTTTTTGATCATCGTTTTCACAGATTGTTTGATCAATACATAACACACTAGACCAGTTAATATTACAAAAGTCAGTACAGTTGTAGGAATATCATTTGTTATCACGGCATCAGTGCGATAATAACCATAAATCCAAAATACTTTCAATGGATTTGAATTTTCCACAAATTGTCCAACCATGTAAGTGAAGGCAATTAAAATAGCCATTGCAGCTAGTGTTGTTGAACTTGAACCCGTATAGATTGCCACAAAGTGACATGTACAAATCATGAGTAGAACTAGTCCTACAAATAAAATTACTTTATAAAGCAGTGCCATTCCAATATAAGCTAGTTCAGTACTATTTGTCATAAATGGTAAATTGACAATACTCGCAACATTGATCACCGTTGGGAAACCAAAATATCCAAGTCCGAAGAATACGGCGATAAGTACTGACGCAATCACAAAAGGGATCGCAATCATAATAAGACTATATTGAAAAGATATTTTTATTTTCGTTTTGACAATTTCTTCTCTTGAAAAAGATTGAGTATATACTTGCTTATATACGCCTGTTTCATTTTCTCTACTGAACAATGGAATATTCATCATAATTACCAACAACAAGACCCCCAATAGATATTCATTAGATAGAATTGTAGTCCAGTAATTAACCAAATTAACTGTATTTGGTGTTTTTGGATAAGGTATTCGTGCATATTCACAGTAATCCAATACCTGTAGTTCTCGAATTAATGCTTCTTTACTTGGATTATGAATTTTAATAATATCAATTGAATACCCTTTTTCATATCCCTCTATGATCATTGAGTAATATTTCGCTAATACACGATTAAAGTATAATAATGGAAAACGATCATTTTGATATTGATTAAGAAGTGCCTGAACTGAAGTATCTACTTTTGTCCAAAACTTCATTGATTCGCGGGATTGCGCTTCTAAATCACCACCGAAGTCCAATTGTCCCTCAAGATGGTTTCGAGAATGCCCTTGACTACCTTCTGATTTCTCAACGAGCAAGTCTTCAATAATTGTTTCTTTGTAGCTTACTTCTTGAAACATCATTACACCTGCAATACCTAAGAAAAACACCAATAAGATCACAAAGTATATTTTAGTATTTTGGCTTTTTAAATAGCGATATAATTCAGCATTCTTTAATTGCTTCATAACTCACTACCGTATACTTCATTATAAATACTTTCAATACTGTGTTGATCTCTTTCAAGTTCTTGGATCGTAATGTTTTCATTTACTAACATTTTGATCATATCATCAAGTTCTCCTTTTTTAAGAGAAACTGATAATTGACCGTTGTTGTTTATCCATGTTTTTTCTTTTTCTAGGTGTGCTTTTAAAATATTGAATGACTTGTCTACATCATCCACAATCAATTGATAAGTGAAATGATCAAAATCAATATCCGTTCTTTCAACGACAACTCCTTTATTGATCCAAAGAATGCGATCACATAGTTTTTCTATTTCACCCAACTGATGTGAACTAAACAAAACAGATGTTCCTTGATTTTTTAAATCAAAAATGATTTTTCTTAATTGAATGATTCCTTGAGGATCAAGTCCATTAGTAGGTTCATCCAACATCAAAAATTTTGGTTTATTCAAAATCGCTATCCCTAGCGCAAGTCTTTGTTTCATTCCCATTGAATATTTTGATACTAGCATATCTAGTTTTTTACCAATACCAATAAATTCAATAACTTCTTCCACTCTTTGATCACTGACTCCCTTTAATTTTGCCATTAAAATTAAATTGTCATATCCTGATAAATCACCATATAGTCCAGGATGCTCAATCTGAGATGCCTGCAAGGACAGTGCCTTATTACGATCTTTTTTAAGATCATATCCGCATACTTTAACTTCTCCACTATCAAAGTAGATCAAGTTACAAATACATTTCATAGTCGTACTTTTACCGGATCCATTATGCCCTACAAAACCAACGATCTCATTTTCATAGATGTCAAAATTAACATCTTTTAAAACATGAGCCTTTCCGTAGTACTTATTTAACCCTTTTACTTCCAATACTTTGTTACTCATTTAATTCACCCCTCTTTTCTATAATTTATATGATAAAGAAAAACATCGACATAGATGTTTCTCATATATCCAATTTTCAAATGTTACAATTTTTTCTGAAAATAGTTAAATTTGTTACATTGTAGCATCTATCTAACCATAATGCAACCCTTTGAGAAAATATAAAATTATTATTAATATTTTTTTCACAAAAAAAAGAGGACTTACTAAAGTTTTTCTAGTAAATCCTCATAGTTTAAATATCTACTTGTATATCCATTTTTCTAAAACGTTTGATCGCAATAATATAAAGTAAGATGCAATAGCATGGAAATATTACAATGGCTGATAGACTACTGTAGGGAATGGTCCCCTCTACTAACTGAAAGCTTTTGCTTAAGCTCATTGGATTCAACAACATTCCTTGTCTTCCATTAAACTGTGAACCTACAATGATACTAGCGAGGATCAATGATCCATATCCTGATACAAAACCAATTCTATTTTGAATCAGCACACTCATTGCGATTGCCAAGAAATTTAAAAATAAAACATAGGCAAAATAAGGGATTAGAGTTAATAGAAGCATCTTCCATAAAGGAATAATGCTGAGTGTTGCAGACATTCCTAATATTGTCGCTTTCACTATATGTCCTAAGCCATAGTCAATTAAATCATAGCTACTGTATCCTCGTTTGACTGCTTTATGGATATAAGGATAAACAGGTTCAAAAGTTTTGAAACCCTTTAGATTTGACATCATCGGATAGTTTGCGGATGACAATCCATATTTAGAAAGCAAGAATAAAAATATCAATAATATTGGCATACATAGGACAACTAATGTAGATATGATATTTGACACAAGTTTAATGATCAAATATCGTTTTCTGTCATAAGGAAGTGTGATCATCATTTTGATCGTACCATTTTTAAAATCTCTAGTCATACTGTCCATAACCAGTAACATGACCACAACCCATGTAATGTTAGGCAATACTTCTTTTTGATAATGCATAATTGCGGTCATTGCATCCACTCGACTAGTTGTTCCTACAGTTTCTTTGGATTTCATAAGAGCTGCATTGTATTTCAAATTAAGCTTTGCTTGAGATATTTGGATCTTGAATTCAGATTGTCCAATCATTGACCAAACTTCAATGTTATCCAAATTACTTTCCCAACCTAAATCATTTTTTAATTGATTGATTTCATCAATATCTTTGAAACTTTCTTCCATCCAACTTGTATCATAACCAGATTCTTTATAGGTAATGTACAATTTCTCATAACTTTCATATTGTTCAATAGACTTATTTGTTTGTATTTTCTGATATGCTTGTATATCCTCAGATTCGATCGCAATCAGTGTATCTAACAATTCAATGTTTCGCTTTGAGTTACGAGGTAATTCACTTAATGTACTACCGAGCGACCACCTTGCTAAAGATACTTCATATTGGGCATCTTGCTTATACGAAGCAAGTCCTGTATCTCTGGCATTTATTTCACTCAACAACGTAATACTATATAGCAAAACAAATACAATATAAATCCATGTTTTAATACTTTTAAAAGTGATTTTTAATTCAAATAATATTTGATCGAACATAACTATCTTCACTCCCTTACTTGACCAGTCATATCTTTATTGACTAAGTATTTTATTGAAAAATGATTTAGCACTGCACATAGAATCCCGGTCGAAATAATATAAAACAACAGTGAAGTTGATATACTTGCGGTCAACACATCATCGGTCCGATAATAGCCGAACAACCAAAATATTTTCACTACATTATTATTTGGTATAAACTGCCCCACCATATAAGTAAACACCATTAGAATTGTCATCGTCGCAAGTGTCGTAGATGATGATCCTGAATATATCGATACAAAGTGACAAGTAAAGATAACTAATACCATAAGTCCAATAAACAATATAAATTTCATTATCAGTACAAAGGCAATAAACATTGTCTCAAGTCTATATGAAATCCATGGTACACTTGTCAGAGTATAAATATTAGTCACTACTGGATAGTTAAAATATCCTACTCCATAAACAATTGCTACAAATAAGGATGCGATCATAAAAGGTATCATGAAAATCATAAAGCTATAAAGTAGTGATCCCTTTATTTTTACTTTGATCAAATCTTTTCTTTTAAATGGCTGAGTGTACATTTGCTTATAAACACCCGATTCATTTTCTTGGCTAAATAAAGGAACATTGATCAGCGCAATAAGCATCAAAATCACTAACAGATATTCATTACTAAATAACTTATTCCAATAGTTCATTAAGTTTAAAGTATACGGAGTACGATTATATGGTATTTTGCCAGAATACGCCGCTTCCATCGCTAAGATTTCTCTTTTTAAATAATTAGTATCTTGATTATGAAGTTTCACAATCGTGATATTAAAACCCTTTTCATAACCTTCTAAAATCGTTGTATAATAGTTCCGCAAATAATCATTAAAAATAAGGTGATTTAATCCAGGATTTCGATATGCACTTTGCAGACCTTGAACAACATTATCGATCTTAGTCCAATATGCATTTTGAGCTTTTGCCTCAGCTTTAGATTCTGGAACCTTTGCTTGTTTTTCAATATGTGCTATGGTGTGTCCTTTATGAACCTCTGTTTTTTCAACATCTAAGTCATCGATAATATTGATCGTATACTGTTTCTCTTGATAAATCATTACTTGAGAAATCCCTATAAATAATGTCAGCATTACAGCTAAAAATATCTTTGTATTACGACTTTTCAAGTACCGATACAATTCAACTTTTTCTAAATGTTTCATACTTCACATCCATAAACTTCATTGTAGATAGTCTCAATACTATGAACGTCTCTTTCTATTTGATTAAACGCTATACCCTGTTCAACTAATTTTGTAATAATTTCATTCAATCCATCTTTTGATATGGATACTGACAAATACCCTTTTACATTGACCCAAACATTTTCTTTCCCAAGCATTGACTGGATAAGATTCAATGCTTTGTCGATTTCATCAACCAAAAACTCATACGTAATTTTATCAAAGTTCAAGTCAGATCTTTCAACTACAATTCCTTTGTTTATCCACAATATGCGGTCACATAATTTTTCAACTTCACCTAATTGATGAGAACTAAACAAGATTGACGTTCCTTGATTTCTCAACTCAAAAATCATTTTTCTTAGCTGAATGATTCCCTGTGGATCAAGACCGTTTGTAGGTTCATCCAACATTAAAAACTTTGGTTTATTTAGAATTGCGATACCTAACGCTAATCTTTGTTTCATTCCCATTGAATACTCTGAAACCATCATCTTTAATTTTTCGCCAATTCCGATAAATTCAATTACTTCTTCAACTCTTTGATTATTTACTCCTTTTAATTTTGCCATCAATAGTAAATTATCATAGCCTGATAAATCACCATACAACCCTGGATGTTCAATTTGTGAAGATTGACATGCTAAAGCAAGATTACGATCTTTTCTTAAATCATGACCATTGACAATGATTTCTCCAGAACTAGTATGAACCAAGTTACATATACATTTCATTGTCGTACTTTTTCCAGAACCATTATGCCCAACAAAGCCAACAATTTCATTCTCATATATATCAAAGTTGATATCTTTTAAAACATGCACTTTTCCATAATACTTATTTAAGCCTTTAACTTCCAAAACTTTTTCTTTCATCTTGATACCTCCACATTGTTTAAATTGTTGATATCATATGAAAAAAAGAACCACTTTTATTATTTCGGTGATGAATTGTCTGTTTTAGGTGATGAACTGTAATTATTTTAAACAAGTTTTTCCATTTCTTAATTCATTAAATTTGGTATGTAATGTTGAAGTGTCAACTATTTGATTTATTCCACACAATTTTTTACCAAGATCTTTAAGTGACGCTCCAATAATATATATTTCCTCGTTTGATGTTCCTATATCAATTCCAATCAGTCGATCATGGCATGACCCATTTTCTTTGACAATTAATTTCCCATGTTCTAAATTAAAATCATCTACTTCTTTTTGTCGCAACTTATTTGCACCATGACCCTTATTGTCAGTATATAGAGTTAAAGATATATTTTCTTTCTTAAATTTGCATAAGCTCAAAGTATCTATATTTACATAATCATCTACGATTTCAATTGTATGCTCTGCTTTTTTGAATATCTTGAATATCAATTCATCAGCACTAAACATTGTATTTTCGAATAGAATTGCTTGTTTTAATGGTTCTTCATGTTCAAAGCAGTTCAGAATTTTTTCTATTTCTTCTTTCGTTGCCATAGTTTTTTCAATTTGGTCAATACTTTCATTATTTTTCTCAACTTGCATGCTTAATCTTATAAAGTCAGAACTGTTGATCAACGTTTGATTTTGATTAATATAGTTTCTCATTTCTTTAAATGCTCTCATAATTGCAATGCTTTGAAATACCGCAAGTTCTCCCTTTAAAACTGAACTGAGCATATTTACACCTTGTTCTGTAAAAACATAAGCCTTATAGCTTCTACCACCTTTTACTCCTTTGGTTTGAATCGAGGTGCATTTTTTGCACCTCGATAACTCTATCATTTCGTTTGCTGTCAATTGAAACATAAAATCCACAGGAAATCTCTCAATATTATTCTTAACTTGCCTATTGAATTGTTTTACTTCATAGCCATACAATTCTGCTAAATCTGAATCGAGTATTACTTGTTGACCACGTATCGTATAAATCAAATCCTTAATATTTCCATCTAAAATTGTAATTGTCATAAAACTTCTCCATTTTTTCTATTGTGTTTCAATATTCTTATAAATACCGCAAGTTCTTCCTTTAAAACTGAACTGAGCATATTTACACCTTGTTCTGTAAAAGCATATATTTTATGAGTTCTTCCTCCTCTAGTTCCTTCGGTTTATATCGAGGTCGCAAAAAGCGACCTCGATATATTAAGCATCTCAATTTTTTCAAGTTGAAACATAAAATCACTAGGAAATCTTTCAATGTTTCTTTTAACTTGTTCGTTTAATCTTTGAACTGAATATCCATACAATTCTGCTAAGTCTGAATCGAGCATTACCTGTTGACCCCGTATCGTGTGAATCAAATCCTTTATATTTCTTTCTAAAATTGTAATTGTCATAAAACTTCTCCATTTTTTCTTTTGTGTTTCAACATTCTTTTAAATACCGCAAGTTCTTCCCTCCTTCTTGGTCCTTAAATAAAGCATTATCTGGTGAGGTGCATTTTTTGCACCTCACCAAATCTATCTCTTCTTTTGTCAAACGAAACATAAAATCCACAGGAAATCTTTCAATATTATTCTTAACTTGTCTATTGAATTGTTTTACTTCATAGCCATACAATTCTGCTAAATCTGAATCGAGCATTATCTGTTGACCTCGTATCGTGTGAATCAAATCCTTAATATTTCTATCTAAAATTGTAATTGTCATAAAATCCCTCCTACTATTATTATTCTACATAAAATAGTGTTTACCTAACTATTACACAAAAAAAGAACCGAAATCGATTTCTCGTTTTCAGTCCTTGATTTAATATGAATTAAACTAATTCAATGATTGCCATTGGAGCGTTGTCTCCACGGCGATTTCCTGTTTTGATTACACGAGTGTAACCACCATTACGATTTGCATATTTAGGAGCAACTTCATCAAATAGTTTTTGTACAACTGTTTGTTGTGTTGCTTCATCAGCTACTACGTTACGGATGTATGATGCTGCTTGACGACGTGCATGTAAGTCTCCACGTTTTCCTAAAGTGATCAACTCATCCACAACACTGCGAAGATCTTTTGCCTTCATTTCTGTTGTTTCGATTTTACCATATAAGATTACGCTAGTAGCAGCGTTACGTAACATTGCTTTACGGTGATCTGCATTACGTCCAAATTTACGATTCCACATAAGTTTATCCTCCTACTCTTCTATTCAAATGATTTGAAGTTTAGCCCTAACTCATAGATTTTGTCTTTAACTTCTTTTAAAGATTTCTTTCCTAAGTTACGAACACGCATCATTTCATCTTCAGTTTTTTGTGTTAATTCTTCAACTGTTTGAATACCAGCACGTTTTAAGCAGTTATAAGAACGAACTGATAAATCTAGGTCTTCAATCATCATGACTAAACCTTTATTTACCACTTCACCATTTGCATCTTTCATTACGTTGTTCATATCAGCTACTGCTTCATGAACGGTAGTAAATAAATCTAAGTGATCGATTAAGATTTTAGATCCAAGTGCAAGTGACATTTGAGGAGTAATAGATCCATTTGTCCAGATTTCAAAAATCAAACGGTCATATTTCGCATCTTGGCCTACACGTGCAGGTTCCACTTCATATGAAATACGGTCGATCGGTGTATAAATTGAATCGGTATAAACAGTTCCAATTCCTTGTGATGATCCTTGATATAGTGCTTTGTTTCCATCAGCGCTAATGTATCCACGACCATTACGAGCTTTCATTTCCATTTCAAGTATTGCACCTTCTGCAAGGTGAGCAATCACAAGATCAGTATTTAAAATTTCGACTCCAGTAGGGCAAACAATATTACCTGCCGTTACTGGTCCTGGTCCTTTTGCAGAGATTCTTAATGTATATATTTCATCGTCATCAATTTTCATGATTAGATTTTTAATATTAAGAATCATCATTGTTACATCTTCTTCCACTCCAGGAATTGATGTGAATTCATGATAAACTCCATCAATTTTGATAGAGTAAACCGCAGCTCCTGGTAAAGAGGAGAGCAAAACTCGTCTTAAAGCATTTCCAATTGTAGTACCAAATCCTCTTTCAAGGGGTTCAATTACGAATTTTCCATAATGGTTTGATTCGACATATTCTTTTACTTCAAAATTGGCGCGTTCAAATTTTTGCATATTATTCCCTCCTCAGAATTTTTCTTAACCACGAGGTCGTTTTGGTGGACGACATCCGTTATGTGGAATTGGTGTTACGTCGTTGATGACAGTAATTTCAAGTCCAGCTGTTTGTAATGAACGAACAGCTGCTTCACGTCCAGGACCAGGTCCTTTTACGCTTACTTCAACCATTTTCATTCCGTTATCCACTGCAGCTTTTCCTGCAGCTTCACCAGCCATTTGCGCAGCAAATGGTGTAGATTTACGTGATCCTTTGAATCCTAGAGCACCAGCGCTAGACCAAGCGATTGCGTTTCCATGTTCATCAGTGATAGTAACGATAGTGTTATTAAATGTTGAATGAATATGGGCAACACCTTTAGCTATATTCTTACGTACGCGTTTTTTACGTACTGTAGTTTTACCTTTTGCCATTATCTTCTCCTCCTATCACTATTTCTTCTTATTCGCAACCGTACGACGAGGTCCTTTACGTGTACGAGCGTTTGTTTTTGTACGTTGTCCACGCACTGGAAGTCCACGTCTGTGGCGAATTCCGCGGTAGCAACCGATTTCCATTAAACGTTTGATGTTTAATGAAGTTTCACGACGTAAGTCACCTTCTACTTTAATACTGTCAATTTCAGTACGAATAGCAGCAACTTGTTCATCTGTTAAATCTTTTACGCGAAGATCTTCGCTAATGTTACATTTCGCTAATACAGCAGAAGCGGTGCTTCTACCGATTCCGTAGATATAAGTTAGTGATACTACTACACGTTTGTCACGTGGAATATCAACTCCAGCAATACGAGCCATATGTGTTTCTCCTCCTAATTTCCTTGACGCTGTTTGTGTTTAGGGTTCTCACAAATTACCATAACGCGTCCTTTGCGTTTAATGATGCGGCACTTATCGCATATTGGTTTGACTGATGGTCTTACTTTCATGCAATTTCCTCCTATAGACTATTTATGTCTGAATGTTATACGCCCACGTGTTAAATCATATGGTGAGATCTCTACAGTTACACGATCCCCTGGTAAAATGCGAATGTAATGCATACGGATTTTACCAGAAACGTGAGCCAGAATTACGTGTCCGTTCTCGAGTTTCACCTTAAATTTTGCATCTGGAAGAGTATCTTCTACTATGCCATCACTTTCAATTACGTCTTGTTTACCCATAAATTGAGTCTTCCTCCTTAACATCTTGGTCAAGTGTCAATATTTCATAACCATCTTTTGTGACCAGTACAGTGTGTTCATAATGAGCCGAAAGGCTTGCGTCTTTAGTTACTACGGTCCAATCGTCCTCTAACACACGCGTTTGAGGTTTCCCGGCATGAACCATGGGTTCAATGGCGAGTGTCATCCCTTCTTTTAGAAGAACACCACGACCCGCTTGACCGAAGTTTGGAATGGCTGGATCTTCATGAAGCTCAGTTCCGATACCGTGTCCTGTATAATCAACTGGAACACTGAACCCAAAACTTTCAACATACTCACCGATAGCGTGACTTACATCACCTAAACGATTCCCAGCTTTTACCTGTTTTAGTCCCACAAATAATGATTCTTTCGTTACCTGCATCAGTTTTAAAGCATTTTCGCTTACTTCTCCGACTGCAAATGTCCAAGCTGAATCACCGTGATACCCCTTATAACAGGCTCCACAATCAATTGAAATGATATCTCCTTCTTTTAAAATCACTGCTTTGCTAGGAATTCCATGCACAAGCTGTTGATTTACAGAAGTACAGATTGATGCGGGGAAGCCACCATATCCTTTAAAGGATGGTACAGCTCCCTCATTACGAATCACTTTTTCAGCGACCGCATCTAATTGCGCCGTTGAAACACCTGGCTTAATTTCTTTACCTACAGCACAAAGTGCCATAGAAGTAATTTTACCAGCGTGTCTCATCGTCTCAATTTCTCTTTGTGATTTTGTCGTAATCATCGCTTAGACTCCAAAATCGTTTTAATGTTAGCCCACACTTCGCTTGCGCTTTTGCTGGCATCCACATTTGCTACTAATCCTTCACTAGCGTAATACCTAAGAACTGGATTAGTATTTCTTTCATGTTCATCAATACGAACACGAAGTTGTTCAACGGTATCATCACTACGTTGAAACAGTGGACCATTACAGTCATCGCATACATTTTCAACCTTAGGCGGAAAAGATACGATATGATATATTTTACCACAGTTTTTACACAACCTGCGGCCTGTTATTCTTTTTGCTAACTTATCAAAGTCCATGACTAAGTTTAGCACAACTTCAATCGGTTTTCCGATACTAGCTGCGATTTCTTCAAAAACATGCGCCTGATTCAAAGTTCTTGGATATCCATCTAATAGATAGCCTCTTTGACAATCAGGATTTTGCAAACGTTCTTTAACCATTGATATCGTTAGCTCATCTGGGACAAGCTTTCCTTCATCAATATAAGTCTTCGCAATCAAACCAAGTTCTGTACCATCTTTCATTGCCTGACGAAACATATCTCCCGTAGAAATATGAGGAACTTTATATGTCTGAATAATTCTTTCAGACATTGTTCCTTTCCCGCTACCAGCAGGACCCATAATAAGAATGTTCAATTTATCTACCCCTATTTATGGATGAAACCACGGTATTGTTTTTGAGTAAGCTGTCCTTTTAATTGTGTCATTGTTTCCATAGCAACCCCAACTACGATGATGATCCCTGTACCAAACACACCAGTGCTGTTTGGTAAACTTGTGAACATCGTTAATAGATAAGGAAGCAATGCAATGAACAATAAGAACCCTGACCCTAAAACTGTAATACGGTTGAGAACTTTAGAAACATATTCCTTTGTCTCAACCCCAGGTCTGATTCCTGGAATATAGGTTCCATTCTTTCCTAAATCGTCAGCAATTTTTTGAGGATCAACTTGAAGATTTGTATAGAAGAAAGTAAATAATACGATTAATACAGCATATATGCAAAGCCCTATCGGTTTTTGTAGACTTAAGGTGTTTTCCATAAATTTTGTAAAATCATTTGGTTGAAAGAAACTTGCGATTGTTATCGGAGCAGTCATAATCGAACTTGCGAAGATAACTGGCACAACACTTGCAGAGTTAATTTTCAACGGCAAGAAGTTCATATCTTGTTTAGATTTTTGAACTGAACTTGATGTGTATTGAATTGGAATCTTTCTTACAGCAAGCTGCATAAAGATAACAAGTACAATAATCAAGACATACATCATGATGTAAGCTGCAAATGTAAGCATTCCATTAAACATAGAAGTGCTGCTACTTGTTCCTACAAGTGTCTTGTAAGCTTGAATAAATTGAAATGGAATATTCGATACGATCCCTGTAAAGATGATCATACTCATACCATTTCCAATTCCCTTTGTGGAAATTTGATCGCCGATCCACATCAGGAACATTGTCCCTGCAGTCATAACTAGGGCAATATACAAGTAAACAGACAAGCTACCATTGACAATAATACCACTGATTCCTGAGAACCCTACAACATCAAATGACCACATCATAGTACTCGATTGTACCATAGCAAGTACTACTGCTAGATAGCGAGTGATCTTATCTAATTTGATACGACCAGTTTGACCAGATTTAGACATTTCAGTAAGAGCTGGAATAACATCCATTGATAATAATTGAATAACGATAGAAGCCGTAATATAAGGTCCTACACCAAGTGCAAAGATGGAGAGCTTTTCTAAAGAACCTCCACCTAATATGTTCATCATGTTTAAAAGCGAGTTATTTGCGACAACAGCTCCAAAGATTTCAGAATTGACTCTAGGCGCTGGAATTGCTCCACCAAATAAAACGATGAACATCATTGCAAGTGTGAAATAGATCTTATTACGTATCTCCTTGTTTTTAAACAAGTTTATACACGTTTGGATCATATTAGATCACCTCAACTTTTCCGCCTGCTTTTTCAATTGCTTCTTGAGCTGTTTTAGAGAATTTATGAGCTTGAACAGTTAATTTCTTAGTTAATTCTCCAACACCTAAGATTTTGATTCCATCAAGTTCTTTACGAGCAAGTTTTGTCGCAATTAACATTTCTGGAGTTACTACTGTTCCATCTTCGAATTTATTTAAACATTCGACATTCACTACTGCAAACTCTTTACGAGTAAAGTTTGTAAATCCACGTTTTGGTAAACGTCTGTATAAAGGAGTTTGACCCCCTTCAAATCCTAGGCGTACGCCACCACCGCTACGAGCGTTTTGTCCTTTGTTTCCTTTTCCGGCAGTTTTACCGTTTCCAGAACCATGTCCACGTCCTACGCGAAAGCTTTCACGACGAGCGCCTTCAGTGTATTTTAATTCATTTAAATTCATCTTTGGTCTCCTCGTTTCTAGCGGATTTCCGCAACTTTTTTCTCACGTAATTTAGCTACACCATTAACAGTTTTCAAATCTTGAAGACCAGTAATAGTAGCACGGATCATATTGATCGGTGTACGTGATCCAATACATTTTGATAATACATCAGTTACTCCAGCAACTTCTAGTACTGCACGAACAGCACCACCAGCGATTACTCCTGTACCTTCTGCAGCAGGTTTTAAGAATACACGTCCTGCTCCATAACGTCCAGTAACTTCATGAGGAATCGTTGTTCCGTTGTTTACTAGAGGAACTCTGAATACATTTTTCTTAGCCACTTCGATCGCTTTTTTGATTGCATCAGGTACTTCATTTGCCTTACCTGTTCCAAATCCAACACGACCTTTTCTGTCGCCAACAACAACTAGTGCTGCAAAGCGGAAGCGGCGTCCACCTTTAACAACCTTAGTAACACGGTTGATAACTACAACGCGTTCTTCGAATTCTTTTTCGCGTTCAACTCTTCTTGGTTTACGTTCCATCTTTGCCCCTCCTAGAATTTAAGTCCAGCTTCTCTTGCAGCATCTGCAAGGGCTTGGACACGTCCATGGTAAATATATCCACCACGGTCAAATACAACTACTTCAATTTTTGCTTTTTTAGCACGAGCTGCAATTTCAGCTCCCACTTTTTTAGCAGCTTCAGTGTTTCCACCGTTTTCAAGTTTCATATCTAATGAACTTGCAGCAACTAATGTCGTACCATTCACATCATCAATGATTTGTGCATGGATATGACTGTTTGAGCGAAATACACTCAAACGTGGGCGTTCAGGAGTTCCACTAACTTTAGTGCGAACACGTGCGTGACGACGAAGTCTTTCTTCGTTTTTATTAGTTTTCTTAAGCATTGTTCTATCTCCCTCCCACTATTTCTTAGAAGCCGTTTTACCTTCTTTACGGCGTACTTGTTCACCTTTGTAACGAATACCTTTGCCTTTATAAGGTTCTGGTTTTCTTGTTGCGCGGATGTTTGCAGCTAATTCTCCAACACGTTGTTTATCGATACCAGATACCGCAATTGATGTTGGGTTTGGTACTTCGATCGTGATTCCAGGTTCAGCTACGAATTCAATTGGATGACTATATCCAACGTTTAATGTTAATTTGTTACCAGCTAAAGCAGCACGGTACCCAATACCCACGATTTCAAGTTCGATTTTGTACCCTTCATGAGTTCCTACAACCATGTTATTGATTAAGGCACGAGTTGTTCCGTGTAACTGTTTTGTGTGCTTTTCTTCGTTTGGACGACTAACTGTTAATTGACCATCTTCAATTTTGATTCCCATAAGTGGGCTAAATTGACGAGTTAAAGTTCCTTTAGAACCTTTAACAGTCACCTCATTCGTTTCAGAAACTGTGATTTCAACTCCTGAAGGAATGGTAATCGTTTTATTACCGATACGTGACATAATTTCTATTTCCTTTCAGTCTTACCAGACATAAGCAAGCACTTCTCCGCCTGCATGAGCTTTACGAGCCTGTTTGTCAGTCATAACACCATTAGATGTTGAAATGATCGCAATCCCAAGTCCGTTTAATACACGAGGAAGCGCATCGCTTTTAGCATAAACACGCAATCCAGGTTTAGAAATACGTTTGATTCCGCTAATAACTTTTTCTTTATTAGCGCCGTATTTCAATGTTATTACAATTTTCTTTTCAGGAGCTTTTTCACCTTCGACTTTGTAGCCTAAGATGTAACCTTCTTCTTTAAGAATTTTAGCGATAGCTAATTTTTCATTACTTGCAGGAATTTCTACAACTTCGTGACGAGCTTGAACAGCGTTACGAATACGAGTAAGCATATCTGCAATTGGATCTGTCATATTCATCATAAGTACCTCCTACCAGCTAGCCTTCTTCACTCCAGGAATTTGCCCTAAATAAGCAAGTTCACGGAAGCAAATACGGCAGATTTTATATTTTCTTAAAACTGAGTGTGGACGCCCGCAACGTTCGCAACGTGTATATTCACGTACTTTGAACTTTTGAGGACGTTGTTGTTTATTTATCATTGCTTTCTTTGCCATAAATTAAGTCCTCCTTATTTAGCGAACGGCATACCCATTTCAGTGAGTAATGCGCGTGCTTCTTCATCAGTGTTTGCACTAGTTACGATAACGATATCCATACCACGAACTTTATTCACTTTATCAAAGTTGATTTCAGGGAATAATAATTGTTCTTTGATTCCTAAAGTATAGTTACCACGACCATCGAAAGCCGTTGAACTTACACCATGGAAGTCACGAACACGTGGAAGTGAAATGTTAAACAATTTGTCTAAGAATTCATACATACGTTCAGAACGTAGTGTAACTTTACATCCGATTGGCATACCTTCACGAAGTTTGAAGTTCGCGATTGATTTTTTAGCCTTTGTGATTACTGGTTTTTGACCAGTGATTTGTGTTAGTTCAGCTACTGCTTCATCTAACAATTTAGGGTTAGCGATTGCTTCACCAACACCCATATTAATTACAACTTTTTCAATTCTTGGACAAGCCATAACTGAAGTATAGTTGAATTGAGTCATCAAGTTAGAAACTACAGTTTCTTGATATTTAGCTTTTAGGCGGTTCATTATTTCTTACCTCCCTTAACTTCTGCACCAGATTTTTTGTATACGCGCACTTTTGAAGTTACACCTTTTTTATCTGTTACTTCTTTATATCCAACGCGGCTTGCTGCTTTCGCTTTTGAATCATAAGCCATAACGTTAGAAACATGGATTGGAGCTTCTTTTTCAACAATTCCACCTTCAGGATTTTGTTGTGTTGGTTTTAAATGTTTTTTAACTAAGTTAACACCTTCAACCACTACTTTATCTTCCTTAGGAAGTACTGCTACAACTTCTGCTACAGTTCCTTTGTAGTGTCCAGTGATGACTTTAACTGTATCGCCTTTTTTAATTTTCATAGTTAAGCCACCCTCCTATAGTACTTCTGGTGCTAAAGATACAATTTTCATATAATCTTTATCACGTAATTCTCTTGCTACAGGACCGAAAATACGAGTCCCTTTTGGTGTTTTATCATCTTTGATAATAACAGCTGCATTATCATCAAAACGGATGTAAGAACCATTTTCACGACGTACAGGATATACTGTACGAACGATAACTGCCTTAACAACATCACCTTTTTTAACAGTTCCACCAGGAGCTGCTTCTTTTACTGCACATACGACTACGTCGCCAATACGAGCTGTTTTACGTTTTGATCCACCTAAGCAGCGGATAACTAATATTTCTTTAGCACCTGTATTGTCTGCGACTTTTAATCTACTTTCATTAGAAATCATCTTACAATCCTCCTTGTCCTAAAGAATAACAGCTTTTTGAACTACTTTGATAAGACGGTAGTGTTTTGTAGCAGATAATGGACGAGTTTCCATAATTTCTACGATATCACCAATTCCAGCCTCATTCATTTCATCATGAGCTTTAAATTTCTTTGAATATTTAACACGTTTTGAATAAAGTGGGTGAGATTTGTTGGTAGATACTTGGACAGTAATAGTTTTGTCCATTTTATCTGAAACCACAGTACCACGAAGCACTTTACGATTAGATCTTTCCATACAGTTTCTCCTCCCTATTTCGCGTCACTAAGCTCACGCTCAGTGATGACTGTTTTAATTCGAGCAATCGTTTTCTTGATTTCCTTCATACGAGCAGGGTTTTCAAGTTGTCCTGTTGCTTGTTTGAAACGTAAGTTGAATAGTTCTTCTTTTAAAGAGTCAATATCTTTTAAAAGTTCAGTATTGCTTTTATCTCTAATTTCTTTAACGTTCATCTTACTTTACCTCGCCTTTTTTCGCAAATCTAGTTTTTACTGGAAGTTTGTGGCTTGCTAAACGTAATGCTTCACGAGCTACATCTTCTGAAATTCCACCGATTTCGAACATAACGCGACCTGGTTGAACGACTGCAACCCAACCTTCAGGTGCCCCTTTCCCAGATCCCATACGTACTTCAAGCGGTTTCTTTGTGATTGCTAAATGAGGGAATATTTTGATCCAAACGTTTCCTCCACGCTTTGTATAACGAGTCATCGCGATACGAGCAGCTTCGATTTGACGGTTAGAAACATATCCTCCGCTTTCAGCAACTAAACCATATTCACCAAATACGATTTCACGTCCAGCTTTTGAACGTCCTTCGTAACTGATACGATGTGGTTTTCTATACTTAGTTCTGTTAGGCATTAACATAATTAATTACCTCCTTCAGTGGACTCACTATTTTGAGCCGCTGGTTTACGATTTCTGTCATTACGATTGTCACGACGACGATCATTACGACGATCTTGAGGAGCAGCTTTTGGTGCTTCTGGTTCTACAACCATATTTCCTGGTAATACTTCACCACGACAGATCCAAACTTTAACTCCTAATTTACCATATTGAGTATCAGCTTCAACGATTGCATAGTCGATATCACTACGAAGTGTATGAAGAGGAACGATTCCTTCTGAATATCCTTCGCTACGAGCGATATCAGTTCCACCTAAACGTCCAGAAACCATAGTTTTGATTCCTTTTGCACCAGAGCGCATTGTTTGTTGGATCGCTTTCTTTTGAGCTGTTCTGAATGATGCACGTTGTTCTAGTTGTTCAGCAATTTTGCGCGCAACTAAATGAGCATCTAAATCAGGATTTGCTACTTCTAATACGCGTACATTGACAGTTTTGCCTTTGCACATTTTTTCTAATTTAACTTTAAGTTGATTAGCACTTTCTCCGTTTGTACCGATGATAACACCAGGACGAGCAGCACGGATGATGACATCAACACGATTTTTAGAACGTTCGATTTCAACTCTAGAGATATAAGCCGCTTTTAATTCTTTATTTAAGAATTCGCGAATCTTAACGTCTTCAAGTAAAAGTGTTCCATAATCTTTTTCAGCATACCAGCGAGATTCCCAACCGCGGATAACACCGACACGCATTCCAATTGGACTAACTTTTTGACCCATTGTACTTTCTCCCCCTTCTATCTTTCTTCAACCACAACAGTAATGTGGCTTGTACGTTTTAATATTTGATGAGCGTTTCCTTTTGCCGCAGGCATGAAACGTTTCATTGTGATTCCTTCATCTGCATAACATGCTTTCACATATAAACGATCACCGTCTAATTTGTGATTGTTTGTTGCATTCGCAACTGCTGAATTCAACACTTTACCTACTGCTTCTGCTGCATGGTTAGGTGTGAATTTTAAGATAGCTGCTGCTTCTTTTACATCTTTACCGCGAACCAAATCAAGTACTAAGCGTACTTTACGAGGAGCGATACGGATTGTTTTTGCTGTTGACTTAACTTCCATGTCTTTCTTCCTCCTTACGCTTTCTTATCGTCTCCGTGTCCACCGTATTTACGTGTAGGCACGAATTCACCTAATTTATGTCCAACCATATCTTCAGTTACATAAACAGGAACATGTTCTTTCCCGTTATAAACTGCGAATGTGTGTTCAACGAAATCAGGGAAAATTGTTGAACGACGAGACCAAGTTTTAACAACTTCTTTTTTACCGGCTTCATTCAATGCTACAACTTTTTTCATTAAGTGTTCGTCACAGAATGGACCTTTTTTTAAACTACGACTCATTTATTTTTTCCTTCCTTTCGTCTACTTACCGTTACGACGGCGAACGATCAATTTATCTGATGCGTTTTTAGTTTTACGAGTTTTAACACCCATAGCTTTTTTACCCCAAGGAGTCATTGGTGACTTACGTCCGATAGGAGTACGTCCTTCCCCTCCTCCATGAGGGTGATCATTAGGATTCATTACTGATCCACGAACTGTAGGGCGAACACCCATCCAGCGTGTACGACCAGCTTTACCTAAGTTAAGTAAGCTGTAATCTTCATTTCCTACAGTACCAATAGTAGCACGGCAGTTTCCTAAGATTTTTCTAACTTCACCAGAAGCTAAACGAACAGTTACATAACGATCTTCAATACCTAAGATTTGAGCAGAAACACCAGCACTACGTGCAAGTTGTCCACCTTTACCTGGTTTTAATTCAACGTTATGGATAAATGTTCCTTCAGGCATATTTTGCATTTGACATGCATTACCAACTTTAATGTCAGCAGTATCTCCAGATACAACTGTTTGTCCAACAGTTAATCCTTTAGGAGCTAAGATATATCTTTTTTCCCCATCAGCATAATTTAATAATGCGATGTTTGCTGTGCGGTTTGGATCGTATTCGATCGTAGCTACTTTAGCAGGGATATTGTCTTTGTTACGTTTGAAGTCGATGATACGATATAGACGTTTGTGCCCACCACCGATGTGACGAGTTGTGATACGTCCGTTGTTGTTACGACCTCCACTTTTATTAAATGACTCAGTCAACGATTTTTCAGGTTTGTTAGTAGTGATTTCACTAAATGTCAACCCTGACATCCCGCGACGGCCCGGAGTGGTCGGTTTATACTTTTTAATCGCCATGGATTAATCCTCCTGTACGCATTTTTTCCGGAAATAGCGTTATTCTTCCGATATAATAAGATCAGAACTTAAATTAATTCAAATTCGAAATCTTTAGGGAACTTAACGATCGCTTTTTTATAAGCACTTGTAGTTCCTACATATTTACCCATTCTTTTTTCTTTAGAATGTACGTTAACGATGTTAACTTGTTCTACTTTAACTTTGTAGATTTCTTCAATAGCTAAGCGAACAGCAGTTTTATTAACACCTTTGGCTACTTCAAATGTAACCTTATTGTCAGCATCCATCATTGCCATTGTTTTTTCAGTAATGATTGGACGAATGATAATGTCTCTAGCGTTACTCATTATGCCCATACCTCCCCAGCTTTGTTTGCAGCCGCTTCAGTGAATACGATTTTATCTGCATTGACGATGTCATATACATTTAATCCTTCAACTGTAAGCATCATTGCATTTGGGATGTTTCTCATTGATAAGAATGCATTATCGAAGTCTTCTTCAATATCAACCACGAATAATGTTTTTGTTTCAAATTTGAATGCATCCATGACTTTAACGAAGTCTTTAGTTTTGATAGCACCGAAGTTCAATGCATCAACTACTACCATATTTGCATTTAGTACTTTTTCAGATAGAGCTGAACGAAGTGCTAAACGACGAACTTTACGATTTAATTTGTAAGCATATGATCTTGGAACTGGACCGAAAGCGATTCCTCCGCCTCTCCATTGAGGAGAACGAGTAGATCCTTGTCTTGCACGACCTGTTCCTTTTTGACGCCATGGTTTCTTACCGCCACCGCTTACTTCCATACGAGTTTTTGTTTTGTGAGTCCCTTGACGAAGACTAGCACGTTGCATAACTACCGCATCGAAGATTGCTTGTTGGTTTGGTTCGATTCCAAACACTGCGTCAACTAATTCGATTTGCTTAAGTTCTTTTGCTTCTTGATTAAACAATCCAATTTTTGACATGTTTTATTCCTCCACACTTGCTTCAACTACTGTTTCAGCAACTACTTCTTCAACTACCTCAACAACTTCTTCAACTACTGGTTCTTCAACCGCATAGCTAAGTAATTCTTTAGCAGCTACATTTTTCTTACCTTTTACAGTAGTTTTTACAACTACAAGCCCACGACGTGGTCCTGGAACGTTACCTTTGATCAACATATAATTGTTTTCAACATCGATTTTCACGATTTCTAGGTTTTGATTTGTAGTAGTATATCTACCTTCTTGTCCAGCCATCGCTGTTCCTTTGTTGACAACCCCATTGTTACGTCCGATAGATGCGAGCGATCCAATGTGTCTATGGTGACCAGAACCGTGAGACATAGGTCCAATAGCAGCGTTATTTCTAACGATAGTACCATTGAATCCTTTACCTTTACTAATTCCAGTTACATCCACGATATCACCAGCGGAAAAGAGATCAGCTTTTACAAGTGAACCGACTTCCAAATTCATCATTTCTTCAAAGCGTAATTCTCTGATGAAACGTTTTGGAGCTGTGTTAGCTTTTGATGCATGTCCTACTGCAGCTTTGTTGCTTCTTTTTTCAGAAACGTCTTCATAGCCAAGTTGTACAGCTTCATAGCCATCAGTTTCAGTTGTTTTCTTTTGCATGACAACGTTTGGTAATACTTCAACTACTGTTACTGGAACTAAATTCCCTTCAGCAGTGAAAACTTGTGTCATACCAACTTTTCTTCCTAAGATTCCTTTCATGATGTCCTCCTGTGCCTATAGCTTGATTTCGATGTCAACACCACTAGGTAATTCTAAACGACTCAATGAATCGATAGTTTCACTTGTTGGTCCAACAATCTCAATCAAACGTTTGTGTGTTCTAATTTCAAATTGTTCACGTGAATCTTTGTATTTATGTACCGCACGTAAAACGGTAACCACTTGTTTTTCAGTAGGTAGTGGTACTGGTCCTACAACTTTTTTAGCTCCGTGAGCATTAGCTGCTTCAACAATTTTAACTGCTGCTGCATCAAGTGTTCTGCTTTCGTAAGCTTTTAAGCGAATTTTTACGCTATTCTTTGCCATGAAATCTTCCTCCTTCATTCCATTTCCACCGTAGTGGACCGCTCTTTGTGAATTCCCTGAATCACTACTGAGACAACGTATCTCGGCGTGTCAGCAACCTCCCACGTCTACGCGGTGCTCAAGTATTGTATCACTAAAAAAGAGCCTGTGCAAGCACTTTTTTAATATTTTTTCAATTTTTTTCGCCACCAAAAAATCTCAACCTTCCATCACGAAAATATCTAATTTCAATGATTATTTTTAGAAATCAATCCACAATAATATAAGTTTTTTCAAACATTTATTGAATTCAATTTCTTAATTTTTCCTAATTTTTGACAATTTCATAATGCACATTCCTATTTTTGTTTTATAATTAGCTAGTCGGGAGGAAAATAGATATGTTCAATTTATTCAACTTCTTTAAAATGAAAGAAACCGAACCCATTAGAACGATCATTGCCATTCATGGCTTTGGTCGTAAAAAAACTGAGTATTTCATTCCATTTAAAGCATATTTCGAAAATCTAGGCTATAACTTTGTCAATCCCGTTTTATATGATCAGCTCGATGAAAACGATAACCAGCCTGAAGAATGGATCAAAAGAGCAGAAAACTGCGTAAGTGAACACATTCAACGTGGTGATATCGTAACATTGATCGGTTTTTCAATGGGTGGAGTCATCGCTTCTTCTATTGCTTCAAAAATGCCTGTCAATAAATTAATTTTATTAGCTCCTGCCTTTAACTACGTAAATATCAACACTGCTGTCGAAGTTGTTGCAAAACTCGTTGATCGTGCACCCACTATTTCAGCCGATGATGTTTTTGCACCTTTACCCGATAGTTTTACCAATACCTTTATGACTGTAGTAGAAACGTTAAAAGCGGATATCAATCAAGTTGAATGCCCTATTTTGATTTTTCATGGCAACGAAGACAAAGTCATTTCTTTATCAAGTTCAGAAAGAATCTTCAGAAAAATTCAAAACGAAAACCGTGCCTTGATCATCCTTCATGGAGCAGATCATAACCTATACAAAAAAGAAATACATTGTAAAATCATGGAAGAGCTGATTTTAGATTTTATTACTGATAAATTGACTTCTTCAGATTCGGTAGCTTTATGAAATCGAAAATCGAGTGATCAGTCTTGATAAGTATTGCTTTCACACACAACAAAAAATCAACAAAATCAAAATAATTATGGAAAAACAAATCAAAAACAGCTCAACCCTAGTGGTCTAATAAACCATTTTGGTTGGGACTGTTTTTTAAACATTACTTACTTTTTCATTATTGCGTTTTTTAAGCCAGAATACCAAAAACAAAATACATGCGACTAACGAAACTACTGCACCTCCTAAATAAATCAACTGATTTTTATCAAAGCTTACAATTCGTTCATCAATGCTTTTTGCGCTAACTTTTCCATTTGCAACCCCCATACGTGCCACCACAAGAAACTCCGTTTCTTGTTCGAGCGAAACATTCCCTGTATATACAGTAGTTGTCTTGTTTTGAACCACTTCTATATTTTCACTATGCTCAACCGTTTCACTTTTAGGCAACTCAAAAATAAAATTAACTTGGCTTTGTTCATAACCCTCATAAATCCTTTTACTTAAGTATTTCGGCATTTCAACAAGTGAACTAGTTTGAAAAATTTTCGCAAAATCTGTCTTCACCTTTAACGAAAACCCTTGTTCATAATCCGTCACATAACTATCCATATCGACTTCTGTTAGAAAAGTAAAATCTGCATTTATCAACATATCTTTCAAATGTCGATAAGCATCTTTATAGTTATTAAACTTTTTTTCATTTTTTAAACTGAATTTGTAAATATCACCAGTAAAATCCGCCTGTGATTTAAATCCATATTTTTCATAAGCAATTATTAATTTATTCAGAACAGTCGGAAGCTGTTTCTGTTCAACTTCACTCATACTTGTTGTATCCAATTCAACGTAATAATTCAAAAAGGCCGTATGATCCTCTTTGATTCCAACATTTATATCTAATTTTGCACAACCAGTTAATAGTAATAATAACATTAAAAATACAATCATTAATCTTTTCATATGCCCTCCTACTTAAACCGATAGGTCAATGGATCAGAAATGCGAATTGATCCATCCGGAAATTGAGCAAGAACCAAGAAAACCCTAGTTCCTTTGTCTAATCCATCAGGATAATGATAGATATAATCTGTTGTTTGGTATGACGTCGTTCCTACATAGGCTTCCAACGCATTTCCCTTCGCTATCGTTTTTATTGGTCGTATAAAGTAATTGTTTGGATCGTAACTCAATAAGGTATAAACTACTCCTTGACCTGCATAAACATCATTCCATGTAATTTTATAGGATGTAAAATATAACATGCCCACTGTCGAATTATAACTACTTGTACGCGGGTCAATTTTAATTGTGATCGTTTTCTTTTCAGCGAGTTCAGGAGCTGATGCATTTTCATCGATAAAATGGTAGAAATATTCATAAAGGCCATCAACTTCAGAAGCTAAAGGAATCATTAAATTTTCCTGCGGTTCAATGTTCGAACTTCTAAAATAAGGTTTTGTAAATTGACCATTCATTTGTTGCATAACATCTTTATAATAAACTATTTTTCGTGTAGTTTCAGAACCCATAAGCTGAACATAATCCTCCGCTGCAATTTCAATCGCATACCAGTGATGATTCTCAACATAATCGTCACTATATTCCCACACAAAACGTGCATCTTCCGGTAAGTCTCTTATCTTAGCATAATCACTTTGCTCAGTATCTTCACTATTGAAAAAGTAATGAAATGTATAATGGTGTCCATATTCATGACTCAATACACGCGACATACTTTCAATTGTTGTGTTCTGATCTCCATCATAAAGAGAAATTCTTCCTGTTGAAGCTCGAAAAACCATAAAAACCTCAGATGGAATAGCCGGAAAATCAAAACTTAATGTTTGCATCCAATTATAATTTTGATGTGATCCTGCTATAGTATCATTTGAGTTTGGATAAACCACAACATAATCTAATGTTTCGATCTCTTCTCCATGTCTATTCTTCAATAACTCCTCATTTAATAATTTAAGTTTCTCAACATCCCATTTCTCACTGAAACTCCAAAATTCTGTTCCGTATTCAGTACGAAACGAATACAACTCTTCTGTTCTTTTTTTATTTAGTTTGCTTCGCCGAAACGCTAAAGTTGCTTTCCCATTTGTTTTAGGCTTTATCGGAATATCATCTAAATAAGCATCCATCTTTTCTTTTGCCAGAATCTGCTCATCATGTATTTTAGCTCCAATAAAGTAAGAATACCCAAAATACGCAAAGAAAATAAATGATATTATTAGTGCTAATAAAAAAGCATTTTTCTTAAGTAATTTCATAAATACCCCTTTGTGATCTAGCTTTAGTTTATATAACATTTTTTGTTAAAGCAAGCTATTTTAGCGCTTTGTCTGAAGTATTATATCAAGGTTATAATTACTTCGATTTTTTTGGTTTTGAACCATAAAAAAAGGTTCAAACTCATTTAAGTTCAAACCATTCTATTAATAATTTTACTTTCTAAATATGACAATCGCTTTAAACAGATCTCCATCCATTTCAATATTGAATTCTCCATTTTGAAGTTGGCTGAAACTTCTAACGATCGCAAGTCCAAGTCCTGATCCTTCAGAGTTACGAGAAGGATCCCCTTGTACAAATCTTTCCTGTATTTCTTCACCATCAAAATTCAATTCATTTTTTGAAATGTTTTTAACTGTAATAATAGTTTGCGTTTCTTCTTCATTGATATCAATATAAACACGTGTATTTGGTAAAGCATACTTACATACATTGGTCAGTAAGTTCGCAAAGATTCGATATGTCTTAGAGCTATCTAAACTCATAATTACTTTATCTTTATTACTTGTTACTTTTAATTCCAAATTTGATGCTTGAAGTTTTTCCAAACATTCAAACTCAACTTGTTTAATAAGTGACACTAGCTCTACATCCATTAAATGTAAAGTTACATCGCCGGAATTAGCTTTACTTACTTCAAACAAATCATCGATTAGATTTTTAAGTCGAATTGAATTGCGGTCGATCGTTTCTAAATATTGAATGCGATCTTCATCAGAAATATTTTCTTGTTTCATCAAATCAATATAAGAAATGATAGAAGTCAGTGGTGTTTTTAAATCATGACTCACATTAGAAATAAGTTCTGTCTTCATTCGCTGAGACTTAACTTCTTCATGGACTGCCTTCCCAAATCCTTCTTTTGTCTTTAGTAAACTATCTTTCATTGAATTAAAGACACCTAAATCTTCATCAATTTTAATATTAAAATCACCAGAAGATAATTTTTTCATTGCATTCAATAAGATATCATAATCATCTCTAACTTCTACGATTTGTTTTTTAAATATCGCAAACAATAGAATTGAGTAAGCTATCGCAAAAGGTATCCCTAAGAAGAACACACAACATAGTAAGATCATCACAACCAAATTCACCAAAATGAATCGAATGACTATCTTATAATAAGGATCACTTAAATCAAAATTGAAAATATTTATTGTTTTCTTTATTAATCTATATAAGAAGATGCATACCCATCCAACAATCGTATTTTCTTTTATATATTTTATTGGTCCTTTATTAAAGAAGTAACGAATCATAAAGCTTAAGAACATAACCATCGCAAAAGTTACAAACCAAACCAAGAAATTAGTTGACATAATAATTCCCTTAGCGGCATTTTGTAACTGAAGCTGGTTTAACAAGATCAGAAACTCTCCACTTAGAGTCGTATAAACCATTTCCACTCCAACATAGAGCACAAGGAAAATCATTGTCGGAACATAGATCACACCGAGTATCTCAAACTTAGCTCCAGATATCCACTTAAACCAAGTCCATTCTTTGACTCCTCCAAAAGGTATAAACAAACTTAGTGCAAGTACCAAAAGCATGAGTGGAACCATAAATGTAATTGCATAGTTATGGTATATATAATAAGGAGAATTATACGATTGAACATAATAATTTAAAGATCCAGTTTGTTTTATATCTGTAGGTACCGCAAATGTAAAAGTCATATTTTTAGGATTATTCAATGTCACATCATTGACAGCATTCATCAATAATTCAGTAGTTATGTTAATTTTCATATCTGGCTTAATAATCATTTCACCATCAGAATCATAAATATCCATTAACAGTTCACCATATTCATCATATGGATTTTCTATATAATTTCCAAACTCATCAAATACATTCACGATCAAATTGCCAAACTCATCAAAATATTTAGATTTATTCTCTGTTTCACTTCCACCATATCCTTCATACATATAGCGGTCTTCTTTGTTGTAATTGTTGTATGAATCACGGTAAATGTATCTTTCGATCTGTTCTTTTGATTCAGCACTTATAAAATCACTCCAATTATACGATGCATTGTTGGAAATATCTTTTATGATTGATAAATTTCCTTCCTCATCATATTGAAATTGAACCCAGAATAAATATTCATTCAATATATCAGCTTCTTTGATTTTCCCTAAATTTTCATCATTGCTTCTGATTCGATTATTCGAGTTATTCACTGCATAATAATGAATATTAGGATCTTCTGTCAAAGAACGTGTCCAATACTTAAAGTAAGTATTATTAAATACATACATTGCTTCTTTCTCAAACGCTTCATCGCCTTCGACATTTAATATCAAATCAGAAGGTTTCATATCTGCTTCCTGACTTAGCTGATATTCTAATGCATATATCATTGTTTCTATATTTCTTGATTCATATAAATAGCGTTGCGCTAAGAAATCACTTGCCTCTTGATTTTCCTTCGCTAGTATTTGTATTTTTTCGTAACAAAACATCATGGTGATGGTAGCCCCTACCAAAATCACGCCCGCCATGATTGCTGCTATGATTTTTTTTCTCATAAAAAACCTCTCTATTGTTTATCTATTTTATATCCTACACCCCACACTACTTTAATATAGCGTGGATTTTTTGGATCAATCTCTGTTTTCTCTCTTAAATTACGAATATGCACCATTACTGTTTCAGTTCCGATCGCATCTTCCTTCCAAACTCTTTCATATATTTGTTCCGCAGAAAAAACAATCCCTACATTTTCCATTAAGAGTTCTAATATTTTAAATTCAATGGGTGTAACCTTTACATTTTTACCATCAACCATGACTTCTCTAGAATCAAGATTGATTTCAAGTCCACCTACAACGTATCCATTAATGCTTTTTTCTTGTTCCTTTTTCAAAGAAAGAAATTTATCATATCTTCTTAATTGTGATGCCACTCTGGCAAGTAATTCCATGGGTACAAATGGTTTTGTAATATAATCATCTGCCCCAATATTCAACCCAGTAATTTTATCTATATCTTCTGATTTAGCCGACAAAAACAAAATCGGAAAATCATATTTTTCTCTTACTTTCATCGTCATACTGATTCCATCCATAATAGGCATCATAATATCTACAAGCGCCAGATGAACTTCATTGTTTTCAATGATTTCTAATCCTTCTTTTCCATTATTCGCTTTCAACACATGATAATTTTGACTTTTCAAGTAAATTTCAATCGCTTTAGCTATTTCGATTTCATCTTCTACAATTAAGATTGTGGCTTGGTTCATACTTTAGTCCCCCTAATTATTTTTTATTATAACGAACAGTTGTAAAGAAAAGCTTATTTAGAGTATTAAGAATTTCTAAAGATTTCACCTTTTGTTGAAGCAAATCCATAGTATCCTTTTAGTTTAAATTTTGCATAATGATACGCTTGCGAATTAAAATCAAATTTAACAATCGATAAAGCAATCACAAACATATAAAGTCTTCTTAATGCAAAATTACTTTCTTTGTTCAATGAACCAAATCGATTTTGAATGAAACTTACTTGATTTTCATAAGCATCGATCATATCCATCATAATCGATGGTTTCAAACCATGGCTTATACTATCTTTTCTATTTACATAATAATTATAAACGATTTCATCAGTAAATACGATTTTTTGTGCATTCGCAAATATTTTTGCCATCAAGTCAACATCTTCAAAAACAAATCCTTCTTTAAATTCCAATTTATCAAAAAGATTTTTCTTTATTAGTTTTCCCCAAACATAGTTTTTTATTTGTTTATCTTGTAGTAACATTCTACAAGCATCCCTTGAGTTTACAACTTTTGTCTTCTTAACCCCGACCGTGTATCTAAAACTATTTCCAATTACTCGATGACTCCCAACAACCAATTCACTTCCAAATACGTTCGCATACTTCCACAGATTTTCGATAGCCGCATGTTGCAAAGTATCATCACTATCCACAAAAAATATCCAATCTCCACTTGCCTTTTTGATCAAATCATTTCTTGTAGCCGATACCCCAAGATTTTGGCGATGTATTATTTTTATTGCAGGATACTTCATTTTTAGCTTTTCTAACTCAATCGCTGTATTATCGGTTGACCCATCATTCAAAATAATAACTTCGATATCCTGATAAGTTTGTCTCATGATACTTTCAATACTACGCTTAATCGTACTCTCACAATTATAAGCAGGAACCAAAACGCTTACTTTTCTCATAACATTCACTCCTTTTCACTATAGAAATTATAAAAGAGAAAAGTAAAGAGCTACTTGATATAAAAAAGAAGAATTCCTTAACGATTCATAAGGAATTCTAAATAAGCTGATTATTTTTATGCGCTTAATTCTATTCTTCACTACCTTGCATATCATTTCTTTTAAATAGAATTATAGAAATACCAATCAAGATGATACACATTGAAATACTTATAAAACTAAAGCCGGTTATAAAGCTAAACATTTTTGTGAAATTTACAGTAAACAAATTCCATTGAAACAGAGGAATAAAAGGTATATTCAATGAAATTTGATTGAGCATAAACATCAAAATTACAAATGATAATCCTATAAGTAAAACTAACGAAGATGACCTAAATAATATAGCCATAAAATACATCAAGACAATAAACATAAGTATCAGCATACTAAAATGAATAATACTAGATGATGTTAAAGTTGCAACACTCACAACTCTATCCAGTATCGATTGATAATTGCTGATATTACTCATTAAAACTAGTTCATTAAAACTGCCTGCATACATATTACCAATACTGATCACGTACCCCAAAATACTAGAAACAAATATCAATACAAAACTTTGTACAATACAAAAAATCAGCTTGGATAACGCAATGTTTTCTCTTTTGATATTAGTCGTATACAACAACTTAAATGTACCATTCCCAAACTCTCTTCCTAGCATTTCATAATTCATTAGTATCGTTATGATACAAATCCCTAATAATGAATAACCAGAAAAGAACTTATAAAAATAATTTGCACTATTCAAATGATATTCGCTGATTCCTTGATAATACCCCTTTTCAATATTCATTGAAGAAATATCATATTTAGATTTAATGGTATCATAATCTGAAAATTGGTCAAAAATTTCCATCTGGTTTTCAAAGAAAATTACTTGATATTTTAAATATTGTTGATAGCTGACAGCTTGTTCTTTTAAATCTGTAAGTTTTAATGAACGTTTTAAGCGTAAAGTTGCTTTTAAATATTCATTATATAATTTTATTTCTGTTTCTTTGCTTTCACCAAATACACTCAATCTTTGTACAGTTTGAGTATAATAAGATGTCTCTTCTTCTAAAATAAGCTTCAAATAGTTTAAATCCTGTTGTTCAAAAACTTGATACACAAAAGGAAAACCAATACCATAAACAAAAATGAGTAATATTGTAATAATCCTTTGTTTGCTTCGTATCAAATAACTCCATTCATATTTAATTGCTCGTTTCATACTATCCACCAAATGTTTCTAGATAGATATCTTCAATACTCATTTGTTCTCTTTGAATGGATTTGATTTTTGTCTTACTTCTTATCACATCAACCACATCATTAACACTATCTTCTTTTAATAGTGTTATCTTGATATGTGAATCTTTGATTTCAAGTTTCTGTACTCCTTCTATTCTTTTTAAGTCTTCTTCTTTGATGACTGGTTCATCGATCACAATACTGTAAAATACTTGATCGCGAATCGAATCATGGATCGGTACTAGTTGTCCCTCTTTGATACAAATGATCCTGTCTGCGATTCTTTCTATTTCACCCAATTGATGAGATGAGAATAGAATCGATACACCATGATCTTTGCATAAACTGATCAGTGTTTTTCTTAATTCAAGTACTCCTGTTGGATCAAGGCCATTTGTAGGTTCATCTAATATAATAAACTTAGGATCACTTAAAAGAACGATCCCTAACGCTAATCTTTGTTTCATCCCTAGAGAGAAGTTCTTAACTGGTTTCTTAATTCCTTTACCGATTCCAATAAACTCTTCTATTTCTTTAATTCTTGAATCTGGAATATTACGAAGAGAGGCAAATATCTTTAAATTATCTAATCCTGACAATTCAAAGTGAAGTGCTGGACTTTCTATCATACTTGCTTGGAACTCTAATGCTTTTTCTCTTTCTTTTTTAATATCAAAACCACAAACTTCAATTGTTCCCTCAGTTGGAACAATCAAACTATTGATACATTTCATTGTAGTTGATTTACCTGCTCCATTTGGGCCAATGAATCCTACGATCTCGTTTTCATTCACTTCAAACGAAACATCTTTAATGGCATAGAAGTTTCCATATTTCTTACTTACGTTTTTTACACTTAAAATTGTCATAATATTATTCTCCTTTTAAATATCAATTCTTTTGATTCTGATTCTTGCGAGTAGATAAACAACGAAACTACTTACACTAAGTAGAACAATTCCATTCAAATACGTTATGGGTACAGTGGCATTGAGTAACTTTAAAGGATAGATCATAGCGTAAGGATTGAAGTTATTGATGGTTAAACTTAAATTATTCGCTAAAGCTATTCCACCTATTAACAACCCTATTTGTACCAAAAGATTTAATATTTTATTTTTGTTCATTAAGCTAAATAACATATTTAATACTATGATGAAATAAATGCTCAACAAATTCACTATTAAACTGTAAAACAACGCAAGATAAAGAGGCATTATTTGATATAAATCAATGTGGCGATAATCTGCAACCGTTTCAGTCAATACACGGGGATGATTGCTAAATAATCCCATACTTATCACGGTATCATAATTGCTTTTAGTCGGCGAAATCATCTCAAATAATTGCATAGGTTGAAATGAGGTAATCCCTTTTGCATATTGTAGCGTTGGGTGTATAAAAGAAGATACCCCTTGAGTAATTGTTAATAGTAATACTCCAACCAATAGTGGAACAAACAAAATTATGCAACAAGCGATAAAATTACTTAAAGATTTTTTAAACAAATACTTTTGTCTTCCTTTTGATGTTGTCCAATAATTTTTAACTGTTCCATTTTCAAAATCATGTGATACCGTATTAAAAGAAAAAAACAATACACAAATAAGTGATAAAAAGGGTAATATCTCAAAATATATTCCGATTAAACTTGCAGGAGTAATTTGATGAGGTAATATCAACTCCAAATCATTTTTGGTTATCTGCAAATAAAACTCTGAAAATTTCAACAACTCATTAAAATCAAAGTCATAAATACCTGAATCTTCAAATAAATCAACATATAGTTTGCTTTCCTCAATAATATCTAATGCTTTTTGATAATCAGAAATCGCATTAATGGCTATTTCCGGATGTCTTTTTAATTTATCGGACAAAGAAGATACATTCATTAAAAATTTATAAGCCCCTATGGCTCTTGCATCTTTTGAAAGCAATACTTCCAAATAATTTTCATTTATATCAATCGTGGCTAAAAGTGATTTACAATATTCCTTATCTGCATTCGGCACTGTACATGTCCAATCGTAAATACTATAAATACCACTATTAGAATTGAAAGAAATTTCCCAATTATCTTTTTTAAAATTAACTTGTTCTAATAAGACAACTAGAAAAAGAATTGCACAAGCCAATATCATTAAAAATTTTGATTTCCTATTTTTTAGTAATAGTTTTACTTCCAATAACACTCCATTCATACATACCCCTCATCATTCTATTTAACTGAATCTATCTATTACAATTCAGTTTATTATTATATTACATATTTGTCAATATGTAATTCATGATATTAATTATTGTAATATTTTTGTTTGCCTTATGTAATTGAATCGATTATAATAAACATACATGGAGGGATCAATATGAATATATCACCATCTGAATTAGCTATCATGAATATTTTGTGGGATTGCGATGAGCACTTAACCAGTACTATGATTTTTGATCGAATCAATCAGCTCTATCCTAATAAATGGCAATATCCAACTGTCGTTACTTTTTTATCGCGTTTAGTTAAGAAAAAAGCAATTGCATATGATATTGAAAGCAGATCCTATCTATATTATCCAATCATCGATAAACAACCTTATTATCATAATCATATTAATCTAAAACTTAAAAAAGCTAATGTCGATCCAGCCAGTGCCTTTTTAGGGTTAGTTGGAATGGATTATACAAAAGAAAATGTTGAAGCAGCTAGAAAACTTTTGGAAGAGAATAAAAATAAATGACAATTTATTCTTTACTAAAGTTTTTAATTATAATTCTAACTCTCAACATTCATATTCTTGAATTTGCTTTTATTCTTTTTTTATTTGAACGAATTTTAATAAATATAAATGCAAATATTCGTTATAATTTTTTTCGTTTTTCATTATTCCTTATTACCTTTATTTCCATTTTTACTATATCTTTTTCACTGAAATCCTGGACATCTGTAAACTATAATCAAATTACAGATAGTTCTTTTCAATATCTTGCCTTATTGAATGGTGATTATGCTAAACTTGCAAACTTGTTTAGATTCAATCAAATTGTATTAGTATATAAGATATGGTTAGGCTTAGCAGTTGCCTTTTTCATTTGTTTTTCAGTATCAAACAGCATAAGAAAAAGAAATTTGCTAAAACAATCTTTTCTAAATCCTAAATTGGAAAAAGAGCTGAATCAATTAAAGGCAATCAATAATATTAACAGAAAAATCGCAATCTTTTATTGCCCTATTATTTCAAGTCCAGCAATTACTGGATTGTTAAGTCCAATTATTTTTATCCCTATTATTCATGAGGATAATTTTATGAATTACCTAACAATCAAGCATGAACTGTTTCACTATAAAAATAAAGACCTTTGGATAAAGACTTATATTGCATTTCTTAAATGTTTGTTTTGGTTCAATCCTACATTGCATTATATTGATAAGCATTTTGAAATGGTTTGTGATTTATCTTGTGATGCTGATGTTGTAAATGATTTGACTTTGGATCAAAAATTTACTTATATGGAAACTATTGTTGATACTATCGAAAATTCTTTGAACTATAAAGAAAAGCCTCCTTATCTTTCGTTGGTAAAAAACAATAAATCATCGCTCGTCAATCGATTTAAACTGATATTAACCTACTCGAAGGGATACTCAAAGATTTTGTTATCACTAGTCTTTGCTCTTGCAGTTTTGCTTTGCAACAGCAATATCTATGCTTTGTCCTATAGCCTTCAGCAAGCTTGTACAAACTATGACTTATATCCTATAATTCATGACCTCCATCTTAGTCAAAAAATTGATTACTCAGATCTTATAGATAATTATGATGTTATTGACGGAAGGATCTATGTTCCTTTAATTACTGGTTATCTTTGTTTATCAGACCTTGAAATCACAAATGAACGAAATAAGTTTTCTATTTATTATAATGTCTTTTCTAACAATTATGAGTATATTATTCAACTTAAACCTAATGCCGCTTTAACCATCTGTATTCAAGATTCAGTAATGTATTATGCTTTTGATAAGATTATGATTCAATCATTAGAAAACGAGAATCTAGAAGTAGATATATTTGATTCTAGTGAAGCAGCATTCATTATGATACGTTTTAAAAATACTTCTCAAACAAACATGACAATCAGCGGAATACTCAATATAACTAATCACTTAACAGAATCCAATTTAATTCATTAGATTTGAGAAAAAGAACTCCTTTGAACAAGGAATTCTAAATTAAACCATCATTTTTTAATAATCGATACAGGGTTGGATCTAAATGATATTCATTAATCAAAGAATCTACTTCTTTGATCATTTCTTTTTTTATTTCCCCGGGAATATCGGTCTTTGTAGCTCTGATCAACATGTTTTTTGGAGTATGACTTAAATCTACAAACTCTAATAGCTGTGTTTGATAGCCTTGTGATTTAACCAAATTACATCGAATCACATCAGTAAACAAGGCAGCAATTCTTTCCTGCGCAATACCATAACGCGTCAATATTGAAAAATGTTCAGATTTCATCTGCGCATTAAGTTCATGCTGACAACATGGTACACTAAATATCATTTTTGCTTTCCATTTCATGGCGTGATATAAGGCAAAATCAGTTGCTGTATCACAAGCATGTAAGCTAATGATCATATCAACATCAAAACTAGTTTGATATCCCTCAATATTACCTACTTCAAATTTCAAATCATTGTAACCATATTTTTTTGCAGCTAGATTGCAATTCTCAATCACATCTTGTTTAAGGTCTAAACCAATCATATTTACTTTAATATGTTTTATTTCAACTAAATAATAATATAAAATAAATGTTAAATAACTTTTACCACATCCAAAGTCTATAATATTAAGTTGAGTGTAATTTTCTTTTTTGATCGCATCATCGATAATTTCAATGAATTTATTAATTTGTTTATATTTGTTATACATCGATTGTATAACTTTACCTTCACTCGTAAAGATACCCATATCAACAAGAGGTTCAATCACCGTTCCCTCTTCCAATATATAGTTCTTTTTACGATTGTGTGCTTCAATCTTTTTTATCTCTTTAATTGGATTGTGAATAAAGACTAAACTCCCTTTTTTCGATTTGCGAATTTGTAATTCCTCTTTATCATTCCAACCATTCAATTGTCTAAAGTCATTAAATAATACTTCTACTCGATCATTTAATTCTTCTTCATTTATATTTTCGTGAAAAACCTGAGTTTTCGTATATTTACTTATTTGAAATCCCTTCGTTTTTTTCATGATTTCGATTTTTACGATCTCTGTAGATGGTTGACTTAATATAATTTTAGACGGATCAGTCAAACGTTCTAAATTAGTCTTTATTTGACTCATACATTTGATTCCTTATATTCTTTTTTTAACCATTCATAAACCTGTGCATATACAAGTTCAATGTAAGGAATTGAATACAATCTAGTTATACTGCCGCTTATATACCCCAATATTGTATAGGGTAAAAATGTTATATCTAAGAAAATCATTTCAAAATAATGCTTCTTCATCATCATTTTTGATTTTTTTATTAATTCAAATGGAGGAAGATCAGGTTCATCCTTCAATAGGTAAGGGATAAATTTATAACTGTATTGAAAATAAATTCCCGGTATTATAAAACATAAATATCCCAATGCAATAATAATATTCGCAATAAGCTCTGTTGCCATAATTTTAGAATAACCTTTTCGAAATCCAATCCAAACACTGGATTTAATTTCATCTGGAACAAAGAAAGCTTCACAAAAATAATTTTTCATACCATATTTAAATGGTATTTGAACTAAGACTTCCCAAATAAGTAAAACTATAACAAAAATACTAAAAAAATGAATTGCCTCTGCCCAAAATAATTCTTGTATTTGAAATCCTCCAATATATATATAAACTATCAAGTTTTCAAAATCAACTGCATAACTTATCCAAGCCAAGCTAATCATTAAACTTAAAAAGGCAACATTAATAAACATTTTACCTTTTAATTTAATTAATTTTTTTGCATTCAATTTATATCCAATTCGATCAAACATATTTTTTCACCCAAAAATATTATATCACAAAATACATAAACACACGATGAAGTGTGTTTATGATCTGTGTTAATCATTTAATATTTTCTTTGCAACCTCTAGAACTCCAGCTCCATCCATCGTACCATATAGCTTCATATCGATTACTTCAACAGGGCATGAAATTTGTTTTCTGAGATTTTGTAAATGATGGCGGATTTGTGGACCAACTAAGAGCACATCTGCGTCTTTAGCCTTTTTCTCAATCCACATATAGCCATCAGTTTCAATTTCACATTCATAGTTTTGTTGTTCAGCAGCCTGCCTCATTCTTAAAACTAGTAAACTTGAGCTCATTCCTCCAGCACAACATAATAATATTTTTCTCATAGACTGACCTTTCTTTTATTAGAGTGATTAACCTTATTATACATGCCCAAAGTAAAATATTCCAATAATACAGTAATTAACTAAAGTTCAAGAAATAAAACGTTTTATATTTGCTCAATCAAAACAATAATAATTTATCTGCTTTTAATCTTTTTCTCTTCTTTTTCTAATAATTTAAGGCTTTTCTCCGGCGTTGGAAAATCTTCAGGCATTGTTCCACCAAGTTTTTTAATTGTTTGTCTCACCTGTTTTCCAACTTGGTAATGTGCATGTTTTGCATTTTCTTCACCCTGAATTCTATCATTATCTATTTTTTGTTTAGTTTGGGAAATTCTAAACATATTTACGATCAACTCGTCACTCCCCATATTGTCTAAAATATCTTCCCGATAGTTTAACTTTTTTCTTTTAAATATATCATCAGCAGTTTCTCCATTGTACAATCCTTTGTATCCTGCATTATGAAATTGGTCAAAATTTTTCACTCCTGCATTTTTAGCAACTTGATTAAGCAGATAATTTTCTTTTTTAGTAATACTACGATTATAAAATCTCTTTTCAGTTTCAGTGAGTTTTCCATATTCAATTTCACTTATCTCTTGTTTTCTAGTTTGTGCCGCAAAATATGTTTGACCTAATGCAACTACTTCTTTACTCGGATCAGCATTTTGTACAATTAGATAGCATGCATATCTAGTAAGCCTATAGTCTAAGATTTGTCTAATAGAGTCTCCTGTTTTAACCATTTTACCCACTTGGGTAAAATGGTCATTAGAATCCAAACTGCTATTTTCACACGAGCACATTGCTTTTTCAATAACATTTATGAATTTCTGCCATTTTTTGTATTCTAACACTATCTGCAGTTCTCTTGCCAGCCAATATTCATTTCCAAATTCATCTGCATGTTTAATTCCTTCGAATGTTTCGTAGTTTACTACTTTAATTTTACTCATAGTTTTTCCTCCGTACCAAAAATGGCTTTATACTATTATTATTCTCTCAAAATAGAGGTTCACCTTTTTTAATTCAACAAATAATTGCTTTTTCGCATAAATACACTCGATTTTTATTACAAAAACGTTTAACTAAGGTAAATACTTCTTTACTTGGATCAGTATTTTGCACAATTAAACAATAAGCCAATCTCGATAGCTTATAGTCGACTACATTTCTGACATCTGTTTTTGCAGCATTTATCATATTCGCTATTTTTCACAAGCATCCATTGCTTGTGCTTTAACATTTAAAAATATATCCCATCTTTTAGTACTATTTTTAAATCTCTAGCTAGCCAATATTCTTTTCCAAATTCATCTACATGCTTAATTTATTCGAACAATTCATATTTTTCTAATGTTAATGGTATATTATGAAATTAACTGTTAATCATTCATCAAGCTATTATTTATAGCCATTAATAAAATAGGTACATAAAAAAATAGCGCTTTGAGTTTTATACTCTAAACGCTATTTCTAATTAAATATCTTTTAATTAATGTTGATGAACTCCATTGTGTTGTTCATGTTCTTTTTCCCAGTGAACTAGTATTGCCAAAGCTACTCGCATAATAACGATACCCACTAGAGCTAAAACATCATTCAAATCATGGGCAAACATTGTTTTAATGATTTCTCCACCCAATAAGAATGTTAGTCCTAATCCAAAACCTTTTAATAAAAGAAGTGAAGTATCTACGCTTTTTTTAGAAAGTGCAGCAATTCCTTTTATACCTGCTAAAACAATAATACCAAGTCCTATTACTTCAAATACAATAATTGCAATTTCTCCACATAAATACATTGAGCTTTCAACAAATGAAATTGCAGTGTGAAATAAATGTTCCATTTTAAATTCTATCTCCTCATATAAATACATTATTCAGTTTATCACTTTAAGCATAAACTTCAAGGCAAATCAAAGAAAAAGGCACAGAATTTGTGCCTTAAATCATAAGTTTTAACTAAAATTATTTAATAATTTCAGTAACGCTTCCAGAACCTACTGTACGTCCACCTTCACGGATAGAGAATTTAGTATTGTTTTCGATAGCGATTGGAGCGATCAATTCAACTTCCATAACGATGTTATCGCCAGGCATAACCATTTCTGTTCCTTCTGGTAATTGGATTACTCCAGTTACGTCAGTAGTACGGAAATAGAATTGTGGGCGGTAGTTAGATACGAATGGAGTATGACGTCCACCTTCTTCTTTAGAAAGTACATAAACTTGTGCTTTAAAGTGAGAGTGTGGTTTAACGCTTCCTGGTTTAGCTAATACTTGTCCACGTTCAACTTCATCACGGTTAACACCACGAAGCAATGCTCCGATGTTGTCTCCAGCTGAAGCGAAGTCTAATAGTTTACGGAACATTTCGATTCCAGTAACAACTGTTTTCTTAGTATCATGGATACCAACGATTTCAACTTCTTCAGAAAGTTTAAGAACACCACGTTCAACACGTCCAGTAGCAACAGTTCCACGACCAGTGATTGTGAAAACGTCTTCAACTGACATTAAGAATGGTTTGTCAACTTCACGAGCTGGTTCAGGGATATAGCTATCAACTGCATCCATTAGTTCTTCAACTTTAGCAACCCAAACTGGATCACCTTCTAAAGCTTTTAATGCAGATCCACGGATTACTGGTGTGTTATCTCCATCAAAGTTATATTCTGTTAATAATTCACGAACTTCCATTTCAACTAAGTCGATTAGTTCTTCATCATCAACCATGTCGCATTTGTTGATAAATACAACAATTCTAGGTACACCTACTTGACGAGAAAGAAGGATATGTTCACGAGTTTGTGGCATTGGTCCATCAGTTCCCGCAACAACTAGAATAGCACCATCCATTTGTGCAGCACCTGTGATCATGTTTTTTACATAGTCAGCATGTCCTGGGCAGTCAACGTGTGCATAGTGACGAGTTTCTGTTTGGTACTCTACGTGTGATGTATTAATAGTGATCCCACGAGCTTTTTCTTCTGGTGCTCCATCAATTTGGTCGTAAGCTTTAGCTACAGCTCCACCTTTTTTAGCTAATACGTTTGTAATAGCAGCAGTTAATGTTGTTTTACCGTGGTCAACGTGACCAACAGTTCCGACGTTAACGTGCGCTTTCGATCTGTCAAACTTTTCCTTTGCCATTGCAAATTCCTCCTGTATTTAAATTTTATTTAACCATACTCATTTTAAGATAAACGCTAAAATAAATCAAGTTGATTATTCTTCGTTAGCGCCTTTTTTAGCAACTTTTTCTGCAATGCTCTTTGGAACTTCAGAATAATGATCCATTTGCATTACATAACTTCCACGTCCTTGAGTATATGAACGTAAGTCTGTTGCATAACCGAACATTTCAGAAAGTGGTACAAATGCTCTTACTGTAATTGCATTGTTTCTTTCTTCTTGTTCACGGATTTGTCCACGACGTTTAGTAATGTCGCCCATGACAGATCCCATATATTCAGCTGGAGCCGTAACATCAACACCCATGATTGGTTCAAGTAAAACTGCTTTACATTTCTTACCAGCTTCTTTTAAAGCCATTGATGCAGCAATTTTAAACGCCATTTCAGAGGAATCGACTTCATGGTACGATCCATCGAATAATGTTGCTTTGATATCTACAATTGGATATCCATATTGTAATCCATTGTTTAATGCAGCTGTTAAACCATCTAATGTTGGTTTAATGTATTCACGAGGAACAGTTCCTCCAACTACACCATCCACGAATTCAAATCCTTTACCTTCTTCATTCGGTTCAAATCTGATCCAAACATGTCCATATTGTCCACGTCCACCAGATTGACGAACGAATTTACCTTCACACTCAGCAGCTTGACGAATTGTTTCGCGGTAAGCTACTTGAGGTGCTCCAACGTTAGCTTCTACTTTGAATTCACGGCGCATACGATCGATTAGAACGTCAAGATGTAATTCACCCATTCCGGCAATGATTGTTTGTCCAGTTTCTTCATCAGTATAAGTTTTGAATGTTGGATCTTCTTCAGCAAGTTTAGAAAGTGCAAGTCCCATTTTATCGCTGTCTGCTTTTGTTTTAGGTTCTACAGACATTTGGATAACTGGTTCAGGGAACACCATAGATTCAAGAATAATTGGGTGTTTTTCATCACAAAGTGTATCTCCAGTAGTTGTATCTTTTAGACCAACTGCTGCAGCAATATCTCCTGCATAAACTTCAGTGATTTCTTTACGGCTGTTGGCATGCATTTGCACGATACGTCCGAAACGTTCACGTTTGTCTTTAGTTGCATTCAATATGTAGCTTCCTGATGTAACAGTTCCTGAATACACACGGAAGTAAGTTAAACGCCCTACGAATGGGTCAGTCATAACTTTAAATGCTAATGCTGAGAATGGTTCACTATCATCTGCATGTCTTGCTTCTACTTCACCGCTTTCAAGAGTTCCTTCGATTGCAGGAATATCAAGTGGAGAAGGTAAGTAAGCAACTACTGCATCAAGCATTAATTGAACTCCTTTGTTTTTGTATGCAGAACCACACAATACTGGGAAGAATTCAGAACTGATAACTCCTTTACGGACAGCAGCTTTGATTTCATCGATTGTTGGATCTTCACCTTCAAGAACTTTCATCATTAATTCATCATCATAATCTGCGATTTTTTCAATTAAGTCTGCACGTAATGTTTCAACTTCATCAACTAAATCAGCTGGAATTGTTGTTTCTTCAATGTCAGTTCCTAAGTCATTCTTATACATGAATGCTTTTCTTTCAATAATGTCAATAATTCCACGGAAAGTTTGTTCAGCTCCGATTGGAAGTTGAATTGGTGCAGCTTTTGCCCCTAAACGATCTCCGATAGTTTTTACTGCCATTCTGAAGTCTGCCCCAGTCGCATCCATCTTGTTACAGAATACGATACGAGGAACACGATAATTTGACGCTTGACGCCAAACTGTTTCTGTTTGAGGTTCTACCCCAGCTTTTGAATCAAGTACAGTTACTGCACCATCTAATACACGTAGTGAACGTTCAACTTCAACAGTGAAGTCAACGTGACCTGGAGTATCGATAATGTTTAAACGGTGTCCATTCCAATGAGCTGTTGTAGCCGCTGAAGTAATGGTAATCCCACGTTCTTGTTCTTGTGCCATCCAGTCCATTTGAGCTGAACCATCATGCGTTTCCCCAATTTTGTGAGTTACCCCAGTATAATAAAGGATACGTTCAGTTGTAGTCGTTTTACCAGCATCGATGTGAGCCATGATACCGATATTTCTAGTATTCAATAATGAATATTCGCGTGCCATAATCTAAACACTCCTTTCTTCTACCAACGGTAGTGTGCAAATGCTTTATTAGCTTCTGCCATACGGTGTGTATCATCTTTCTTCTTAACAGATGCTCCACTTCCGTTTGCAGCGTCAATAATTTCTCCTGCAAGTCTTTGTTCCATAGTTTTTTCATGACGTAAGCGGCTGTAGTTTACTAACCAACGAAGTCCTAAAGTCAAACGTCTTTCGCTTGATACTTCAACTGGTACTTGGTAGTTAGCTCCTCCAACACGACGAACTTTTAGTTCTAACAATGGCATAATGTTTTCTAATGCTTGTTCAAACACTTCCATTGGTTGACGGCCGGTTTTTTCTTCTACAATGTCGAATGCGTTATATAGAATTGTTTGAGCAACTCCACGTTTACCATCGATCATGATCTTATTGATTAAACGAGTAACCAATTTAGAATTGTAGATTGGATCTTGCAATACATCTCTTTTTGCGATAAACCCTTTTCTTGGCATTTTAATTTCCTCCTAATTTAGTTACTACTATTTCTTAGCTTTTGGTTTCTTTGTTCCGTATAAAGAACGAGATTGTAAACGGTTGTTTACTCCAGCGCAGTCAAGTGTTCCACGTATGATGTGATAACGAACCCCTGGTAAGTCTTTAATACGTCCTCCACGAATTAGTACAACACTATGTTCTTGTAGGTTGTGCCCGATTCCTGGAATGTATGCTGTAACTTCCATGTTGTTGCTCAAACGTACACGAGCATATTTACGTAACGCAGAGTTTGGTTTCTTTGGTGTCATAGTCCCAACACGTGTACAAACTCCTCTTTTTTGAGGTGAAGTAAGCGTTGTTGTTTCTCTTTGTAATGAGTTGTAACCTCTATTTAAAGCAGGTGATTTAGATTTCCATACTTTATTAGTACGACCCTTACGAACTAGCTGATTGATTGTTGGCATATTCTTTCTCCTTTCGAATCTTTTTATGCACACATTTCCGTGTGTGCCATACTCTAGCCTAATAATAAGTTTCCACATAGGAAACCCAATAGTCGCTAAGCATGATTAATCATACAGGAACATTATTTCACTGTCAACAATTTTTTATTCAAAAACGTTGTTAAATAGGACTTTTTTATTTGATCGTCCAAAATTAAAGTGCTAATCTAGTAAATTAATAATATTTTACAAGAATAGCACTCTTTTTTCATTTCTTATTGGATTGAGGATGCAATAAAATAAGCCTCGTTTGTAGCTTCCATAATACTTGCTACTGTCTTGCAGTCTCCTACATAATAAGTAGCCGGAACGATACCGAAGAATGTTTCTACTTCATCTATTTTCGAAACAAACCCCACAGAAATTAACACAACATCAACAGAAATTATTGAACCATCATTTAAAGTTGCTCCATTTTTGTTTAAATCAACAATTGAACTATTTAAATGAATCGTAATATTATTTTGATTTGATTCAAGATGTTGCTTTAATGATTCCTTATACAATACATTTGCTTTCTTAGCGAGTTGATCAGAAAACTCAATAATATGTACTTGCTTTCCTGCATCTGCCAATCGTAATGCTTCTTCACAGCCAACAGATCCGCCTCCGACAATCACAATATTATTTCCATAATCTTTTTCTTCCTTTAAATAATCGATCATTTGAACAACTGGAACTTGTCCATTATTTTTGATTTCAATTTTTTTAGGAGTTGAGCCAATCGCCACAATAATCGCATCAGGATTTAATTGAGCTATATAATCTTTATCAGCTTTTTTATTAAGAACCACATTTACATTTGATTTACTTAGTTGGTTGACAAGATATTGATGATAGCGCCTTAGATCTTGTTTATATTTTCCAAGATCTGCAACATTCAACATTCCACCTACAACACTTTCCTTTTCAATCAATGTTACCATATGTCCTTTTTCACAAGCAGTAAGTGCCGCTTTTATTCCCGCTGGTCCACTGCCAATGACAACTATTTTTTTAGAAGATTGGGTCTTTTCAAGTTTTAAAGGCACTCTATTTTCTCTTCGATAGCGAGGGTTCACGGAGCAGGCAGTATTGAAATGTTTGGTTGCTGCATTATAACATTGGTTACAACGAATACAAGGCACTATATCTTCTTCAAATCCCGATTGTGCTTTGATCGGCCAATAAGGATCTGCATTTAAAGAACGACCATAGGTAATTAGATCTGCCCAGTCATTATTCAAAATCCATTCTCCTTCTTCTGGACTCATGATTCCAGTGCATAAGTTGATCAAAAGATCTGGAAATAATTCTCTCAATTTTTTAGCATACTTCACATTTCCCATATGTTCTTCAAAGATCATTGGGCACATTTTGACAGAACCTTCATGAACCTCATCCATGCCTACCATAATATTTAGAATATCAATCTTGTCTTTAACCAATCCTACAAATTGACATAGTTCCTCAAATGAGTAAGAACCAGGTACGCATAATTCAGCACTCATTCTAAGCTCGATCACAAAGTCATCGCCTACTGCTTTTCTTGCACGTTCAATGAATTTTACCCCAGCCCTAGCTCTATTCTCAAAACCTCCACCCCACTGGTCATCACGATTATTGAAACCTGGTGCTAAAAATTGTGGAATCATCGTATCACAGGATAGATCTGCCACTAAACTATCAAACCCAAACCATTTCACTTTTCTGCACTTTTCCTCAATAACATCTAATTGTGCTTCAATGATTTCCGTGGTGATTTTTTTTGCTGACCTTCCAGCAAATGGTTTTCCTGTCGGTGTGTAAAGTATACCTTCATAATGCCACGGAAAAGCAACCCCCATGCTGACAAGAGCACCGGCCGCTTTATGTACAGACAGCTCTTCTCTTAGAATATCCATTTCATATTTATTAAAAGGATCTCCCCCACATAATTCAAATGATTTTTCCCTTTGACTTCCATGATATGTCATATTCATCATGGCACTTCCGCCTTGTGACTTATCATATCCACTTACCGTTCCATAGTCTGTAGATGATAAAATCGTGTGAGTAGGAACTGTCCCCATTGGAGTACATACGATACGATTTTTATAGATAAGATTTTTCACTCGTAAAGGTCTGAATAAATTCGGATATTTCATTACGCATTCACCCCGCTAGTATGTCCACTGAAAGTAGCATCTATAATATTTCCTGATTTTTCACAATCTCCTACAACTAATGTCTCTTCTGTAATACCAAAGAAAGAGAAAGCTTCATCATGTTTTGGCTTCATTCCAACCGATGCAATTACTGTATCTGCAGTTAGAATCGTTTGTATACCTTCATGTTCAATAATTATTCCTTCATTATTGATTCCTACCACTTGCGTATTGGTAAAAGCTTTGATTTTATCTGATTTTTCTATTCTATCCAACAAAGCAGGTCTATAAATCAAATTTGCTGTACTCGCAAGTTCAGAAGACATTTCAACAATCGAAACATTTTTATTATCTATAAGTCCATAACCAACTGCTAATTCGACTCCAACAGTTCCACCGCCAATGATCACAATATTGTTTCCAATTTTCTCAGGATTATTGATTGCTTGTGTTGCCGTAAGTATTTGTCGATCACAATCAAAAGACAATACATTTTCTTTTGCACCAATAGCTACAATAATCCTATTTGGATTTAGAGATTTAATATAACTTGGTGTTGCCTCACAGTTTAGTTCTAATTTAATATTCGATTTATTAATCTGGTATTTTAAGTAATTCAGATAATCTTTTATTTCTTTTTTGAAATGCTCTTTTGAAATAGAAATTAATAATCCGCCAACTTCAGATTTCTTTTCAATAAGCATAACTTCATGACCACACTGATCTGCTGCTAGTGCTGCACTTATTCCTGCAGGACCAGCACCTATAACTACCACTTTCTTTTTAACTATAGCTGAGTGAATCGGCGTTACATAATGTACTGGTGTTTGTGTGTAATAAGGATTCACTGAACAGCCTACGTGTTTACAGTCTGTTGAAATATGGAAACATTGATTACACCTTAAACAAGGTGTAATATCTTGTTCCTTGTTTTCTTTTGCTTTATTCACCCAATTATAATCTGCTAATAGCGGTCTACACATTCCAATCATATCTGCTTCATCATTTTCTAAAGCTTCTTCAGCCTCTTGCGGTAAGCGCACTCCATTGGTCAATACAATAGGAATCGAAACTTCTTTTTTTAATGCTTGAGTATATTCTCGGTTCATTAAGAATTTTTCTAAATTTGTAGAAACTCCTTTAGTCATTTGCAGACGAGTTTGATCATTACCACAACCTACAATAACTCCATCCACATCTTTTTCTAATATTTTTATTAATTTAATGATATCTTCAAAAGGAGTACTATCGGTTTCAAAATATTCATTTGCAGAAATTCCCACCATAATCGGAAAATCTTTTCCTGTCACTTTTCTGATTTCTCTTAAAATCATCTGTGGAAATTTACTTCTGTTTTCGATTGGCCCTCCATATTCATCTGTTCTTTTGTTATAGAATGGTGAAATAAACTGAGAAACCAGCCAGCCACCACTACAATCAAATAGAATTGCATCAAAACCGAGCTCAATCGCATCTTTTGCAGTTTTCGCAAAGGCTTTCGCTAAGTATTCCATTTCATTTTCATTAATTGCTTTGACATGAATTCCTTTTTCATTGATCTTATCCGATGTTCCAAAGGAAAAATCATTTTCTTCTGCTCGATAGTATTCACCTACATGATCGATTTCCAACATGTATTTTGCCCCATATTGATGGATTCTGTTCACATATGATCTGATTTTATCTCTTTCCGATTTTCGAAGTGTATATTGTGATCCTGGATAAAAATTGCTTTTTGGCTCATCTACATCAGCCATACAAGTCACGATCAAAGATGCTCCGCCTTTTGCGATTTGTTCGGCAGCTGTAACACCGCCGAACATCTTTACTGTATCTGCAGAAACACCAGATAAAGCAATCACTCTATTTTTAAGAATCATTTTGTTGATTCTGATTGGTGTGAATATGTTTTTGAATTTACTTTCCATAAACCCTTTGTCCTACTTTGTATCTTCTTTAGGGAAACCAAATGAGTAAGTTAACCCCGCAGCCACTACAAAGGCAATAGCTCCTCCAATAAATCCGTTGATCATGTTTGCAGAAGTCGATCCTAAGAAACCTGCAAAACACATAAAATTAGCTGAAGCTGCCATTGTATATACTCCTGTATTCATTACAGCATAATAAATTGCTCCTGCAAATCCACCAACACATGCGAAGAAGAATGGCTTTTTGTATTTGATTCCGATACCAAAAATAGATGGTTCTGTAACTCCACCAATAACATGAGAAATAAGATATCCAAGTGTTAATCCTCTATTTTCTTTATCTTTTAAACGTAGCAATGCACCAACTGTCATCCCTGCTACTGCAACAGTTGCTGAAACAGTTCCAGGCATAATCAATGAATCAAATCCATTGGCAAAGAATAATTGTAGCCCTGCAATATAATAAGTTAAATGCATTCCGCATAAAACCAAAACATTCCATAAGCCACCAGATAATCCTGCAACTAAAATACGCCCTACTACTCCAAATGAAGCAATTCCAAACATCATATTTGTAAATGCATTTCCCATCAGTGTTCCAAGAGGTCCAACAATGCATAATGCAATCGGTAACATCACCAACATAGTAAGTAATGGTACAAACACCATTTTAATTGCAGTTGGTACAAATTTATTGAATGTTTTTTCAACATAAGACATAATCCAAACAATTAAAATGATTGGTAAAGTTGAACTAGCATAGTTCACCATTGTCATAGGGATACCATAAACATCAAATTGCACGCCTGATGAAACAAGGCCAACTAGCGTTGGATGCAACATAATAGCAGCCATAAACATTCCCATCACAGGTGTTACTTTAAAATACTTAGCCGCAGTATATCCGATATAAATCGGCAAGAAATAGAAACCTGCATCTCCAGCAAAACTTAATAATGTATATAAATTGTTATCTGTAGTGATTACATTCAACATAGACGGTCCTAAAACTGTCGCAAGCATTTTGATCAATGATGCTGAAACAATAATCGGAATTAATGGAATGATACATCCTGAAATGGCACTTAAAACATTTGACCCTGCTTTTTTAAACGTTAATTTTTCTTTTTCAACTTCTTGTACTGCATTCCCATTATCATCTACTTCTCCACCTTTTTTATTTGGCATAAGCTTAATAACTTCATCATAAAGATATGCTACATCTGGTCCGATAATTAATTGCAGTTGTCCACCTTTGTAAACTGTCCCCGCAACACCATCCAATTGTTTCAAAACTTCTAGATCAACTTGATCTTCATTCTTTAACGTAAAACGAAGTCTTGTTGCACAGTGCTGTACGAAGTTGACGTTGGCTTCATTCCCAACGATGTCGACGATTTTTCTTGCTAAATCTTTTGTATTCATTTTTTTTCCTCCATTTAATAATCAAATTACTAAATAAAAGGTCTAGCCAGCCGAACTGTCACTATCCAGTAAAAAACAACACACCCCCTTCTATTTTTTATTTATTGCATTATTGTTCCGTTAACTTAATAACATGAACCAATAAATATAAAACTTCTCCATCTACAATCTCATCATAACGATTTGTCACATATTTCATTATTTGCATAACACATTCATATTGTTTTGAGTATTTTTCTTTCAATGTATTGAGCAACTCTTCACTTTTTTCATTTTGAATATGTTCTTTATTAAATATTCTTTCAAAAAACACCCGTAAATGCATGATAAATCTTGTATAATTAATTCCTTCTTTGTCGGTTTTCAAATTAAAATAACTAACAACTATATCATAAACATCCTCTATCATCGATGTGATTTCATAAGTATCATGGATATTCCCATCCATTTCAGCATTAACAATATGTAAAGTAATAAAGCAAGCTTCATCTTCATCAATGTTGATGTGAAATGCTTCTTTAAGCTTTTCAACTACTTCAACACTTATAGCGTATTCTTTTTTATATATTCTTTTGACATCCCATAGTAAAGAATTATTAAATGATATTCCCATTTGGATACGTTCAATCAAATTTGCAATATGGTCAGTTAAAGTTACATAAATATTATCATTCAGTTTTGTTTCGATTTTACCTTGAATAAATTCGATTAGTTCTGCACATACATCACAAATATCATTGGGTATTGAAATAATGAGCTCTTGATATTTTCTTTTCACATTGGGGTTTCCTAAAATAAAAATCTTATCAATCAGATTATTATCAAGAATATCTCCTATCTGTTTTTTAAAAGCCAACCCTTTTCCCTTAACGATGATTTCTTCATTTTGGTCATCTAAACTTAATACGGCATTATTATTCAAAACTTTTATAATTTTGTATTTCATCTCCGCTTGTCACTTCCATCAGTATGTCATTCAAACCTAAAATCTCATATTTTGTTTTTTTAATCGAATAATTTGAACCATTAGTAATCGTTACCATGATATCAGTATTAAACTTTAAAGACTTCACCAGATTTAGGTCAAACTCAACTAAAAGATCTCCTTTCTTTACAACATCCCCCATTTTTAATTTTGATACAAAAGTTCCACCATTCAATTCAACCGTATCAATACCAATATGGATCAAAACCTCTGCGTTATTTTCAAGTGTTAATCCAATAGCGTGATTAGTAGGAAATATCATTGTTACCGTGGCATCGCAAGGAGCATAAACACATCCTTCCTCTGGAGTGATTGCTAATCCATCTCCAAGCATTTTTTGTGAAAATGCTTCATCCTCAACAATTTCAAGTTCTTTTTTTATTCCTTTTGCAACTGCATATATAGTCATTATTATTCCTCCAAACACTAAAAATTTACAAAAAAGACCTATTCACATAAAAAATCATGTAAACAGGTCTTGCTTAACTTAATAATCACAATTCCGAACTACAATTTTATATTAGAATAGTTATTATTTTTTGTCAAGACTAACTTGAATCGATCAGTATTTATAATGAATGTAAAAATTTGTCAATTAAATACATCATTGAAAAAGACTACTATAATTAATCAATACACTCATTATATACCTTTTCAAAATCATTACGGAGTCCTTCTTTAGTAAGTGAGTGTTCTCTTAATATTTGAAGATTCCTTTGATTGTCCTCAGTCGCTAACCACAATTTAAGATAACCACCTTCACCATATTTGTTTTTAATATGAAAATAAGTACGTTCTAAATGTTGTTCAAAATCATAATCAGGATAATTCTTTAAACTATATTGAATTGTCCTTGTTAATATTGTCCAATAATCGATATCTCTATCAGATTCAGATACGATCATTCCATAAATACTACGAGGTTCATAATCATTGGAAGCTCTATGATCTTCAACTGCCTGAGCCATTCTTGTCAATATTTCTTCATTAAACCATTTCTTTAATTGATCATCATTTAAAAGACTAATTGCTGAATTTTTCTCATGATTTTCTCGTCCCTGACAAAGCCCAAAATCATGATAGGCTGCAATTACATAAACTTGATCCATATCAACATCATAATCCTGGGCAATCTTTAAACTATTTGAAATCACCTTGTTCACATGGCTTAAATTATGCGCTTTATCAAATTCACGATACTTTGGAATAATATTTTCTTCAATATATGTTTTGATTTCTAAATTAATTTCCATAAGACTCCCCTTATATAAAGAACCCCGATATTCAGGGTTCATCGTTATTTATCTTGATTATCTAAAACTTCATTCAAATATTTTTTTAAGCTTTCCATTGTAATATCACTAATACAATGTTCCACATGACAAGCATCTTCTTCAGCGATATCTTCATCAATTTTTAGTATTTCAGTGAAAAATCTTAGAAACAAACTATGTCTTTCATATACCTTTGTTGCATAATTTCGTCCTTCTTCTGTCAACAAAATTGATCCATATTTTTGTTGAAGAATATAACCTTCTTCTTTTAAAATACTCATCGCTTTATTGACACTAGGCTTGCTCACATTTAAATGCTTCGCTATGTCACTCATACGAACTTGTTGATTATTTTCTTCTAGAATCAAAATAGTTTCTAAATAGTTTTCATTTGATTCGTTAATTTTCATAAACAGCCCTCAATTAAGCAAAGTATATCAAAAATCCATTCTTTGTGCAATTCTATGACTACTTACGATATATAGAATTAAACGGTTTTCTTAAAGACATATATAGAATATAAGCTACGAACACACATATTACTGCATTAAATAATGTGACCCCACTTGTCCATCCTATAATAATTTTTGCTGCGTCAGACCCTACTCTTAAAATATATTTTTGATAAATATAACTTACAACAGGATTTGCAAGTACATTAAATCCTAATCCTGCAATTGAGCTGATAATGACGATGCGATGACATTCTAAATCATTCGCTGCCTGTAATTTCATCTTTTTAGCAACTGTTCCTGCAATAAAACCGATTAAGAATTTAAGTATAAAGGTTTTTGGAGCTGAAACAACATATTTTGGATCCAATAAGTCAGCAATTGCAAGTCCAATTCCACCTGCAAGACCTCCTTCAATTGGTCCTAAAAGTAAACTTGACACAACCACTATCGCATTTGCAACATGGATCGCTATGTTTGTCCCTGCTGCTAAAGGAATATCTATTTTACCATAACTGAATGTCACAAAATTTACTGCTGCAAATATAGCAATAAAAGCCATTTTTTTCGTTGTGTTCTTCATCGTATCACCTCTTCATATTCCTTTTCTTTTTTACCGATGATCACATTCCCATTCACTAACAAGATCGGTCTTTTTACAAGCATTCCATCACTTGCCAACAATTCAATTTTTTCCTCTTCAGTTAAATTTGGTAACTTATCTTTTAAATTTAGTTCTTTATATTTTAAACCTGAAGTATTAAAGAATTTTTTAATATCAAAACCGCTTCTATCTATAATTTCTTTCAGTTCTTCTTTAGTCAAAGGTTCTTTTACGATATCTCTTAATTCATATTCTATTCGACACTGATCTATGCTTTTTTTGCACTTTGACAAGTACTGCATTTTGGATACCAAATTAGTTGATTCATAGTCATCCCCCTTTTGCGATAAAATTATACCAAAAACAAAACACAAATTCTATTAATACTATTTACAAAAATGACAAACCAATCAAAGGCTTGTCATTTTGTTTCTTATTCTTTTAATTCTTCAATTTGTGCTGATGTAAGTCCTGTAGCTTTCATGATGATATCAACATCTACATTCAAAGAAAGCATGTTTTTAGCCATCTCTAAAACAGCAAGCATTCTTCCTTCAGCCAAACCTTCAATCCTGCCTTCAGCAAGTGCTTCTTGTCTTCCTTCATACTTTAATTGAGCGATATCTCTCTCCCATTTTTGTCTGGCAAAAGCTCTATCTTTCATGATTTCATCTTGTGTAAGTTCATTAAACACTTTGAGTCCCTCCTTCAGTATGTCTTCGCTTTCAATTACATTCATAATCTTTTCATTTTCTGTTCCTTGTCGATACAACATAAAGTATATCCACTTCAATAACATTGTCATATCAACAATTTCAATTTGCTGCATGAAACCATTATATACCTCAATGATATGTATATTTGCAACGTTTGTCAAGGTGATCCCGGCGACTGAAGTGAAGCGAAAATGTTGATGATAATAGGCATCTTTAGGGAATGAATTTTTCAACACAAAGAAGGCAACGTGAGTCTCATTAAAATCTGAATAAGCTATCCCTTTACTCTGTTGATCCAATAGTATTTGACACAAATAGATCACTGCTCGGTTAGCCACTTCCATAAGCCCACTAGCAGTCTGCATTTCAAGATTCACATTTTTATCTTGATTAATTTTCGCCAACAAATCTAGTCGAATATCTTTAGCTGTAAGATCATCTCCATTGATTTCTGTAGGCTTAAGTTCGATGTGATCTACTGGTTGGTTCAATAATGATTCAACCAGAGATTTAAGGAATATGTATTCTCCTTCACTGTTTTGCGTTCTAAAAAATTCTTTAAATAGAAAATCATTTGTAATACTTAAATTCAGTTTTTCTTTCATAGGAATAATCCCTCCTACTACTTGTATTCTGAAAAATTTAACGATACCTTTTTTAAAACTGCAAGTTGTGGAAAAGATGTGGAGAACATAGTAAAACTTTAGTAAAATAGAAACAATAATGAGAAAAAAACGATAAACCCAAAAAGGCTTACCGCTTCAATTACTTATATTTCTTTGTACTCTGTCAGATTTATATTTTCATTTTCAATCCATTTTTTTACTTCTGGATCACATGCCATTTCCACCTCTAAAACTCGAGGAGTTGTTAAAGATGAGTTTTTTAAAATATAGTCATCCAAATATCCTGGATGAAGAATCATGACATCAACAGCATCCTCATGTAGATTGTCGATTAATTTTCGTATTTCTGCTTTAGGATCGTAATCTGGTTTCATGCTTTCCATATGCATATATACATTTGAGCCACCAACCCTCATTAGTTTATCTCCAAAGGTGATACCAGAATATTTAAGCCCATGCTTTTCCGCAACAGTTTCAAGTGCCTTAAAGAAATTTGCACTCGATACTGCGTGCCCCTCAAAATAGGCAGGTTTTTGTCCAGTAAGTTCTATAAATCTTTTTAATTGAGCTTCGATTTCAAGCATGACTTCATCGAAAACAACGAAATCTTTTTCTGCATTTCGATATTCTTTTGATGTTTTGAATTCACCATTTTCATTAGTGATGCTTGGAATGAGTTTAGGGTCTGTAATTGGCTTGCCCACACAAATATTCGTGTGTTGTCCAAAACTAATATTACAGTCTTTTACAAGATCCCAACCATGCTGTACTGCAACCATATTTGTCATAATACCCACGCTTTTTACGATTCCACATTTCACGCTTTTCGCAATACCATAATTGACTGCTTCACTGTAGCCTAAATCATCCGCTCTCACTAATAATTTTTTCATATTTATTCTCCTGTTACTACTGAACTATTTTTATCAAATCCGAACATATAAGTCAATACCGCAGTAACGATCATTGAAATCAAACATCCGATAACTCCATGGATCAGGTTTGAAGTTCCGCCTGCAACATAACCTAATGCTCCTAAAAAGTTTGTCGCACCAAAGATGTGAACTGTAACTTTCATAATTCCAGAATATAATCCACCTGCAAATCCACCGATCATTAATGCGATGAATGGTTTTTTGTATTTGAATCCAATTCCAAACAATGCAGGCTCTGTCACACCACCTAAAATCCCTGACACAAAATATCCTAGACTTAATGCTTTTTCTTGTTTGTTTTTAATACGGAAAAATGCACCTAATGCCAAGCCATATGCTGCCCATGTAGCACATGATCCCGCAACAATGACACATCCTTCATATCCTTGGGTAAAAATCATTGTAAGTCCTGCCATCCCCACAACCATATGCATTCCTGTCATAACCAAGAATTCCCACACTGCAGCAATCACTGCTACACCCAAGAATCCTCCATGGTTACCGATCCAAATTAGTGCTGCACCAATATAATTCCCTAAAACTCCGCCAAGTGGAGCTAAGAAACATAATGCAATTGGAACCATAATAACCATCGTTACAAATGGAGTGAAGATTGTAGATAATGTCGTTGGCATAATTTTCTTTACCTGTTTTTCTACAACACTTAATGCCAACATTGACAACAACACAGGAAATACTGATTGAGAATAATTCACTACTGTAGTTGGAATGCCATAAACAGAAAACGGTTGTCCCGCTAATGCCACAAATCCTGGCGACAAAAGCACTGCTCCCATAAACATTCCTAATACCGGAGTAACTTTTAGCTTAAGTGCTGCTGTATATCCAATATAAATTGGGAAGAAGTAGAATCCTGCATCATAGAGGAATCCAAGCAATTGATATAAATCACTTTCCGCACTAATTAGTTTCAACATATCTGGACCAATTAGGACCAATACTGTTTTAAACATTGCAGCTGTAACCATCACAGGAATCAGACCTACCATACTTGAGGACATGTAATCCATGATCCAGCTTCCAACATCTTTAAGAGTCATCTTTTGTTTTGTGCCATCCAATTTTTCATCAATTGCGGTTAATTTCGTAAATCCTCCAATACTGCATACTTGTTCATATACTTTCGGAACATCTTGTCCTACGATGATTTGAAGCTGTCCACCAGAATGGACGACTCCAATAACGCCAGATATCGATTTTAGCTCTTCATCTTTCGCAATGCTTTCATCTTTTAGATTAAATCTTAGTCGTGTCATACAATGTGTAACGCTAGTTACGTTGTCTTTTCCCCCTACTTTTTCAAGTAAAGAAGCTGCAAACTCTTTATAGTTTTTTGCCATATTTTTCTCCTTTTTTAATTTATGAAACACATGATGTGTGGCCACACCACCATGAATTTTCCAAAAATAAAACCTCATATAAAAAACTAAAAAATTAGTCGTTTATATGAGGTAATGCCCTATCGGTTACAATCCTCTCTAAAACATAATCGATTGATATGAAGCATTAAGTAAAGCAGTTCTTCATCACTTAATGTCCAATTTAGCTTTTCTGTAAAATACACTTTGATTCTTTTGGCACAAGTATACGCTTTTGGATACTCTATTTTTATCGCATCAAACATAGCACGATTTTCGCTAACGATACTTTCATCTTTTTTACTTCTTAGTAATAAGTACTGTAAATGAGAAACAAACCTTGAATAATTAAACTTTTCCATATCGATTTTTATATTGAACTCTTCCTGAATAATATCAGTGACATCCTTGACAATAGTTTCACTGTCTTCGATATTATCCTGAACTGAAGTTCTGTTTTCAGCCTCTACGACATGCATTGCGATATTGCTGGCTTCATCATTGGGAAACATCACATTAAGCTCTTTATTTAAATATTTTACTGCCCATTTTCCTACTTCCATTTCATCACGATAATAGGCTTGAATATCATAGGAAAGTCTGGTTTTTAAATACATGTTCTGTTGAGCCCGAATATAAGCAAAGTTAATGTGATCTACTAGAGTAAAATATAGACTATCATCAATTTCCACATGTATCTCTTGTCTTGCATAATCAAATATTCTTGCGGATAATTTAAATATCTGCTCAGGTATTTCTTTCAATAAATGTAGATATTCTTGATTGATACAGTAGAATGTTCTATCAATTAAAGCTAAATCATTTAAAATATACGGAATTGCAGGAAATCCTATTCCTTTTCCAAAGGCAATAAGTTCTTTTCCGTTTGAATCAACACACAAGACTACATTGTTGTTGATCTTTTTGATTACATCCATCCCCTATCACCTCACTAAATAATTAAAAAACTCTCTTTCACAACCAAAAAACAAACTTGTTTTTGGGTAATGCCTCAAGAGAGTTACAATCCTTGAATGTATAGTACTGTATCCGCTTACAGATGTCAATACTTTTAATAAATTATTTTTCTTCATCACGATGAGTATCCGCAATTACAGCGAATTGATCAAAAATATCAGCACACAATTTCATAATATTTGGATCAAAATATACTCCTGTATCATTTTTTAAAATTGTCATTGCTACATCATGGCTAAATGGATCTTTGTAAGTTCTTCGTGAAATCAAAGCGTCATAAACATCTGCAATTGCCATGATCCTGCTAGATAAAGGAATTTCTTCTCCTTTAAGGCCTTTTGGATATCCATTTCCATCCCATCTTTCATGATGATAATGGACCACTTCTTTTGCTGTTGCAAGGGATTTTGATTCATCAGTTAAATCCTTCATCGCTTTTTCGATCATTGATGCACCAATTGTTGTATGTTCTTTCATTCTCTTAAATTCATCTAAAGTTAAGCGACCAGGTTTTAATAAAATGCTGTCTTCAATTCCTACTTTACCAATATCATGTAATTTTGCAGCTTTTATGATACTAGTTGCATAATCTTCACTAAGATCATATTTTCCAGTTTCTTTCAACCTTTCCACAATCAGTCTTACGTACTCTGTTGTGCGGTTTAAATGCGCTCCTGTTTCATTATCTCGTAGTTCAGTAGTATTCGCTAGAATATTAATAATAGCGTCTTGTGTATGACCTTTTTCTCGAATGTTTTCATTAAGTTGCATAATCATTTTAAACAGAGCAGATTGCAAGATCGTTAATTCTTCTAAATTTTGATTATAAACTAAATCAAGTTGAACATCTAAGTTCCCATCAGAAATTTCATTTGCCATTTTTGTTAATTTATCGATTGGCTCTGTCAATCGATTCGCAAAAATATACACACAAATCGCAATGGTCATTAATGCTAATGACCCGAAAAAAACAATTGATTTTGTAATAGTTTGAGCATTCCTATAAAGTACATCAGTCGGCATATCAACATACAAAAAAATTGGATCTACAGCGTTTAGTAGCGCAACTGGATAAACATAAATAAAGCTTCGTTTACCAAACAACAAAGAGTCTCTTTCTTTTTGATAACTTTTACCAGCGATCATTCTATCTACAATATCTTTATCAGACCCATTTAAAAGTTGAGTGATTGTCTGATCTTGTAGCGATTTATCTGAAGTATAAAGTATCTGTCCGTGATGATTAATAAGAAATAAACGATTTTCATTTTCTAATTCTTTTAAATAATCAAAGGTGTCCATAAATCTGATATCCATCCCAATAACACCAATTACTTCTCCATTATAATGAATCGGTACACCAACAGAACTTGTATACATATATCCATTCCCAAAATCATAATAATCAATACTATCAAAAAATACTTCATCATAAAGTAGAGGCACTGTATACCATAACGCTTCTCCGCTTTGTATCAAATATTCATCATCAAGTCCAAACACTTCAGCAACTTTCCCGTTTTCTCTGATCCAATCTCGTGAATATCTTTTCGCACTAAAGATTCCTGGTTCAACTTTATACCAAGTGCAATAAACATTTTCATTTTCAGATAGAAATAAAGACATGATCTTATTGATTTCATTCTTTGCTGAATCTTGACTAAAATCGATATTTTCAATTACTTTACCAGTCATTTTTATTGTATCTATCAAAGATACATAGGTTGAATTGACTGATTGTGATGTATAATATGCAAACTCTGTAATTTTCTCTTGCGCTTCCTGTTTAGCCTCTTCGTAGACAGTATAGGAAACATACACCAGTAAAGCAAACAACACAAAAACAAGAGGTAAAAGTACCCATATCATCATTCTCGTAAAAATAGTATTTCTCTTGTTTTTGTTCATAACATTACCTTGTGCTTATGAATTATAACATTATTCCTCATTTATACAACAGATTTATAACCTTTTTTATGATTTTCATATACAATTTCGAATCAGTAACTATAATAGAAAAAGAACATATTTTAATTAAAATCGAATATTCATTATTTGAACATTTCTAGCTGTTTAATGTTATTATATTAGAAGATTACAGAAATTTTTAAAGGTATACTACTTTTGGAGTAATTATGAATATACTGGAATATTTATTAAACAATCGAACTATCGCCTATGACAAACTTATTTCTTTAGGATTTACAAAATCAGGAAATAATTTTCTTTTGCGTACTCAATTAATTGAAGATACCTTTGATTTAGTAATCCAAATTAATAGTAGTAATCAAATTTCAACCAAAGTTGTTGAGTTGCTTACGGATGAGGAATATACCTTACTTTACAATCCACAGGCAACTGGTGAATATGTAGGCAAACTAAAAGAAGCATATGTCGAAAAACTAACATTACTATTGAATCAATGTTGTATCGAAAAAAAATATGATCATAAAATCACAGAATCTGTGATTCAATATATCTTTGAAACCTATGGTGATGAACCAGAATTTCTATGGAAATCAACTCCCAAAAATTCAATCTTTAGACATAAAGAAAATCAGAAATGGTATGCCGCAATTTTGACTGTTGAAAAAAGAAAACTAGGGATCGATGAAGATGGCTTTGTCGAAATTCTTGATTTGAAAGGAACTTTAGATCAAATCACAAAGCTTATAGATTATCAAAAATACTTTCCAGGTTATCATATGAATAAGAAATCATGGTTTACTATTCTTTTAGATGGATCAGTTCCATTAAATGAAATCATTTACTATATTGATACTAGTCATAAATTATGAAGAAATCCCAAGGATCAATTCCTTGGGATCATTTTTATTCTTCCTCTTCATCAAATTGAGAGTTGTAAAGTGTTGCATAGAATCCATCACGTTCCATAAGTTCATTATGATTACCGATTTCTACGATATCTCCTTCTTTCATAACGATGATGAAGTCAGCGTCACGAATGGTTGATAATCGGTGTGCAATGATGAAACTTGTTCGGTCTTTCATTAAGTTGTTCATTCCTTTTTGGATAAGTAACTCAGTTCGAGTATCTACTGAAGATGTAGCTTCATCAAGGATCAATACTTTTGGATCAGCTAATATTGCCCGAGCAATTGTCAACAACTGCTTTTGTCCTTGAGAAATGTTACTGCTTTCTTCATTGATTTCAGTTTGATATCCATGTTCAAGTGTTCGAATAAAGTGATCAACGTAAGCTAGATCTGCTGCTTTCATTACATCTTCATCAGTTGATCCTAACTTTCCATAACGAATGTTTTCCATGATCGAGCCATTGAACAACCAAGCATCCTGAAGTACCATTCCAAAAATCGATCTTAAATCACTTCGCTTAAATTCTTTGATATTATGACCATCTACATAGATTGCACCTTCATTAAGTTCGTAGAATCTCATCAACAACTTAACGATCGTTGTTTTACCTGCTCCTGTAGGTCCTACTATCGCTACTTTACTTCCTGCCTTAAAATGAGCACTAAAATCATTGATAATGATTTTATCTGAATTGTAACCGAATTTAACATTTTCAAATGTTACTGAACCTTCAATTAAGTTATTTCCTTTTGCATCTACTAAAGGAAGTGGATTTTTTGTTTCAGGGATTTGTTCAGTTTCTTCTAAGAATTCAAATACACGTTCAGCTGACGCTGCCGTTTGTTGAAGGACATTCATCATTTGAGCAGTCTGAATGATAGGCTGATTAAATTGTCTGACATATTGAATAAAAGCTTGGATGTCTCCAATCGTAATTAACTGTTTAGTAGCTAAAACGCCACCTAAGATACATACACCTACATAGCCGATATTCCCGACAAAATTAGCGACTGGTTGCATCAATCCTGATAAGAATTGTGCATGCCAAGCAGAATTTGCTAGTTTGTCATTTAATTGATTAAATGTTCGAATACTTCTTTCTTCACCATTGAAGGCTTTCATGACAAGATGCCCACCATACATTTCTTCTACATGTCCATTTACTTGTCCTAATGTTTCTTGTTGTTCCTTGAAATATCTTTGTGATTTCTTAATAATAAATCCCGCAAAAACAGCTGATAAAGGCACGACTACTAGTGACATCAGTGTTAATTGCCAACTGATTGAAAGCATCATTACCAAAATACCTATAATTGAGATAATTGATGAAAGAATTTGCTGCAAGCTTTGATTCAAACTTTGAGCAATTGTCGCCACATCATTTGTAACTCTTGATAATACTTCTCCATGACTTACTTTATCAAAATAGTTGAAAGGTAATTTATTAATTTTTTCTGATAATGCTTTTCTTAAATTGAACGCTACATTTTGAGTGACTCCAGACATGATCAAATGTTGTATAAATGATAGAACAGCACTGATTCCATACATTATTAATAGTTTAATGATGATCTGTGCCAAGCCATCAAAGTCGATACCACCTGTTTGTTGTAACTTACTAGTTAGTCCTTCTACAAGTAATGTGGTTGCAGTTCCTAATATTTTTGGACCTAAAATCGAAAGAATCGTACTCGCCACTGAAAACAGGATCACAAACATAATTTGGATTCGATAAGGTTTTAGATAACCTAACAATTTACTCATCGTTCCTTTAAAATCTTTTGCTTTTTCACCAGTACGCATTCCCATGCCGCCTGGTCCTCTCATACCCTTTGGACGAGAATTTTGGTTTTGATGGTTACTCATGACCTAATTCCTCCTTTGAAAGTTGAGAAAGCGCAATTTCTTTATATACATCACAAGTTTTCATTAAATACTCATGTTTACCGATACCAGCGATTTTACCTTGATCCAATACTACGATCTGATCTGCATTCATGATCGTACTGATTCGCTGACCTACGATAAACACAGTACTTCTAGTCTTTTTAATCATTTTATTCAATGCTTCACGTAGTAAAGAGTCTGTTTTGAAATCCAAGGCTGAGAATGAATCATCAAAGATATAGATTTTCGCTTCTTTTGTCAAGGCACGCGCAATCGATAATCGTTGACGTTGTCCTCCGGATACATTTGTACCCCCTTGGGATATCGCCGATTTGATTCCATCTTCTTTTGTACTGATAAATTCTTTTGCCTGTGAAACTTCTATAGCTTGCTGAATTGCTTCATCGCTAGCTTCTTCTTTTGCATATCGTAAATTTGACTCGATATCTCCACTAAAAAGAATTCCTTTTTGAGGTACATAACCAATCAAATCTCTTAAATCGTTTTGAGTTACATCACGAATATCAATATCATCAATTAATATTCTTCCTTCAGTGACATCAAAGAATCGTGGAATTAAATTCACTACGGTTGATTTACCTGAACCAGTACTACCTATAAAGGCAGTTACTTCTCCTGAATAAGATGTGAAATTGATGTTTTCCAGTACATTGGCTTCTGCTCCTGGATATTTAAAACTTACATGGTCAAATACTACTTTATTAGACATCCGATCATCAAATTTCTTTGGTTCTTTCGGATCTAAAATTGAAGGCTCTGTTTCAATAACTTCAAGTATACGATTCGCTGATACTGAAGCTTGAGGAATAAACACAATAATCATCGCAACCATCATAAAGCTCATAATAATTTGCATTGAATATTGTAAAAACGCCATCATATCTCCAATTTGAAGTGTTCCCATATCGATATATTGACTACCAAACCAAACAATAAGTAATGAAGTGCTACTCATAATAAAGGTTACAATTGGCATGATCGTACTTATTGTGCGATTGATAAACAAGTTCGTCTTTTTGACATTTTTATTTGCTTCATTAAATTTAAGTTCTTCATGTTTTTCAGTATTGAAAGCACGGATAACCGGCATCCCTGATAAAAATTCACGAACAACTAAATTTAAACGGTCAGTTAGTGTTTGAGCAATTTTAAATTTAGGCATCGCTACAATGATTGTAGTAAACATAACACTCAAAATCAACACAACGACAAGTGCTATGATCCAAACCATGTTTCGGTTTGTATTCATAACTTTTAGAATAGCTCCAATACCCATAATTGGTGCATAGACAATAATTCTTAGAATCATCGTTAAAGCTTGTTGAACCTGCTGAACGTCATTAGTTGTACGTGTAATTAATGAGGCAGTGGAGAACTTATTAAACTCAGCTGTAGAGAAACTTTCAACTCTTGTGAATACTTCATTTCTTAAGTTACGTGATAATCCAGTTGCAATTTTCGAAGAAAGAAATCCTACTATAATTGCACAAATCGCCCCAAAAAGAGAAATGGCAAGCATTTTGATTCCAGCATTCATAATATAATTTTGTTGCATAGCATGAGTATCTAACTCTAATGATTGATATTCTTGTTTTGCCATCATATTCGCTGCCGGTGTGATCATTGTGTCACCCAAAGCAGCCACTTTACTCATTACTGCGTCTTCTATTGAATCTGGTGAAATCGGTTCAAATTGAAGAAGAGTGAACACACTCATTCCATCAGATAAGCCTAATTGTGCACTAACTTCAGGACTACTTAATGCGCTTACTTTGATTAATGGTTTAGTAAGTACAGCACCAATTTGTTGCCTCACTTCATCCGAAACTTCACCTAAAACATATCGGTCTTCAACTAGACTATAGTTTAACGATACCAGCGTTTTATCTTCATCGCTCATAAATAACAATAGTTTATCATAAGTGTCTGTACTGACTTCTTCTAACGCTGTATCTGTAGGTAGGATATCTAACCCTAATGTTTCATACTCCTGTTTCGCAAACATGATTGCCGCTTGAGCAGGTATGTTGGCAGTCATCATTTCAGCTTGAGCTAATATCAAATCTTTAGTTTGCTGAAACTGAACTGGATCGATTTTTAATACCGCAAAAATATCAGTTCCTTCTGGCATTCCCATTTTATCCATAATTTCAGGATTATTTAATGTTTTTACAATGATTAATGGTTTTGCAAAAACACTACCAATTTCATTTTTAATACTTGATGAAACATCATTTAAAACATAAGTTGAAACAACTTCATTTGAACTTAAAGTTTTTTGTGATTCAGTATAGTTTTCATGGATCAATTTGATTTCATCTTCATCCATAAAAATCATCATTTTATCTAACTCATCTGCCCTTACTTCCTGTAAAGCAGAATCTGTTATTCCGCCATATTGAATACCATTTGTCACGATATCCGACATATAGCTAGGTAAAGCCAATTCACATTGTGCCTGTGCAAACAATAACCCCAAAAGCAAAATCACAGACAGCCAAAATGGTTTTAAATACTTAACTAATTTAAGCATAAAAAATGCTCCTTTCATAACGTTTTTATATTACCACGGTAATACATTATTGTAAAGCGGTAATATTTTTTGTTGATACATATACAAACTTATGCTAAACTAATATAGGGTGAATCAAATTATGACTGAAACAACAAAAGAAAAAATCGCTAGAAACGGCTTAAATTTAATGAAACAAAAAGGTTATGACAATGTCACAATCAATGAGATATGTAAAGAATCTAATATTTCTAAACATACTTTTTATTATCATTTTGATTCTAAAGAAGGAATCATTAAGCATTTTATAGTTGATCACTTTACAATAACTAGCGATATTGTCCTCGAAGTTCTAAGCACCGATAACCCCATTGATCAGTACCTTAAGATTATACGCCCACGTACTACCAAATTGGAAGAGCTTGGTGTTGAAATCGTAAGAAAACTTCTCAACAATAATCTACATGAACCGATCAAAGCAAAACCAACCGATACTCATAAAGCTTTTGACTTAGAAATCAGTCTTATAAAAAAAGCTCAAGATCGGGGTGAAATCACCAATCAAGAAGCTCCTGAAAAGCTCGCAAAAACTTGTTTTATTTTAATGTTGGGTTTTGCACAAATGTGGGCGACCTCTGAAGGTAAAACCAAATTAACTTCAGCCTACCTCAACTCTGTCCAAACCGTGCTTGGCGTTAAAACCAGAATAACTATTGAATGATATCAAATGATATCATTTTTTGAAAAAAGGGTAAAACCCTAAGTCTTACCCTCAATCTGATTATGCTTTAATGAATTGTTCGACATCCAAGATAAAGATCGTCGCTCCTCCAACTTGAACTTCAACTGGGAACGAAGCATATCTTCCGATATCATACGACGCAGTAGATGGTACTATTTCTGTACGACGTTTGCTTTCATTTTTAATAATTTCAATACAGTGTTCGACTTTATCATCGTCGGTCCCAATAATTATCGTGGTATTACCCGCTCTTAAAAAACCACCTGTTGTTGCTAAACGTGTTACAGAATAGTTCGCTTTCGTCAATTCAGCTGAAACACTAGAACTATCATCATTTGAAACAATTGCTAGAATTAGTTTCATAACTAATCCCTCCTTTATCTAATTTCATTTTAGCACAAAATTTCGCACATTGAATAAATTTCACAAAACTTTTATCTTTCATTGTAGCGTGATATACTTGATGAGAGGTGTATTGGGATGGAAAACATTATTCAACGACAAAAATTAGAACAAGATTCTCTGTATTTTACCATTCAAGATTTCCGTTTGAAAATCAATGAATGTGGTTTTATTACAGCTTATAAAGATTTATCTAATGTAGACAATCGTTATTTTCGTTTATATTATTTTCTTACTGATGGTGTTAGTTTTTCTATCGAACGAAAAACGATCCACTTCAAAAGAAAAACACTTTTATTTTTGAAACCCAATCAGAAATTTATTATTCCAAAAACACCACGACACGATGTTCCGTATAATATGTTTTATATTACTTTTGAAATCGGTAATCTTGCAAAAAGATCAGAATTTTTTTCTTCTATGAAAAGAAACTTTCCAAATCAAAGCGTATATGATCCCAATGGAATTCTTTTAAAATTATTTGAAGAAATGCATAACCAATTCAGTGATAAGCAAAAATGTGCTGCAGGTTATGCTCAACATTTATTTCAATTAATTATTATTCAGATGTTTCGATTGTCTGAAACGATTATCGCACAATCGCAAATCAAGCCACGTTATTCAGCTTCTGATATCTTACTTGATCGTGCTTCTGATCTTATGTTATCAAACTTGAAACTTGGTCTAAAAATGAATGAAGTTGCTGATGAGCTTGGAATCAGTGATATTTACTTATATAAACTTTTTAAAGATAAAACAGGCAAATCTCCTCTTCAGTTTGTTTCGGAACATAAAATTCTTATGGCCAAAGAATTCTTGGAAAACAGAAGTTATTCAATAAAAGAAATATCAAATGAATTAGGTTATTCTAGTTCAACTCACTTTTCTATCGCTTTTAAAAAAGCAACTGGATTTTCACCCAGTTACTATCGTCAAATGTTTTGTTAGGCTGTTATTCAGCCTTTTTATTTTGATAAAACTCTAAAATATTCGTCAAGGATGTAATTTCATTTCCAGAAAGTCTCCAAAGAGTGTGTCCCTTACTTCCATATTGCTCTGCAATCTCCATCCAATGGGAGAGCGTAACTCCATCCGCAAACCAAACTTCGTGCTTTACACCTTCAACCTGATACAAAAACGTTAATGCAAGATTAGTTTCATCGCGAATTATTTCAGCATTAAACTCTTTAGCTATATTTCTTGCTTTTTCTTCTGTAACGGCAACACATTGTCCGTTTGACCAATCAAATCCTCCAACCGAAAACGCGCTATTGAAGTATCCTAAATTTCGATATACTTTTGACGATAATTCAATAATAAAATTATCATCGGCTTTTGGACCTGGATCTGAGCCGTTAAAATGTAGATTGTAGAACATGATCACATATTCTGGCCCTTCTGGTAAATCAACGTCGTCATATGGAAACTTAGGTTCTAAAACAACTCTCAATAATATGTCATTTTCAATACATCGATCATTTAATATTTCAATAAACTTTGCAAAGTTCTTACTTAACTCTCCATAAACATTTTCATAATCAATCTCAAGTGCATTATAATCATATTTTAACAGGAGTTTAAATATTTGATCAACATGTTTTTCAATAGATGAATCACTTTCAAAAAAAGATTTTAATATTTCTTTATCCTTCATGATGTTTTTACCATCACTTACTACAACATCATTCACGATACTTAAATATTTAGTTGTATCACTATTTATCATTGTTTCGATTTTTTGAAAATTTGATGGTATATAAAACTCATAAATCTCATCAAAATAAACCGCAAAATTAATTATTGAATCCATTTCACTTGATAACACTTCAATTTCTTCTTCTGCCTTATCAATATCCCAGTATGCAATCCATGCTGATAAAGTTGAAGATTCAACAACTACTTCAACCGGTTCGATTTTAATACTTTTATTTTCTTTTATGTCAAATAACGTTTTTACCATTATTCCCACAATGAACACCATCATTACAAATATAAGCAATCGAAATATTTTTTTCATCATTAACTCCTATAGCGTTTGAATAAACCAATCCACAACTCCATTAAAGAGATTCTTTAAATTGAACAAGAATAAATCCCAACCTCTTAGTTGACCATCGAAAACTACTGTATTATTACTTAAATCTGTGATAACCATTTCTGAGAATCTTCCATCATATACACAGTCTTTGTTATCTGGTTTATTTCCGCTTAACCAACGATGTGATGCTTCAAGCAGTATTTCACCTTCAACTGTTGAAGTAACTTTTACTTTTGATACTTCTTGTCCATCAACGACAAGGCTGAATTGATCATCAACCAATACAATTGAGAGTTTATTTGAGGCAAAATCTCTTAAGTGTATTTCTTCTTGATCTGTCGGTTCATTATTAATTAATGTGTTTAAATCAAGTTCATATAATGTATTTTCTTTTGTATTTTGATTTGCTTTTTCAATAATTTTAAGAATATTATTCTGAACTCTAACTCCAACATAAGTTTGTAAACTCTTATCCGCACGAAGATAAATCGCTTGTTCTCCTAACATTTGACCATTTAAAATAACATCAATTTGAACATCTTTTGAACATTTCTCATTAAAAGATATTTGTGCTATTTTATCATATGGTGATGTCAAAATAATTTCAGTGTCTTTATATTCTGCTACTCCACTGATAACTGTCCATTGTTTTGCTAATTCTTCATTTCCAACAGTAAATACTACACCTTTTCCTGAATCACGCTCTACGTGCATTAAAAGATGATTGGCTGACCAGTATTCCTGAGGTTGAAGGCGCGTTAAATCAAATAGGGAACTATTCGGATTATTTAAAGCATTTCCTTCTCGATTGAAATTAATGCTAAATGTAGTTAAAATCTCATCTCTATTTACATTACTTACTCTTTCATTCGATCCAAATCCTGCTGTATTAGAATGCATCAATGCATACAAAGCTGGAACCTCTCCTAATGCACTTAAATAGTCTTCCCTCAACTTTTGGTAATCATACTTAATTCGCACTTCCATTTCCTCAAATGATTCTTTAGGAATTTCATACATATCTCTAATATAATCCATCAAATAATGATTATATGTTTTTACTTGATCTCCTAGTTCTTGATATCCATAAGTATCCAAAAAATCATAATAATTTTCATCTTTATCTGTAATATTGATATATGCTAAACGATATCCATTTGTTCCCACTTCCCAATAACTGTTATTTGAAAGTGTTTTTAAATTAGTTGCTGAAACATATTTAGAATCATCAATGTTTAAGTTCATTGCATAAGTCAACAGTGTCGCTTTATAATTAAATTTTTCAATTGCATTTTGTGCGAAAATAGCTGTATCTTTTCTACCATCTTCAAACATTAGAAACAACGCTTTTTCAGGTAAAGTTTTTCCTGTATTATAATAATCTAAAATATCTTGTTGAGTAATAGTTACATATCCCGAATTATATAAAGCTTCTAAATGCTCTTCCAATAATTCTCTGTCTAATAATGACTGAACTTCTCCTCTATCTATTCCAAAATATGAAATGGCTATAAAACTAGTTTCTTGATTATCAGACATCTTACCTGTATAAGGTTGATATTTATCTTGGAAAAATGTTGCTTTTATTGCAAAAGTTAAAAGCGCAACTATCACAAAGATTTGAAAAAGAGTACGTATTTTTTTATTTCGTTCTTTTTTCTTTGAAGAAAATTTTTGATCACGCATTATTCTTCACCTTGCCTTTCTCTTTCAACATTTTTTTCTGTTCGCGTCGTTCTTGTTCTTTTACATCTTCTGGAGTCATTCGAGTTCCCCAAGTTGATTTCCAGAACGTGAACCAAGCAACAGGCATTTGCCAAAGTAAGACAAATTCATAATAAATTACAAAGAACATACTGAATAACCATATTTTACTTCTTCTAAATAGTAAATACACAAAGCTCATAAGAAGAGCCATCATAAGCAATCCGAGTAGAAATGTAGTAGGAAATACTTGATGAACAATTGGAACATATATTAAATTATAAACAACTATAATTGGTGCTAAAAATGGAACAATTAAACCAATGAAGAAGAATATTGCAGCAAATGGTTCCTTCTTCCAAATAAAACTTGCCGCTATAAATGATTCTCTTAACCAAGATCGTTTCCATCTCATTTGTTGTTTCAAAAATACTGATTGTTCATTGGGAACGATAGTAGAACATATTGCAGTATCTTGGTAGGATGTTCGGTGTTTTTTTAATACAAAATTGGTCAAACTTCGATCATCACCAAATGTCGCTTTACGTCCTAAAAACTCTTGATTCAACCAATCATCTAGAACTTCATCAACAATCTCTTTTTTATAACATGCCAATGGTCCTGATAAACATGTTACTGTATCAAAATATGCTTCTGCTGATTTCATAATTCGAAATGCTACATAATAACGTGTTGTCTGCATTTTTGTTAACCAATTTGTATAAACATTAGCTACATCGGTTCTACCAGCGACGCCTCCCATTTTCGGATCTTGAAATGGCTGTACTAAATTTCTAATTGCATATGGGTCCAAGAAACTATCCGAGTCAACAAATACAATATAATCACTTTTGGCCATTTTTGTACCTACCGCAAGCGCATCTCTTTTCCCAAGATTTTCGGGTTGTACAAAATAAGAGACACGATCAGGCATACCAGAATATACTAAATCGGCATTAAGTTTCTCTAATGTTTTTTTGATCATTTCAACAGAATTATCTGTTGAATAATCATCTACAATAATCACGGACAATTTTTCTGGAGGATAATCTTGATCAACACAACTTAAAATTGTTCTCTCAATCCAAGCTTCTTCATTAAAACACGGAATAATGATTGTTACACTTGGAGTAAAATCCGGATTTATTGGCACAGCTCGATATAACATACCAAAGAAGTAACGACTGAGTAGGAAGACTGCTGCTATAATACTATATGTGTACAATATTTGATTAAAGCGGAAATAAATAATACTCTCTGCACGCATAAATACAACAAATACTGAAACGAAAACAAATAAAACAAGTGACATTCCAAATAAGTATCTACCTTGTTTGCGATTGATGTGTTGAGACAATGTTTCATCAAACTTCATACCTAGTTCTAAACTTCCATCATCTCTAATCCGTTCACGCACAACTTTAGCTTTGATTTTCGTTTTGCTTTCATAACCTTCAGGCATTACTCCCGGTTCAATATCAAATCTTAATACTATTTGTTCAGCAGATTTAATACTATTCGCTTGACTTTCTTGATTGCATACCAATAAAGTTCCTGTAGCTGATATATCTACATTTTTCAGTTTAACAATCGTTTTTTTACCATTCTTTTTACAAATTACATCTACATCACCATTTGTAATATAGCGTTCATCTGCACCCGTTTGTCTTGAAAAGTATCCTAATTCTTTACTTTCTATTTTTCGACGATCCGTATTGCTACGAACTTCAGTAACATCGGGAACATATTTCAATAAACGGCGATCAGGTTTCTTTTCTGCCATTATATCGATGATTTGTTTTTTCTCTTTCATTTTATATTCCCCCTTACTACTTCAAATACTCTGTTAAGTTTGGAAATCTATACCCTTGATCAATTAAAGCTGGCAAAATTATTTTTAATGCTTCTGCTGCACTTGAATTATCACTCATATGCATTATAATTATTGATCCATTAGAATATTGACTTAGCACTGTGTCTGCAACTTCCTGAGCACTTCTTTCATAATCATGTGTTGAAATAGTATCCATCAAAATATATTTAAAGCCCATCGCCTTTAATGCATTAAGCGGTTTATTTGATACATCTAAAGTTGGTGGTCTATAAAATAATGCTGGCTGCTTGCCTAGTATTTTTGTTAAGGTTTTATGTGCCAATAAAGCATCATTTTGTAGTTGCGAAATTGACAAATCAGTTATTGATTTATGGTCATACGAATGACTCGCAATGTTATGACCTCGCTCTGATATAGCTTTTAGCAAGTTAGGATTATTTATTACTCCATTTACTCTGACAAAGAATGTTGCTTTTGCATTATATGTTGATAATACATTCAATATTTTATTTATCGTAGCATCAGATCCCCAGTCATCCAATGTAATGAACACGACTTTATCATCTGTATAAATTTGATCTACTAACCAATCTCCTGGTTGTTGATCATCATAATTTGAACTTAATTTAATAGTTTTGATGTTTTCTACCTGCTCATCTGTCAACATTTCATATTCATTATCAACTAAACGTTGAACCATTATCCCTTTATACCAAGAGTTGCGAATAAGAGTTATCATTGTAGTTAATGATTCTTCAATATTATCATAAGCATCTAATGGAATATGAATAATGTCTCCGCGTTGGAAACCATTTTTAAAGTAAGTTCTAAGCTCTCCGATTGTTTTGCTTGGACCATCTACTCCTACTGGACGTTTATTTGCAGTCACGACTGTAATTTCCATTGCACTCGCAGCTTCTAAAACGATATCTGATATTTTTGCACCATAAGGCATATATAACTTTGAATCAATGTTGAAGTTATCCAATAGAGCTTGCTTACCTACATTGATTTCATCACAAATTTCATTAAATGATGCATTAGATATAGAACTTGTTGAAATTCCACCATTTTCAACATTGTGTCCGCGCTGAATAATCTCATTAATTAAATCTTTATGATCTGAAATTTCTCCTACTGTGACAAAGAAAGAAGCTGTTGTTTTTGATTTATCTAAAAGGTCTAATATTGTATTGATTTTATCTTCATCAGTTATATTAGTGAAAGCTAGTCCAACATTAGGCAAGGTTGTTTGTGCCTGTGTTAAATTTCTAGCAAGTTTTCCTTCGTTTAATATACGTAATTCTGACCAGTCTCCTACTTCATATTCTTCATTTAACAATAATTCTGCTGAAACCATTTCGTATTTTGCTACGGTTAATGCATTAAGCAAATATTTTACTGTTTGTACTAATTCTTCATGTGTATTTATTATTGGTGTAGGTGTAGTCAATTGTTCCTCATCAATAAGCGGTGCATCTTCTGATAAATCATCAGGGTCTGTTATGACAGCTGGAACATATTCTGTTTCATTTAATACATCATCAACCAAAATCGAAATTATAGTTCCATTTCCTAATTTACTTACATAATTATCAGCTAATTCCTGATTGGCGAAACTTGTATAGTTTAAAAATCTTGAGCTACTGATAATTCCTTGATATCCACTGCTAGCTGCGGAATCTGCAATTTCAGATGACAATACTGTAGTTCGACATTGTAATAGTGCAACTTCATCATTAAGTATAGTTCTAATAATTTCATTGGAAGCTGCAAAATCCTCTACTTGCTTATCTTGTGACATTTGTTCCATTTTAACTGTTGCATTCAATGTAAAGCTACCTACGCTGTGTCCGCGTTCTTTGATCAATTCGATCGTAGTTGGGTCTTCGGCGGCCTTAATTCCAGTTACCATGAAAATTGCTTTTGCTTTATGTTGATCTAGCAAATCCAATATCAAAGTAGTAGTTACTCTATCCAAGAGTCCATTAAATGTTAAATATATTGTTTTCTCTCCAGAATGACTGCGCGTTAAAATTTTAGCACTTTCAAAATCTTTCTCTTCTAAACGTTTTTTTGCAATTTCAACCGCAGATTTCGTATCATACTTTGATTTTATAGAATGATTGCTACTTTCATTTTTTTTGGCACACGCAGAGGTAGATAATAATAGTAAAATCACCAGTAGCGATTTAATAATTTTTTTTGACATACTATAACCTCCAAACAGTAAATCCTGCTTTCTCAAGTTCTTCTCTATTGAAGATACTTTTAATATCAATAAATATTTTAGTTTTTAAATCCTTTCGATACATTTTGTTTAGTTCTTCAATACTTATATTCTTAATGTCATTGTGTGCAACTGCACATATAATGCAATCTGCATTTTCAACATTATGTATTTTTTGTGGAGCAACTCCAAATATTTCTTTAACTTCTATTTCGTCTCCAACTGGTTCTATAATGTTAGCATAAACCCCATAATTCTTTAGCCCCTCATAAATATCAAATACTTTCGAATTACGCATATCAGGACAATTTTCTTTGAATGTTGCTCCTAGAATATAAACATTAGCTGTTGAGAAATTTAATCCAGCTTTTCCCATATTACGAACAACCGCATCTACAATAAATTGTGGAATACCATCATTGATCCTTCTTGACCCTGATACAATAAGTGATTCAAAACCTAGCTTATGAGCTTCGTAGATGAAGTAATAGGGATCAACACCAATACAATGTCCACCAACTAATCCCGGATAAAAGCCTAAAGCATTCCATTTTGTGTTCATTGCCTCAATAACATCAACTGTATCAATTCCCATTCTTTCAAATACAAGTGCTAGCTCATTTACAAACGCTATATTCACATCCCTTTGACTATTTTCAGCTAGTTTTGCAGCCTCAGCTACTTTAATTGATTTAGCTTTAAAAACCGGATTATCTAAAATCAATTGATAGAGTTCGGCAACAGTCTCCAAAGTTTCAGCATCACATCCCGATACAATTTTAACTATATTATTTAATCGATGAACTTTGTCTCCTGGATTAATACGTTCAGGAGAATATCCAAATTTAAAATCTTGATAGGCCTTTAACCCAGATGCTTGCTCTACTTGTGGAATACATAAATCTTCTGTTACTCCAGGATAAACCGTTGATTCATAAAGCACTAGTCCTCCAGTTTGAATATGCTTACCTACTAAACTACTAGCGTTAATGACAGGTCTTAAATTTGGCCTACCATCAGAATTAACTGGTGTTGGCACAGCAATAATATAAATTCCACATCCATCCAAATCATTTTCATCCGAAGTAAACATAATGTTCGTATTTTTTATTACTTCATCACCAACTTCTTCTGTAGGATCGATTCCGTTTTTGTATTGATTAATTTTTTCTGAATTAACATCAAATCCAATAACTTCAATATTCTTTTCTGCAAAGGCTACTGCAAGAGGCATGCCCACATATCCCATACCAACCACAGCTATTTTAGTCAATTTTTTCTCCATATATAACTCCCCCAAACTCATTTATTTATTGGCTAATATCATTTTATCACAAAACAATAAAATAATGACAAAAAAAGTTATATTTTTTGCATATTTTTAATATTAATATAACTTTTAATTTATATAAAACAACCCACAAAAATTAAATAAAGCTTATTTAAAGGTATTTATCGATGTTTTTGATTTCTTTCTAACGGTTATATTTGAAGTTCAAAGTGTTATAAAAACATTGATAACCAACTTATTGGTAAATTATATTCAATATGTGTGTTAGCAATTCAGCTAATGTAGAATGATGAGAGATTTTATTATATATTTTTCACCTAGGTATTCTAAACTTTAATGTTTATTTTAAAGATGCGTTCAAAATTTCAAAAAAAAAAACGAGCAACCATTATGATTACTCGTTTCATATCTTAATTGATTTAAAACTATTTAGCGTTAGCTTCTGCAGCAGCAATTGAATTACCGAATGCAGTTACGCTCATTGTACAACCAGTTGCTAAGTCAGCATCTAATACGTGACCAGCTTCATCAGTTTCAACAGCGTTGATTTCAGCTACAGTTTTTCCAACAGTCCATGCTTCATAAGCAGCAGCTTGTTCGAACCATTCTTTACCGATTGGAGAAGCTTTAGTCATACCATAAGCAGTACCAAGAGCTTTTTTAGCATCGATAATTTTGTTTTCTGGGTTTACGATACCTTCAGCAGAGAAAGTACCTTTGTTTTGTGCAACGTCCATCATTGTGAATACAACTTTACCGTCAGCATCAAATCCAGATAATACATATGTGTCAGACATTTGCATTGAACCTTCTGCATCAGCAGTAGCAGATTTAGCAGTCATTGAAGAACTGTTTGCAGCACCGTATTTAGCAGCAGCGTCAACTTCAACCATGTTTGCAGCAGCAACTTGTAATGCAGCAACATAGTCAGTCAATTTAATAGTTACAGAAGTTAATAAGTCAGCATCAGTAGTGTGAGCATCTGCATCAAGAGCTAATCCAGCAACTTCAGAAAGGTTTTTACCAAGTGCCCATTCTTCGAATGCAACCATTTGTTCGTACCATTCTTTACCGATTGCAGAAGCTTTTTTCATTCCGTAATCTTCTTTTAATAATTTTTTAGATGGAATAGCAGCAGTTCCTTCAGCTACTTGTCCTTCAGCATCGAATTTAGCGCTGTTTTGGCAAGTATCGATGTTGATATAAAGGATAGTTCCTTCTAAGTCAGTTACAACTGAAGCGATCATAGTGTCGATTTCAAGAGCACCAGCTGCATCAGCAGTAGCATCTTTAGTGTGGCTTCCACCAAATGTAACATAACTTCCGATTCCAGCCATAACAGTAGTTGGAGCTTCAGGAGTTGGTTCAACAGTAGGTGTTGGTTCTTTTGTACCGCATCCAGCTAATAATAGAAGAGCGGTCATTAAAGCTAATAATTTTTTCATTTCTTTTTTCCCTCGTTTCTAAACATAATTATCCTTACAATCCACTCACACTGGAATATATAAATCTTTACTTTATATTATATTTTCCATACTATTTGTGAAATATTGGCGTTTTTATACACAAAAAAGGCACTTTTGTGAAATTTTCGTGAAATAAACATAAATTTAACAATTCTTTTTGTCTAACCTAATTTGCGATTACAAATTATTCATAAATCAATTATTTATCGTCATAATATTTATGATACTATAATTAAAGTTTCATATAGGTGGATTATGAAAAAAATTGAAGTATGTGAGTTTTGTTCTGGTTTAGATATAAAGGAATTAAAAAGAGATTATAAAATTAAAGTTGGATGCATAGGAAAATGCAATAAAAAAAATCCTGAGTTAAATGGAAAAGTTTATGGTTTTTTAAATGGTATTTTTACTATTTGTGATACTCCAAGAGAATTCATATCTAAAATAGAAGAATTAGATGAGTATATTCCTTTTGATAATCATAATCCTTTAGTTGATGCTTTTTTAAGTAATACTGATAAATGGCATGGCGAGTTCATTGAATTAAGAGAGATCGTTTTAGCTTGCGGACTAATAGAAGAATTAAAATGGGGGCAACCTTGTTATATGTTTGGAAAAGAAAACGTGATCATCTTAGGTGGATTCAAAGAATATATTGCCATCAATTTCTTTAAAGGTACATTAATTGAAGATTCTAAGTCGATTTTAGTGCAACAAACCGAAAATATTCAAGCCGCTCGTCAGATTCGTTTCAAAAACGTTGATGAAATAAAACAATTAGAAGATACAATCAAAGAATATATTCAACAAGCAATCGATATTGAAAAACAAGGATTAGTTGTTCCTTTAAAAAAACAAGTTGAATTGGAAATTCCAGAAGAGCTTATTGCGAAATTTGAAACTGATCCCAAACTTAAAATTGCCTTCCAGAATTTAACTCCAGGGAGGCAAAGAGGTTATCTATATTTCTTTTCACAAGCTAAACAATCAAAAACTAAAACTGCAAGAATCGAGAAATTCATTCCTAAAATATTACAAGGAAAAGGAATGGATGATTAGTATGTTTACTTTTGATCTAAATCTTTAAACAATTCAACGCGTTCTTCAAAACTTACCACTCTTTGAACTTCGTGCAACATCCAAACATAGCCAAAAGGATCTGAGAACACAGAATTAATTGCCCCAAATGATTCCATCTCTGTAACTTCTTGGATTTCTTTGCAGTCATTGGCCAATGCATTACTATGAACAGTCTTGATATCTGGGACGATCACATTAAACCACATGGTTGCCTGCTGATCATTTTTGGGTGCAAACAAACCAAAATTTACATTTTCATCTAACATGTGGAATCGAGTACCGTACAAATTGAAAATCGCTTCATTTTGTCCTTTTGGAAATTCAGTAACTTCAACTCTTTCAATTTCAAATATTTTTTCGTATGTTGCTAGAGCGGCTATCGAATCTTTAACTACAAAATCGATTTCTACACCGTTAATAGGATAATTTGACATAATTTCTACCTCACTTTGTTTATTCATTTTAAAGCTGACTGGATGATATGATTTTAGTTCTGCTCCTTTTATTCGTGCTGCAGACGGAACGATTCCGTGAACACTTTGAAAAGCTCTATTAAATGAAGTTGGAGATTCATATCCATAGCGTGCAGCCACATCAATAATCTTATCTGTTGTATTCTGCAGATCATAAGCAGCTTTCGTCATACGTCTACGGCGAATATACTCTGCTAGTGGAATATCCATTACATAGGAAAACATTCTTTGAAAATGAAAATCAGAACAGCGTGCTAGCCTTGCCATTTCCTTAATTTTAATTTCACCTTCAAGATTATCTTCAATATAGTCCAATGCTTCATTTAAATGATTCAACCATTCCATTTACGTCACCTCATAGTGAAAGTATATCACGATGTTATACTACTATCCTCTTAATCTCTGCTCAATTTTGCGAGCAAGAAAAAAGGCAACCATTTTCATAGTTACCTTGTAGATTAAACATTAAATCTAAAATGCAGAATATCTCCATCTTTTACTGGATATTCTTTTCCTTCTAATCGTAATTTACCATTTTCTTTTAAAGCTAATTCAGTTTTATAAATCATTAAATCATCATAACTATACGTTTCAGCACGTATGAATCCTTTTTGAAAGTCAGTATGGATCACTCCAGCACATTCTGGAGCAAGCATTCCAGCTGTAAAAGTCCAAGCACGAACCTCTTGTTTCCCTGCCGTAAAGAATGTTTTAAGACCTAATAGTTTATAAGCAGATTTAACAACTCGGTCTAGCCCACTTTCTTTTATTCCTAAATCATTTAAAAACAACATCTTTTCTTCTCTATCCATTGATGATAATTCTTCTTCAATACTTGCACAAATAGGAATGACTTCATTGTTTTCAGATTCAGCATGAGTCTTAACAATTTGATAATAGGCATTATTTTCTGGATCCGCAATTTCTTCTTCTGACATATTCGCAATATAAATCATAGGTTTAGCAGTTAAAAGTTGAAGTTGATTTAAAATAAGTGTTTCTTCTTTAGTTAAATCAAGACTTCGAGCTGCCTGCCCTAGCAACAATACTTCTTTTACTTTTTTAAGTACATTATTTTCTAAAATAGCGTCTTTATCATTTGATTTTGCTTTTCTTTCAACTTTGGAAATACGATTTTCAATACTTTGAAGATCTGCAAAAGTAAGTTCTAAGTTAATTATTTCAATATCACGAAGCGGATCAACTGTTCCTTCTACATGGGTTATGTCTGCACTATCAAAACATCGAACGACATGACAAATCGCATCAACTTGACGAATATGAGATAAGAATTGATTTCCAAGTCCTTCTCCTTTACTTGCCCCTTTTACTAAACCCGCAATATCTGTAAATTCAAAAGTAGTAAAGATCGTTTTATTTGGTTCTATTAGTTCACAGATTTTACTCATTCTTTCATCCGGAACTTCTACAACCCCAACATTGGGATTGATTGTTGCGAATGGATAGTTTGCTGCTTCTACTGAACTTTGCGTAATCGCATTAAATAATGTTGATTTACCAACATTGGGTAGTCCTACAATTCCTGCTGTTAATGGCATAGTTTAATCCTCATTTCACTCAAAATAGTTTACACGTTTTTAATAGAAACCACAAGGAAAGAATTATTCTTCACTTCTGATCCATTTCTTGCATTTTCTTTCAAATTCGACACGTGGAAACATGATTGCTGCTCCACATCCCATACATTTGATTTTAATATCTGCCCCCATACGAATGATTTTCCATTCTTTTGATTTATGACAAGGGTGTTCTTTTTTCATTTCAACAATATCATTTAGTTTGTATTCGGTAATCATAAGACCTCCCTATGTTTAAAATAGGCTTTAAGTGTATTTTGCAGTAACATTGCGATAGTCATCGGACCAACTCCTTTTGGAACGGGTGTAATGTAGGAAACAACCTCTTTAACATCTTCAAAGTCGACATCCCCACACAGTTTTCCATCAACACGGTTGATCCCTACATCGATCACCACCGCATTTTCTTTTACCCAGTTGCGGTTGACAAACTTAGGTCTACCGATCGCTACAACTAAAATATCTGCTTGCCTACAAATTTGTTCAATGTTTTTTGTCTTTGAATGACAAACTGTTACCGTAGCATTCGCATTGACCAAAAGCTGTGCAACAGGATTTCCTACTAAGTTGCTCCTACCTACGACAACGACATTTTTTGTCGCAACTTCGATATTCATTGCCCTAAGCATTTCCATAACCCCAAGTGATGTACAAGGTACAAATCCATCTTCTTGAAGATGCAACTTTCCTACATTGATGGGATGCAATCCATCTACATCCTTATTTGGATCGATATTAAAAATCACTTCTTTTTCATTTAAATGTTTCGGAAGAGGAAGCTGAACTAGTATTCCATTTACATCTGAATCCTTATTTAACTTATCGATTACCGACATCAATTCAGCTTGCGTTGTATTTTCAGGCAAATGAATCATTTTTGAGTTCATACCTACCTCGTTACATGCCTTTTCTTTTCCTGTTACATATGAAATACTTGCAGGATTATCACCAACCAATACTACTGCTAAAGTAGGAACTTTTTCATTGTTTGATTTAAGTCCTTCAATTTGAGCGGCTAATCTTGTTTTCACTTCAGCTGCGATTTGATTTCCTAAGATAATTGTTGACATATTTCCTCCTATAACTCTTTTGAGTCAATGATTATTGTAACCGGTCCATCATTTAGTAATTCTACTTTCATATCAGCACCAAACAATCCTGTTTCAACACAAAGTTCATGATTCCTTAGTTCTTGATTAAATAACTCATATAAAGGTTCTGCGATTTCTGGTCTCGCTGCTTGATCAAAACTTGGCCTTCTTCCTTTTTTACAGTCCGCATATAAAGTAAATTGGGAGATTGACAATATTTTCCCACCAATATCTTTAATGGATAAGTTCATTTTATCCTCACTATCTGTAAAAATACGCAACCCAGCAATTTTATCCGCAACCTTCTTTACTATCATCTCTGAATCATCATAAGTAATTCCCACAAGCAATAAAAAACCTTGGTCGATTTTCCCAATCACTTCATTATTAACTGTTACACTTGCCGACAAAACTCTTTGTAAAACCACTTTCATTTTAACCACCATATTCATTTTACACTATTTTTGATTTTGTTTCCTCTGTTTTCCCACATTTTACCAAGATAGTCATAAAGTTATTATTTAAAGCATAATGTGTGTTAAGGGGGAGACTTTGTCAGGTTAAAATCAAGTCAAAATTTGCACTAACTTTATTTTTGTAGTAAACTACAACGTGTTAAGCAAGGAGGACTTTTAATGAAAAGAGAATCTTTTCGACAATGTCTACAATTTGCATTAATAATACTTTGTTTAAATTATTATAGTGTAAATATTAACGCCGAAGAAACCTCACAACCTGTTACAACGATTCAAGTCGAGTTGAACAGTGATAATGTCGCTACTGAAATCATCACTAAACTTGTTGACTTGAAAATCAAAGAAGCAAACAGGAAATCGATCATTATTGATCAAAGCGAACTGAAAATTGAAGGTTTTGATAGTACAAAGCTAGGTATCCAAGATGTAACGATCAATCTAAATTTAAAAACAAATGGTTTAGTTTTGGTAGATACTGTATTTAGCGAAAAAATCAAAATCGAAGTTGTCGATACAACCGCACCTGAAATCATCTTAAAATATCCTAAAATAAAATTAGATTTCGAAGAAGAACTTGATCCTTATGAATGGGTCGATCACATTATTGATAATAATGTGATCACTGCATTGAATCTAGAAGTGGATACAAGTTCATTAGATATTTCAACAGCAGGAACATACACTGTTATTTATTCTACTCATGATCAAAGTGGAAATGAATCGAGTACAGAAATGACTGTTGAAGTCAAACCAAAAAAAGTTGCCTATTCTTATTATGGTACCAATTCTACTTCTATTTCTGATATGTTGATCGCGATCAATCAAGTTCGTGAAGACAACGGTTTATCAGCTTTAGAATTAGGTGATGAAAATGCTCAAGCTGCTGCAGGTGTTCGAGCTTGCGAAGCTGCCAGCAATATTTCTCACACTCGTCCGGATGGAAGCCATTATAAAACAGCATTTGACGATTTTGGCGTTACTTATGCTCATCCTTATGAAATTATGACTTATTCCGGAACCAGCGTTGCCGATAAGCTAAAATGGTGGATGAATTCACCTGGACATAAAGCTATTGTGCTACGTAAATCAGGCGAAAAAATAGCTATAGGTTACTGTGGTAAAATGTGGTTAGCGATCGTATACAACTAAAATGGAGCTTGTCTATTGGCAAGCTTTTTAAATGCCTAAAATTTATTCACTTCGTTTCATAAACTAATAGGGAAAGAGGGGATTACAATGAGATTACAAATACAAATTGGAGCCAGAGGATTTGATATAGCTAAAATTCAGAGTTATTTAAACTTAATCAGAGTAGACAATCCCCTAATACCTCAACTTGAAATCGATGGCGTTTATGGACCTGTCACTTCAATTGCGGTACGAATCTTTCAAAGATCGGTTGGTCTTATTCCTACTGGTTGTTTTGACGAAGCTACGTGGAATCGTTGCCTCTATCAAATTAAGAAACAATCATGTTTTTCTACCCAACAAATCACAATTAAACCTCTTAACGAGTCATTAAACGCATTAACAATATACAAATTTCAACAATATCTCAATAAATTAGTCCATGAAGTGCCTCTTTTAGAAACTTCTAACTTAGATTCTAAAATGAGGGAGAAAATTATTCTATTTCAAAAAAGATATTGCCTGAGTATTGATGGCACCTTAAACAATGAAACCTGGGATAAGATCATTCAAATGATTTAACATAAAAGCACAGAATTCTTTTCAAGAACTCTGTGCTTAGTTATTATACTGAAAATTGTGAATAAATTAAAAAGATTCAGAACGTCAAAGTTCAACAATCTTGAACAATAAAATTTTTATTGTTTCTATTAAGCGATTTTTTTATTTCAACTAAAATTTCTTTATTCTCATTATTTAATTTCCAATATAAATAATTCAAATTTACTATTGTCGATTCCACAAAAACAGTACCACTAAAATCCATTCTATTATAATCAAATAGTTCTTTGAAACAAGCTATTTGAGCATCTTTGTTTTCTTCTTTAAACCCCGATACTTTTTTAGGTGATACCCCTTGATAGAGTTCTCCATAAAATGCTTCTTTTATTTTTATCGGACCTTGGAGATGAGAATTAAAATTAGATAACTCTTCAGATGGAACCCATAATTCTTGATGAATTTTACCTCCAACACATTGTACTTCAAATGTATTGAAATATTCATCATCAATTTCAAATTCTGTAACAAAACCAACATAACCTGACTCAATATCCTTTTGATTCCATTCTTTAGCGATTTGCTGAGCATATTCAAGATTTAAAACAGGATAAAAGATAGGCTGAATTGAAAATCTTGGTGGAAAACCATTACCATTGTCATTTAAAATTTTTTCCATTTCATATAAGCCAACAGGTCTATATAATTTCATAAACTTCTCCTAATTAATATTTGATTTAATTGACGCTATTAATTGTTGGTCTGATATTTTAAATCAAAGCTTATTAAGCTCAATCTCAATTGCTTCTGCAACTGTATTTACTACATAGGTCGCTTTATTTTTTACTTCATCATCACCCTGTGCCATGCAGTAACTAGTATGTGCCACCTCAAACATGGAAACATCATTTTCACTATCTCCAATTGTAATGATATGCTCAGGGCTTATATTCAAGTATTTCGCAAGGTGAATCACACCTGTACCCTTTGAGCAGTTCAATGATCCTATATCAACGCTATCAATATCACTGCTTACAAAACTCAATTGATCTCCGTAGTGATCTTTCAAAGTTTGTTTGATTAATTCTCTTTGATCTGGGTTCATACTTAAAACAGCTTTAAATAATTGTTTGTTGCTTTCAATCTCAGTTACTCTTTTTGAAAAATCCGCAAAAGAGTGTTGTTTGGTACAACCAATAAATGGATAACGATTCTCATCAATATGATAAAGATCTTCTCCAATATAGAACATTGTCGCATCCCACTGTTTTTCAATTGCGAGTTTTCGAATTTCATTAACGAGTTCAGCCTCAATCGTTTGAGTATATGATTTCCCATTAACCAAATATACTTCTGCACCATTACTGCCAATAATATTTACCACTGTTCCAATTTCATTAAATATTTCATCTTTCATCGCAAGTAAACGTGCTGTTGCGATCGCAAAATGATTTCCTGCGGCAATCCATTTTTGAATTGCCATTTTATTGGCTTCATTGCACCCAAAAGATAGCTCCTCTCCATTTTTAAATAATGTTCCATCCAAATCTGATACAAATAACTTCATTTTTTATTTACTCCTATTTCTAAATCCAATTAGCGCAACAATGAAAAGCATAAAAAATCCAACAGTTACAGTTGCACTAACTACATCAATTCCCATTTGAATTTTTGGCCAGACTATTGCCTGAAAACTGAGATCATACTTTGTGACTTCTTTAGTCATCTTTGTTTCCGCAATTGGTTCTTTGTTCATCATTAAGATCGCGTATCCTTCAACAGTATCCAAGCTATCTGTGTTTCTTACTTCATATTTTACTGTTACTAATTCTTCAATATAGTCTTTTCTTAATAAGATTCTAAAGTCATCCTCTAGTGTAAATTTAATGTTGGCTTGAACTTTTTTCCCTTTCATAAATTGATATTCATAAGGTAATTGATCAGAAGCTTTGATGACCATTGTTTTATAATTGGAAAAACCATATTCAAACATTTTCTTTGTGTCTTGATAACGTTTATCTTTTGAAGTTGATTTCATTACCACTGCGATCAGTTCCAAATCATTTTGTTTCGCAGTAGTAATAGAAGTATAACCAGCTTCTGGGGTCCAACCTATTTTTCCACCAACCGCAAATTCATAGTAGTTAGCACCTGCCTTTAGCATTTCATTTCCATTGGCGAAAGGTCGAGAATCCTTTTGTTTATTTGTTGGTTCCATTACATAGCGAATCGTTTCAAATATTTCTTTAAACATTTCATTTTGTAGTGCGTATCTTGTAATGATCGCCATGTCTTGCGCTGTAGTATAATGATCTTCATTATGTAACCCATGTGCATTAGAAAAATGAGTGTTCATCGCACCCATTTCAATTGCTGCTTGATTCATCATTTCTACAAATGCTTCCTGACTACCACCCACTGCTTCAGCAAGTACATTTGCCGCATCATTTGCACTCATTAGTAATGTTGCATAACACATATCTAATATTGTAGATTCTTCATTATAATCTAGCCAAATATGACTACTTGAACGATCTATCGTATCAATTGCAGTTTTAGAAGCTGTAACTGTTTCTTCTGGATTTTTTAATTCTAAAGCTAAATAAACAGTCATGATTTTAGTTATCGATGCTGGATATAATTTTTCAGTTGCGTTTTTTTGATAAAGAATGCTTCCAGAAGTGGAGTCAATCAAAACAACTGATTGACTATCCAGTTCAAGATCGCTTGATTCTGCCAAAACAGTTGAAAGTAGTGGCAAGAAACTCATTAATAGCATCAAAGTAATTACAAGAATAATAATAATTTTACGCATTGGTTCTTCTTTCTATTTTTTTAGTTTAAGTGCACGGATGGCATTGCAGATCGCGATAACACTAACACCGACATCTGCAAATACAGCTTCCCACATTGTGGATAAACCTACCGCTACTAATAATAATACACCAATTTTGACTAAAATGGCGAACACAATGTTTTGAATTACGATATTTTTTGTTTTTTTAGCTCCAGCTATCGCTGTAAGAATGCTTGATGGTTCATCATTCATGATTACGATATCAGCAGCTTCAATTGAAGCATCCGAACCTACATTTCCCATCGCAAAGCCTAAATCAGCCATCGCTAATACCGGAGCATCATTGATTCCATCTCCAACAAAAGCCACTCTTCCACTACTTCTCGAAAGAATTTCCTCCATTTTTTCAACTTTATTTTGTGGTAATAAGTCACTGTAAAACTCATCAATTCCTAATTCATTAGCTACTTTTTCAGCAACTTCAAATTTATCTCCTGTAAGCATAATGCATGATTTATTTAATGCGTGCAATTTTTGAATCGCAAGTTTGGAATCCTTCTTTGGTTCATCATTCAAAACGATCGTACCTAAGTACTTATTATCAACTGCAACATAAATCAAAGTACCAATTTCATTAATTTCTGGTATTTCGATATGATAATCATTCATTAGTTTTAGATTTCCTACCGCAACAAACTTTGAATCTACTTGAGCGGTCAATCCTCTTCCGGCAATTTCCTTTACTTCTTTTGTTTCCAAATCAAAGCTTCCATCGTATGCTTTTACAATCGATTTTGATATTGGGTGATTCGAATTTTTTTCTACTGAAGCAGTGATTTTTAAACATTCTTCTGGATTATCACTTAAGATTGAAGTTACTACAAACCGACCTTCTGTTAAAGTTCCAGTTTTATCAAAAACAAATGTATCAACTTGAGTTAATATATCTAAATAGCTGCTTCCTTTCGTTAATATTCCAAGCTTAGATAATCCGCCAATTCCGCCAAAATAAGATAAAGGTACTGAAATAACTAAAGCACATGGACAAGAAACAACTAAAAATGATAAAGCACGATGAATTGATTCACTCCATGTAATGTCTGAAAATATCAAAGGTAATCCTATAGCGATCAGTACTGCCAAAAATACTACTGCTGGTGTATATACACGTGCAAACTTTGTGATGAAATTTTCGGCTGGTGCTTTTTTACTGCTTGCATTTTGGACAAGATCCAATATTTTACCAACTGTACTTTCAGCAAAAACATTAGTTACTTTAATTGTGAGGACTCCACTAATGTTAATAGATCCACTGAGTACGAAATCTTCTTCCTCTACATCTCGAGGATTACTTTCTCCTGTCAATGCCTTTGTATCCAAAGCACTTTTCCCTTCAACTACAATTCCATCCAGCGGTATTTTTTCACCAGGTTTTACCACAATCAAATCATTGATTTTTACTACACTAGGATCTTTGGCAATTACTTCTCCATTTTCTAAAACGTAAGCAACATCTGGGCGGATATCCATTAATGAGCTAATTGATTGTCTGCTTTTCTCAACAGCCATATCTTGAAAATATTCACCGACTTGATAAAACAACATAACTGCAACTGCCTCAGGATATTCACGAATTCCGATAGCTCCTAGTGTTGCGATCGCCATTAAGAAGTTTTCATCAAAAATTTCGCCACGCAATATATTTTTCACTGCTCGCACAATTACTTCATAACCTACTAATAAATAACTAATTCCAAATAATACCAAAGATACAATCGTATACTTTTCAAATATTAATCCTGCGAAAAATAAAATCGACGCTCCTATAATTTTATTCAATTGATTTTTGCCTTCACCATGTTCATGATTGTGAGTTTCATTATGATCATCATGGTTATGACCACAGCTACATTCATTTGTATGGTCATGATCATGTATTTCTTTATTTTCTATCACAACATTTGCATCTGGCTCTACCTGTTTAACGATTTTCTTTATCTCTTCTAAAGCTCGATCATAGTTATCTTCATCACACTTAAATGATAAAGTTTGGCTCATAAATACTAAACTTACATCACTTAGTCCATTTATTTTTTTGACTCTTTCTTCAATTTTAGCAGCACAATTTGCACAATCTAATCCTTCTACAAATAGTTTGTATCTTTCTAGTTCATGTTCATGTCCACAACTACATTCTTCATGGTCATGGTGTTCGTGTCCACAATTGCATTCTTCATGGTCATGGTGTTCATGTCCACAACTACACTCTTCATGTTCATGATGTTCGTGTCCACAATTACATTCTTCATGGTCATGGTGTTCATGTCCACAACTGCATTCTTCATGGTCATGATGTTCGTATCCACAACTACATTCTTCATGGTCATGGTGTTCATGTCCACAACTGCATTCTTCATGTTCATGATTATTCTCGTGTTCGTATTCTTTGTTTAAAATTACTTTAGCATCAGGTTCTATTTTATTTGTAACTTTAATGATCTCTTCCACAATTTGATTATAACTTTCTTCTTCACAATCAAAAGTTAGTGTTTGTGACATAAACACTAAACTTACATTGCTAATCCCCTTTGTTTTAGCAATTTTATCTTCAATTTTGATAGCACAATTAGCGCAATCTAATCCTTCAATCTTCAATTTAAATGTCTTCATAAACCCTCCATAACATATGCACATATGTTCATATATGATATTATATTATTAGATAATAGAGTTTATGTCAATAAGTTTTAACAATTTATTAAAATAATTCTAACTAATTTGACAAATCTTTAAATGGAAGTTAAAGATAAATATTTTAATTTTTTCAAGAAAATTGTTTTCATTATCTTTCTCAAGCATTTCAATATATTCTTTCATATCATCTTTAATTTCTTTATCCCGACATCATACTAAAGGATCATACTAAAGGGTATTGACAGTAAAACTAAAATTTGCTATATTTTGATTAGTTAATGATGGCATGTAATTCTTCACGAAGAAGCAATAACTATCAAGATATCTATCTTTTTGGTTATGTTACTAAGTGAAGTTTTTTATTTTCTATAGTGAAAGTAGGGGTGAATATGAAACTCATAAAGCATATCAATAACAATTTCGCTGTTGCAGAAGATTCTGTTGGAAACATAGTAATCGTCCAGGGGAAAGGTATTGGTTATGGTAATTTACCACGAGAACTGAAAGATTTTAAAGGAATAGTCAGAACTTATTACGATTTGGATGAAAATTATGTAGCCATGATCAATGATATTCCCAACGAAGTTATCACATTATCAGGGAAAATTATTGACAAAGTAATGAATTCAATTGACTGTGAGTTAAATTCAAACATTATTTTTACATTAGCTGATCATATATGCTTCTGTATCGAGCGGTATAAGAAGAATATGAATATTAAGTTGCCGATTTTATATGATGTTAAAAACCTATATGAAAAGGAATATGCTATAGGTGTTTATGCATTAAAATTGATTTGGAATGAACTTCACGAATATTTGCCGGAAGAAGAAGCCTCTTATATTGCTTTACACATTATTAATGCCGAAAAAATCGAAAAAAGTAAAACTCTTATCGATGATATGATAATCAGTGATATTACTAAACTAATAGAAAATGAATATAGTATTAGAATCAATAAAGATAGTTTCAATTATTCTAGATTTGTATCACATATGAACTATCTGCTTAAAAGAATTGAGAATCAACAAGTGATCGAATCGAAAAATGAACAAATATTTGATAGTATTAGGGATGAATTCCCCGAATCATTTGTTTGTGCAGAAAAAATAGCTAAGTATCTTGAAAAATCAATAAAGATGTTGTTAAACAATGAAGAAAAGTTATATCTCATGCTTCACATTAATCGATTATGCAGTCGCGAGGCTTGTGACCAATAGGGCAATAACCTCACATATAAAACGCTATGCGCTTTACGTGTGGGGTTTTATATTTTGTTCTTTATTACATAACTGGCCAGTATGTTAAAGATAAATATTTAATATTAAAAAAGGAGAGAATTATGAAGGAAAAAAATTATGAAGAGTTAGCAAAAACAATTCTTGAAAATGTTGGCGGCTCTGACAATGTTCGCACTTTACATCATTGTGCGACAAGACTGAGATTTAATGTTTTGGATAAAGGACTCATTAATGAAGAAGTAGTCAAAAAAATTCCAGGTGTTTTAGGCACGAAATGGTTGGGGAATCAGTTTCAAGTAATTATTGGAGCAGATGTAAAGCTTGTTTTTAATGAACTGGGTGATATGAATGTTGCTAGTTCAGATGATGCACCTATAAAAGTAAAATCAGAGAAATTCTCATTAAAAGGATTGGGAAGTTCAATATTAGCTTATTTATCATCATCAATGAGCATGCTTATTCCTATTATGATTGGTACTGGTATGTGCAGAACTCTTGCAATAGTACTTGGACCAGATTTACTAAATGTTATATCAGCAAGTAGTGAATTCTATGCATTAATGAATATGATTCAAAATACACTAATGTTTTTCTTACCTGTTTTATTGGGATATACAGCGTGTAAATCACTTGATATCAATCCATTATTTGGGATGTTTTTAGGGGCATTATTAGTTGCACCTGATTTCAGAGCAATGATTGGTGTCCAAGATACAATGAAGGTCTATTTTATGAATGCACCTGTCATGGATTATGGATCGGCATTCCTGCCAATTATTCTGGCTTGTCCTATTTTGAAATATGTTATGAAGTTTTTTGAAAAATTTGTACCAAAAGCAGTTTCAATGATATTGGTTCCTCTTTGTACACTACTTGTAATGGTATTCGTTATGTTTGTAGTATGTGGGCCGTTAGGAAGTTATCTAGGAACAGCATTTGGCATGCTATTCTCGAATTTAAACGATGGAAACATTTTTATAAGAATTATTGGAGCAGCTGCACTTTGTGTTTCATGGCCATTCCTTATCTTATTCGGAATGCATATGCCAGTCGTACAACTTTCGATTATCAGCTTGATTACAGTTGGTTATGATACTATTATTTGGCCTACTGCAATCGGTTATAACTTTGTAATGATTGGTATTGGTTTAGGAGCATTCTTGAAAATCAAGGATAAAGAAGAAAAAGGGACTGCTTTATCTGCTTTCATTACTAGTTTCTTTGGCGGTATTACTGAACCAACAATGTACGGAATCGTTATGCGTTATAAAAACGGTATCATTGCATTAATTGCTGGTTGCGCAACTAGTGGATTGCTATTTGGGATATTTGCACCAAAAATATATGCTCTTGCAGGGCAAATCATTACTCTTCCAATCATATTTGCTGGAGGTGGAAGTACGAATCTTATTACTGGAACAGCAATACTACTAGCCGGTTTAGCTGTTGGAGTCGTTTGTGCTTATTTCTTGATTGATTATAATAAGCCTGCTACTGAGGTAGCCGAAGAAGCATAAATATTCTTAAGTTTAAAAATATTATTACAATGGAGCGATGTTTACTATTTCTCATGAATAGAATATGTAGAAATCGCTCCTTCCTAAAAGAAAGAGTAAGGAGGAATTAATGTGGGAGCATTTCACTGCCCGGTAGGGGCAATTGGTTACGAAGCACAAGGATGTATTAATTGTGGAATGTGTATAGCAAAAACAAGCGCTGAGCGTATTGCTGCAACAGAAATAATTAGAATATATTTAAAAGAAAACGCTTCTCATCGTGTTGATCGTGCTATCAAAAAAATCGCGGTATGCGGTAAAGGGGGCGCAGGGAAATCTACATTTTCAGCTTTACTAGCAATGGCATTCGAGGAATATGGATATAAGGTCCTTCTTATAGATACTGATGACTCAAATATGGGTTTATTTAGAAAAATTGGGGCTTCTAAACAACCGGAGCAAATTTACAATATAGATATTGATGAAGAGGATAGTTGGACTAAGATATATCCATTATTGATATTGGATATTCCAAAAGAACATGTAGAAGAAAATGGAGATGTCTCAATTGTAGGAATTGGAAAAATTTTGAATCCATTTCAAGGATGTTCATGTTCACCAATGCAATTAGCAAGAAATCTTGTAATAAATCTTGCACCAACAGATAATGAAATCATTATCGCAGATCAGGAGGCGGGATTAGAGTCTTTTGGAAGAGGCGTTGAACAAGGCTGTGATACAATTATTACAATTGTAGAGCCTTCTCTTGAAGCAATTGAAATGGCAGGTACGATGCAGTATATGGCAGAAGGATTTGGCATTCGAAGAGTTAGGGCAGTTGTTTCAAAGGTTGAAGACGAAGAAGAAGCAGAATTTATTATTGATGAATTATCAGATAGAGATATTCGATATCTTGGTGCTTTAAAAAGAGATAAATCTATTTCTAAGGCGAATTTGATGGGGAATAGTCTAAAAGATAGTGAAAGCTTCAAAACAGCGCTAGAACTCGCAAAACTACTTATCGATGAAGCTGAAATGAAGGTATTTGAAAAGTAAGGAGATCAAGTATGTATAATGAAAAGAATGATACTCAGTTTTTAGAAAGTGTGCTTGGTAGTCCTTTACCAAAAATTGATGATATATATTTTGAAGGCTCCAAGCTTTGGGAAAGAACGGCACCTAGACCAATCATTACACCCTATTTCTTATCTAAACTCTTCACACCAGAAGAAATGAAAATGGTAATCTGTTTACCAGCTACTCCATTAGAAGTTGCCAAGAAAACAGGTTTTGACAGGCAATATGTTGAAGAAAAACTGGAACGTTTATTTGATTTAGGGAGAATTTTGCCTGGTCGATCTTATCATAAAGAAACAGCAAGCACATACACTGCTAGCTTAATTCCAGTTACATTACGAGATCATATTGGTATGGCATACAATAAGAAAAGACTTGATTGGAATCTAGATAAGGAACTGTTTTTGTTGGCAGATGAATGGTGTATACAACGAGAATTCGCAGATGAAGAGAAAATCGGCATTGGATATACAAACAGAATTATTCCGAAATGGGGCTCAATCAAAAACATTCCAGGGGTTATGCATTGTGAAAATATGAAAGAAATCATTTTCGATAACTATCATAATAAGACAATGGCAGTTATGCGCTGTATTTGTCGCTCCTATCGTAATTTTAATCGCTATGGAACACCACATCTAGAAGATGGTTCAGGATGTGATTCAGGCTTAAAAGAAAATTGTACTGAAAATGGACATTGTTTGTGGATGGGGCAACGTGGAGTTTACATGAGTGAAACTTTTGGATATGTTCCTGAATCAATTGATGAAGTCGAAAAAATGTTTGATGAGCTCGAAAAAGCTACTGTCATTTATCAAGATAAAAATATGCCTTCAGTCGGAATGCTTTGTAGTTGTTGTGATGACTGCTGCGTTATATTTGAGGGCTTCTATAAACATGGTATTGATACATTTAGCCCATCTAGATTTCAACCAGAGGTAAGAATAAATAAATGCTCCTCTTGTCAAATCTGTGCAAAGCATTGTATTTTTGATGCGATTTCTTATGATAGTGAAGGAAAATGCGTAATTGATACAGAAAAGTGTAAAGGTTGTGGAAATTGCGTAATGAAATGCCCTTCTAAAGCCTTAAAAATGAAAGTAGTACATGATCGCGATTGGATACCAGATATTGAAGATTATGTAAATACTAAGTAATACTAAGTATGATATAAGATAAATAATAATAATATTGAAAAGGAGACTAATTATGAAAAAAGAATATACAATCAGTATTGTGGGAGGGGGTTCCCGATATACTCCAGGAATTTTGCGAATGTTGGTCAATGAAAAGGACCGTTTTCCATTAAAAAAAGTAACTTTGTATGATAATGAGCCCAACCGTCAAGAGAAAGTAGGCAAATACGGGGAAATATTATTTAGAGAATATTATCCTGAATGTGAGATCATTTGGACTACCGATCCGCAAACTGCATTTGAAGGCATTGATTTTGCGTTTATGCAGATCCGTGCAGGTCGGCTCAAAATGCGTGAGCAAGATGAGAAGATTGCAATACGAAACGGTTGTATTGGCCAGGAGACGTGTGGTCCGGGAGGATTTGCCTACGGTATGCGTAGTGTGCCTGCGGTAGTCGATCTAGTTAAAGAAATTCGTAAATATTCTTCTGAAGCATGGATCCTTAATTATTCTAATCCTGCAGCTATTGTTGCAGAAGCAACTAATAGGATCTTTAAAGATGACTTCCGTATCATTAATATCTGCGACATGCCAATCAGTATTATTGGGTTTTATTCAATAGTTTTAGGCAAAAGGCCGGATGAGCTTGAAGCCCGTTATTTTGGGCTAAACCATTTTGGTTGGTTCACAAAAATACTAGATAAAAAAACCGGAGAAGACTATCTTCCCCGTATTCGTGAACTATTCAAAACACCATCATCCCAATTAAGTGAAACACTGCATATGGATCAAAGTTGGACAGAAACAGTCAATTTCATGTCTACAATGATCAGTGACTATGATGATTTTTTGCCCAATACCTATCTGCAGTATTATCTCTACCCAAATCAAATGTTAAAAAAAGAAGATCCTAATTATACCCGTGCCAATGAAGTTATGGATGGCCATGAGCGTAAAACTTTTGAGGAGTTAGATAAAATCATAGCAAGAGGAGCTCTAAGCGAAAATGATCAAGTAGCCAAAAAAGGTGTTGTGGATGGACATGCGAGTTACATTGTAGATTTAGCTAATGCAATTGCGAATAATACAGGGGAAGTATTCCTGTGTATTACAGAAAATACCGGCATCATCTCTAATCTTACAAACGGCATGATGGTAGAAGTGCCTTGCAGGATCGGTTCTTCTGGATTGGAACCTTTAAATGTTGGCGAGATACCAACATTTCACAAAGGTCTATTAGAAAATCAGTATGCTTATGAAAAACTAACTGTTGATGCTTGTTTAGATGGAAGCTACAAAAAAGCATGGAATGCACTAACACTTAATCGATGTGTCAATGATACCCAACTTGCAAAAGTACTTCTGGATGATTATATCATTGCAAATAAAGACTACTGGCCTGAACTGAAATAAATATAAAAATCATGTATAAGAAGCTAAACTAAATAGATCGGTTCAAATCATCTAGCTGTTAAGCTTCTTTTAATATTGAAAATTAGATTCAGTTTATGATATTGGGAATGATTTGTGAAATTTAAAAAAGAACTTAACTTTAAGATTTTTTAAAATGTATTTAATACAAAAGGGGGGGGGAAATCGATATGATCAAGAAAATTTTAAATTATATTAAGAACGCAAAATTCTTACTACTTTAATTATCGTTGCAGTTGTAGTATATGTAGGTAAATGATCCGTCTGAAAAAGCGATAGATTATTGATATCTATCCTACTATTTATATACAAACTTTTCATACACTCACCTACTTTCATATATTTTAAAATTGTCACAAAAATTATGTTACTATTTTAAAATAAATGAAATTACATACAAAAAAGACCCATTTCTAGGTCTATGCTATTTTCAAACTATAATCCTGCATGTCCCAAACTTCATCAACTATCTCTAGATAAAATTCTTTTTCATGGCATACAAGAAGTATTGTTCCGGGATATTCTTTTAAAGCTTTTTTTAATTCATCTTTTGCCTCTTGATCTAAGTGATTTGTAGGTTCATCAAGTACAAGTACATTGTATGGTGTATTGATCAGTTTGCACAAACGAAGCTTCGCTTGCTCTCCACCAGATAATACCATGACTTTACTTTCAATTTGATCTGTTGTTAAACCGCACTTGGCAAGAGCACTACGAATTTCATATTGTGTATAAGCAGGATAAACATCCCACAATTCATCAATACAGTTTTTATCACTTGGTTTGATTTCTTGTTCAAAGTAACCAATTTCAATATGTTCTCCCATGTGAGTTACTCCTGAAATTGGATTGATCATCCCCATCAAGCTTTTAAGCATTGTTGATTTACCCAGTCCATTCGCTCCAGAGATGGCAATCTTTTTTCCTTTTTCTAACACAAAATTCATTGGTTTACTTAATGCTTCATCATAACCGATCACTAAATCCTTAGTTTCAAAGATTGTTTTACTTGGCGTTCTACCCATTTGGAAGTTAAAGGTTGGCTTTGGTTTTTCTCCCTTGAGTTCAATACGATCCATTTTCTCAAGTTTTTTAGCACGGGCACTTGCCATACCACGCGTTGCCACACGCGCTTTATTACGAGCTACAAAATCTTCAAGTTTGGCTATTTCTTGTTGCTGACGATTGTATGCTGCTTCAATTTGAGATTGATTGATTTCATAGATTCTTTTGAACTCATCATAATTACCTACATAGCGAGTCAGAAGTGGAGCTTCTACATGATAGATCACATTGACCACATCATTTAAGAAAGGAATATCATGAGAAATCAAAATAAAGGCATTTTCATAGTTTTGAAGATAATTTTTTAACCAACTGATATGTTGTTCATCAAGATAGTTAGTTGGTTCATCCAACAATAATATATCTGGTTTTTCAAGTAATAGTTTAGCTAAAAGTACCTTTGTACGTTGTCCACCACTTAATTCTTCGACATCTTTATCGATACCAATATCTTTTAAACCCAAAGAATTCGCAACCTCTTCCACTTTTGAGTCAATCAAATAGAAATCACGATGATCTAAAATATCCTGAAGTTCTCCGATTTCTTCTAACATTTGATTCATTTCATCTTCAGTGCAATCAGCCATCTTATTATAATAATCAAGTATAGTTGCTTCCATTGTAAAAAGATCATCAAAAGCCATTTTTAATATATCTTCAATGGTCTTTCCTTTTTCAAGGACAGTATGTTGATCTAAATAACCAACTTTTACTTTATTTGACCAGATGATCTTGCCAGTATCCGGTAGTAGTTTTCTAGTAATAATGTTCATGAAAGTACTTTTACCTTCACCATTAGCTCCTACAAGACCTACGTGTTCTCCTTTTAAAAGACGAAAAGATACATCTTCAAAGATAACTCTACCCCCAAATCCATGGGATAATTTTTCTACAGTTAATATGCTCATACACTAAACCTCACGAAAGATAGTTTACCAAATAATCATACAAATAAAAAGATGATTCTAGTAAATCACCTCTTATATTTGCTTTATCATGATAAAGTTTATTATACTAAAGCAAATCCTTTAATTACAATTTGTCAAACACATCTTCAAATACTGCTCATCTAAGAATAATTTTGAGTTTATTTTTTAAATAATTTTACTTTCCTTTTAAAGGGGGCATGATACTAAAATCAATATGACAGTAACCTGTAGGATTTTTAATCAAATATTCTTGATGATAATCTTCAGCATCCCAGAATTTATCCAATAGTTCAACTTCTACTACGATCGGTTTTTCATAGTCAGCCTGTTTAGTATAAACATAGCTTTTGCAGAACTCTAAATCTAGCTCATTATTTGGATAGATTCCAGTACGATAACTTGTCCCTATATCATGACCTTGTTTATTCAAAGTTGTAGGATCAATGATTTTAAAATAATTTTGCAATAATTCATCCAATGAAATCACTTCGGGATCATATACGATTTCACATACTTCTGCATGTCCTGTAGTTTGTGCTTTAACATCTTTGTATTCGGGATTTTCTGTTTCTCCTTGAGCGTATCCAACTCGAGTGCTGATGACTCCATCCAGTCTTCTGTAATACTCTTGAGTTCCCCAGAAACATCCGGCTGCTAATACGATTTGTTTATTCATAACGTTCCTCATTTCTTGATTAAGTCGCTGACAACGACGCTTGCACAAGCCAGTCCTGCTGCACTTGGTACAAATGCACTGCTGCTTGGCGGTAGTATTTCTTTTCTAGTTTTACCTTGTGGATCATCTACTTGTGTTTGTTTTAAGGGTTGTTCCATTGAGAAGATTACTTTTATTTTCTTTTTAAAATTTCTTTTCTTTACCAGATTTCTTAGAGCTCTTGCAAGGGGATCATAATTTGTCTTATCTAAAGTAGTCACTTTAATTTGAGTTGGATCAAGTCTATTACCCATTCCTAGTGAACAGATAATTGGTACATTTTTCTCTGCACAAAGTTCTATCAAATCCATTTTGCTGGATAAGGTGTCAATCGCATCAACTACATAATCTACATCATATCCAAAAAATCCTTCTTCCTTTGTGAAGAATTTTTGTAATGCAATGACTTCACAATCTGGATTGATCAGTTTTATTCTTTCTTTCATTACTTCAACTTTGGGTTGTCCCACCGTTTGAATAGTCGCAATGATTTGACGGTTGATATTACTCAAAGAGACATCATCATGATCTACAAGTATTAGTCTTCCTACAAAACTACGAGCTAAAGCTTCGCAGGCAAAACCACCTACTCCACCAACTCCAACGATCATCACAGTTGCGCTTTTTAGTTTATTTAAACCTTCTTCTTGAATCAAATATTCTAATCGTTTAGAAACTTCATTCATGATGTAACCAACTTTCTACCTTTTCCTTGCACATCTCAAACCAATTCTCTTGTTCAATATCAAACCAACATACATCCATTTGATTATTAAACCACGTATATTGTCTTTTAGCGAACTGTCTGGAATGAGTTTGAATATTAGTTTTCACTTCATCAACTGTACTATTTCCTTGGAAATAGTCTTTCCATTCACGATATCCAATTCCTTGCATCGCTTGATCTTCAAACGTGATCCCTTGATCTAATAATGATTTGATTTCATCCTCTAAACCATTTTTAATCATCAGTTCAACTCTTCTATTGATCCTTGAATACAACACTTCTCTATCGCAAGTTAATCCAATTATTAAGGCATCATAAACAAGCTTATGTTCTTGCTTCTGTTCGATTTCACTTTTTGTTGTTCCTGATTGCGCAATCATTAAAGCTCTGATGATTCTTTTGCGATTATTCACATGAATCGTATCGCAAGCTTTTGGATCTATTTCTTGTAATACTTTATATAATTGTTCATTGGACATATCATTCCATTTCTCATCGATTTTTTCCTCTTTTTGATCATTAAACTGATAATCATAGAGACATGATTTGATATACAGTCCCGTCCCTCCTACGATAATAGGTAGTTTTCTATCTTTTGATATTTGATCTATGTATTTTCTTGCGTTGAGCTGAAAGTCTGCAACACTATAATTTTCTTTATTGTTTAAAATATCGATCAAGTAGTGGGGTATATTTTGGGTTTCTTCTTTTGTAACTTTCCCTGATCCAATATCCAATCCTCGATAGACTTGAATTGAATCACCACTAATAATTTCACCAAAAAAAGATTGGGCTAATCTCACACCACAATCACTTTTACCAACAGCTGTTGGCCCAACGATAACCAATACTTTTTCCATTTTGCATCTCCGTTTGTCATTAGTATTATACCTTATCTATACTAGTATTAACATAAAAAAACAGTCTTAATATTTGACTGTTAAATAAATAAAAGTTATTTTTCTAATTCTTTCTTGCACTGCAATAATATATAGACGTCATCCAATGATTCAATCCCCGTTACTTCTATTACTACCGGAAATGTGGGTACCTTTCCCAAGGTTTCAGCATCCATAATCAATCGTTTTGTTTTTTCACTGACAAGTGACGTTAAGATTTTTTCTCGACTACTTTCTTTAAACCAAACTACTACACAAAAATAGTCATCATAGATATGAAGCCAATACAAATTTTTTTCTTTTCTTGTCCCTCTTGCGGAAGTCCAAAAATGTTGACCTTTAGCAAGCCACGCTTTATAGGGAGTATACCATTGCCAATTTTGGTCCATATCCAGACGAGGTAAAGATTCTTGTAACGAAACATAAGCTTCATAGCTTTCATTTAATATCGGCTCTAAATACTCAGAGGTTGGAAAACTTTCCTTATCTTTTAGCCTGAATTTTTCTAGTTCATCCATATTTATTTCTCCAATGAAGTTTCTATTAAAATGGTGGAGCTAAGGGGGCTCGAACCCCTGACCTCTACGCTGCCAGCGTAGCGTTCTTCCAACTGAACTATAACCCCACTCAACCTCATTTTACTAAACAAACATGATCTACTCAATAAAAATTTAAAAATTAACCTCACAGATGAATTCCATGAGGTTAAATAATCGCTTTTAATCAGCTTCAAATCCATTTTTCTTGTAGAAGTATACAAACAATAACGCTGACAAAACCACTTCTACAATCATAATAATTATACTTGTGATATCAACAACTTTATCTGCTCCAATTACAATATTAGTAATCATATCTTGTACTACACCTGTAAAAATGAACATTGATAAGGATTTCAAAGATTCAACGATGCTAGAAAACATAGGAACCAACATCAGTATCAATAAAAATGGTGTTGTAAGTGTACTTGCACTAACTTGATTTTTCGCAAATATTCCAAGTAACATTCCCAAAATACAACTAGTAAGTGTTGCTAAAATTGTGACTAATCCGAAAATTGCTAAATTTGAGCCTGTTACCGAACATCCACTCAATGGTATCAAGACAAAATTAATGATTGATGTTACTAGAAATATAGGTAAAAGGCTTCCAAAGAAAAACTCCATCCCACTCACTGAAGAAGTCATAAGTACTCTTAAAGTCTTTTTTTCCTTCTCTTCCGCTAATAGTAAACTTGGGCAATAAATACCGCACATCCCTATATTCATTACTACTCCCATGCTTAATGCCATTGCATTTAAGAAGTGTTCACTTCCTGCAGCATCCTGCGCAATGTAGCCATAGACAAATCTCATAATAATTGTAAATCCGACCGCAAAGATTGGCATGATAATACAGTTTTTACCCATAAAGGCTTTTGTCTTGACTTGGGCAATTGCCATTATTTTATTTAAATGCATTGATTTCATTGTAATCCCCTTCCTGTAACTGCTAAGAATACAGTTTCTAATGTTGGTTCACATGAATGAAGTGCTGCAATTTTATTCTCTAACATCCATTGTTGAATTAACTTTGAATTTTCACTAGTTTGTTCAAGAACTAGCTCAGTTCCATCTTCTAAACGAACTTCATATTTTTTATCTTTGTTGTATTTTAAACAAATATCTTTGGGAGTTCCATATTCTACAATGACTCCTTCATTTAACAAGGCAACATGATCACACATCTTTGTTGCTTCTTCCATGTTGTGTGTTGTTAAGAAGATAGCCATTCCTTCTTCTTTTAACTGAAATAACATTTTGTGGATCTCCATTGCAGTTGATGGATCAAGGCCAGATGTTGGCTCATCCAGGAATAAAATCTTTGGTTTATGCAAAACTGCACGTGCTAAAACTAATCGTTGAGTTTGCCCTTTTGATAATTTACTCGCTAATTTTTTTCGATGATCATATAAATCTACTTGTTTAAGTACTTCATCGATGCGACTTGCATCAACACTTAATATTTTTGCGAAATATTCAAGATTTTGATAAACCGATAAGTATTCATAAACACCACTTGCATCTGTTACGATTCCTATCTGCTCATAAATTGTTTCATCAATATCTTTTGAATTTATTCCAAGTAAATAAGCTTCTCCTGAAGATTGTCTTAATTGTCCTGTCATAATTTTGATGGTCGTTGTTTTACCAGCTCCACTTGGCCCTAAAAACCCTAGAATTTCGCCTTGGTATATTTTTGCATCAATATCCTTTAATACCAATTCATCTTTGAATTTTTTAGAGATATGGTCTAAACGAATTACTTCTTGCATATTTATTCTCCTCCACTTTAACTAGCGGTACGATACATCGTACTACGATATATAATATATCGCACTTCGATGTATGTGTCAATACTTTTTTAGATGAATTTTTTTAGCTCCATCTGACAACCAAATAATAATAAAGGTTGATCAACATAAAAAGTCCTGTCACTGACATATTCTTTTCAGTAAAACGGACTTTCCTTTTTCTGGATAAACTTATTTTTTCAAATCAACTAGTTTTTGGTGTTAATTCTAATATAGTAATCATCATATTTAAATTCTTCACTTGTATAAGGATGAAAATGATTTAAAATTAGAGCATTTACTTTATTTGGTTGATTTGGTGGCGATTTCATAATTATTTTTGTCACTTCAAAATCATCCGCTAACTTTGTAGCCATCATATTTATTATTTCTGTAAAATATTCTTGTTTTTCAAATGATGATAATAGGTCCACTCTTAATATACCGATAGGTGCTTCTGGTCCGAAAAACCATTTCCCCCAAGGTATTGGTGCAATTTCAATTGTACCTATGACCCTACTTATTTCTTTATTTATAATACTCCATCTCACAAATTCTCTATTTTTGTATTCCTTTTGCCAAACATTTTTTAATTCATCAGCGGATTTCAAATTCCATTCACCCGAAAAACCATCACGATTTTCATGTTTTAAAGTGATAGGATCAGTATATACAACAAACAGATCATCTGCATCATTTTCATTTACTAGTCTAAAAATAAAATTTTCGGTCTCATAAATCGGACACTCATCAAACGGATTAATTTTTTTCATTTTTTTCTCCTAAGATAGTACTATAATGTACACACATTCTAACATATCATCTATTAATACTAAAGAATTTTCCCAATTCATAAACTCTTTGATTATCAAAATCTAAACATCACGAGGAATCTTGAAGATTTTTATAAGTATGTCTATGATTTCAACAGCACTTAACTACAATACTTTTTCTGGTTAAACTACTATAGTTATAGAGTTTTTACAACTTTTTCAAGGGACTTTTCGGTGAAAACACAACTTTTTCAAGGGCCTTTTAATTTTTATATATCAAAAAGACAGATTTTACTCTGTCTAGCGTTTAAATTCTCTAACTAATTGAGCCTCAGTAATTGTGATCATTGTAGGCCTTCCATGAGGACAATGGAAAGGTTGATCACAGTTTTCTAAGTCCTTCACAACCTGCATCATTTCTTCCATAGTTAAGAATCGATTAAATCGAATTGAATGATGACATGCTTGAGTCGCTAAGCGATCGCGATTCAGCTGTGCTTTACTTAATACTTTTTCTTCTGACAAACTTTCTAAACAATCCTGTAGAAACAAAGTTTCATCCATTCCTTGCATCCAAACAGGAATTGATCTAACAATCAACGAATTATTCGAGAACTCCTCAAATTGGATCTGAATTTCACTAAATATTCGATTAACTTCTTCAAGTTGCATTACAACACTAGTTGTTGTCTCAATATTGATTGGAACCAGTAAATCTAGCATGTCTGCATTTTTAGTTTCAAATACTTTTTTAAAACGTTCATAATTGTAACGTTCCTGTGCAGCATGTTGATCAATAATGACAAGCCCTTCACTGCTTGATGTCAAAATGTATTTACCATGCATTTGAGCGAGTACTGTAAGTTCAGGAAATTTTCTTTTTACTGCTTCTTGTTTTGGCTCTTCTTTATATTCTTGAGTAACTTGAGGTTTGTTTTCTGTAGACTTCGCAATTTCATTATTTGTAGTCTGGATTGGATCATATTCAATGATTGCCTCTTTTACTTCTAATTTTTCTCCTGTTTTGATCTCCTGATAACTATATACAGGTTCAGGAACCGGGGCAACAAACTCTGATTTTTCTTCAAAAAATTTTGTTTGTTCTACTCTTTCCTTAATTACGGGTGTTGTCGCCTGTATTTCAGGAATTTGCATTGCCTCCATTAAAGATTGTTTCATTGACTCTTGTATCAATAAAAGAAGTTGTTGTTCCTTGGAAAGACGGATTTCCCATTTTGATGGATGGACATTGACATCGATCAATTGTTCATCCAGTTCAATATGAAGAATCGCTATTGGATAACGATCATCTGCCATATATTGGTGATAGGCATCACTGATAGCTTTTTGAAGTTTAAAAGATCTTACCATCCTTTTATTTATAAAAATATGGATATAATTTCGATTCACTCTTGAAATTGAAGGAAGCACTCCATAGCCTGTAACTTTAGAATCAAAATCTTCCCCTTTGATTTCAAAGGTATTTTTAGCGACATCTCTTCCATAAATCGCAAAAATGACTTCTTGAAGATTATTTGTACCAAAAGTTTTGAATGTTTCTTTTCCATCAATCATTAAACGAAATGCAATTTCTGGATGACTTAACGCAAATTTTTGAACTACATCACTCACTAGTGCTGCTTCATATTGTGCAGATTTTAAGTGTTTCAAACGAGCTGGTGTTTTTTGAAATATACCACGAATCACGATTTCCGTACCCGGATTACAGCCAAAAGGCTCAACTTTAGAGACTGTTCCATAGTCAATCACAACACGAGTAGAATCAACAGTATTGTTGGTACGAAGTTCTACTGATGAAACAGAGGCAATAGAAGGTAAAGCTTCACCTCTAAAACCCAATGTTGCGATCGTCCATAAATCATTGACATCCGATATCTTGCTGGTAGCGTGACGTTCAAACGCCATTAAAGCGTCTTCTTTGTCCATTCCCATCCCATTATCGGCAATCTCGATTTCTTCAATACCACCTTGAGTAATCCATACTTCGATCCGTGTTGCGTGGGCATCAATGGAATTTTCTATGCATTCTTTGACGATCCCCATTGGACGTTCAACTACTTCTCCAGCAGCGATCATATTAGTCAAATGCTCATTCATTTGTTTAATTCTTGCCATAATCCACCTGCTTTCAATTCATTATTTTTTAATATCTTTCTTTAATTCATCAACCAACTGTAACGCTTGTATTGGAGTTAATGAATTTACATCAACTCCTTCTAGTTTTTCTACGAGTTCTCTATAGTGAGGTGGTTCTTTGACCATCTCTACGATTCCAAGTGATTGTTGAAGCACTTGTTTCTTACTTTCGTACTGACTACATAATTCACTTGCCCGATTTAAAACTGTTTCTGGCAAGTTTGCGAGTTTTGCAACATTGATTCCATAAGAGCGATCCGCAGTTCCTTCTTTCACTTTATACATGAAAGTAATATCTCCTTTTGATTCATGAACTTCTACATGCACATTCGCAACTTCTCCTAAATGCTCACTTAATGTAGTCAGTTCATGATAGTGTGTACTGAATAATGTTTTCGCCTTGATACACACCGCAATGTACTCAATCATTGACTGAGCTAAAGACATACCATCATAAGTAGAGGTTCCTCGTCCGATTTCATCAAATAAGATCAAGGATTTATCAGTCGCACCAGTAAGTGCCATATTCGCTTCCGTCATCTCAACCATAAATGTTGATTTACCCGAAAGAATATCATCACTCGCTCCAATACGCGTAAATATTTTATCAAAAATTGGTAACTTACAGCTTTTACATGGTACAAAGCTCCCCATTTGAGCCATGATCACAATAAGCGCAACTTGTCTCATGTAAGTACTTTTACCACCCATATTAGGTCCAGTAATCAAAAGTACTGCTCGATCTTTATCCATCTCACAATCATTGGAAACATAACGAACATTTTTCATTGAATCTAGTATTGGATGTTTTCCTTGTATGATTTCTAATTTATCTTGAGTATAGCTAGGTCTTACATACCCATGCTCAACTGCTAAAGTGCTTAATGCATAAATACAATCGATTTCCGCTAATACATAAGCCAATCTTTGTAATTTAGCACAATATTCACGGATTCTTTCCAATAAATCTTCAAAAAGTTGTGTTTCTAAAGCTACAGCTCTTTCCTGAGCATGTAAAATAGCATCTTCTTGTTCCTTCAGTTCTTGAGTAATATAACGTTCAGCATTCGATAATGTTTGTTTTCGCACATAACCGAATTCATCTTTTACTTGAGCATTTGCTCCTTTTGAAACTTCAATATAATAGCCAAACACACGATTGTATCCAATTTTTAATGTTTTAATTCCTGTTTTTTCTTTTTCTTTTGCCTCTAATTCTAAAATCCAATTTTTACCGGATTTAGAGATGGCACGATATTCATCCAATTGATGATTATATCCCTCTTTAAACATACCGCCTTCTTTAGTACTTACAGGTGGTTCTTCCACAAAGGCATCTTTGATCAAATCATTTAATGATAAGCATGGATCAACATTTATCCAAGATTCAAAAATTGAATTTGAGGCGAATAATTGTTGAATTTCTGGTACTTCATGAAGTGTCTTTACCAAACGTACACAATCCACTGCACTAGCTGAACCATAGGCAACTCGTGCAATCAATCTTTCCAAATCATAAATATTTGATAAATGTAACGCTAGTTCATCACGAAGCATAAAATCTTTAGTCAAGAACTCAATTTGATCATAACGATGTTCAATTTTATTCTGATTCACCAAAGGCTTTTCAATCCATTTTTTTAATAAACGTGAACCCATTGAACTTTTACATTCATCCATAAAACTCCACAAGGTATCTTTTTTACCTTGAAAGCGAAGAGGAATCGTAAGCTCTAAATTTTGTTGAGTTGAAAAATCCATCCCTAAAAAATCAGTATCATTTTCAATTTCAATGACCTTCAAATGATGCATCATTCTTTTCTGTGTCGCAATCAAATAATTAAGCATTAAGCCATAAGCTTCCAGATAACGTTCATCTTTTACACTTTCACATAGAATTAAATATTCTTCATCAATGTGACTATCATTACAATATGAAATTGTAACTGATCCTAAATCACGGATCGATAAAACTGCTTTTTCATTAAATCCTTCTTTTACTACTATTTCCTTAATACTATTTTTAAGCAAAGTTTGAGTAAGAATTACTTGATTATGAGCGATCTGCTTAAGGATCGTTTCTCCTGTACTCATTTCAATCATTGATAAGGCATAACCAAATCCATAATCAATGACAGAGGCTAAATGAATACTATTTTTACCATCAAGTGACTCATCCATTACTGTACCTGGCGTTACTACTTGGATAACATCTCTCTTTACAATACCTTCAGCTTCAGCAGGATTTTCAAGTTGTTCAACGATCGCAACTTTATATCCTCTCGCAACTAATTTTTGTATATAGTTATTCGCTGCATGATGTGGCACTCCACACATAGGTACCTTTTCTTCTACACCTGCATTTCTACCTGTTAAAACTAAATCTAATTCTACAGAGGCTACTTTTGCATCCTCAAAAAACATCTCGTAAAAATCTCCGAGACGATAAAATACGATTGCATCTTGATAATTCTTTTTCACATCAAGATATTGCATCATCATTGGTGTATATGTCTTCATTTTAAGCGCTCCTAAATCTTACCTATTATATCATTTCTACTCATTTCTTGACAGCGATTTCTCTAGTACATAGCATTCTAAATAACCACTAAAATCTATACGTATATTTTAGGGTGCATTTATATGTGCGTATTTAATTTATGAACCCTAATATGTTCTCCAACAGTTGTTTATCATGAATTCTCTTATCATGAGTTCATCTTTATCTTCATAATAATTAACCAATAGTTTTTTAAATTCCTTCACATGGGATTCAGGCACAACTAACAATCCTTCTCCCTTCGATATTAAATAATGATTTGTGAAAATAATTGAAGCTCTTTTATTTCCATCTATAAATATTTGTGCTTTCATGCAATATAGGCATAAATCAATAGCTATATCAATGGCTTTTTTATTTTGCTCAATGATAGTCTTAATTTTTTCTTTTACATCAGATTCTAACGGTAATTGCGGAACATAACTTGATCCGCCAATTCGTACAGGCACACCTCTAGGGGTACCTCCATTTTCATAAAATCCTTCATTGACTAATTTAGCTATATAAGATAACACATAGAAATTTGACGGTGACATAAGAACATCCTTATCTAAAACAAACTCCCAAGCATGTTTTAAATTTAATATCTTTTGTACATCACTCGCTGTTACTCCGTTTATTTTCCCATTTTCAAGTATTGTCTCTGTTTGTGGAAATGTTGTTGATATGCCTTCAAGTACTGCTTGGTCATAAATTAAAGTTTTAATATTCGCCCGTGCAAAATCGATATTAAGTATCACTTCTGCAGAATGATTATTTTCAGTATGTCCAAGAATTGCAAGTTCTTTTTCGATTTTGCGGATATTCTTTTTTAGAGTTCTTGCCTCTTGAGCCTCTCTATAAAGTAGTTGAAATAGTTCGTCACTGTACTTATCAATATAAGTAGAAGTATTTCTTCCTGCTTCTCTTTTTCTTAAGTATATATATTTTTCATTGTTTACTGTCTTAACTTCAACATTGCCATCAACTGATAATAACTTTAATCTTGCCTTATAGTTAGCTTTTTCATTCAGAAGGCTTTGTATTTTTTCAAAATTGTTCATACAATCTCCTTTTTAGGGTGCATTTATAAATATATTTTATATTTTTGAACCCTAATTGTCAAATATCAATTATACCTTAACTTAATGACTAACCTTAAATTATAATTTTAAAATATACCATTTGAGCCAAAAACTACAAATATTGATGTTTTTGAGGTTTTCGGTATATTGTTTCACAGTTGACATTCACATTTAGTTTACAATAGCCTTTCGTCCCAAATATTATCGATTCATCCCAGAATCAAACTCGGTAACTATACCATTTGGTACAAAAATTACAAAAAATGATACTTTTGACGATTTCGGTATACTTTTTCTCATTAAAAATCGTGAAAAAATGACAATTCCTTGAAAAAACGCTTCACAAACGTACTTTTTCAGCTTTTTGTCACTTATTTTATGTCTAAACTCTAATTATGTTCATCAATATTTTTGCAAAAATGATAAGATATTACTATCGGAGGATCAAATCATGAAATTATGTATCAATGCTGATGATTATAGCTATACTTGGGGAGTTACTGAAGGGATATTGTATGCCCATTTAAATGGGATCGTTACATCAACTTCTGTGTTAGTAAATAATGACAATTTAAATGAAGCTTATGAAAAATCAAAGATTTGTCCTAATTTAGGATTTGGCATCCATTTTGCATTAACTGTTGGAAAACCTCTAACTGATTGTAAGACGTTATGCGATGAAGAAGGAAATTTCTTTAACCAATCTGTATTAGAACCCAAAGAAATAGATGCAAAAGAACTTGAAATTGAGTTCAGAGCACAGATGGAAAGATTTATCAAAGTATTTAAGCGATTACCTGATCATATTGATGGACATCATCATATTCATGTTTTGCCACAAGTCATTGATGTCACTAAAAAATTAATGGCTGAATATGGTTTAAAGGCAAGAGCTTTATGCGATATGAAATTTATTGATAGTTTTTATGGAGATGATGTTTCGGTTGAAAAACTACTTAGTATTTTAGATTTTTATAAGGATGAAGAAGCTATAGAACTAATGGTTCATCCGGCATTCAGCGATATCGCATTAAGAAACATGAGTAGCTATAACGATATCCGAATCAAAGAATTGAACATTCTGTGTGATCCTAGAGTAAAAGAATATATCGCAAAAAACAACATACAATTAATTCACTACTAAAGCAAAAAAGGCTTCATATCGGATTTGATATGAGACCTTTTTTTATATTTTTAAGTATTTTTGGTTTCTTGGCGATTTGGAAATATTGCATTAATTGGTAGAGCTATTAGAATTCCTAAAAGAGTGTCCACTACTCGATTCAAGGCAAAGAGCGCTGATGAGATTTCACCAGGGTTGCTTAATGCTATTGTCATGTATACGATACATGTTAATGGGACTGCATCAGGCCATCCTAAATTTACTGGAATATAAATGATCAACAATAACAGGACGCTCAAGATCGCATAAAATGGTATGGATAACGATGGAATGTTGAGTCTGCTGAACAACTCAAGCACCAACACTCCAATTGTTCCTCCAAGTAGTGTTCCTGTTGCTCTGGTGATCGCAACACGTACACTATTTTTGGAATCTGACTGAATACATAATATTGCAGCTATTGCACTTTGAAGTGGAACTACTCCACGATAAAAGTCTATTACACAGCACAAGAATACTGATAACCCTGTTTTAATAGCTCTCATCCCGATTCTTGGGAATAATTTTGATTTCAAATTTGTTTTGTTCATGATGCGATCTCTGACTCGATGTCCCATTCAAAAATGTTCATGAATCGATGACCTTCTTCATAAATATCGCTATATTCTGGTAGTCGAGCAACATCAATTAATTTTAAGCCCAACTTCTCACAAACTCTTCTTGACGCAACATTTGTAACTGCATTTGTAATCAATAATTTTTTCATTTGATGAGCTTTTGCGACTGGTAATAGTAATCTACAAGCCTTCATTGCGTAATTGTTTCCACGATATTGTTCAAAAATGGTATACCCTATATGCCCACCATAATATAGATTATCATGATGAATTCCTCCAATATAGCCAATTCTCAAATCAATAACACCAATTTTTTCACTGCCTTTACAAATAATAAAATTGTATGAAGGCACCCACTTTTTTTCTGGATTCATTGGTTGTTTGGCGATGCAAATCAATTGAATATCATCATCTGTCAAATGAGGTACATCTATAAAATTATTGAAATGATATGTCATTAATTGATATTCACTAATTTTCTTTTTTGTGTTCCACCGATCAAGAGTTAATCCATAATGTAACTCATCACTATATTGCCGATTTGAATTTTTATGGGCTGGCCTTGCATCATAATACAATCCTTCCTTGATCAATCCAATTTTTTCCATGATTCGGTATGACCCTATATTTTCAGCATCGCAAATCGCAACGATACGATGAATTTTCAAATCATCAAAACCAAATTGCAGTAGCCTTTGACCTACTTCATAACCAAACCCTTGCTTCCAATAATCACGATGTAACATCCACCCTATTTCAGCTTGGTTTCCTGTGATCGTAAGGTGACATCCACCAATAAGCTGATTTGTTGATTTTATTACTATTGCATACTCATAATTAAAACAAGGTTCTTTTTCAGCTAAAGCAATTGCATTTTCTATAAACTGCTTTGTAACTTCAAGAGTATTTGGATTCCAAGGCATATAAATCATATTTTCTTTGACGCTTGCATAACTGTGAACTGCCTCAAAGTCATCTCTATTAAATTTTCTTAAAACCAATCGCTGTGTTTCTAGGTTTCTCATCTCAATCTCCTAACATCCCCACTTGATCTTTGCCGGTTTTGGTTCGTTTTCAACCGCAATCATCTGCAAGGCTTCTATCATTTTGTAACATTCTTTTTCTGCTGTTTTTTCAAGCACTTCCCAAGGTGCATTCAATCCTTCTTTGTGATAAGCTATGGCAAGTGCTCCATATAGTGCAACACCTAGCGACCCCGCTGGATTGTGGATCGATGAAGCTGACGAATCTACTGCTCTGGCAACTCCTTGGGCAATCGGTGTTTTTTCTAATGTTCTTGCAAGGTCTCTAACTTGCATGATTTCTAACTTCGCATTTTTCAAATCGATTTTACCTGCTATATAATTTTGTGCTGCACCCAAGGCAAACTCTGGGCGTAGATCATCTTCAAATTCTTCATACCATAACGGCAGTAAATTCTTTCTTGCATATTCTGTACACCATGTCGTGATCGTTGCAATACTTTGTGTTTCTATTATTCTCATTAAGATTTGCAAGTACTCTGCATTGATATCTGTCAACATTTTTCTGTATTTTGGCATATTGTTTCTCCCTATGTTCCTTTTAATCATCATATCATAACCAAATGAATATTTTAACTGATTCGGTTCAGTCTTTTTGTATTTTTAGATCATCTGGCAACAAGAACTCATACTCTTTCCATCTTTTTTCACGGATCGGCATTATAGGATGTTGAATATCATCAAAAACTAATACCAATGCGTGTGAAATTTTATTGTGTTTTTTTGTGTAATACCATGCGACCAATTTGCCTTCATTGATCATTTTTTTAATTGTTCCATGATAATTGTAGTAAGTCATTGTTGGTCTCCTTTTAAAGTTATAATTATTATGCTAACTATTAAGCAAATCATAATTCACTAATTAGTAATTGAGTAATAAAAAAAACAATAATCTTTAGTTAATGTACAAAGATGATTGTTTAGTTTTGAATTTTGTTATCAATGAATAATTAGGGTAGTTAGCACCTTATTTAACATCAACATTAAAATATAGTGCTTTAAAATTCGGATCTGCTTTCAAAGCAGCTTTAATTTTAACTGCATATTCGATATCATTTGGTGTTTCAAAAAATAAACCCAAGCCTTCTTTTTTTACAAAACGAATATTTTCATCAAGTGCTAAGACCACTGCTTTGGCTTGTTCCTGTTGCATTGCAATATTTAAAGATACCATTATTGTTCTCCTTCTTTTAATTTTGTTGTTGCCTTTGCGACAAACGATGTGAGTAAATCACTGAAAACCATAAAAATAACTTGGTTTTCTAAATAATATTTTAAGTTTTGGTTTCTGGAATTTGGTAACCAAATAAAGTCATCGGCATATTTTTTACTAGGATTTTTATTGTTTTGAGTTATCAAAACTGTATAAGCTCCTTTAACTTCAATGGAAGCTAAAAAGTCCTTACATGACACTCCTTCTGCACTAAATACAACGAGTACATCTTCTTTTTTAATAAAATGTTCAATGTCCAAACGATTATCAGAATCAAAAATCATAGTTGGAATACCAAGTTTCATCATATTGTATCCAAATAATTCTGCAGAGACATAGCTTTTATGCATTCCCATTACAATGACATTTCTTGCCTTTACCAGTTTTGAAGCGATTGACTTCAACTGGTCATTGTTGATAAAAGAATCCATTTTCAAAATTAAATTTGCATATGATTGAAGTATGGGACCTCCACTTTGTTGAACATCGGAAGTTAAATCGTCTTTACTTTTAAGATAGACATCATATTTAAAATCAAGAAAGTTATTGTAACCCAGTTTTTGAATAAATCTAGTTAATGTTGGCTGGGAAACTCCATAATTTTGTGCTAATGAAGAAATAGTTGTACATCGCATGATTTCATCCGGATTGTCTACTATTTGGTCATAAATAAATAGCTCGCTCTTTGTAAAACTGCTTTTTCTCATTTCTAATAATTCAATGATATTCATACTCTTCACCCAAGACTAAGTTTACTTGAATTTTACCAATTAAGCAATCAAATCACCAATAGTATTCACAATTTTTTGAATGAACTTATCAGATTCTCCAATCTGTAATCTTGAATTGTATGTTTCAAAGTATTTACCGTAATCCTCCTTTGGCACTAAATAGTTGCAGTAAATATCAGTATATCCCAAAATTAAGATTTGTTTATGAGGGTATGCAGTTTTAATTTGTCTGCCAAATTCACTACAAATATCCCCGGGTAAAAACACCATGATCAAATCATTTAAATTTAAAATTGTTCCTTTAAGATGCATTTCAAATTCTTTAAAAGATATCTTGCGTTTACAACGCATAATTAAATGATTTGTTGCTGGATTATTTGCTTCTTCTAGGTTTTTTAATAACTCGGTATTTATCTTGTCATTTCTAAAATCTGAAATTACAATGTCTGTAAATGTCTTTGAATTGATATAAGACAATTCAATGGATCTAGTTTCTTTTTTATTTATAAATTGTTCAATAATTTTATCACCACACGCTTGTAATGTCGGTGTTTGTTCCCGATAGAAACGTGTCGATACATCGCCACAAGTTCCATTGCTTACAATACAAGGTGCATGATAATAAGTTTCAAGTTTTCGACGAACATAACCAATCAAATCCGCTGATAAATACTGGTTTTTCCCTCCTAATAATGTTGGATGTACCGATAGATTCGCAAAGCACCCCAATTGTTTTCCGTTTAAATCATAATACTCTAATACACTAAATGATTTATCACTATATCCTTCTTTAACATTGCGATTGCCATAGCAGCCATCAATCATACAAGTTGAAATTTTTGCAGTACATTCTACCAATTGTGTTGCCGCAAATTGTACCTTTTCAATGATGACCTGTTGAAGTGAATCTGTTAATTCTTGTTCAACTTCAACATCTTCAAAAGCTAATTTGAAATAGCATGGGGCAGAATGTGTATGATCACAAGATACTAATATTAATTCTTCCTTGGTATTCAGTTTTTCAGCACACTTTTTTTTGATTACTGCGCAAAATTGTTCTTCAATACAAATGGCATCAATCATAATCAAGGCTATTTTCTGATCATTGAAATCCAAACATTGAATGTTAACTTCAATAGGATCAAGGATTCCTGCACTTTTCTCTTTACGATCAAAGCCACCCATTCGGCAAGATTCACTTGGTGTAACATTTGTTTTTATAAATGACGTTTTCATAATTAATTTCCTCGCTATTATTATAGGCAAAAAAAACATTTTTGTAAATACCATTCATTTTTTATAAAAAAGTATTGAATAATTTATTCAGTTGTGTTAATTTGTTATTGTAAGCGATATCAAGCCTTAGTGCACAAGGTTTAAAAATTCGCTACTACTTTTGAAAGGGGCATAAAATTATGACAACTCAAAAAATGAATTTCATGGATAAATTCCAGTCATTCATGGAAGAGAAAATCCTACCTGGGGCAACTAAGTTCGGAAATCAACGACACATGACTGCAATTAAAAATGGTATGGCGCTTCTTATTCCACTTACCATCGTTGGGGGTATTGCGATGGTTATCGCTATCCCACCAGTACCCGCAACAATCAGTGCTGGTCAAAACTTCTTCTTTGATTTCTTACTTGCATGGAAAGCTTGGGCTGGTGCTAATGCAACTAGCTTACTTATCCCTTATTATTTAAGTATCGGAATCATCTCTATTTACGTTGTATTTGGTGTTGCTTATCAACTTGCTAAATCTTATGGATTAAATCCATTAAATAATGCAGTAAGTTCATTATTTGTTTTCTTAGCAGTTGCTGCATATCCTGCACGTGACTTGGTATTCTCTATCGCTCAACTTGGAGCTGGTTCAATGTTTGCTGCTATGCTTATTGCAATCGCAACTGTTGAAATAACTCGCTTGTTTACAAAATACAACATTATCATTAAAATGCCTGATTCTGTTCCACCAAATGTTTCGGCACCATTCAATATCTTATTACCTGTTGGATTCAACATTATCTTATTTATTATTTTAAATAACGTTTGCTACAGCGTAGTTGGTGGTGGCTTAACAGTTCTTATCTACAAAATGTTCCAACCATTCATTTCAGTTGCTGAATCATTGCCTTCAATCTTAGTTATCAATTTCCTTATGACAACTTTCTGGTTCTTTGGAATCCATGGTGCAAACATGGTATCTGTTGTTACCTCTCCAATCACTACTGCTGCTTTAGCACTCAATGCTGAAGCTTATGCAACTGGAAATCCTTTACCTTCAATCTATGCAGGTGCTGTAAACAGTGTATTTGGAAACTGGATCACTTATACAGCCATGCTTGTAATTATGCTGACTGTTTGTAAATCTGCTCAGATGAAGAGTATCGCAAAGGTTGCTTCTGTTCCAACATTATTTAATATCAATGAGCCGATGATTTTTGGAATCCCAACCGTATTGAATGTGTTTACTTACGTTCCTCTAATTATTTGCAGTATCTTTAATTTCTCTACTGCATATCTATTAATGAAAGCTGGATTCTTAGGTCGCTTCTTTGTTACCTTACCATTTACCGTTCCTGGTCCTCTACAAGCATTCTTAGCTACTATGGATTGGAAGACAATTCCTGTTTGGTTTGCTTTACTTGCAGTTGACTGTTTGATTGTTTATCCATTCTTAAAAACTTATGACAAACAATTACTTGAAAAAGAGAACGAAAACAAAGCATAATCATTTCTTAGCGGCATAGAATATGTGCCGCTTTCTTATTAATTGTAGTAAGATTATTATATAGATGGAGGAATACCTATGAGTTTAAACAAAAATTTTTTATGGGGTGGAGCTGTTGCCGCAAACCAATTAGAAGGGGCCTACAACGTTGATGGCAAAGGAATTAGTACTGCTGATTGCATGACTTCCGGAGCTGTTGATAAGAAAAGAGAGTACACTGATGGAGTTCTTGATGGAATTTATTATCCATCTCATACTGCCATTGATTTCTATCACCACTACAAAGAAGACATTGCTCTTTTTGCAGAAATGGGATTCAAGTGCTTTAGAACCAGTATCAACTGGACTCGCATTTTCCCAAATGGTGATGAGTTGGAACCTAATGAAGCTGGATTAAAGTTTTATGATAATGTATTTGATGAATGTTTAAAATACGGAATTGAACCAGTTGTTACTTTAAGTCACTACGAAACCCCTTATGGATTAGTGAAAAAATATGGATCATGGAGAAGCCGTGAAACGATAGACTGCTTCACTCGTTATTGTGAAGTAGTATTTAAACGTTATAAATCAAAAGTTAAATATTGGATGACATTCAATGAAATCAATGTTCTTGCGATTCATCCGGGTATGAGCACAGGGATTCGTATTGAAAAAGGTGAAAATCAATTTCAGGTTTGCTTTCAAGCTGCTCACCATCAATTTCTAGCTAGTGCAAAAGCCGTAAAAATGGGTCATGAAATCAACCCTGATTTTAAGATAGGTATGATGTTGCTTTATCCATTAGCTTACGCTGATACTTGTAATCCTAATGATGTGCTTTCTCAAATCGATATGATGGATATGAGTTATTATTTTGCTGATGCTCAAGTTCGTGGTAGATACACAAGCAAAATGAAAAAAATGCTAGAAAAATTTCATGTTTTTCTAGATACCTGCCCTGAAGATGACGCTATTCTTGCAGAAGGTAAAGTTGACTACATTGGATTTAGTTACTATATGACTTTAGTTGCCTCTAGCGATCCTGGCAAAGCAATGACTGGCGGCAATATGTTTGCAGGTGCGAAGAACCCTTATCTTGTTGCCTCTGATTGGGGATGGCAAATCGATCCTGTTGGTTTGCGTATCAGTTTAAATAATCTTTATGATCGTTATCAAGTTCCCCTTTTCATAGTAGAAAACGGTTTAGGAGCAGTTGATGTCGTTGAATCTGATGGTTCAATCAATGATGATTATCGTATTGAATATCTAAGACAACACATTACCGAAATGAAAAAAGCAGTTGAAATCGATGGTGTTGACCTTATGGGGTACACCCCTTGGGGATGTATTGACCTGATTTCTGCTGGTACTGGAGAAATGAAAAAACGTTATGGCTTTATTTATGTAGATCGCGATAACGAAGGTCATGGTACTCTAGCCCGCTCTAAAAAGAAGAGCTTTGATTGGTACAAGGAAGTAATCGCAACAAACGGCGAAAAACTATAATAAAGGAAAAATAAAACTATGAGAAAAATTGTATTGTTATGTGCTGCAGGAATGAGCACAAGTATGTTAGTGACAAAGATGAGAAAAGCTGCAGAAGAAACAAATTACGAATGTGACATCAATGCTTATGCGACAACTGAAGCAAGCCGTGTTGGTGAAGATGCTGATATTATTTTACTAGGTCCTCAAGTTCGGTTTGAATTGAGTAAAGTAAGAGGGTTATTCCCTAATAAACCTGTAGAATCAATTGAAATGGCTGCTTATGGAATGATGGATGGTAAAGCAGTATTAACCTTCGCAAAAAAACACATGGGTGATTAATCATGAAGTTGTGCATCAATGCAGATGACTATGGATACACTTGGGGAGTCACTGAAGGAATCTTGTTTGGTCATCTAAATGGTATTATTACTTCAACTACTGTCCTTACCAATAGCGCAGATCTAGATGTGGCCTATCAAAAATCTTTAGAATGTCCTAATTTAGGTTTCGGAGTCCACCTTACTTTAACTTTAGGTAAACCCCTTACAGAGGGTAAAACTTTAAGCGACGAGAACGGTAACTTCTTTGATCAAAAAACTGTCAAATCCAAAACATTTGATTCCCAAGAAGTTGAGGCTGAGTTTAGGGCTCAAATTGAAAAATTCATAGAGATATTTAAAAGAAAACCCGATCACTTAGATAGTCATCATAGTGTTCATGACTTGCCACAAACTATCGAAATCACTAAAAAACTGATGAAAGAATATGGTTTAAAGGCAAGAAGGTTATCAGACATTAAATTTGTATCTGGGTTCTATGGATCACAGGCAACGGTCGATAATTTGATTAATATTCTTGAAGAAAACAAACAGGAAGAATCAATCGAAATTATGACTCATCCTGCTTATAGTGATTCAAAACTTAGGAAAATGAGTAGCTATAATGATAATCGTGTCATTGAACTTCAAGTGCTATGTGATCAAAGATTAAAAGATTACATCAAGTTGAATCATATTGAATTAATCCATTATTAAGAAAGAGTCCTTTACGGGCTCTTTTAATTTGTAGGGAATTCAATATATGACTTTTCACAATTGATTTTTTGATTTGCGATTATTGATTCATTTACAGTACACCACAATTCTTTTTTATTAGGATGAATCGCATATTGTGGGAAATCAGATGAAGTGATATCAACTCTAATTCTTGATCCTTCTTGGAATTTCCATGAAAGATCCCAACTCTCCATATCTAATTCTACAAATGTGTTTGGTTCATATTCTTTTTTACTCTTAACTCCATTTTGATATTGTAGTGAACTGATCACTGTTCTAAGGTTGTAGGCTTTTCCATCTTTCATTACTTCACAAACTTTAACACAAAATGCAGTATCTTCAGCATCGGTTGCAACATTCAAATGAATTTTTATTTTACCTAAAAATGATAAAGGTTCACTTAATACATCCGATACAAAACTAATTACATCATTTCTGTAATCTGGTTGAGGTTGAAGTTTGCTGCCTCTTTGTTTTCCCGTAGTCAAAAGTGACTCTGCACCGATTGTTGGTACTGGATTATTAGGATCATAAACAAAGTTGCTTATTCCTATGCCTGGTGTTTTTTTCAAACTTCTTTTTTCGTCTTGATTTAAATAGTAACGAATATTACCGTTTGATTTAAATGGATAACTATCAGAAGTTTTCCACTTATTATTACCGATCTCAAAATACTCAATTTTTTTAGATGGAGTCTTTCCTTCTTTTAAAGTAAGATCGAACCAATCCAACTTATCTTGTAAATCTTTTGCAGCTCCATTTTTCTTTTCGTTTTTATGACCACTTGCTGCATGAGCTTGCATATGATTCCAAGGTCCGATTTTTAGTATTGTTTTGTCTTTGATTGAATCAGGAAGTAAATTATAACTGTTTAAGGCAGATTGTAGGTGATGATCAAACCATCCTTCAACGATTGTGACTGGTATTTTCACATTGCTAGGTATTTCTTTCATCATTCCCCAAAATCCTGTTTGCCAGTATTCACTATTTGAATCAGGATTGCTGATCCAATCACGATACCAATCTAGTCTAATATCCCATAACTTTTCATCGACTTCAAGATGAGGACGGTATTTACATGATTCTAAGTAGTCTGCCTTTAACTTTTTTCCTGCATTTTGCATAGTCCATCCAGTCAAAACATCATGTCTAAACATGCCATTGCTGTAGGCTGAAGTAAATCGATCGACACCATAGGCATTTAGATACATACTTTTTACTTTACTAGGAACTGCATCAATCATTGTCCAACCAGTAAGAGCCATATACGATAATCCATGATAACCAATATTTCCCACCCATGGTAAATCACTTAAATAATTTAATAAATCAAGTCCATCATTTCTTTCGTTGACATTTGGCTCCCAACTTCCTTCACTCGTATCGGTACCGCGGCTTGCTTGAACAGCGACTGCATAACCTCTTGCACAATATTCTTTAGCGAGTTTTACAGAACAATAGACCATTGCTGGGTAACAAGATCTTTCCACAAGTAAAGGAACATTTTCATCTAGTCCCTTTGGACGTATGATAAAAGTATGAAGAGAAACTCCATCTCGACATGGCAGCATCAATTCTTCAGTAATGATTTCATTGTATATTTTTGGTTGGGTTACTTTATTAAATTGAGATTTACTTAGAGTTGCGATAATATTTCCTGCTAATTTATTTGAATTCATATGGGTCTCCTTATTATATTTTTGAGATTTGATTTCTTATTAACGTTTTACTAAAACTGCTATACCCATGCCTCCACCGATGCACAATGTAGCTAATCCTAGTCCAGTTTCTTGTTTTTTAAGTTCATGCAGTAGTGTAACCAAAATTCGTGTGCCTGATGCTCCTACGGGATGTCCTAGTGCGATAGCTCCCCCATTGACATTGACGCGATCCATGATTTTATCCCAACCAGCCATTTTTGCACAAGCCAAACTTTGTGAGGCAAAAGCTTCATTGGCTTCTATTAATGTGCAATCTTCAATGGTATAATTTGTCTTTGCTAAAACCGCTTCAGCAGCTTTGGCTGCACCTAGCCCCATGACGGAAGGTTCTACACCTGCCATTGCTCCTTTTACAAAAGTAGCTAAAGGTTGAATATTGAGCTCTTTTGCCTTCTGAGCACTCATCAACACAACACATGCAGCGCCATCATTGATTCCTGATGAATTTGCAGCAGTAACAGTTCCATCTTGTTTAAACGCAGGTTTTAGATTTGCGATTTTATCTGCAGTAACATTTGATCGCGGATGCTCATCATGATCTAAAATGATCTCTCCATTTTTTATAACTGGTACTATCTCACTTTTATATCTGTTTGATTTCATTGCCTTTTCGCATTTTTGTTGACTTAGGGCTGCAAATTCATCTTGCATTTGACGCGTTAATCCAAATTTATCCGCAATATTTTCTGCGGTCATTCCCATATGATAATCATAATAAACGTCCCACAAGGCATCATGGATCATTGTATCAGAAAACAAAGTTTCATCTGCTCTATTATCAAAATCTTTTTTAGATAACGTAAAAGGAGCCATAGACATATTTTCCATTCCGCCGCACACAACGATTTCAGCCTCATCGCATTGGATTGCTTGCGCTCCCAACCAAACACTTTCAAGACCTGATCCACATACCGCATTAATGGTTACCGCTGGCACTGAAATTGGAAGCCCTGCTTTTAAACTTGCCTGTCGAGCTGGATTTTGTCCAAGATTTGATTGAAGTACACAGCCCATAAACACTTGATCAACCAATTGTTTTGGACAGTTGATTTGATTTAGTGCTTCACTAATGACAAGTGCTCCAAGTTCCTGAGCAGCGATCATTGATAAAGCTCCTTTATATTTACCAATAGGTGTGCGTACCGCACTTACAATAACAACTTCTTTCATGTCTTACCCCCTTATAAAACTTTTTTAGCTACTAATTCTTTGATTTCAGCTTCACTATAACCTAATTCTTTTAAGATTTCAGTGTTATGTTGACCAAGAATTGGAGATGGTGTTCTTATTTCAGCTTTTGTATCACTCATTTTGATTGGTGAACTGTTTAATTTTACTCTTCCCATTGTTGGATGATCAATTTCCTTAAACATTTCACGAGCACCCGCAATATGTTTGTCATTTGCGATTTGGTCTAAATCATAAATAGGTGCTGCTGGTATTCCTGCACTTAATACAAGTTCAACTGCTTCACTTACCGTAAGATTTTGTAGCCATTGTTCTACATAAACTTTGAAAAGTTTGTTGTTTTTTACTCGAAGAGGCACATCCAGAAACAAGGGATCAGTTATTAGTTCTGGTTTATTTAACAGTTTTTCACAAAGCACTTCAAATAATCTTTGATTTCCACATCCAATAACCATATACCCATCTTTTGCTTCATAAGAGTCATAAGGTGCAATGGCATCATAATAATTCCCATGGCGTGTAGGAATCGTACCTGTTACAAAATATCGTTGCCATGCTTGTTCAAGACTTGCGACGATCGAGTCCACCAGTGAAACATCAATGTATTGTCCCACTCCTGTAAATTCTCGGGCATGTAAAGCTGTTAAAACACCAATCGCAAGATTCATTCCTCCAAGTATATCCCCCATAGCATTTCCACTTCGAGTTGGCGGATTATTTTCTTGTCCAGTAACACTCATCAATCCTCCCATTGCCTGAGAAATAATATCATACCCTGGACGATCTGCATAAGGACCATATGTCCCAAATCCGGTGATTGCTCCATAGATGATTCGCGGATTGATTTGACTTAATACTTCATAGTCAAGTCCAAGTCTTTTCATAACTCCTGGACGATAATTTTCAATAACAACATCAGCCTTAAGAACTAATTCTTTAAAAATTTTCTTTCCTTCTTCTGTTTTAAGATTTAAGGTGATTCCTCGTTTCCCTCGGTTAAGATTTGCATAATACAAACTTTCTCCATTAAGATAAGGACCATAACCTCGACTGTCGTCTCCTGTAGGTGGTTCAATTTTTATTACATTGGCACCAAAGTCAGCTAATATACTTCCGCAATAAGGTCCGGCTAATACTTTAGTTAAATCAAGTACAGTAATATTTTCTAATGCTTTTTTTTCCATTTTTACTCCTTGTCTAAATCAAGTTCACATTCGATCTTCATTCTCATAAATGCTGAACCCATTGATTTACCTAAACTATCTAAACGTAGAGAATGAGTTGCCCCACCACCTAGTGCATGTTTCATTACAAAGTTAAATCCCTTTAAACTTTCAACTTCGAAACGAGTAATATCACCTTTTACCATTCCTTTAAAATGCTCACGAACTTTTTCTGGAGTTACTTCTCTTTTGATGATTTCATAATACTCAGGCTTACGGGCAAATACACAAACATTACTTGTATCCCCTTTATCTCCACTGCGACCATGTGCAATTTGATTCAAATAAATTGTAGCCATATTATTCATCCTCCCCAACGGTCACAAGATGCGCTTCAAGTTCAACATGTTCACGAGGAATCAGTGTAGGCCATAAACCGATTACTTCTTGAATATTAGCACGCCCACCAAAGAAGCTTGCCCCAGGAGGACCATTTAACTGCATAGGCGCAATTTCTGGAACCAGTTTAGTAGCCTCTTCTTTTGTCTCTGTACGAATCGCAATACGCATAACAACTTCATTTAAGTTTTTAAGCTGTTCATCTGACATATCTGCCACTTCTAGATGAAGTGCATTTAATCCTATATAACTTATATGAACTTCTTGTGCTTTCAGCCCTTTTCGTTCCATTTTTTTCATGATCATTTCGGCAGTATATTTTGCCTTTTCATAAGCATCTGGCCAGGCAAAACTTAGCATTGTACTTACTTTATATCCATTTTGATATCCAATCGAAAGTTTTAGCATTTCAGGACGTTGTTTTCCTTTTACATTTCCAACTTTTACACGATGATTACCTACTTGTGTTAGTGTTGCTTCACTGATATCTACAGTAACATCAGGTGTAATGTAGTTTGCAGGATCGTGGACTTCATAAAGGAATTGTTCCTTACAACTTTCAACCGAGATCAATCCTCCACAATCTGGGGCTTTTGTAATAATAAATTCATCATTTGATACCTCAGCAATCGGAAACCCAAGTTCATCCATGCGTTCAACACTGCGCCAATCATAATCAAAATTACCACCAGCACCTTGTCCTCCGCACTCTAATAAGTGACCTGCCATGATTCCTCGAGCTAAGTTGTCCCAATCATCATTAGCCCATCCAAGTTCATGTTTAATTGGCGCTAAAAACAAAGCAGAGTCGGTTGATCTTCCTGTGATCACAACGTCAGCACCAAGCTTCAAACATTCTTCTATTTGCTCATGACCGTAATAAACATTGGCATTTACGATTTTATCTTTGATGTCCATAAAATTACCAACACCATCCATGTTTTCAAACTTAACACCTTTGGCTAATAATTCATCGATTTTCCCTGTTAAATCATCTCCAGTAACATAGCCGATTTTATAATTTTTTAACCCTTGTGCCTCAGCGATATTTTTAACGCCTTCAACACAGCCTTCAATATTCATCCCCCCAGCATCTGTTAAGATACGGATGTTTTTTTGTTTTGCTTCTGCTGCGATTTGATTCATTATAGTCAAAAAATCTCGAGCATATCCTGCCTGAGGATTTTTTAATTTTTGTCTTGCCATAATTGATAAAGTCAACTCAGCTAAATAATCACAGGCTAAATAATTGATATTGCTATGCTTAACCATATGAATCGCTGCATCTGGACTATCTCCCCAGAATCCTTGACCCCCACCGATAATTACTTTGTTCATATTACCAACCTTTCAAGTTAAGTACAACGTTGTACTACAACGTTAGATTAACAAATATTATAGGCTATGTCAAATATAATTTAATTGTTTGACACTTCCTTTTTGGATGTGTATCATAATTATGTAGATGTGAAGGGAATGATCTAATGGTTACCATTAAACAAATTGCTGAAAAGACAGGTTATTCTTTAAGCACCGTTTCAATTGTATTACGTGGGTTATCAAGCCAGCGCAACATTCCTGATACCACAAAAGAAATAATTATGAACACTGCAAAAGAATTAGGATACCATCCAAATACATCAGCCCGTCGATTACGTAGCGATGAACCCACAAAGAAAAGTATCGCTATATTCTGGGCCACTGATTTCAGGGCAACTCTTGTGACAAAGTTTTTACAAGGAGTCCAAAAATTTATATCTGATCATGCTGAAGACATGGAAGTCATTATTTGTCCTTACAAACCAAATCAATTAGACAAAGTCGCAACTGAAAGAAATTTAAGCATGTATTCTGGGGCAATAATCTGTACTGCTTCTCAAATCGATTTAGCTCATATTGAAAGCATTTCTACAAATTGCCCAATTGTCTTATATAATCGCATCTCTGATAAATTCCCAAGTGTAGGTGTAGACAACAGTCAGGTGGGAAGCACTGCTGCACTTGAATTTATCAACCATCATTGTACTCAAGCTATTGTGATCGCAGACAACGCTGATCTGACTTATGCAAAAACTCGAATTCGTGGTTTTGTGGATACAATGAATCAAGCAAATATTGATGTTTCAACAATTACATGTTTAGACAATACGATTGAAAGTGGGAAAAAAGCTGCTGAATCACTAAATATAACGAATGAACATACCGGATTATTCATCAGCAGTGATTCTTTAGCTTTCGGAGTATTGAGTCAGCTAAACAAACGAAATATAAACATCCCAGATCAAGTAGAAATCATTAGTGTTGGTACAAATGAAAAATCTTTGTATGAATGCTTTAGTCCCAGTCTAACTGTAATTGAAATACCAATTGAAAAAATGGCTTATGAGTGCTCAGAAATATTAAATAATCTAATAATTTCAAAAGTTTTCTCTAACGAAAAGAAGACCGTCCCTTTCAAAATCATTCAAGGTCAGTCTACAATTAAAGCTCAATAATTAAAGTGATTTTGAAAAAAATCATTTTTTTGTTTTTTAAGTGAGGTGAAATGCAAAAACCCTAGAATAATAATAGTAGGAGGGATTGAAATATGAAGAAATATTATGGGACAAAGAAACTAAAGTTATCCTATGATTTACCATTTAAGATGTTTCTAACTAGTATATGTGATGATAACACAATGGTACTCAAAGGTTTTTTAGAAAGTTATTTGAAAAAAGAAGTGAGAACTATTGAACTATTACCTAATGAACTCAATACCATATTTGGAAAATCAAAAAATATTAGATTGGATTTATTTGTAAAAATCAATGATGAAGAATATGTAGATATTGAAATGCAAAAACAAATCACTTGGGAAGTATTGGGAAAAAGGTCAAGATATTATGCTTCAGTTATTATCACTCATTTGGTTCAACAAGGAACAGCGTATACAGAGATGATGCCACTACATCAAATCTTCCTGTTGGATTGTAATGTTATTGACGATTTAGATTATTATCATTGCTTTGAAATGAGTGAGAAAAACAGGGATATAGTCTTGACAGACAAGGTAAAAGTACATATGATTGAGTTACGTAAAAGCACAACAAATGTACAGGATTATTGTACCTTGGATAAACCATTACAATGGGCAATATTGTTTAATGAATACGTTTATGGAACAACTAATCAACGATTATTAAAAATGATGCAAAGTTGTGCAGAATTTAGAAAGGCGGAGGACGTTATGGAAGCAATTTTCAATGATGAGGATTTTTTAAGCAGAGCTTTTGGAGAAGAAAAAAGAAAAGCTGACATCATAGCTTTTACTACAGAAGCTAGAAAAATAGGGAAAGCTGAAGAAAGATTAAAAATGACATTAAAAATGCTTGATCACGGTATGGATGTTAATTTAATCTCAGAAACTACTGGGCTAAAATGCGAAGAAATTTTAAAGCTTCAAAGTGATATCAAATCTTAAAATAACTCGTTAAAAGTTTTACGATTTTTTCTTGGCTTCTTAAAGATAATATTGATTCAGACTTTTAAGACCTACTTTTAGTGTGCCTAGGCACACTTTTTAATTTCAATTCCAAAAAAAAACAATAAACTATTATAGTTTACTGCTTTTGTTTAGTTATCTTAATAACCTTCATCGTTATCGCTTTCGCGAGCTTCATCATCCTCTTCATCGAAGTCTAACAGTTCATCGTTTTCATCGTCATCTTCAATTACAATGTTTTCTAATGGTATAAGCACTTCTTCCAGTTTGTGACGTGCTCGTAAATCCCACATATTTTTATTGAGCGAAACGAAACGTTTGTCTAACATGATTTCAGTATAGAAACGTGCAATTTTGTTTTCAGCTTGAGCAGGTGTATATCCCATTTCCTGGCTTACTTGATTCCAAAAATCAATAAATGAGATTTCTCCCTCGTGCCTACCTAATATTTCAAAAGCAACATCTGTCATGGATCTTAACATGAATAATTCTTCCTTCCTTTACATCTTCTCAGGAGCGCTAACTCCAATTAAATTTAATGCATTCGCAAGTGTTATCTTTGTCGCAAGGACTAAATCTACACGTTGTGATGACAACTGAACATTTTGTGGATCATTTACTTTACAATCGTTATAGAAACTATGAAATTCCTGTGCTAATGAACGAATGTAGTTACACATCTTATGTGGTTGTCTAGTCTTCGCTGCGTCCGCAACAACTGCAGAGAACTCGTTGATTTGCTTACAAAGTGTTAATTCTTTGGGGTGTGTCAACAATTCATAACTTGTCGCCATCTCAAAATCACAAGCGCTTAAAATCGAACACATTCTAGCATGTGCATATTGAGCATAATAAACCGGATTTTCGTTATTTTGTTTTGTAGCCATATCCAAATCAAAATCCATTTGGGTATCTGCTGCCCTTGAGGCAAAGAAATAACGAACTGCATCTGATCCTGCTTCTTCAATCAAATCACGAAGCGCTACTGCTTTTCCTGAACGTTTTGATAGTTTGAATTCTTCTCCATCTTTGATCATTCTAGCCATTTGAATAATATCAACTTCAAGTTTTCCAGCTGGATATCCAAGTGCTTGTATAGCCGCTTTTAAACGCGTGATATAACTGTGATGATCCGCTCCAAATAAATCGATCAGTTGATCAAATCCACGATCTAATTTATCCAAATGATATGCTATATCAGGAGTCAAATATGTATAACTTCCATCACTTTTTATCAAAACACGATTTTTATCATCACCAAACTGCATTGTATCCAGCCATAAAGCGTTATCTTCTTTATAGGTTGACCCTTGTTCGATCAAAGTATCCAACGATTTTTTTACAAGTCCACGTTTATAAATATCAACTTCACTTGACCAAACATCGAATTCTACATTAAATGATTTTAAATCCTGTTTAAGTTTATTCAATTCTTTTTCTTTGCCATAGGCTTTAAACACTTCTAATGCTTCTTCATCTTCAATATTTAAATATTGATCACCATATTCTGCTTTGAATTGTTTGGCAATCTCAATAATATCTTCACCAAAGTAACCATCAGTTGGAATTTCAAATTCCTTTTCAAACAGTTCAAAATAACGAGCTTGAACTGATTTTGCCAAATTATTCATTTGATTACCTGCATCATTGACATAGTATTCACGTGTTACATCATATCCTGCAAAAGACATTAATCGAGTTAGGCAATCTCCAATTGCAGCCCCACGTGCATGACCAGGATGTAAATCGCCAGTAGGATTGGCAGATACATATTCTACATTGATTTTGATTCCTTTACCAGCATCACTTTTACCATAGTTCTCTTTTTGATCCAACACTGTTTTTATCACATCAGATAAACTTTCCGACTTCATAAAAAAATTAATGAATCCAGGACCAGCGATCTCACATTTTTCAATACTATTTAGTTTTAATCCATCGATAATGATTTGAGCTACTTCTCTTGGATTTTTTTGTGCTAATTTACACACTCTCATTGCGATATTGCTTGAATAATCGCCATGAGTTTTTTCTTTTGGTATTTCTATGCTGATGCTTTCTAAATCTAAATCTATATCAAGCAACTGCTTTGCACAGGATTGTAACGCTAATTTTAAATCTTTTTCTATTTTATTCATGACTTCCCTCCTTGATCAAACAACGGTATGAGTGCTCACCAATACACATTCCATTTTGAAACAACTTATAAACAGCTTTGATTTCAAATCGTTTAATCACTAGTGAAAGAGTTTGAACTTCAAATATTACTTTACCTTCTACCGTTTCAACAATAGCTTCAGTAACATTCTTTAAATCACAGTTAATTGTTGTCGTTGCCTCTGAAGTTCTCACGATCTTTAAACAATCCTTATCGACTTTCAAAGTAACTTTAACCTTATTCAATTCATCTTCTATATAAGTTAATCCATTCTCTGTATCTTTAGAACCTGCACAATTTCTAATTATCGATTTTGCATTTTCTTGTAGATCTGTATGATAAACATCAACTTTAATTGACATAAGTTCCATGGTTGTTTTCACCCTTTTCCCCTTGATTATATGAATTCTTGTTGACTTGTCAAGAGATACTTTCATTTTTTTAGTGCTAAATATTATCAAATCTAAATTTTTAATTAATAAAGAGTTGTTTTGGTTTAAAATTTTAGGTTTTGCACAAAATAACGTTGAGGTGAAACCAATGAAAAAATTATGGAAAATTTTTAAGTTCTTTACTATATTGGGTGTTTTTTCATTGATCTGTTTTTATGCTACTTGTTATTTCTTGCCTAAACCTGAATTGTTAACGAATACGTTAATTCGCTTGTATGATAAAGATATGCAAGTCTTTTATAAAACCAGCAATCAAAATAATCTGGATTGGGTAAGCATTGATGATGTTCCCCAAAATGTGATCAATGCTACGGTTGCGATCGAAGATAAACGATTCTTTTATCATTTTGGGATCGATCCTTTGCGAACTACAAAGGCGATTTATTTAAATCTTGTCAATAACGCTATTGTTCAAGGGGGTTCTACCATCACTCAACAAGTAGCCAAAAATTTATATTTGACTCAAGCTCAAACTATTGAAAGAAAACTAGTAGAAATGGTTTATGCATCTCGTTTGGAAATTCATTATTCGAAAGAGGAAATTTTAGAAGCTTATTTGAATTCTTCTTACTTTGGGCATGGGATCACTGGGATCAACACAGCTGCACGCTTCTATTTTGATAAAGATATTACTGATTGCAGTTTAGCTCAAATAACGATGTTAGTAGGGATTCCAAATGGGCCTTCTTATTTTTCACCCTATTTAAACTATGAAAGATCCAAATCTCGTCAAAAAACAGTTCTCAATGCAATGGTCGCGAATGATTATATTACAGAACGACAAGCAGAGCTAGTTTTCTTAGAAGATGTAGAGTTAGCAGACTACAAAAAGCAGATCGATAAAAATATATCTGGTTATTACAAAGATGCGGTTTTTGCGGAATGCAAAAAATTAGGTTTTTGTACAGATGTTCAAATGGATCATGGTTTGGATATTTATACTTACTATGATCCTACTGCTCAACAAATCATTCAAAATACAATTGATGAAACTATGAAAGATTCGACGCAGCAAACCGCCGTTATTTTGATGCACCCTTTTTCATTTGAAGTCAGTGCAATGAGCGGTGGTACGCGATATACTGATACCCAATACAATCGTGCATTATATTCACAGCGTCAGGTTGGTTCTACGATTAAACCATTGCTTTACTATATCGCTTTAAATCAAGGTTTTTCCCCTAGCACAACTTTTTTAAGCGCAAAAACTAGTTTTCAACTAACTCAAACGGTGTCTTATACTCCTGAAAACTACAAAGAACTTTACGCAAACATTGATATTTCATTGATCCATGCGATATCGACCTCTGATAATGTTTATGCCATTAAAACTCATTTATTCTTAGGAACTGAAATGTTATTAAATGCTTTGGATATGTTTGGTATTCAACAAAAAGAAGCCACAGCTTCAATGGCTTTAGGTACAACTGATTTCCCATTGATCGATTTAACTAAAATCTATAATACGTTTGCATCAGAAGGTTTAGTTGATGAACCTGCACTGATTCAGTGTATAAAAGATAGTAATGGAAATATCATTTATCAAAGAAAAAACAAACCAATGCAAATCTTAGATCGGGATGATACACTAGTGTTGACTTCCTTGTTGCGTGCCCCTTTTGACATTAAAAACAATTATGTTTCAGGTCCATCACTATTAGGTTATGAACCTTATACTACCGTTGCGGCCAAGTCTGGTTCTAGTGATTGGGATAGTTTGATCGTTGGTTATAATCCGCAAATGACCCTTTGTGTATGGAATGGTTATGATGAAAATCAAGCACTTGTATCGACTGAGGAACGTAGATTAAGCCGCAAAATGTTTCAAATTATTGTCAATAAGCTTTACCCAAAAGGCCAAGAAGGTCCTTGGTATACGATCAGTGATGCCCTCGAAGAAAGAAGAGTCAATCCAATAACTGGACTTGATGATGAAAATGGTTCTTTATATTGGTTTAAGAAAAGTTCTTAATTATGGTATAATCTTCCCAGTGAGGACAATCCAATGAAAAAACAACATTATTCTATTCATCAAGCGTCTTTTATAAAAATAAATGCAAACATCTTATGTTTATCCTTATATTTAACTTGTGGGATGATCAGTCTATATTTTCTTAATTATGAATTTCTTGCGATTCTTATCCCATTACTAATTTTTTTCATGGAAAAGAAAAGTAAATTTATTAAATTTCATGCGTTACAAATAAGTTTTGTACATGGTATTTTATTCTTGATCAATCTCATATTTAATATTGTTGCCCTATTATTTATCAACATGTATACACCAGATGTTAATTCTACAATGCAAATTTTATCCGCAACGCTTTATGCTTTATCTATCATATTAACGGGACTATCAATTATAGTATTAATCATTGACTGTATTGGTATTGCCCAATCTTATAAATGGAATACGTTTCAAATTCCATTTCTTGGTAAAACCATCAGCATCGCTGTAAAAGAAGATCAAAAATAGATATCTAATTATAGGTATTTATTTTTTTATTGACATATTCTACTTGTTGAATATAATATAAGTAGAATATGGAGGTAGTCTATGTCTTTACGTCACGGTTTATTAGGTTTACTTAACTACGGTCCTATGACAGGATATGAATTATCAAAAGCGTTTCATGAGTCCTTGTATTTTTTTTGGAACGCTCAAACTAGTCAAATTTATCGCGAGCTTACTGCAATGGAATCCAAAGAATGGTTGACATCATCAATATATATTCAAACGGATAAACCAAACAAGAAAATATATGCAATTACCGAAAGTGGAAAAACCGAATTAATGAATTGGCTTGTCGGCGCCAATTTTAGTAATGACTTTAAGTTACAAAACTCGTTTCTTTTGAGGTTGTTTTTCTCTGGAGAAAGAAATATAAATGAAAACATTGAAATGTTGAAAACTTATAAACAGAAATGCGAAGAAGCATTGGATGAAATAGCTCTTAGCTATGATTATGCCAACTATTATAAAGAAATGGTTCCAAATCCAGAGGAAACTTCAATTTATTGGAATCTATGTTCACTTTATGGTAAGAAGAATCTAAAAATGGCTATTGAATTTGCGGATGATGCAATGGATGCACTCAAGGTATTGTTATGAAAATTTTAGTATTGAACGGTAGCCCTAAAGGCACTCAAAGTAACACTTACCAACTTACTACTAGTTTTATTGAAGGTCTTAATGAGACTACTTCTTGTTCAATTGATACGATTCATGTCTCATCAAAAAATATAAAACCATGTTTAGGATGTTTTCATTGTTGGAAAAATACTCCTGGAAAATGTGTAATCCAGGACGATATGGAAGAAATACTTCAAAAATACATTCAAGCTGATCTAGTTATTTGGAGTTTTCCACTTTATTATTTCGGTATGCCATCAGGGATCAAAGCATTGTTGGATCGTTGTTTACCCACCAATCTTCCTTTCATCGAAGAAAAAAATCAAAATCAGGCTTCACATCCAGGCCGCTATGATCTGTCTAACCAAAGACATGTCTTGATTTCCACTTGTGGATTTCATTCAACAGTCGGAAACTATGATGCACTTCTTAAACAATTCGATATTATGTTTAAGCATAACTATGTAAAAATACTTTGTCCCGAAGGAGAATTATTTAATGTTCCTCAACTTGCACAGCGGACAAATCAATATTTAGCTATCGTGAAACAAGCTGGAATGCAATATGCTACAACTAGACAATTCAGTGATGAAATCCAAGCTCAACTTAATGAACAACTTTATCCATCTGATCAATTTATGGCAATGGCTAACGCTAGCTGGGGTATAAGTGATGATCAAAATTCGCAGGAAAAAGATGAACCCAATTTATTCCTAAATCAAATGGCAGCTATTTATAATCCGTCCTCTTACACCAAAGAACTTACTTTGGAAATGCATTTTACCGATATCAACAAAACATACCAACTCTTATTACAAAAAGATAAATGCCTTGTAATAAAAGATAATTTCATTCCTTATACAACTCGTATTGAAACTCCTTATGATTTGTGGCTAAAAATATCTGCAAATGAGTTAAGTGGATCACAAGCATTATTTGATGGAATGTATAAAGTACTAGGAAACTTTGATTTGATGATACATTTTGATGAGTATTTTGGTCTATCCAAACCAACAAGCTCCGACAAAAAGACGAATATGACTGTCTTCCTATTCCCATTTTTTGCCTTTTGGATCTTTACTTCTATCAATCAAACTCTTGCCGGAATCCTTGCGATACTTTTTTCGTCACTAGTTCCTTTACTTCAAAAGAAATATAAAAATGTCTTTTATGAAACAGCTGGTGCAATTGCCTGTACGATCATCGGATTATTATTTATCACATTAAATAAAAGTTCACTGTTATTTGCACTACCCAACTTTGTATTTGGATCGTTTTGGCTTATCTCTTGTTTCCTAGACATTCCATTATGTGCTTATTATTCTAGTAATGAATATGGATCAGAATTAGCATTTAAAAATCCTCTATTCATTAAAACCAACAGAATATTGGCTTTTATTTGGGGAGTAGAGTCGATCCTAATGAGTTTTGTATCATTGTTTATTTCGAATACAGTTGTTGCCCCATATTGGGCTATTGCATCCGGTATTGTTCCTGCGATATTAATGATCTTCACAAACTGGTTTTCAAAATGGTATCCCGCAAAAGTAGCGAGAGGAAAGTAATTTTAAGCTCGCTTCAAAGTCAACTTCAATGTTACTTCAAAGTCAACTTCAATGTCACTTCAATGTCACTTCAAGTTACTTCAATATAGATAATATGTCTCAAGATAACCAAAAAAAGATGGGTTTATTTGACCATCTTTCTTATTGATTAATAATCGCCCATTGCAATCATGGCATCAATGACTTTTTGCATGCCTGCAATATTGGCTCCTGCTACATAGTTTTTTGGATCAAGTTTGTATCTTTCGATTGCACTAACACATTGATTATGAATTGCTTTCATGATTCCTTGAAGTTTTTCATCAACTTCCTCGAATGTCCATGATAATCGCATGCTGTTTTGAGACATTTCTAGAGCTGACGTTGCAACTCCTCCGGCATTCGCCGCTTTCCCTGGCGCAAATAAGATCCCGTTTTTCAAATAATAGGCGATCGCTTCATTGTTGTTTGGCATATTGGCACCTTCTGCAATAAGGATACAACCATTGTTTACAATGTTTTGTGCTCGTTCTAGATTAATTTCATTCTGCGTAGCACATGGTAGCACAATATCCGCTTTGATATTTCCATCATAGACAGAACCTTCATAATATTCCCCATGTCCTGCAAGATTTGGATAATCTATTAAACTACCACGATTAACTTCCTTAATTTTTTTCACTATGTTTAAATCAAGATTTTCATCCACAATATACCCTTTTGAATCGCTCATTGTGATGACTTTCAACCCTTTTTGCATTGCTTTTTCTGCTGCATATATCGCTACATTTCCGCTTCCGGATACTATTACTTTTTTATCGTCCATTTCAATGTGGTTTCTTTTCAACATCTCAACCACAAAATAAACTAGCCCATAACCTGTAGCTTCTTTACGAGCTAAACTTCCGCCATATCCTAGCCCTTTTCCAGTTAATACTCCTCGTTCACTTATTGCACGGATCCTGCGATACTGTCCATATAAATAGCCGATTTCGCGTGCACCTACACCCATATCTCCAGCTGGCACATCAATATCTGGGCCAATATATCGATACAATTCAGTCATAAAACTCTGACAAAAGCGCATGATCTCATTATCTGACTTCCCTTTCGGATCAAAATCAGAACCCCCTTTAGCTCCACCAATAGGTAGTGTTGTTAAGGCATTTTTAAAGATTTGTTCAAACGCTAAAAACTTCATCATCCCAAGAGTTACTGATGGATGAAAACGAAGCCCTCCCTTGTATGGACCTAGGCAGTTATTGAACTGAACTCGATATCCACGATTGACATGTACTTGTCCCTTATCATCCATCCAAGGAACCTTAAACTGAATCACTCTTTCAGGTTCTACTAATCGTTCAAGAACAGCCATTTTTTCATACTCTGGATGCATTTCAAAAATTGCCTGTACTGAGTTTAATACTTCTTCGACTGCTTGTATAAATTCTGGTTGAGATTTGTCTTTTATCTTTAATTCATTTACTACATTTTCAATATATGTCATATTTTGTCCCTTCTTTATTTTCTTTTTTTGCATACAATGAAGTGAGGATAAATCTATGAAAAATCACTTTCATTTTATATTATTAATTTTAGCATTTTTGGTGATAATTATGATATTGCATTTTTACTCCAATATCCTTCTTTTTTATGACTTTGGTTTGTATAAAAACGATTTGTTTTTAAGTGTCGTCTTATTCTTGTTGATACTAGCTTTATTCATCTCGAGTCATTAACTCTTTTGGATAGTAGATCTTTGAATCATGAATCGACTCTCCATGAACTAATGCATCAGCGATCACAGAAACTTCCGACAATTCTTTTATACCCTCTTTAGTATCTACATAGATCATTGACTTTGTATCCCCTTTATAAGGAAGATAGGGGCGTTTCTTTGCCTCATCACTTAATAAATAATATTTTGGATCAAGCCCTGCCTGACCAATTTTAACTTTGATCGATTCGATTTGTGTTTCATCGATATAATCTTCATAACCAAATAGATGTCGATCCATAATACTAATAGAAAGATCACGTAAAATTGCATCTTCACACGTTGTAAAACAGGATATTCCATAGTTAAAACACGATTCATCAAGACAATAATGTTCTTCAACAGTTAAAAATTCATCCAATAAAATTGCTTTGAATGGTTCAAAATAATTGATCATTTCAGGTCTTAACGCGACAACATCCTTTAGTCTTACAAAGAAATTCTGCAACATTAGTTCAAAACTTCTAGCTACTGGATGAAAATAAACCTGCCAATACATATGATATCTTGCCATAATATAATCTTCTACACTATGGATTCCACTATGTTTGATCGTTAATGTATTTTCCTTGATACGCAATGTTCTGAGTATCCGCTGGATATCAAATTCACCATATTTAGTACCAGTAAAATATGCATCACGTAGTAAATAGTCCATACGGTCCGCATCGAGTTGTCCTGTGATCATTTGCGACAATATTGGATTAGGATGCGTTGAATCGATCACGCTTGCCACAAGCTTTGATAACCCTCGATATGCTTTTTCTAATGCTGCATGGATTTCAGTTTCTTCAAGTATGATTTTTGTGGTCATTTCTTCATGTTTAGTTTTGCATATGTTTTCAAATGTATGAGAATATGGTCCATGACCGATATCATGCAAAAGTCCTGCCAACATCACTGTCACTTTTTCAAGATCATTTAATGAATCTGAAATACTATAATTATCAGTAACCATGATACGTACAATTTCATACACACCTAGCGAATGAGAAAAACGGCTATGCTCCGCTGTATGATAAACTTGAAAAGATCCTCCGAGCTGACGAATTCTTTTTAGACGTTGAAACTCTTTCGCATTTAAACAATCCCATACAACTTTTAAGTCAATATGGACATAACCATGGATCGGGTCTCTTAGAACTTTTATTTCATCTAACTTTTCGAACATAAAATTGTCCTCCACTCCTTTATTTTACGCTAATTCCAGCATTTGGTAAATCTTTTAATTATCTACACAAGTTTTTCATTTATGTTCATCAGTACAAAAATTCCGCAAGTATTCTTTCAAAAGAAAAAAGCTCGGTCAGGAGCTTTTTTATGTTACAGATTATATAATTTTGTGAATTTGTTTTTTAGATATTTTACATAATATTCTGGATTAAATCTTTCACCTGTTACTCTTTCCAACAGCTCTTGGGTTGAATAGAGTCTTCCATATTGATGAATGTTTTCTCTTAGAGTTTCACGAATTGTCGCATAATCTTCTTTTTCGATCAATGTTTCGATATCAATTGTTTTCTTAAATGTTTCATAAAGTTGAGCAGCTATAGCACTACCTAAAGAATAGCCCGGGAAATATCCGATCAACCCACTACCCCAGTGCATGTCCTGTAAGATTCCTACATCATCATTGGGTACCTCTAATCCTAAAAAGTCTTTCACCTTTTGATTCCAAAGTTCCGGTAATTTTTGATAGTCGATGTCATTTTCAAACATTTCTTTTTCTATTTCATAACGTATCATAATGTGTAATGAATACGTTAACTCATCCGCTTCTATACGAATCAGTCCCGGTTTAACCACATTACTCGCAAGAATATAATCTTCTAGTGCTACGTCTTTAAACTGTGGAAATACTTTTTGAATGTTTGGATATTCATTTTTTATAAATGAAGGATTACGGCCGATCATGTTTTCATAGAATCTTGACTGTGATTCATGCATGTCCGTTGATGTACCATGTCCTACTGGAGTACGAGTCAACTCATCACTGATCCCCATTTCATACAGGGCATGCCCCGATTCATGAATTGCTGAATAGATGGAATGCAGATTATCTGTGTGATAATGGTTTGTGAAACGCACATCATGATTATTGAAATGAGAAGTGAATGGGTGTTCACTTTCAAATATTGCCCCACTCTCAAAATCAAATCCCAATTTAGCGACAAGCTCTTTTGTATATACTTCTTGTGCTTTTGGATCAAATTCCTGATGCATGAATGAATCATTGATGACTGGTTTAGATTGAATTTGTTTTAAAAGAGGCACAATTTCCTTTTTAAGCAAATCAAAAAAATGATCTAATGTTTTCGTATCAAATCCTGGCATATAATCATCTAATAAAACATCAAAATAACTTTGACCTTCTTTTACCAAGTATTTAGTCTTCTCTTTTTCAAGATCTACTACTTCTTTAACATAGGGTATAAAACCATTCCAGTCACTGTTATGTTTAAAAGTTGGCCACACTTCTGATGCCTTCCAACAAGCCTGGCGATATTTTAATTGTAAATCAGCTGGAACTTTTTCAGCTTTAGTAATTTCATCTAAAATTTCTTCTACGATTCTTTTTTGACTAAATTCTAAATTTTCTTTTAAGCAATCTTCTAATATTTTTTTTAAACTTGGATCACGATAGACTTCCATCAATTCTTTTGAAAGAAAAGATTGTGTTTTAGATGCATTCGCTCCTGCTTTTTTTATACCTAATGTTGATCTATCAAACGAAATGATTCCCATTGCATGTGATAAAGATGCCATTTTCTCTAAATACGGTAATAATTCTTGATATGCCATATTGTCTTCTCCTTTAGCTTACTACTATTATAAAACAGTTTTTTGATCCCGCAAGCTGAAAGCGATCTTTTATAATATTATTGAATAATCTTTTTGAAATTTGATATAATGAAAAACATAGAAAGAATATAAATTATATATTTAGGTCATTTATGAAAAAATATAGTCCTCATCAGGCATCATTTTGCGCATTGGATGCGAATGTATTATGCTTAATCATGTATTTAGTTGCGGCAATATTCCGTAACTCAAATAATTACAGTCTTTTAGCGTGGGTTGTACCAGTCATTATTTTATTCGTAGAGAAAGATAGTTCTTTCATTAAATTTCATGCAGCACAGATTTTAGGGTTACAAGTATTTTGGTTTATTGTTGGTTTGGTTTTAGGGATCTTAGCAATTCCTTTGATTTTCTTTGTCGGATTATTGATTCTTATAGGCTATGTCATCTATTTTGCCTCAATTGGTTTGTATTTATATTTAGGTTATATTGCCTATACATCATATAGCACTTATCAAGTTCCAGTTATTGGTAAATTTGTGAGCGAACTTGTAAAGGAATAAGTTATGAAAAGCGAGTGGTCCACTCGCTTTTACTTTACTTTTTAAAATTTAAATATTTCGCTATATTTGCGGTACTATCAATTACAGGATGGATCATAGTCTCTTTACTAGTTAACAGTACTGTCACCCCTGGTCCGTGTCCTGAAGTAAAACTATCTCCATGCACGATTACACCCACTGTACGGGCTCCTTTGACATAGTCAGGTCCATTTGTATTGTTGTGATCCAAAATCATCACAATGTCGCCAAAACGAAGTGATTCCAATTTATATTCCTTATTCGCTTCTGGGTCATGAGTCATGATGTCATAATCTCCACTCATCATCGTTGCTGAACCTAACCCTGATCCCATCAAGCTTGCAGGCACGACATGAGTTACTGGAACATTGATTGAACCATCACTGTTTTCCACAATTCCCATTTCTTCTAAAAGATCTGGATCACAATTCATTACTTTGATTTCTGGATGATCTGTAAGTTCTAATCCTTGTCCAAACGCTTTGATCAAAAATTTATCTTCGTAAGTTAATTGTTCTAAAGTGTCCGCATCAAAAGCGATCATGACATGATCGATCCCACCATGGATTCCTGTTACATAGCCTTTTTTCCCTTTTGCATCACCACTAATAATTGTCGCGACATTTCCAACACAGCTTAATGTATTGTAAGCTGAATTTTCCATGTCGTCCATATTACGAGAGCTAACACCTGGTTCAATGTGATCTCCCGCAAGCCCCATACAACTATCCCCAATAAAGAAATTGTATGTAATTGCTCCTGTAGCCGGAATGATACGGCCTTTCCCATCATACCCAACTCGATAGCCATTTCCTCTCATTTTGGGATGATCTATTTTTCCTTGTACACTTTGTTTAACTACTTTACTTCTGTTTGTTTTCATAGTTTTCTCCTTTATTTTAAAATCAACAACACAATTGCTTGTGCTTGTACGCCTTCTTCGTTTCCGACAAAACCTAATTTTTCTCCCCGCGTCGCCTTAATATTGATCTGCATTTCTTCACAATGAAGTGCTTTTGCCACATTGGTGATCATACTTGGTATATAAGGAGCCATCTTAGGTCTTTCTATCATAATTAAGGCATCTAAATTATTGATCTTATATCCTCTTTCATCTATCATTCTCCACGTTTCTTCCAAAAGAAGCATCGAGTTTACACCTTTATATTTGGGGTCAGTATCTGGAAAATGTTTGCCGATATCGCCTAGTGCCAATGCCCCTATGATCGATTCCGTGATCGCATGCAACAATGCATCCGCATCACTATGTCCTAACAATCCTTTTTCATGAGGGATTTCTACTCCACCTAATATTAGTTTTCTATTCTCAACTAATTGATGTATGTCAGTGGATTGACCTATTCTAAACATAAGTTCACCTTCTTTATTAAGATTATTTTATCAAAATAATGGGTCATTGTCTAATCGCAAACTCATTTAATGCTGTTTCAATTTCTTCTTTTTTTGATTGTCCACAGACTGTTAAATATTCAATCAACTCTTTTTGCCAAGCTAACTCACTAACTAATTCCTGAAACAATTCATCATTGATTTTCCATTTTTGATCAAACACAAACAAATGACTATTGGCAACTTTGATTATTATTGCAATCTGAAAGCTATCACACTGATCAAAATATTCTCTATACTCTGCACCATAGAAAATATCATTTTCAAACAAATCCAATAAATCAAAAACACTAAGATCAAGACTTTTTAAATACTCAATTTTTTCATTAAGCTGATCTATTCGATTTATATTAGATAATGCACTTAAAAAATGCTTATTACTATTTCCTGCATCTAGTTTTATTTCCGTTGTTTTTGAACTTTCTTTTTTATATATCAAGAGCTCTATATCATATTTAATCATCTCATTAAATCTACTAATGATATTTCTCTCGTATTTTTTTATATACTCTATTAAATCCTTATCACAATCCTTCTTGATTACTTCAATTGATTCAGTGATCAATGATTTATTTTTTCTTAGTGTTTCTTTTAAAAGATCTATTTCATTTTCATACAACAAGATTCCTCTTTCATTGTGTATAATTTGATAGGCAATTAACTGATCCATCACAAGTTCAAAAAGATTTATAGGTAGACATTCAAACGATATTTTTTTTATTGTTTCAAATTGATTTTTCAGTTCAGTTAATTCATCTTTAAATTGGCGACAGAATTTATTTTCAAGATTTAATCTAGTCAAATAATAGAGTACTAAATCAGTCCCCTTTAAATTATACATATCATGATTTAAAGGCAAACCGTCAATAAGCGGATAGTCTAAATCCTCTTGAATGTTACCATAACTAAAGATTGCCGACTCTTGTCTCAACAATTCTAAATAATCTGAAATCTGCTTGTAGACCACATTAAAATAACGCTCATTTAATATCGGTAGACAATTACTTATCAACTCTTTGTACACTTCATTGATCTTTGTGATATCTTTTTTTACTTCTTCTATTCCAATATCACATATAAAATGAATATCCATTTCATTCAACAGAATATTATCATTATATCCATGCATAAATAAATAATCGATCGTATTTAAGACAAATTTAAAATCTTCTTTGCTTAAAGAGGTACTCGCTTGATGATTAAATTTTTTAACAAATTCTAACGTTAATGTTTCTATTTCAATTTGTAATGTTTCAAAACGAGTCATTGATATTATTTTTTGATTCAGTGCTTTTTGTAAAACAGAAAAAATATTCTCTTTCGGCTGATCAATAATAGATAGACTTGTCATCTCTTATTTTACCTCCTTGCTTAAGTAAAATTCTTTCTGTTTCTTTTTGAAAATTTTTAAATTGTTCATCATTAAAACCATACTTATATTGATGAGCTAATTCCATTGAAATCAATTGTTTATCTACATGTTCAAATACATACAACCTTGCCCCTTTACAGTACTGATCAAATAGAGTTTGAAGTATTTCTTGATCGCTACTATGATAATCCAGTTTTACCCTGAGCTTGTAATAAATGATAATTATTCTTTTTAAGATGAACATATAGTTTTCTTCATGAAGGTAACCTGAATCAATAAACATCTCAATTATTTTAGTCAACCTACCTTGATCCATTTCAATCCAGTCCAGTTTGTCACAAATATCTCTTTGAGTTTGTATTAACTTGACTAGATTCTCATCACTGATATTTATCCTAATATTTAAGAATGAATCAATTAGCTTCAACTTGTTTTGACCATTTATTTTATAAAGTGAATTCATGAGGTTTCCTCCTGTGTTACTATTAAATACCACAGAATCCAGCACACTACAACTCTTGAAAAAAAGCAGATTTTGTGGTATTATAACACCATAAAGAAGTACAAAAATCGTAGAAATTTTCTACTTTTTTTATTTTACATGTAAAACAAAAGCGCCTTACGCGCTATTGTATTTGGTTCTCAATTAAATTAATAGTCACTATTTCGGGACGGTTAAAAAATCTTGGTAAAAACCAATGATTGATAAGTCCTCGAGATACGATTTGTACTCCATGGGCTAGAGGATATTCTCCTCCAGCTCTTTTGGGAAAAAATCCTTGTTGAGGAGCATAAAAACCATTTAGTATATAAGGTATCCTCCATTGACCTCCATGGGCATGTCCAGATATCATTAAATCTACTGGATACTCATCAAACTTGCGAAATAAATGGGGACGATGAATCAGCACCATATTAAACTTACTAGAATCCATATTCTTGCAGATTTCATCAATACTCTGTTTCTGAATAACTAGTGACATTTCAACGCTAGTTTGAAGACTCAAATAATCTTTAAAGCCATAAATATTTATATTCTCATTTAAACTGATTTTTTTATCATCACAATTTATAATCTTATTATTTTCCAATAACTCATTTAATTCAGAATAGGATATCGATTTCTTTTCAAACTCATGATTTCCTGAAATGAAATAACAAGGAGCTATTTTAGATAATTCGCTCAATAGTTTTTCACAAACTTCAATGGGTCTTTTCTGTTGAAATGTATCTCCAGCAATAATAATTAAAGTTGGGTTTAATTTATTTACAGCCTCAATTATTTTCTCCGGTTTTCCACTATGAAAATCTGATATTACTATCATTTTTTCGTTGTTTTTGATCTTCTCTGATTTGACTTCATATTCGATAATCTTTATTCTTGGATCAAGCCCAATTACAACAATGATTATCATTAGCAAGATTAATATTTCCATAGCAGTAGTATACCACGAAATCATAATTTATGTAGCTTGTTTACAAATGCTTAACTTTCATATTGATGTCTACATTTTAGCGACAACCCAAAAATTTGATAAGCATATTTTCTTTGAAGCTCTTAACGCTATATGTTTACATCGCAATACAAGTAAAATCCTAACTGATCAATCAATCTTTCAATCTATTAAAAATGATACAGGTTTAAAAAACTTATGGAAATTCCAAAAAAGATTTTCTTACGCTGCATCAATTGATTTTGACCAAATTCTGACAGTTTTAGAATATTTATTAAGAAAATAAATTGAAAAAAAAGATGGACCGTACATTATGTACAAATCCATCTTTTTAGTATTTTATTCCGCTACTTCTACTTCTTCGGTTTCTTCTACTTCTTCGTAGTGTTTACCTTTTTTGGCGATTTGTGCGAACATAGCGTCTTCTTTTACTTCTTCGAAACTCTTCGCTTCACGTGCTTCACGAAGTTCAGCAGCACGAGCCAAGATTTTCTTAGTTGATTCACGCTCTGCATTTGATGAACCAGTTCCCGCAGGAATTAATTTACCAATAAGTACGTTTTCTTTCAATCCAACTAAGTGGTCAACCTTACCTTTGATAGCTGCTTCAGTTAACACTTTTGTAGTTTCTTGGAATGATGCACTGGATAAGAAACTATCTGTTTCAACTGAGGCTTTAGAAATACCTAGTAAAGTTGGTCCGAATATTACAGGAAGTTGTCCTTCTTTAAAGAATTTATCGTTAATTGCAGTCATACGTTGAATAGAAATTGTTTGACCAGCACTTAATCCGCTTTCAGCTCCGTCTAAAACGATTACTTTTTTCATCATTTGACGAATGATAACTTCAATGTGCTTATCTGAAATTTCAATACCTTGAGAAGCATAAACTTTTTTAACTTCTTTAAGGATATATTTTTGAACTTCTTCAACTCCCGCAAATTCTAACAATTCTTTAGGATTAACTTGACCTTCAGTTAGCTTTTCACCAGCAGTTACTTTTGTACCAACACTCATCCAGTTACGAACTGTTTGAGTTAAGTCACATTTATGTTCAATACTTTCCGTTTCATTAGTTACTACTACACGAGTACCAGTTTTGTTTTCTAGTTCACTGATATCTGTAATTGTACCATCGATTTTGGAAATTACTGCAACGTGTTTTGGACAACGTGCTTCAAATAGTTCTTCAACACGAGGCAACCCTTGAGTGATATCTCCATCAGAACCAGAAGCAACTCCTCCTGTATGGAATGTACGCATTGTTAACTGTGTACCTGGTTCACCAATAGATTGGGCAGCCATAATTCCAATAGATTCTCCGACTTCAACTTCTTTTCCTGTTGCCATATTACGTCCGTAACATTTTGTACAAATACCATTTCTACTTTCACAAGTGAAAGTATTACGAATATAAAGAGAAGTAATGCCTGCATTGACAATTTTTTGAGCAATCGCATCATCAATAAACTGATTTTCTTCTACTAGTACTTCACCAGTTTCTGGATCCGCAACTTCTTCACGACTGTAACGTCCCACAATTCTATCAAAGAAACTTTCGATAGCACTATTGTCTTTACGGTCTCTTAGTTCTTCTACTAAGTATCCTTTATCAGTTCCACAGTCTTCTTCACCGATCGTAACATCTTGTGCTACATCGACAAGTCGACGAGTTAAATATCCTGATTCAGCCGTTTTTAAGGCCGTATCCGTTAATCCTTTACGAACCCCATGGGTTGAGATAAAGAATTCTGATACGTTCAATCCTTCACGGAAAGAAGAATAAATTGGAACTTCAATAATTGATGGCTGGTATTCTTTTTTAGATTTTGATTGAGTTGGACGAGCCATCAATCCACGCATACCTGCAAGCTGTGTAAAGTGAGATGCATTACCACGAGCTCCTGAGACTGCCATCATATTGATTGGGTTTTTACGAGGAAGTGATTTAATAACTTCATCCCCAATGTTTTTCTTGATATCATCCCAAAGTTTAGAGAAATGTCTTTCCCATTCAGCAGGAGTTAATAATCCACGATCCAATAAACGTTGTAACTCATCTGCCTTACCTTTACCAAATTCAACATATTCTTGTTTGTTAGGGGCAACATTGATATCCGCAAGAGATACTGTCATTCCCGCAACAGTTGAATATTCAAATCCCATGTCTTTGATACGGTCAAGGATTTCAGATGTTCCTTCTGTACGATAACGGAAGAACACTTCAGCAATAACATTACTTAAGTCTTTCTTCTTAAACTCTGGGTTTAAAGGTTTCGCAGCGATTGCTTCTTTTAAATTAGTTCCCATTGGTAAGAATTCAGAATCTGGTGTTGCTTGTAGAGATTCTTTCGTAATGTAGTTTACATAAGGAAAGTCAGATGGGAACATTTCATTGAAAATGATTTTCCCAACTGTTGTGATCAAATAAGATTTGTTTTGTGTTTCAGTAAAACAATCTTTATTTAATGTTGATGCCACGATTGCAATACGAGTATGCAAGTGGATCAATTTATTTTGATAAGCCATTAATGCTTCATTCACATTTTTATAAGCATGACCTTCATTATCACCAAATCGACGCCAAATTTCAGATGCTTCAACATCACCAAGTTCTTCAAGTAAATCAGCTTTCTCATAGAATTCAGCAGCAGTTTCTTCCATGTTTAAATAGAAGTTTCCAAGAACCATGTCCTGAGATGGTGTAACGATTGGTTTACCATCTTTTGGACCTAGGATGTTGTTAGAACCTAGCATTAAGATTTCTGCTTCAGCACGAGCTTCCTCAGATAAAGGAAGATGCACCGCCATTTGGTCACCATCAAAGTCCGCATTAAATGCTGTACAAACTAGTGGATGCAGACGAATTGCACGTCCTTCAACAAGTTTTGGCATAAACGCTTGAATACCTAATCTATGAAGAGTAGGGGCACGGTTAAGGAATACTGGGTGGTTATCAATAACTTGTTCCACGATATCCCAAACACGGCTATCTTGACGTTCGATCAATTTTTCAGCAGTTTTTGGATTTGATGCGATTTCTTGGTTAACTATTTCATTAATTACGAATGGTTTAAACAATTGAATAGCCATTTCACGAGGAATACCACATTGATACATCTTCAAATCTGGTCCAACTGCGATTACAGAACGTCCAGAGAAGTCAACACGTTTTCCTAATAAGTTTTGTCTGAAACGACCTTGTTTCCCTTTTAAGCTATGAGATAAAGATTTTAATGTTCTTCCTCCTGCACCAGTGATTGGTTTAGAACGACGACCATTATCGATCAAAGCATCTACAGCTTCTTGCAACATACGTTTTTCATTTTGAACGATGATTGCAGGAGTACCAAGTTCCAAAAGTTTTTGTAGACGATTGTTACGAGTGATAACACGACGATATAAGTCATTTAGATCACTTGTTGCAAAACGCCCACCATCCAATTGTAACATCGGACGTAGATCTGGTGGAATTACAGGTAATACTGTAAGGATCATCCATTCTGGTCTATTGTCAGAATGCAAGAAAGCTTCAATAGTTTCCAAACGTTTGATTAATTTTTTACGTTTGTCTCCAACAGCACCTTCTAAATCTGCCAATACTTCTTTGTGTTCTTTTTCAAGATCCACTTGTTCAAGTAAAGTTTGAACTGCTTCTGCTCCAGTTTGAGCTACAAAGCTTCCAGGACCATAAATGGCAGTAAATTCGCGGTACTCTCTTTCAGAAATAATTTGCTTATATGCTAAAGGAGTATCCATTGGATTAGTAATAACCCATGAAACGAAATACACAACTTCTTCAAGTGCTTTGTTTGCACAGTTTAAAAGCAATGCCATTCTTGAAGGGATCCCACGTAAATACCAAATATGAGCTACTGGAGCTGCCAGTTGAATGTGTCCCATACGTTCACGACGAACGTTAGCTTTTGTGATTTCTACACCACATCTGTCACATACAACACCTTTGTATTTAACTTTTTTATATTTTCCGCAATAACATTCCCAGTCTTTGCTTGGACCAAAGATTTTTTCGCAGAAAAGTCCATCACGTTCAGGTTTTTGTGAACGATAGTTAATTGTTTCTGGTTTCTTTACTTCACCAAATGACCATTCAAGGATTCTATCTGGTGATGCTAAACCTACTTGAATCGAGGAAAAATTGTTTATACTCATTCTTATAATCCTCCTAATTCGTCATCGTAGACGTCATCATCAAAGCCCACAACTGCAGCTTCCATGATTTCTTCATCTTCATCAGTTTCAGATACATTCGCAAGATCTTCATCAGAAGCTCTAAGGATGTTTTCAACGATTGCATCAGCACCTTCAACTTCTTCGATTTTCTTGATTTCAACTTCTGTACCATCATCATTTAACATTTTTACGTCAATCGCTAAAGCTTGAAGTTCATGTTTCAATACACGGAATGATTCTGGAACTCCAGGTTCTGGTATTGATCTACCTTTAATGATGGATTCATATGTTTTAGTACGTCCAGTAATATCATCTGATTTAACAGTTAAGATTTCTTGTAGAGTATGAGCTGCCCCATAAGCTTCAAGAGCCCAAACTTCCATTTCCCCGAAACGTTGTCCACCATTTTGAGCTTTACCACCCAATGGTTGTTGCGTTACAAGGCTATAAGGTCCTGTTGCACGAGCATGCAATTTATCGTCAACCATGTGGGCTAACTTGATCATATACATTACTCCAACAGAGATTCTTTCATCATATGGTTCACCAGTGCGTCCATCATGAAGAACGATTTTACCATCTTTAGAAGTGTTTGCTTCTTCAAGGATCGATTTTAGTTCATCATTGTTGATTCCGTCGAATACTGGAGTCGCAAATTTAACACCTAATTTCTTAGCTGCAAATCCTAAATGGATTTCAAGTACTTGCCCGATATTCATACGTGATGGTACTCCGAAAGGATTCAACATGATATCAACTGGTGTTCCATCTGGCATATATGGCATATCTTCAACCGGTAAGATTTTAGAAATTACCCCTTTATTCCCATGACGTCCAGCCATCTTATCTCCTTCAGAGATTTTACGTTTTTGAACGATATATACTTTTACTACTTCATTTACTCCAGGAGGTAATTCATGTCCATCTTCACGTTTAAAAATACGAATAGATTGAACTATCCCTGCCCCACCATGTGGAACTTTCAATGAATTATCACGAACTTCACGAGATTTTTCACCAAAGATCGCTAATAATAGTTTTTCTTCAGGAGAGATTTCGCTTTGTCCTTTTGGAGTTACTTTACCTACTAAAATATCTCCTTCTTTTACTTCTGCTCCAATCATAACGATTCCACGACCATCTAAATGACGGCATGAATTTTCGCTAACGTTTGGAATATCACGAGTGATTTCTTCAGGTCCTAGTTTTGTTTCACGGCATTCGATATCATATTCTTCAATATGAATTGAAGTATAAACATCATCTTTGACCATTCTTTCAGACATGATGATCGCATCTTCATAGTTGTAACCATGCCAAGTCATGAACGCAATTGTTACGTTTTGACCTAATGCAAGTTCTCCACTTTCCATTGATGGTCCATCTGCCAAGATATCTCCACGTTTGATTTTTTCACCGTGTTTAACGATTGGTTTTTGGTTCAAACATGTTCCAGCATTAGAACGGCGGAATTTAAATAAATCATATTGTTTTTCGCCGCTTTCACCAGATACGATGATTTTTTGAGCGTCAACATACGTTACTACACCATCTTCAGTCGCAATCAAACCTGATCCAGCATCATGGGCAATACGATATTCGATCCCTGTTCCAACATATGGAGAGTGAGGATTCAACAGAGGTACAGCCTGACGTTGCATGTTGGCACCCATTAGAGCACGAGAAGCATCGTCATTTTCAAGGAATGGAATACAAGCAGTAGCAACAGATACGATCTGTTTTGGTGAAACGTCGGCCAATTCAACTTGACTACGTTTTACAAGAACAGTTTCTCCGGCAATACGTGCAACAACTTGGTCATTGACAAGTTTTCCATCAATAACCTCATTGGCTTGGGCAATGATGTAATCATTTTCTTCGTCAGCAGATAAATACATAACTTCTTCAGTTACTTCTCCGCCTTCTTTAACGATACGATATGGAGTTTGAATAAATCCATATTCATTGATTTTTGCATATGTTGTTAAGTTTGAGATCAACCCGATATTTGGTCCTTCTGGAGTTTCAATTGGACAAATTCGGCCATAGTGAGAGTTATGAACGTCACGTACTTCAAATCCAGCACGTTCACGTGTTAAACCACCAGGTCCAAGAGCAGAAATACGACGTTTATTTGTAAGTTCGGCAAGTGGATTTTGTTGATCCATAAATTGAGATAACTGAGAAGAACTAAAGAATTCTTTGATTGCCGCAGTTAATGGACGAATATTTGTAAGTTGTTTAGGAGTGATTGCAGCTTTATCTGCAATTGACATCCTTTCCTTAACAACACGTTCCATACGGCTTAGCCCAATACGGAATTGATTTTGAATAAGTTCGCCAACTGTACGGATACGGCGGTTCCCAAGTTGGTCGATATCATCAACATTTCCTACAGTATCAAGCATATTTAATTGATATGAAAGGAATGCATACATATCACTGATCGTGATTGTTTTCTTTTGATTCAATGGATCGTTCGCAACAATTTTAACGACATGATTTGCATCATTTACAAGTCTAACTTTCATTACTGAAACTGCAGATCCTACTAACCATACAGTAATATCATTCAAGTCAGCTTCTTGCATTAATACATTCATATTTTCACTAGTGATCCCAGATAATACAACATCAGGATAATAGCGTTCGCAAATATTTTCTCCATCTACAGAATAGTCTTCATTATTCTTGGTAACACGACCAATTACATAGAGACGAGTTCCATAATCAAGCACACTACTTACATTTTCGCGTGTTAAAACTACAGGACTAGCAACAATACCAGTATAAATAGAAACGTTTGTATATTCTTTTGCGATTTCTTTAACATCTTGAGCAGTTAAAACTGTTCCTTCTTCTATTGTTTTATTTTTAAGTTCTACATCTTTCGCAAGAATTCTTCCTACTAAAACACAGTCAGCAGTACTTACTTCAGCAACTTCAGGATGAGAGAATGCATGATTAAATGGATAAGCTTGTACACCTATTCCATTTGCCATATCAGCTTTGATCGCATTTCTTTCTTTCTTAGTTACAAATGTACCTGCTTTTAAGATTACTTCACCTTTAGCATTTACAATATCTTCAACTGGTACTGCCCCTTCAAGACGATCGATCAAAGATAATTTTTTATTTAATTTATAACGTCCTGCAGCAGTTAAATCATAACGGCGATGATCAAAGAACTTCGCATTCATCAATGTAATTGATCCATCAAGCGTTGGAATTTCATCAGAACGTTGATTTTCATAAACAGTTAATAAAGCTTCAGTACTAGTCTTCACTTTATCGGCAACTAAAGTATTACGAATTTCTTCATAATCACCAAATAATGATGTATATAAATTCAAATAAAGGTCTAAGAACTCTCTTGTTTCACCTTCAACATTTGCATTTTCTACAACATCTTGATCCATTGCCTTTAAGAACTTCACAATTTTAGTTGTATCAAAAGCATCTTCAGATTTTTGTAAGTTCAAACCACATCCTACAGCTTTAAATAAAACTGAGAATAGTACTTTTCTTTTCCTATCGATAGATAAGTTCAAAATACGACCTACAGCCGCTTTTTTACTATCTGTCATAAATTCTAGCCAAGTACCACGACTAGGGATCAATTCACTCACATAAGTATCTCTACCTGTTTTATCTTCAGAAAGAATATCAAAATAAGCACCTGGTGAACGAACGATTTGAGAAACGATAATACGTTCTCCCCCATTGATAATAAAAGTTCCTGTATCTGTCATTAAAGGGAAATCACCTAAGAAAACATCTTCCCACTTTGTCGTAATTTCACCTGTTTCATTATTCATGACTTCAAGTTCCATTTTTGCCTTTAGTGGAGCTGCATAGTTTGCTTCACGGTATTTACATTCACTTACTGTATACTTCGGCGTTCCAAATTCGTAATCAACGAATTTTAATTTGATATCACCATTAAAGTTTTGAATCGGATAGATATCGTCAAACACTTCGCGGATACCTTGAGATTTAAACCATTCATAAGAAGCCGTTTGGATTTCTACTAAGTCTGGTAAATCTAAAGTTCCACTTACTTTTGAATAGTCGCGACGAGTTGCTTTTGCGCCTAATTCAATAACACGATAATTTTGTTTTTTTGTCATGTACGCCATCCTTTCACAAGCTTTTAAACGCGAAAAAGGGCATAACTTCCCATTTTTTACGTACTATTATGCACTTTAATATATTATCATAAAATTGCAATTCTGTCAATTCGACTTCGTTGCCTTAATAACGTAAAAACCCTTGTCTTTATCAATGATTTTCACTTCATTAAATCGCATTTCTAATTTTTTAATTGCACTTAGTGCTCCATGTTGTTTTCTCATTACGATCCATAAAGATCCACCTGGATTTAAATGTTCATAACTTTCATCGAATATTTGATAAATTACTACTTTCCCCGCCCGAATAGGGGGATTACAAATTACAGTTTCATAGCCTTCAATTAATTTCTCAAATCCATTGGATTCAAGAACATTGCATTCAACTCCATTTTTTTGCGCATTAAAAACGGAGAGCTCCACTGCACGAGAATTGACATCGACCATTGTAATCTCCGTTTCAGGAAACAGCTTTTTCACAATGATTCCAATAACTCCAATCCCGCATCCAATATCCGCTACATTTCCAGATAAAGATTGATCTTTGATCACATTTAATAAAATATGTGTCCCTGTATCAACTTTGTCCTTTGAAAACACACCACGGTCAGTACCAAATACAAAATTATAGCCCGAAAACCGGAAAGAGATTTCTTTCCGGTCATGTGGTAAATCACGATTGTCAGTGTAATAATGACTCATGAATTGTACCTCCCTTAAAGGGCTTAAAAGCCGAGCTAAATAAGTTCGGCTTAAAGGCTAATTTTAATGTGAAACTATTTGATTTCGACAGTAGCTCCAGCTTCCATAAGTTGTTTTTTGATAGCTTCTGCTTCTTCTGGTTTGATGTTTTCTTTGATTGGAGCTGGTGCTTTGTCAACAAGCCCTTTAGCTTCAACAAGTCCAAGACCAGTGATTTCACGTACTACTTTGATAACTGCAACTTTAGTTGCTCCAGCTTCTGTAAGAATTACAGATACTTCAGCAGCTTCAGCAGGTGCAGCTTCAGCAGCTACAGCAGCAACAGCTACTGGTGCAGCAGCAGTAACACCAAATTTTTCTTCGATTGCTTTTACTAAGTCGTTTAGTTCAAGAATTGTAGCAGACTCTAAGTATGCTAAGATATCTTCATGATTAAGTTTTGCCATTTTTATTTTCCTCCTAAATTAATCAATGTAATTATTCGCTTTTTGCATCAGCAACAGCTTTAACTGTGCAAGCAAATGAACGAATTGGTGATTGGATGCATCCTAACAACATAGCGATCATGCCTTCTTTGTTTGGAAGCACTGATAATGCTTTGATTTCGTCAACGTTAACGATTTTCCCGTCAACAACTCCACCTTTTAATACAAGTTTGTCATGTTTCTTAGCAAATTTAGCTAAGACACGGCTTGGAGCAACTGCATCATTACTGAATGCGATTGCGTTTGGACCAGTTAATTGTTCCTGTAAGTCATTGTACCCTGCAGCTTCAGCAGCACGTTGTACCATAGAGTTTTTATAAACTTTAAAGTCAACACCTTCTGCACGAAGTGATCTACGAAGTTCAGTAACTTCAGCAACAGTTAATCCACGATACTCTACTACCACAGAAGAAGCGCTGTTAGTAAATTGTTCTTGAATTTGACTAACTAACTCAACTTTTGCGTCTAATACCGCTTGTTTCATTGCTACACCTCCATTTTTCTATATGCCACAATATACTCAATAATATAAAACCCACGCTTTTGACAGCATGGGTAAAAGTATTCAACTAAGATTACTTACCTCGGCAACATGATTAAGCTTCACGCCGTTGCTGTCTATGGTATATTGATAACAACCTAATTTTAACAGTTATTTATTTCTTGTCAAGAAATTATTCGATCGTTACTCGAACTCCAGGCCCCATTGTTGTTGTAACAGTTACACTTTTCATGTAAGCTCCTTTAACAGCAGCAGGTCTAGCTTTTGCAAGCACATCGTAAAGCGCTTTGAAGTTTTCAACTAATGCTTCATCAGTAAACGATACTTTACCGATTAAACAGTTAACGATACCTTCTTTATCACAACGATATTCCACTTTACCTTTTTTGATTTCTGCAACAGCATTCGCAATGTTCATTGTAACTGTTCCAGTTTTAGGGTTAGGCATTAACCCTTTAGGCCCTAAGATTTTCCCTAGTTTCCCTAGTTCTCCCATCATATCAGGAGTAGCTACGATAACGTCAAAATCAAACCAACCTTTTTTGATATCTTCAAGGATTTCTTTTCCGCCTACAAAATCTGCACCAGCATCTTTTGCTTCTTGTTCTTTAGCTCCTTGAGTAATAACTAACACTTTTTGAGTACGGCCTGTTCCGTTAGGAAGAACCATAGCTCCACGAATTTGTTGATCCGCATGACGAGGATCAATGTTTAAGTTGAATGAAACTTCAACAGAAGCATCAAATTTAGCTACATTGGTTTTCTTTGCTAACGCAACTGCATCTACCATAGAATAAGTAATGTTACGGTCAACTAGTTTTGCCGCTTCAAGATATTTTTTTCCGCTCTTTGCCATAATCTTACTCCATTCCTTCTACTACGATACCCATATTACGAGCAGTACCCGCAATAATGTTCATCGCAGCTTCAACATCATTTGCATTTAAGTCTGGTAATTTGTACTCAGCGATTTCTCTTAATTGAGCCACTGTAATTTTACCAACTTTGTTTGTGTTTGGTTTCCCTGATCCTGATTTAACCCCTGCAGCTTTTCTTAATAAATTAGCTGCTGGTGTAGTTTTTAATACAAAATCAAAAGATTTGTCTTCATACGCAGTAATGATTACTGGTACGACGTCTCCTGCACGATCCTTTGTAGCGTCATTGAATGCTACGCAGAATTGTGGCATGTTGATTCCAGCTGATGCTAGTGCTGGTCCTGGTTTTGCTTGTCCAGCTGCGAATTGCAACTTACAAACTTTTGCGATTTTTTTCTTACTCACAAGACTTACCTCCTATAAATTGATTGCTTGCGGCGTGGTCAACGAATATTCATTCTCCCACGTTTAAAGCTTGCTACATGCGTGTAGCCTTATAATAATACACGCAAATACCCCCGTAGTCAAGCGTTTTTGCGTGATTCAGCACAAAAAAAGAGGTTATTTTTTACCTCTATTTGGATTTAATATTCCGTAACAAATAATCGTTTCAAATACACCATCTTTTAATATATGATCTTTCAATTCTCCTTCGTAACTCATACCTGTTTTTATCATTACTTTTCCCGATGCAGGGTTAGATTTATAGTGTCTTGCGAAAACACGATGAAATCCTTTTACGTTAAATACATAATCGATGATCGCTTTTGTCGCTTCTGTTGCATATCCATTTCTCCAACATTGTTCATCGATCCAATACCCTAATTCGCCATTTTTATTTTTTTGATCGTTTCCGATTCCAATAGCACCTACTAATTTCCCACTATCTTTTTCTGTTATCGCAAAATCATAAATTTTGTCATTTTCAAAATTTTCTTTATTTCGAGAAATCCAACCAATCGCATGATCTATCGTATACGGATATGGTAACGATAGCGTCCCTCTATATAATTTTACATTGTTGCAAATACGTGCAACCGATTCTGCATCACTCAATTCAAATGGGCGAAGCAACAATCTTTCAGTAACAATTTTTTCATTCATAAGATACCTCATCTTTATTAGCTATATTATCATCTCTAAAAACTCAACTTGTCAACAAGATATAAACACTGAATGTAGTTTCATCCCATTCTGTTAAAAATTCTCCTGCATATTGTTGAATCACAGCTTGAACACTTCGAATTCCAAAACCTCCATTTGTTTTTTTACTACTCAGTTGTTGATTGATCAACTCTATTTCACCATTGTATGTATTTTTACAGATAATCGCTAATTGATTTGCTTCAGTTTTATTTACCAACAGTTCTATTTCTTTATCTTTTTCAAGCTTGCTTGTAGCCTCTAAAGCATTTTGCAAAATATTCCCTAACACGATGCATAATTCATAATTATCTATTTTGAATTGATCCGGAAGTACAATATTAGAAATAAACTTAATATTTTGTCTTTTACATTCTTCTGCGTAACTTGCCACCAATCCATTCACAACTGGGTTATCACTAAAATATGACAATTCATTTTTATTAAGTTCTATTTGAATTTTATTTAGATAACGATCCAACTCTTCAGTATTACCCGATGACAAAAGTTGACTCATACCATTTAAATGATATTTGTAATCATGTCGAAGTATTCTTATCTGTTCATAAACCTCATTTAACTTTTGATAATACCCTGAACCTGCAGAAATAACATTCTTCGCAAAATCACGATCATGAATCGTCGACAACAAATTATGTGTAGTAAGAATTGAGCTAAACAATAACGCAAAACTCGCCAAAATAAAGAACGGCAACAATATATAAATCAAATCATTACGTATTGGTTTAGGATACCAAATAAAACCTTGATTTAAATACAGATATCCAATCGCAATCAAAGATGAAATAGGCAAACTTATATATACTACCCAAATCAATGAAGGAGTGCTTGTGAATAGTTTATTAGTTAGCTGTTTTCCATACTTTCGAGTTAAAATAAAAATAATTGCATAAAAAACAACTGCTACCACTGCATAAACAACATAATATAATTCTGAACCATATCCAAACATTAATTCAGCTACTAACGATGAGAACCAATAGGCAAAACTTGTTAAGAATGAAAAAGTAACGTAAACAAATATTTTTTGAAAAAGATGACCCTTATGATAAAACCCAAGCGGTACAAAATAAAATATAGCCACAGGAACATTAATGAAATAAATAGCCAACGGTGTAAAATAAATCACTGCATTAAAAATGGCAATAAGAAAAATACTAATCATCACTATGCGTTTGTTTTTTTCTTCATAATCAAAGCAGAACATTGATATAATTATGTTCATTATTAGAAATAAATAATTGACTGCGATATACACAAAATGCATAAATTATCCTCTTCTTACTGTTTTTTCAATAAAACTTTTTTGTATCATCGACCGAAAATTAGCAGATATAGGAACGATGGCTCCATTGATCATTAAAGCATCTTTTTTTTCTAATATTTTTATACTATCAACATTTAAAATATAAGAACGATGGCATTGTTTAAAGCGTTTTTCTTGTAGCTGTGACATTATCTCTTTAAATGTCTCATTAATTGTAAAAGTTTTTCCATTGTTCAAATAAATTATTACATTATGCGAAATTACTTCAGCATGAGAAATCTCTTTGAATGGAATTTGTGCCCAATTGTTGATAGTTTTAATTGTAAGAAATTGATTTTCATCTTCCTTTATTTTTGACTTTAACTTTTTTAGTGTCATTTCAACATCTTCTTGTGTTGGTGGTTTAAGTAAATAATCAAAAGCTGCAACGCCGAAAGCATCAAAGGCATACTCTTTTGATGTAGTGCAGTATACAATTGGATTTGAAAATCCATTTGTCCTTAATTTTTTCGCTAATTCGATACCATTCATTTCAGGCATTAAAACATCCAAAAAACATACATCAATCTTATGCTTATCTTGAATATATTTTATTAATTCGTTGGGATCATGAAAAACAGTAACATCTTCGCCATTTAATAAAGAGGCAAGTAGCTTTGCTTCATTTGGCATATCGTCACATATTGCAATTTTCATATTAAAGTTTTCCTCTTTTTTGTAAACAAAGCATATCAAAAACACTTTAACGTTTCAAGAATTGCTTGTTTTAATTTCATTCAATTCAATTTTTTTGAGTTTTTTTAATATATCTTTTCTTTGCTTCTCTTAAAATAATCGCCACCAAAACCAATAATAGCCACCAAAAATTAATTGGGTTTTTTGATTGAGTTATCACAACATTTGAATTTTCAACCACTTTAACATCTTCAATCACAACTTCTTCTTGAGTTGTTTCAACTATTTCCGTTTCTTCTATCACTTCATTAGATCGGGTATTGTAAAAACGAATTGTTTTTTTGATCGGCGTTGGTTCTTCAGCCAAAGTCACGTTATTCTTGACCGTATAAGTTATTGCATAGGTAGAGAACATATCTGCCTCGAAAGTGATCGTATGCAATGAATCATCATACTCCGCAGGAATTATTAAAACTTCACCTTCATGAATACGAATAATAGAATACGTTTCAAACCCCCATAGTTCAACAGGAAGATCGATTGTTACTTTTAGCGTTTTTCCAGTTGGTGGCTGAATTGTAGTTTCACCATCATGATCCGATCCGGTAATTGTTTTAATTAGTTTTGCATCAAGATACAACCCCAATTTATTGTTTCCTAAATGATTTTGAACCAGCTTAGCATCTTCATTTATATCCGATTCATCTACAGTTTTTACTACTAATTTAATCTCGACAAAGACATCTACTTTTTTTGCATCTTCTATATCTTCTAATGTAAACATTTCATCTAAATTTTCTGCCGCAACCGATGGAGTTTCATCGTTTAGTATCTCAACCGCTGTATTTTGATTTCCTTCAAGCATTGTTATGTTTTGATTCATTCTATCTTGTTTGATTATTATCAGCTTTGTCACTGTATTAAATCCATCAGTCGCTACCAAACTATACGTTCCATAAGGTAGATTAGAAAAATTAAATGTTCCATCAGGTCCTGTAATTGATGATCCAATAACGGTTCCATTAGTTCCACCAGTCTTAATGTATATGGCAATAGCTTGATAAGCTTTCCCCGTGTAATCATTTACTGTTCCTATGATTTCACCAACGATTTGATCAGTACTTTCAGTTACGATCGCCTCACTCATTTTCGATGTTCCTGTTTTGTAATTGATATTTTCCGCAGTTCGGGCAAATACATAATAGGTAGTATTTGGCTTTAATCCTGTAAATATCGGACTAGCCTGCCATACTAATGGTTCTGTTCTCAATGTGCTTATGCCGTATTCGATTGATTGTGTTGGATCTGCAAACGCTTCTACCGCAAGACTTATTTGAGTTTTTGCGCTCATTATGGGCTTACTGACCTCACCACCTAAAGCTTTTGTGATAACACCAGTAATCCCTGTAGGTTGTATTATTTGATAATTGCTTGATTTTGCCGTAATTCCAGACATAGTGAAATCTCCTACAAAAATAATCGGTTTGTCTATGCCAGTCGTACTATTGTTGTAAGTAGCTTTAACGTTGCTTGCGTTGACTGTTGCAGTTTCATCCGCAATGAGTCCATCAAAAGCTATATTTCCGAATCCCTCTACCTCTTTTGTGGTGTTATAAATTTTAGAGATATCAAATCCAATAACCGATACTTTAGCTTGACTGATGATTGCTTTTGCAGAACTTTGTTGATTACTTGTAGCTAATTTATAGTTACCGACATCTGTGCCATCAAGTATCAAGTTTGAAATAATTACTTCTTTATTAATTCCCGCATTTTTATCATTGAACAAACCGATTGCAGAAACAGATAAAACATCTCCCGAGATGATTCCATCATATTTTACTTTTGAATAATCAAGAGTCGTATTACATAATCCATCATAAACTTTATCATTAGCTATAATTCCTGAAATAACTATTTCTTTTTTGATAATATTTACGCTTGTTTTTTCTTGATGTCCAGTTGTGGCAACTTGATAATTACCCGAATCTTCACCGATAATATCAACCTCAGTTATAGCTACCTCAATTTCTTCTTCAACATATTTACTTATTGCAGTACCGATCGCTGTCGCACTAACCTTTTCACCAGCAACAAGGCCCATTGTTGTAGTCAGTTCTGGCATAGTTAGTGGTACATCTAAGTTCCCATCATAGATTTTATCAGATGCTGTAATTCCATCTAGAACAGTGATCGTTCTCTTTGTGATATCTGCCGAAGTTTCAGTTTGATTTCCACTTTCCGTCAGTTCATAATTATTCGCATCAGCTCCATTGATCAAAATATCGGAAATGGTAATCAATTTATCTTCTCCAATATCCTTATTTTCAAATGTTCCAGTTGCAGAAAGCGTTAAAACGTCTCCTGTAATTAGATTCATTTCTGAAGTAACAGTTGGGGCGATCAATGTAGCATTGGTTGTGCCGTCATATATTTTATCTTCCGCTACAAAGCCGTTCACAGTCAATCCCTTTTTAGTGATACTCGCGGTTGTAGTTCCTTGACTATCACTTGTAGAAATTTGATAATTGGATCCATTTGCACCCGCAAAAGACCATCCTGAAATGGATACAATTTTAGATACTCCTGCATTCTTAGACTCAAATGTTCCTGTTGCTGTAACTGTCACCACTTCATCACCAATTAAACCCATTTCTGAAGTAACTTCTGGCATATTTAGTGTTGCGTTTGTATTTGCATCATACACTTTATCATTTGCCGTGACACCACTTATAACAAGTTCTTTTTTGGTTATGTTTGCTTTAGTGCTAGTTTGTTGACCAGTCGATTTCAATTGATAGTTATCTAAATCATCACCACTTAATGTTAATCCAGAAATCGTAACTGTTTTATTATTTCCAGAGTTTTTATTATCAAATACTCCAGTTGCATTAACTTTTAGATCTTCTGCTCCTATTAATCCCGTTGATGATGTAATTAAAGGCATGATCAATGTTGCCTCAGATGTGCCATCATACACTTTATTACTTGCCGTGATACCACTGATGGTGATATCCTTCTTAGTAATATTTGCAGTTGAAGTAGTTTGATGTCCAGTATCCGCCAGCACATAATTCCCATAGCCATTCCCAGTTAAAGTTAAGTCAGTAATTGTTACAACTTTATCATTTTCAACCTTACTATTCGCAAACTTCCCTTTTGAGTTAATTATTACTTTATCTCCCACAACCATGCCCATAGCCTCAGTTGCCGTTAGCGAATTTACTGTAGCTGTCACTCCTCCATCGTATTGCTTATTGTTCACAGAAAATCCTGTGGCAATGATTGTTTTTGGTGTAATATTAGCGACCTTCTTTGAAGGTTGAGTTAGTATATAATTTTCCTTCTGCGCTCCAGTTAATATAAATTGTTTACTAAAAGTAATCGTTTGTTGATTCCCGATATTAGTACTTTCAAATGTTGCAGCCGGTTTATTATCCACACTTAAATCAACTGTAATCGTGTCTCCATCTACAACATCATTTAAACTAACATTATATTTCGCAACATTAGTTCTGTCATATACTTTGTCTTCTACAGTTAGATTCATTGTGATTACTTTTTTGGTAATACTAAATGACGCTACCGCAACACCCTCTTCATATTTATCATATTCAGCCTCAGTAACACGAACTTTATAATTACCTGCATTTTTAGGTACATCTATTTTATACTCCGCATCCTCTGCATCCGCTTGTTTATATTCAATTTTTTGTACTCCACCAGTTGGTTTGATCAATGTTGGAGATGGATCATTCCCATAAACAACATCCGCACAAGTTGCATTCATCGTGCTTGGGATCAACAAGGCAAAATCAAGAGTGGTTACGCTGTCATCTGTTATTTCATAGACTTTTTCCCCTTTGTCAGTCAATTTAAATGTTGCAGTATACGAACCCAATTCAGTTGGCATAACTTTACTTTCTTCATAAACAGTGCCTTCTCTACCAACATATGTTAAAGTATAATACGCTTGATTTAACGTAATTGGCAATGTTGAAAGCTCGACTTTTCTATTTACTTTGTTATAGACAAGTTGTACATCAATTTTAAGCGGTTCAGGTTCTTCCACAGTTTCACTCATTGCATATAAAAGAACTGTATTATCATCTAGCTTTACATATTTTCCTTCAAACATTCTAAGCTCAGAGTTTGCGGATATTTCAAATTCAATTTCTTTCTCATCAGCTTCAACATATCCTGTAGCTGGTTCAACTTCCGTTAATTTATATTCACCTTTTTTAAGGTTTTGTAGTGCTATTTGACCGTTTTCATCAGTTATGAGCGAGTCAAAAATAGTTTCATAGCCATCTATTCCCATTATTTCGAGTTTGTATTTTGCATCAGCGACAGCCTCATTTTCCCTAGAGCTCAATTCAAAAATCATCGATCCTTTGATCGCTTGAAGTTCATTAGTTATTGTTACAGTTCTTGAGCCTTCAGTTTCAACATTTTGATAAGTAACAGAATTACTGCCAGGTATTGATTGAACTACATAGTAATAAACCTGTTTATATTGATTATTATCTTCAATTAATGTGTATAAAACTTCTTCATGAAATCCCCAATTATTATCTGAACTCAATAATTCTGAATTAATTAGTTTTCCATCCTTGATAAAACTTGGAGTACCAGAAACAGCTAAAGTCTTGACTTCAAAACCCAACACATCTGGACGCATATTGAAAAACGCAAACAATGTTTTTTCTGTAGTTACCATTGCTTCTTCATCACTTGCAGTAGTATCCAGCTCTACACTATAACTATACGTATAATCTTGAACTGCATCTTCGATCAAAGTTAATTTTGCTTCTTTTCCCGCTATAGTTAACGTAAGTATTTCTTTACTTCCTATAATTGTTCCTGTAACTTTCATTTTTTGACCTGGATACAAATCACTAGAGCGCAAAATATTTCCTTCAACATCTTTGATATCAATTGTTTTTAAATCAACTTTCGTTAAACTTTGATACAATTTCACTTCTGTTGAGTTAGCGTGCTTATCTTGATTCGTTCCATCAGAATATTTCCATTCTTGTTTGACATCCAATTCAAAACTTGGAATCACTGAGTTTTCAAGAGCAACATCTGCACCTGCAAAATACGCATTCAAAGTATGACCAGTATGATCACATTTGGCTGCCGTTAATTTTGTATCCGCATCTGCTCGAGCATAAAAGTGATAATGCTCTAATATTCTTTGGTAACCTTCAGGTGCTTTTGTTTGTACCAAATAATATTCAACTGCATTTGTATAGTAAAACTTATTTCCATCTAAAGTTTTAAACTCTAAATTCCCAATAGATTGTATAATTGAACCATCTGAAGCATGACTTGTTTTATCAACACTTGTCCCATTTGCGACATGTTCCCATAGCTTTTTGGCGGTATTGTACGCAAATAGTTCAAACTCTCCTTTTCCTAATCCGATATTGCTCTTATCTTTTTCCACAAGAGTTAAGTTGATTCCTGCAACAGCTGCACTTGCGGCATTATAAACATAGTATATTTTTTGAGTTTTCACATGATTATTATTGTTATTGACGATATTTAATATTCTAGATGTATTCGTAACATCTATACTATGTGATTGTCCTTCTTGAAGTCTTGCTGAAGTTCTCATAATATAGCGATAAACTAGTTTCAACTTCATTCCATCAGGTACACTTGCAGTTAAATAGTTATCGTAAGTAGTTCCACTATACAAACTCGTTCTATTGGTGAATCCCCAGTCATCACCATCATAATCTATCCAATTCTTTGTAGTATCATCCCATTTGTACAAATATACTGAATTGAGCACTAAAGATACATCCGCATGATATGTTACCGAGTAATTATAAGTATAGTTTGTATTGTATCGCAGTTTATCTTCAATTGTAATCATTCCACCCGCAACTTTATTGTATTGTAATGCTGATGGATTGATGATTAATTCATGAACCAATCCTCTACCGTTTGATGCATCCAAATGTGTTAGTTCAAGCGTAGCTGCATCTACTTTTTCAATTTCATTGGTTGTTAAAGATTTTGTATAAACTGTTTCAATATCACTTGAAGTGATTTTAGTTTCATTTACCAACTTAACCGATTTTTCAATACTTCCATCTTCTTTGATAAATATTTTTTCTACTCCATTTTCGTCTTTTACCGGAATTCCTGTATAAGTTATTATGTATCTCATTCGATCAGTTGATAAACCCACAGGAAAATTGATTTTCAATTTCCCATCTTTAAATTCAGCATTTACGTCGCCATAACCTGTCGATACTTTTCCAGTCCCATCTGCACCAAGTTTTAAATAAAAGAAGTAATATTCTGAATTGCTGTTTTCACTACAATAATTGAATTGTATATAACTTCCCGATTCTAAAATAACATTTTCAGGTAATGTTTCTATCACTTGAAATTCTTTACCCAAATATTTTACTGGCACCATGATCTTTGTTTCATAAGTCAAGTTTGCCGTACCAATTGTAGTTCCAGTAAAACGCTTTAAAATATAATTATTATTGTATATATAAGCATATGCACGGGTATAAGTTACATCATAACTTCCATTATTTGCATCTTTTGTATTAGCTTGATTATAAATCGTTTTAGCATTAAAATCCGCAAGTGTTCCAAAATCATAAAAGCTCGCAACATTTTGACTAAGTTTAAAGCTAGCTTCATCTTCTTGAGTAACATGGTCTTTTAACCAATTGATCATATAACGAGTTACTTTTGTATTATAATCAAAATCTTCTTCTGACTCAGGCAAGTCCTTCCATGTAGATGATCCTTGCTGAATACTGATTGTGTAATCTTCTCCTCTTTCAAGAGTCACAATTTCAGTTTCACCATCTTTTTTAGTAATTGTTTTAGTTATAGGTGAACTTAAAATATCTTCTAAGGAATACCATGCAGTTCCATTATTGATATCAATATATGATTTTTTATAAATCGTTAAATCACTTGTCGCATTCCAATTCCAAGTTATTTTCCTAGTGCTTGTTGTATCAATTACTGTATTATCAGTATAATCATCAAAGATCCCAGTTTTTGTCATTGTGAATGTGGTGAATCTTGATCTTTTAACATTATCATAATCATCAGTTTTAGTAACTGTGCTTACACCCATACTTGTTGTATGTTCAATTTTTCCATTAGAAACTTCAACCTCTGGTAAGTCCGTTTTATAAGAAACGATAAACTTATCTGATGTCCCTCCCTCCGGATGCATCAAAACATTGATCTTATCGATCAATTCTTTTAAATTTTCTGCTTCGATCGTTACCGGAATCGCAGTTGTTTGTTTTTCTTTTGTATAACGGTTCACAACGATATCTTTAACCGCAACTTCTGAATTATCTTGAAGAATAGTTTGTACTTTGTGGCTTTGTGTTAACTGCTGTAATGATGTAATATCACAAAAACCTTGATTTAGCGTTAACTTCCAAGCCATATCGCTACGATTTGGATTGGTTACCTCAGTTGTGACCCACACTACTTTGGCAGTTGGTTTATATGATAAGTCTACTAGATTCAAATAGGATTTATTTTCAATTGCTTTTGTAGCTTGTTCATTTAATTCACTTAAATGATTTGTAATATAGGTTACAGTATAATATGTATTATTTTTACCTTCTGCAATTGCATCAAACACGATAGTCCCGTTTTCTTTATCAAGTGTAAACGCTCCATTTGCAGGAGTTATTGTAATATCCCCCACTGCTTTTTTCATCATTTCACTAGAAAATGTAGTTCCTGCTACATTAAAATTATTGATATTTAAGTAAAAATACCAGTTTATCGTTCCGTTATCATTTATGGAATTATTATAACTCGCAACATAATAATCATAATGATAGTAATAAGGAGTTGATATATTATACTGAGAGTCTTGGATCGATATAGTGTTGACTGCTTTTTTTGAGTCAACTCTAAAAAGGCTTGATGGGTAAATATACATCCTTTTTCTAGTAGCGTCTGTAAATTTTACAGTATAATCCACAACATAATTACTATCTTTTGTCATTTTTGGAAGCTTAAGTATTGCTTTATTTTTTTCAGCTGAGACAAATGAGTATCCATCTTCACCTTGAGTGAGCTGTGTACTATTACCATCAACTGTATATGTAATTGAGTTGATGATGTATTCTTCCGCTTCCATAGAATTAGTATATTGACTAATAGTAAGTGTTACTTCATCATAAGCCCCAAAAGTTGATGATATTTTAGCTCTATAAGATGCTTTACCCTCATTGATATTATAGCCTAAAAATTGAGGTTCACTTACCCTGATATCTCCAGGTATCCCAATAGGAAACACTTTCATTTGAAGCTTTTCGTGCATGATGTAGTGCCAATCATAATCATCCAGTATCAATTCTGGATCCCAAATTCCCATAAATGCCATTTGACAATCAATAGTAGATGTTGCGTTTAATTTTACAAAATCAATATTAAAAATAATAGTTACATTCCCATCAATATCAATATTATAATTCCCTGCCGTTAAAGAATTTGTAGTTACTACTGGTCCAGTACTTGCTTTATTTTCAGTTATTCCAAAATCTCTTATACTAAAAACAATAGTGTTCGTTGCATTATCTGCCGATTCATTTTCTTTCAATGTTGAAACAGGCAAAGTATAGCCAACTGATATTTGAACTCCATCCCCTTTAACAAAAACACCATCTTCAACTTTTTCAAGATTTCCATTTGGATTGTTGTTGGCAACACGATACATCGTAACACTACTCGATCCATTTAAATAATCATCTATCTTTAATGGGGTGCCATAACTCTCAGAGTTTTCCGTATCTGCCCCAATAAAATTTTGCACAGGAAAAGATGTAAATATCAAACACATTGACAAAATAAAACGTATGATTTTCTTTCCCAAAATAATTACCTGCCCTCTATATTTGTTTTTATAATTCTATTATAAAAGGGTTATATAAGGGTGATTTCTGCATGAAACGATCGTTTTTCTTCACGAAATGAATTAAAAAGAAAAAAAGACTACCTATTTTTTTGATAAGTAGTCTATCGTATTTATTATTTTGAAGCTGAATCTTCTTCAACTTTATATTGTAAATCGATTTTTCTGATAAACGGTAGATATACCATAAATGACATGACAAGTACTACGACTTGAAGTAACGCTGTACGCCAACCACCAATCAAGAAACCAGAAATTACTGGAGGTGTAGTCCAAGGAACCATAATCCCGCCATACAATGGGCAAAGACCACTTGCGATCGCAAAATATTGAAGTACTCCTGATAATACAGGCACTAACATGAATGGAACTGCTAGGATTGGATTAAGTACTACTGGAATACCGAATAATACTGGTTCGTTGATATTGAATAACGCTGGTACAAAACTTAATTTACCAATATCTTTACATTGTCTTGATTTAGCGAAGAATACAAGGTATATTACAATACCAATTGTAATTCCTGCTCCAGTTACTGTAATGAATTGATCTAAGAATTGCATCGTTACGATACGTCCACCATTCGCAACAGTTAATGCATTGCCAGAATCAAGAATTGCTTGGTTAGCCATTGAATTAGCTTGTAAAACTGGAGAAATAATACCACTCACGATAGTTGAACCATGAACTCCAAAGAACCATAAGAATGGAATTAAGAATGACATTATGATAACTCCACCAAGTGAGTCAGTCAAGTTTTGAAGAGGTGTTTGAATTACTCTGTATATCCATTCAACAAAAGTTGTATTTAAGCCCATTTTGAATATTGCATAAACTAATGCAGTTCCACTAATAAGGAATGCAGCAGGAATCAAAGCCACAAATGAATTCGCAACTCCACTAGGTACACCTTCTGGCATTTTAATTGTAATATCTTTTTTCAAGAACCAGCTATAAACCCAACCAGTAATTAAACCAATTAAAATAGCACAAATCATCCCTTTACCTGATGTCCAGCCTTTATCGATGATTCCATCAACCATAACACCTTCTTTAACAACGAATGCAGGTTGAAGTAAGATAAAGCACGCAAGAGCGATAGCTCCAGCACTTAATCCTTCATAGCCTTCATTTCTAACATAAGTGTAGGCAATACCTACAACCGCAACGATTGCGATAATATTGAATGTTGCTCCATAAGTTTGATTGAAAATTGCAGTTAATCCAGAAGCTTCAAAGAAGTCTGCAATAGGAGTGTATGGGAAAAACGCTAAAATTAGAAATACTGATCCAACGATCATTAGTGGCATTGCATATAATAAACCATCTTTTAAAGCCCGAATTGCTTTGGTGTTAATAAAAGCCATTACTTTTGGCATTAACACGTTGTTCATAAAATCTGACATGTTTTTATCCTCCATTTAATCTAAATTAGTTCCATTTGTTTCAATAACTTTTTTGTACCATTCGAATGAATCTTTTTTCATTCTTTTAAGTGTTCCATTTCCTTCATCATCTTTATCAACATAGATGAAGCCATAACGTTTTTTCATTTGACCAGTTCCTGCACTGACAATATCGATTGGCCCCCATGAAGTGTATCCTAATAATTCCACTCCATCTTCGTCCACACATTCGATCATTGATTGAATATGTCTTCTTAGATAATCAATACGATAATCATCATGGATTTTTCCATCTTCTGATATTTCATCAATTGCCCCAAATCCATTTTCAACAATGAATAATGGTAATTCATAGCGATCGTATAGCCAGTTCATTGTATATCTCAGTCCAGCAGGGTCAATTTGCCAACCCCATTCACTTGCCTTGACATACGGATTTTTCACACGATCTATTGCTTCGTTGTAATCATA
>JAVBMW010000028.1:0-91033 GCA_031551965.1 Holdemania sp. | reverse complement strand
GTTTGAATTGACGTTGTGTTTCATATTCTATTTAGTTTTCAAAGATCGATTACCCAATCGCTTCCGACCGAGTGCTTATTTATAATACCAAAACACCCTACACATGTCAACGCTTTTTTTCTCTTTTTTTATTTATTTTTTTATTTGTTTATTTCCCCTTATTTATAAGCATATAAAAAAATAAGGATAACCATTAGTTAACCTTATTTTTATTAATAATTTTAATCTGCTCAACGATTTGAGGATCGATCTTTATCGGTTGCAGATTAGGTCTACCTGTATAATATCCTTGTAGATAATCCGCTCCATTTTCAATACAATACTTCATTTCTTCAAACGTCTCTACCCCTTCAGCAATTATCTTGATATTATTCATCTTTGCATATTCCACTGTTCCTACAAATAATTTTTGTTTAGATAAATCATTATGGATTCCTTTAATGATCCCAATGTCTATCTTTATATAATCAGGGTTTGTCGAAAGCAACATCATCTCACTATTATATCCTGTTCCAAAATCATCAATAGCCAACTGACAACCCCATGATCTCATTACACTTAATTTCAAATTGATCATTTCTTCATTTGTCTGATCGACTTCAGTAATTTCAAAGACAATACGTTTTAATGAATCTGCATATTTTTTAGCAAAGGAATCTCTTTCATTGCGAGGAAGTGCATTACTAGGTAACGAATTAATAAATATCTTTTGATTAGTTTCTTTAAAAGTTCCTAACATTTTATCCATTGCTTTAAATAAAGTGATTTTTTCTATTTGACCTAACTTCGCTTGACTTCTTGCCACCCTTAATAATTCAGTAGGATTTTTAAACGTAGCGATTTGTGGTCTCATCAATGCCTCAAATCCATGTATTTCTCCATCGATACAAGATACAACTGGTTGAAGCGCAAAATCAACCAACTCATTTTCTAACAAATTATTAAGTTCTTCACGACTTTCAAATAAAATCGCATCTTGTTCATATTCTTTCGCCTTAAATTCAGTTAGATGTCCCTTTTCATCATTCTTTACTCGATACATTGCATAATCGGCATATCGATATAATGTTTCATAAGCCACAGCATCTTCTGGATAATATGCTATTCCTCCAGAACAACGCAAACGAATTTCTTTTCCATCTGGCAAACCTAATGATTGTTCCGAAATTGTTTTATGAATTTTCGAAATTAATTTTCTCATTTGATTTTTATCATCATATCCATAGGAAAACAAGATAAACTCATCTCCAGATATTCTACCCACGATCGTATTTTCACTAGAAAACAAATTAAGTGTATGTGCCATCATAATAATATAACTATCTCCAAAATCATGACCATACGTATCATTTATAAATTTCAAGCTATCTAAATCCCACGTAACCATACAAGCAAGTTTCAGCTCATCTGAAAACAGTATTTTTTTAACCATTCTTTCTAAATATCTTCGATTCATAAGTCCTGTCAAAACATCATGATCTCGTTCATATTCAATTACTTTTCTTTCAATGACATCACTAGTTACATTGATAAGCACTCCATAGCGAGTTCCTTCATCTGTTACATTTTCAACATAGCGGACATATTCTTTTTTTCCTTCCTTATTTATGAAGTAAATCCATTCTTCGTTTTCAGGATCTTTTCGCATTAATAATTCAGATAATTTTTCTTGGAAATATTCTATATCAATCATTGTGTAAGATTCTGGAACCTCTAAACCAAATATTTCAAAACAATAAGACGAACATTGTACCATCTGTTTCTCTTCATAGTATTCAAATACACCTAAAGAAACCCCAGAAAGTTCAATAAGATGAGAAAACTTATCAGAAGCTTCTGCCACATCAACACTTAGATTTTCAATTGATTTCGCTAATTCATCTATTTCATCGATTCGAGTTCTACCAAGCTCTATCTTTTTACTTGGATCTGATTTCTTTACCTTTTTAACTAATCCTGTAATTGGATCAGTTATTCTTTTCAATAAGATAAAGATAAGTAATGCTCCACCTACAGTAACCACAAGTGTAGAAATCAAAATTCCATTTCTCATTCGTAATACATCGCTGAATAATTCCTTTTCTTGTTCAAATGAGATAAGTATCCATTTTTGTTTTTCAAATGGATTGTTAGAATTATACATTTTGATTGGTTTTGCCGAAGAATAATAGACAGTAGATGCGTCTTCAACTACGAATACACTTTCAAAATCATTTATTTTTTCCACATGGAAATTTTTATCCGTCAACAAACCTCTTGCACTATATCCATTACATAAGAATAAAGAATAGCGAGTATTTTCATAATCGATCGTTGCCAAACAATAAGTTCCTTTTGAATCTTTATTTAATTCTTTACTTGGTAAATATTTTTTTAAATAATCAGTAGTTAATTCAATTCCTAAAACACCAACTGAATTTCCATGATGATCAACTAATGGCACTGTATAAGTAATGATCTCTAAATCGTTTTCAGTTAATTTAAAGGGTTTACTCCAAAAACCTACATTTTGAATATTAACATTTTTCGGATTAAATTCAATATTCATTGCTTGTTCATAAAAGTCAGCAGAAGTAGACTTTGATATATCGATCATACTTTGCCATTCTGTATCCATTGGTATTCTTATTTCTTTCAATATCGTTGCTGATCCGAATTCAGATAATAAATCCGAATTATTAGTAGGATTAGAAGTTGGATCTAAATCACGAAAATATAACGTTCTTTTGATTGAAGTATCATTATAATCTAAAATAATAAAACTTCCTGTCGCTGAACTTTTTCTTAACATGTAGATCAATTCTTGAGAAATCGATTGGATCACTTCATTCGCTGAAGTACTTTCTTGTAAAAAATCTCCATTTTCCTGAAAAGCATTTTTCAGCTTTGTACTTATTACGTCATATGACTCTTGAAAACTGGTCCAGTGATTCGCAATTTCCTGCTCAACAACTTGACTACGATATTCTGTAAAATAGTCCAAAGAATTAATTGAATTCGCTTTTAAGCCTTCAAAAGCACCACCAAAAATAAAGGATATCGCAAAGAAAGCTCCTTGCAACATAATAACTAAGGTTAAAGGTATTAATATTTTTGATGTTATGCTTTTATTTTTCATTTTATCTGATCCTTATTCTACAATACTTTTCAATTCATTTATAAATTCATCTGCCCATTTTTCAAAATATTCATCTGACAAATATTTTTCGAGTGCTTCTTGTCTAGTAATTCCACTAGCAATTTTATTTTTTACATCGGCAGCATCTTCTTTAGCTAAATTAAACATTGAGCTTTCGACAACTTCACGTGCCTTATCCCCAGCATCAAAAGTAAGTGAAGTATATAATTTTGACTCTGCAACCGTTTTTACTCCTACTATAATCGCAGAACTTAATTTTTCTGACATAGTTGGCAATGAAGATAATTCTTGTTCGATATATTTTGGATCATTCGCTACTTTAGTTACCGGTAAATATCCTGATGCCGAAGAAAAAGCAATATTCCTTTCCTTGGCTGTAAACCACTTTAAAAATAAAACTGACGCTAATTCACGAGTTGAATCACTTTTAGTAACCGCCATTCCGGCACCCTGTTGAACAGCCATTGCTTCAGTCCCCTCAAAATTTGGAACTGCTAATACTATACTTTCAATTGGATAACTTGTTTCATCATCAACCGTGATAGAATCAGGGAAATATAATGCTCCACTTCCTGCACCTACAAACGCTAAAATATCTCCTGTTTTACAATCATCAGAACGAAAACGCATTTGTGCATCATAATATCCTTGTACAAATGGAATGTAATAATTGTCCCATAATTTTCTTAGAACTTCTTTATTTATATTTAGTTCAGTTTTTCCATTATTTGTTTTATAAAAATCTTGTCCTAATTGTGAAGCTCCTACATACATATAATTAGCGAAAGCATCTCTACCAAAGAAAGCTTTTCCATCATTAAGCTCATCAGTCAAACTGTCTGTCCATTCATAATAAATTTGCGAAACCTTCACTAATGATTCCCATGTTTTTAAGTCATCCAGACTAACCGAAGGATTTTCTTTTACAAACAAATCCCAATCTGTTTTATTTAACATCAACAATTCAGTAGTTTTCGCTATCGGAAATATTTTTAATTGTTTAGAACCATCAATATATCCTTCTTGTAGATATCCATCGATATATTCAGCGAGTTCATTATCAGTAAAATATTTTGAGATATCGGCAACGAGTCCAAGTTGATCAACTTGATAAACCGTATTGGCATAACCCGCAAAAATTTCAGGCAAAGCTTTTGCACCCACTTCGTTGTTACTAGAAGCTAAAACATCAGTCGCTAAATCATTTACTGATCCATGACTAAAAGCTTGTACAACAATACCTTTTTCAATACCAACAGTATTATTAAATTCTTCAACCATTTCATCAAAAGAAGTTTTTAATGGACCATTATAATAATGCCAAATTTGAATCGTAATTGGATTTTTTGGATCTAATCCATCTTTCTTTGCACAGCCATTGCAGGTCAACACCAACAATACCGATAATATAGTTTTTATAATTTTCATCTTTTTACCTTTCCATTACTTTTTAACTTCGCAATACATTGAATAAAATTCATTTATGCACTTGTCATTGAATGGTTCTTTCTTTTCGTGAATTATTTGAAGCAAATCTTCCATTGCCTTTTCAACAATACTTTCAATTTCTTCTCCATAATTCATCTTTAAACGATGTTCATCATATTCATCTTCATCTAGTATATCGATTTTCCCATCTGGAAATACTTTAACATCCAAATCATAATCAATGTTTTTAATTGCTTCTCCATCATATAAACTTGGCGAAGCAAGATTGCAATAATAATATATGCCTGTCTTTCTGATCATTGTAATAACATTGAACCATTTTTTTGTATAAAAGAAACAAATAGCCGGTTCTCTTGTGAACCATCGTCTTCCATCTGATTCAATCACCCAAGTTTTATTAGTTACAACTACGTACTTTTCTTCATCAGCTTCTAGGACATATCCCTTCGACCATGTACGGTGCAATGAACCGTCATGTTTATAGCTTTGAATAAATACCATTTCATTTTTTTGCGGAATCATTGCGTCACTTCCTTCTTTTATAAAAACAAAATATATTATACACAATTTTACCTTGTTTGAAAACGAATAAATCATACAAAACAAGTCATAATAAAAAAAGAAAGGAGGTACACCTATGAAAACTCCACCAGAAATGCTTTCTCCAAAAGATTGTTTATACATTCAAGATTTATTAGAGATGACTTTAACCGTTTCTAAAAAAGCTGATGAATGCTCTAAAACAATCAAGACAAAATCAATTGCTTCAGTAGCAAAAAAGAATCACACATCATTAGCTTCTCATTATGATGCATTGTTAGGCTTATTAAAATAAAAAGGAGGAATCAATCATGGCTAATACTAAAGTTGCCAATGTAAAAGCACCAATCAAACCAAGTGAAGATCAGTTTAATGACCGTGACAAATTAAATGATTTATTAGTTAGTTACAAACATTTAACTTATCTTTATTCAATTGCTTGTCAAGAAGCCAGCAACACAAAGTTATATAAAGAGTTTCTTCGTTTGTTTGAACAGGCAAGCAAAATGCAACGTGATACTTATGATTTGATGTTTGAAAACGGATGGTATGCATTAGAAAAACAAACACCAGAAAAAATCAAACAACAACGTCAAATGTATTCGCAACAAAAATCTCAATTAGCTTAAAATATAAAAGGAGCAGTAAACTCTGTAGAATAAACTACGGAGTTCAAAGCTCCTTTTTTAATTATTCAATATTATCAAAGTTCTTAGTTTCTTTTTAAAAGCTTTGATAAAGACTTCATAAGTATAGGCACAAATAGTACTCCAGTTATAAATGTTGGAAGCATATAAGTCATGTTATAAGCTAATGACCCTATCCAATCTAACTTCCATACAATTACACCCGAAATCCAACTACAACAGAATCGAATCAAATTAGTAATCAATACCCCACTATAAAAGAAAGAGAAATTCGGAAAACAGCTTGCAAGGCCATAAGCCGAAAATGCTAAAAAATAATCCAAGATAAAACCAAGAATATCTGGCGTATACATTGGTCCGGTCATAAACTGAACAAAAACACAAATCACAGCGACCATCAAACCATTTTTATAGCCAAGGTGATAACTGGCTATCAATAGCGGAATGGTCGATAAACCTAAAGAACCGCCATTGGGCATCTTAAGAAACAAAAACAAATTGGTTGCATAATCCATCACCATAAATAAGGCAACATAAAATGCCATGAGGACTAAAACTTGAGTCTTATTTTTCTTCATAAAAAAACACCTCCATAGAAGGCGTAGAAAAGATTAACTCTTAAAAAGATTAAGGTTAGGCTCCCTACGCTAGTATTAACTAGATCAGGTCATAAGGGACTTTCTCAACTCTTACGAGTACCCCTGCTAAGACTTACTTATTATAAAGCTAATTCTGTTTTTTTACAATACTACATATCAGGAATATCCATTAAACTTGTTGTACGATATGTAAGTTCAATCTCTGAAGATAGATATAGCTTAGAAAAACGTGATAACAAACGACGAACGATCATCGTAGCTTCATTTTCATCACACATATCAACTAAAATCGCAAGTTGGGTAGTACTGACTTGAGAAACAACGTCATTCATTCTCATTGATGTATCAATAATTTGCATCAAATGGCGCATTGCGCTTTCAAAACAATCTTTACTACCGTTTAGCTCTATCATGATCATATATTTCGCTATCTTACGGCGAACACAATTGCGATATTCAAAACGCGCAATATTTTTAAATGTTGGATAATCACAATGGATCGGTCCATTGATTTTCCCATTTTCAATTAACTGATTTGAAAATTCCTTGATCGTAACTTTTGTATCTGCTTTGTTTTCTACTAATGCAATATTTAACAAAGTAGGATTTTTAAGTTTTAATTCACTTCCAGTTGTCTTTGAATATAGTTTAGCCGAATCTTCATAAAAATTTAGTGCGATCTGATATTGTTTCGTTTCTACAAGTGCTTCTAAATAATTATTTATGATCAATTCATTACAACCATCAAATCCCAATGCTTTTTTACATAAAGAAATTGCTGAACTGAAATCTTTTTGTTCAATATAAATATTACTCAAATTTTCAGCGACTTGCATAAACAAAGCACTGAAATATCCTCGATCTAAAATAATCCATTCTTCATTCATATTCACAAGAAGATTATTTTTATAATAGCCGACTGCTTCTTCATAATGACTTTTTAATCCATTTGCTTTTGCGAGTGAAACGGTTTCCTCAAATTTTTCGATATCCATTTCGAAATGAAGCTCTTGATTTAGTTGATAACCATATTTAGCTGTCATGATCCATTCATAATTTTTTAAATCAGGATGCTTCTCAAGTAAGTTTCTCAATCTGAAAATTGCGAATTTTAATGCATTAGAAGGGCTTTTACTATCGTCCCAAACCAAATCGATAAGTCTTTTTTTGGTTAGAATTTGCTTGTGGTTGCACAAAAACAATGCAAAAACCATAGATAATTGACGACCCAAATATTCTTCCAAGTTAATCTCTTTTCCATCGATATCTACTGTTAATGCACCAAATAAATAAAATTTCATTTATAAATCTCTCCTTTCTAATTATTTAAGATTCGGTTATATTTTACCATAAAAAAATACAATCGTTAATGTTTTTAACAATTTTTTATAAAATTTCACCCAATACTTCACTAAAAGTTGGATGAGGCCAGATAATTTCCGTTAATTGGTCCTTTTTTAAACCATTTACAATGCATAATGTAAAGTATGAAATCATATCTGTTGCCCTAGCACACATCATTGAAGCACCAATTATTTTTTCTGTTTCATTTTCAACTACAATTTTCACAAAACTTCTTTCTTGATGCGTAAGCACTGATTTGCCATTAGAACTTAAAAGTATTTTTATTGCTTTAGCATCAATTCCCAACTCTTTCGCTTGATCAAGGCTTAATCCTACCGTCGCAATTTCCGGATCAGTATAAACACAACTTGGCACAGCATCGATTTTTTTGATTGGATCAGTACCTAACATTGCACATACTGCATTCAAACCCTCTGCCGTTGCAACATGGGCAAGTTGGATATTGCCAATCACATCTCCTATAGCATAAATCGAATCAATTTGAGTACGATACTGATCATCCACAGTAATAAATCCTCTGTTTTTTGTAAGCCCCAAATCATCAATGCATTGAGTATTCGCTTTTCGTCCTGTCGCAACCAATATATTTTTAGTATCAATTGTTTTGGTTTCTTCTTTTTCTTGATACGTGATTTTATATCCTTCTTCAATTTTCATTACCTTACATCCAGTAATCACTTCAATACCTCTTTTTTTGAAAATCATTTTTAAATTTTGAGATATTTCTTTATCCATTGTCGGAAGTAAACGATCTGCAGCTTCTAAAATTGTGACATGTGTATTTAATCTGGCATAAATACTCGCAAACTCAACACCAATAACACCACCACCAATAATCACAAGTTGATCAAGTGGTTTTGTGTTTTCCAATAGCTCATCACTCGTCATAATTCCAGGCAAATCGATTCCTTCAATTGGGACAAATGCTGGAACTGAACCTGTAGCGACTAAAATATTGCAAGTGCTGATCAATTGATCATTCACTTCAACGTGGTGTCCATCTACGACTCGTGCATTCCCTGTGATCAGTTCTACTTTCGCACTTTTTAATAGAGTTAAAATCCCATTTTGAAGTGCTGTGACCACCTCATTTTTTTCTCTTTGGATTTCTTCAAGATCTATTCTATTTTCTTCAAGTTGATGAAGTATTGATTTTGTAGGAATACATCCCTTATTTAAGCATGTACCTCCTACTGCATTTTTTTCGACCAAACAAACTTTCATTCCTTTTTTAGCCGCAAACAATGCCGCTTCATAGCCGCCTGGTCCTGCTCCGATCACAATTAAATCATATTGGTAATCCATGTTCATCCTCCTTCAACAAAACCGCAATATCTACAGTGATACTAAATTCTTTTAACTTTTCCAATACCAAGATTCGATCAAGATAGGATATCCCTATTAATGTATCTTTAAGTATTTGGATGTACCCTACATCTAAACTATCTGAGTAAATATTAGCGTTTTTGATGATTCCACGTTCAACATCGAGTTGTATTGAAATTTCACCCCAATTAAATCGATCAGTAAACTCGATAGTGAACGGAATCTTTTGACCAAAAATCCACTCAAAGCTTTGATATTTTTGTACAAGACTTTGTAGTTGATTATGGTTTATATTTCTTTCATCTAAATCAATTAGTTTCAACTGATAAACTTCCTCAAAAGCTTTAATTAACGCATTACTTAATGAATCAACTGTAATATCAGGATTCAGCTCATTAAGGTTGATCACTCTAGCTTTGGTAGATGAAACACTTTTCGATTTCATCTTTAAAATGCTTGGATTTAAATATCGAGACATCTTCTCTTTATCAACATTGACTAGTAATGTACCATGGTGATAGCTTTTATTCCCATTTGTATAAAAGGCATTTCCTGAAAATTTTTTACCTTCAACTTCTAAATCATTTCGGCCACTCTTTTGACCAAATATCTGAAATTGGCATAAAGCATTCAAGATCACATCAAATTGTTTTGAAACATTATAATCTTCGACATTACTAATAAAAGTAAAGTTTAAATTACCTAAATCATGATAAACTGCTCCGCCACCTGACATACGGCGCACAAGAGTGCCCCCTTCCTCTTGTAGAAGAGTCAAGCGACACTCTTTTTCACTATTTTGGTTTTTACCGATCACAACTGTATTTTTATTTTGCCATAAATAGAAAATAATTTGATTTTCATTTAAGTTTTCAAATAAGTATTCTTCTATTGCTAAATTGAAATATGGATCAGTACTCTTAGCTTTAACTAGAACAGCATTACTGATCATGCCAGTTAAATCTAAGAATTGGATTACGTGCCGCTTTGACTTCATCAGGTCGTCCGATCGGCATTGTTTTCGGCATACTATGAGCCCACTCTGGGTCTAATTTCGCCTTATTTAAAATATCTTTTAGTACTTCGATCACTTCATCCAATGTTTCTTTGGATTCTGTTTCAGTTGGTTCGATCATCAAAGCTTCATGAACGATCAAAGGAAAATACATTGTCGGTGGATGGATTCCATAATCCAATAAGCTTTTCGCAATATCCATTGCTGAAACACCAACTTCTTTTTTAAGGTCTTCCAAAGTCATAACAAACTCATGCATACAGAGAGTATCATAAGCCATTTTATAATCACCTTTGAGTTTTGACATCATGTAGTTTGCGTTTAATACTGCATTTTGTGATGCTTCGATAATTCCTTCTTTGCCTAGTGTCAAAATATAAGTTAATGCTTTGACCACAACTAAGAAATTACCATAATATGATTTCACTTGACCGATAGAATGCATACTTTCTTCAAAGCTGAACTCCTGATCAAGTTTTATTGCATGCGGATTTGGTAAATAAGGAGCTAAGAAGTCCTTACATCCAACTGGACCACTTCCAGGTCCTCCTCCACCATGTGGAGTTGAAAAAGTTTTATGAAGATTCAAGTGGATCATATCGAATCCCATATCTCCTGGTCGGGTGATTCCCATGATCGCATTCAAATTCGCTCCATCGTAGTAGCATAATCCACCTGCTTCATGAACGATCTTCGTGATTTCTAAAATATTCGGATCAAAGATTCCAACAGTATTTGGATTTGTCAACATAAGTCCTGCAACTTCATCAGACATTGCCTCTTTTAACTTATCTAAATCAACACAGCCAAGTTCATTGGAAGAAATATTGATGATCGTATAGCCGGCCATATTTGCACTAGCTGGATTTGTTCCATGGGCAGAATCCGGTACAATGATTTTCGTTCTTTTGTGGTCATTTCGTGCATGATGATAAGCCTTCATCAGAAGTAATCCGACAAATTCACCATGAGCTCCAGCCGCAGGGTTAAAACTCATCGCATCCATTCCTGTAATTTCGCACAATTTTTCTTCTGCTTCAACCAAAACTTCTAAACAACCTTGAACAGTTTCAATTGGCTGAGTTGGATGTATGTCTGTAAAACCGGGTAAAGCGGCAACATATTCATTGATTTTCGGATTGTACTTCATCGTACAAGAACCTAGTGGATAAAATCCATCATTCACACCATGAGTTTTCTTAGCTAGTTCCGTATAATGTCGGCTCAAATCACTTTCCGAAATCTCTGGTAAATTCAATTCTTGACATCTTACTAAACTTGAATCAAAAACATATTCTTCAACATCGCAGTTCCCTAAAATTTGATTGCCACGATCTTTCTTACTTTTCTCAAACACTAACATTTATGCCACCTCCTTAATCATGGATACAACTTGGTCCATGGAAGTTTTCATATTTACTTCGGTGCAGCACCATAAAATTTCATCTTCATTGAGTGGTAATCCTGCCAAAATACCTCTTTCTTTCAATGTCTCAACGATCAAATCCGTTTTACCTGGATTTACAGTTACAAACTCATGAAAGAATTCACCTTGATATTTTGGAGCACAACCTACTTTTTCCAATTCATTTTTGAAGTAATGTGCTTTTGATGCGCATTGTTTAGCGATATCTTTTAATCCCTGTTTTCCAACGATTCCAAGATATACCGCAGCCGTTAATGCACAATGAGCTTGATTACTACAAATATTACTGCTTGCCTTTTCCCGGCGAATATGTTGTTCACGAGCCTGAAGAGTCAAAACAAATGCACGGTTTCCATCATGATCTTCAGTTTGACCAACTATTCTACCTGGTAATTTTCTTACCATAGCTCCATGAGTAGTCATAAAACCTAAATAAGGTCCACCAAATGCCAATGGTAATCCCAGTGGTTGACCTTCACCGACCGCAATATCCACACCCATTTCATATGGTGTTTTTAGTATCGCTAAAGCAATTGGGTTACATCCCATGATAACTTTAATACCACAGGCATGAGCGACTTCAACAATTTCTTCAACTGGTTCGATCAAACCAAAAAAATTAGGACTTTGAACATATACACAAGCGACAGTATCATCACACAAAGTCTTTAAACACTCAACAGAAGTTACACCATTTGTATCATCGATCAATTTCAAATCCATTTCATTTCCAAAACAATAAGTTTCAATGGTTTTTAATACTTCTGGATTTGTTGTCTTTGAAACTAATGCAACTTTTCTTTTTCTTTCATTGCACATCGCAACAGCTTCTGCTGCTGCACTAGCTCCATCATAGACAGATGCATTACTCGCTTCCATTCCTGTCAACTCACACATTTCAGTTTGATATTCAAATATAGATTGAAGTACACCTTGGCTGATTTCAGCTTGGTATGGTGTGTAAGCCGTCACAAATTCTTCTTTTGAAGTTATTTGTTTAACGGCCGCAGGAATATAATGACGATAAGCGCCAGCACCGCGAAAAATATCTTTAAACACAATATTTTTTGAAGCTATATCTTCCATAACTTGACGCACTTCAAATTCACTTAATCCACTATTCAGTTTAAGTTCTTGTAGTTTAACAGCGTCTGGAACAGCAACAAACAAATCCGAAAAACTAGAGAGACCTATTTCTTCCAACATTTGTTTTTGTTCATGATTGGTGGATACTACGTATCTTCCCACAATGATCCCTCCTTAATTATTCTTGACTTGCGCAAAATGCTTCATATTCTTCAGCACTTAATAATTCTTCAACTTCGCTTACATTAGAAACTTCGATCATCCAAGCTCCATAAGCATCCTCATTGATTTTTTCTGGGCTATCTAATAATTCTTCATTGATTTTGGATACTTCTCCACTCACTGGACTAAATAAATCAGATACTGCTTTTACTGATTCTGTATCACCAAAAGCTTCTTCTTTTTTTACTAAATCTGAAATTTCAGGTAAATTTATAAATACTAAATCACCTAAAGCATTTTGTGCATAATCAGTAATTCCGATTAATGCTGTAGTTTCATCGATAAATTTGATCCATTCATGACTCTTTGTGTACTTTAATTCATTTGGGTTTTTCATTTTAATTTTCTCCTTTTATTTATTTTGATCTTTTATAAAACGGTAAAGCAACAACTTCAGCGGCAACTCTTCTGCCTCTGACATCGGCTTCAACGCTTGTTCCAATTTGAGTATATTCTAAATCAAGTAATGCCATGGCAACGGGTGCACCCACATAAGGACAATGGGTACCTGAAGTTGAAACTCCTACTTGTTTATCACCAACATAAATCGGACATTCTTCACGAATGATTCCTCTTCCAGTTACTTTTAATCCAACTCGTTTACGGGTGATCTCACCTTTATCCAACAAGGCTTGTTTCCCTATGAAATCTTCTTTATTCATTTTCACGAAGAATTTTAAATTTGCCTCAAGTGGTGTGATCGTATCACTCATCTCATGACCATACAAAGGCATCCCAGCTTCAAGACGAAGTGTATCTCGTGCTCCAAGCCCACATGGAATAAGTCCGTATTCTTTTCCCGTTTCCATCAACAAGTTGTATAAAATCACTGCTTTGTCCGGATCACAATAAATCTCAAACCCATCTTCACCAGTATAACCTGTTCTTGATAATATACATGGCAGTTCATTGATTTTTGCTTCCATGTTGGCTGTATATGATTTTTCAGGGATATCTTTTTCATCAACTAGTTTTTTGATGATATCGATCGCCCTTGGTCCTTGAAGTGCCAATTGAGCAAAATTATGTGAAGCATCCACAACTTTTATATCACCAAAAATATGATTTTGAATCCACGCAAAATCTTTATCTTTATTAGATGCATTCACAACTAATAAATAAACATTTTCTTTTTTCTTATAGACGATCAAATCATCTACGATACCACCTTCTTCATTCAACATCGGACTGTATCGAGCTTGTCCAATATTCATTTCAGTGTAATCATTACACAAAAGATGATTTAAGTTCTTGATTGAATCTTCACCCCACATAGCGATTTCTCCCATGTGAGATACATCAAACAAACCACATCCCTCACGTACAGCCATATGTTCTTTTATTACTCCTGTTTCGTATTGTACTGGTAGTAAATACCCTGCAAAAGGAACGATCTTCCCTTTTAATTCAACATGGGTATCATAGAGTGGTGTTTTTAATTCCATAGTTTTTTTCTCCTCTAAAATAAAAGACACAGAACAAAACATTCTATGCCTCTGTCTTTGGACCCGTAAGTTTCTTACCATGTAAGTTGCTTCTTAGGTGTGAATTTCACTTTCCAGAGTTTCGTCCTAATTTAGTTCTTTTGCCTGAGAGTTCTTGCATCCCCTTCGGCGCTACTTATCATAGTCTCTCCTAAATTGATCATCCGAAATATATTGATTTCTATCTTTATTTTACACGATTCATATAACCCTTTCAATCAAATAGTTTGTGAGTTTTTTCTTTTCACGATCATTTACGCACAAAATAAAAAGGTCATCGAATTTTCATAATTTTTAAATTCCTGACCTTTTCGTTTACGATTGTATTTTTTCTTGTTGACATGAACATGAGCAGTTTTTCTATTGCTGATCATGAGTTTTAGTTCTTCTTCGGTCATCTTTCTTTTTAGACCTTTAGAAGATATTTTGATTGTGAAACCTTCACTAGCTCTAGCCTTCATCTTCATAAGTATTGGCCTCCTTATTAATAGTATATTCTATAATAACGAAATTAATAAGAAATACAATACTTTTAAGCAAATACCCTTGTATTTATTTTAAAATTATTGGTAACTCAATACTTTAATTATTTCTGAGCTGAGTAATTTCTTGATGACTTAATCCTGTACTTTTTGCGATCAAATCAATATCAACATGATTAAACAGAAGATTCATTGCCACTTCAATTTTACCTTCTTTTCTAGCATCATTTTTTAGCTGCAATTCATCCATGATCGCTTTTTCTTCCGCCATCATTAATAGAAGTTGTTCTGGGTCTTTAAAAATTTCTTTCATAACTCTAGTCGCCTCTCTAAGATATTCATTATTTTCGATCATCGCAAGCGATCTTTCATCAGTTGTATTGATCGTATATTCTTTTATAAAAATCATCCACTGTTGTTTAAGTTTTAAAGTACAATAATTTTGTACATTTGTTAAGCATTTTGCTAACTCAATAATAATTGTTTTCCATATCTCTGTCAAGATGTTTCCATGTTCCAAATCTGCTTTTTGAAACAATCTCAAATAATCGTCATCATCAAATTTTCTTTCATCAAGCACTGCAATCTGAACAATCGGAGTGATCTTAGAGTAATCTTTTCCTCGCATTCTTTGTTGACCAATGAGCATCATTGCATAATATATTAGCCTTTTCCCCAAACTTTCAAGTGTTCCGCTCCTTTGCATCTCTACATTTACAATTAAGTTGTTATTTACTTTTGCCAAAATATCCAAACGTATATTTTTCCCAAACAAATTAAATGCATCTACTTCTGTTGAATACAATTCTAAATCGTTAATTGAATACTCCAATATTGCCTCTAGAAAACCTTTAAGTATGTATTCACCTTCTTTCGTTTTACTTTTTAAAACTCGTTTGAAAATATAATCATTTGTCATTTTTAAGTTTTCAACATCTAGAATTCCTTGTGTTTCATTTTTTGTATTTATCATATATTTTTACTCCTATACTATTAATATACTAATAAAATCCGCTTCACCTAAAAAGACATAGGAAAATTCGATAAAAAAAGATACTCTCAATTTTTTTGAAAGTATCCTAATACTTATTTCATTTCTTCACGAACATCAATAAAGGCCTGAACGATCATATCAATATCTTCATAAGTATGGGCTGCACTTACTTGAGTACGAATACGGGCTCTTCCTTTTGGTACTACAGGATATGAGAAGGCAACAACGTAAATGCCTTTATCCATCATTCTCTTTGCCATTTCCCCTGCAATTTTTTCATCATACAACATTACAGGTACAATTGGGTGAGTACTATCGATAATATCAAATCCTGCTTCTTTTATTTTATTTCGATAATATAAAGTAAGTTCTTCTAAATGATCGCGTAGTGACGTATCTTTTTCCAACATATTAAATACTTCTATGCTAGTCCCTGCAATAAATGGTGCTAAAGTATTTGAAAACAAATAGGGACGACTTCTTTGACGAAGTAAATCAACGATTTCTTGACGAGCACTGGTATATCCTCCTGATGCACCACCTAATGCTTTACCAAGAGTCCCAGTAATAATATCAACACGACCTTGAACTCCACAATGTTCTGGAGTTCCCTTACCATTTTTTCCGACAAAGCCAATCGCATGGCTATCATCAACCATAACTAAAGCATTGTATCGATCCGCAAGATCACATATCCCTTTTAAATTCGCTATGATTCCATCCATTGAAAATACGCCATCAGTTGCGATGAGTTTGATTCTAGCACCAACAACGTCAGCTTCAATCAACTTTTCTTCAAGATCTTTCATGTTGTTGTTTTTGTAACGGAAGCGTTTTGCCTTACATAAGCGTACTCCATCAATGATACTTGCATGATTTAATTCATCACTGATCACCGCATCTTCTTCACTGAGCAAAACTTCAAACAACCCACCATTCGCATCAAAACAAGAACTATATAAAATCGTATCATCCATTCCTAAGAATGTTGATATTTTCTTTTCTAGTTGTTTATGAATATCTTGAGTTCCACAAATGAAACGAACGGATGCTAAACCATATCCTTTTTGATCAAGTGTATTTTTCGCTACTTCAATCAAATGTTCATTATTCGCTAAACCCAAGTAATTATTAGCGCACATATTAAGCAATATTTTATTATCTTCTAATTCAACACGAGAACTTTGAGATGATACGATTGACTTTTCACCTTTCGCAAGCCCAGCTTCATGAATTGATTTTACTTCATTTGAGTAAAATGTTAACGCATCATTTCTATCCATTTGATTCCTCCTGAAGTTTTGACCAATCTAAAATGACTTTTCCTGAATTGCCACTGTTCATTGCTTCAAAACCTTTTTCATAATCTTTAATATCGAAACGATGAGTGATCACACCATCAATGTTTAAGCCTCTTTGTAACATCGCATCCATTTTATACCAAGTTTCCCAAATTTCACGTCCATAGATCCCTTTAATAAACAAACCATTAAAGATTACTTTCTCCCAGTCGATATGGGCATCATTTTTTATCAACCCAAGCAATGCGATTTTTCCACCATTTTTCAGGCAATTTGCCATATCATTAAACGCAAATTCATTTCCTGACATTTCAAGTCCAACATCAAATCCTTCGCGCATATTTAATTCTTTAATGACATCTGATAATTTTTCATGAGAAACATTAACACAGCGGGTCGCTCCCATCTTCTTAGCTAGTTCTAGTCGATATTCATTTTTATCTGTAATGACAATATTACGTGCACCAATGTGGTCACAAATCGCAACTGCCATACAACCGATGGGTCCTGCTCCTGTAATCAATACATCTTCTCCGATTACATCAAATGATAAAGCAGTATGAACTGCATTTCCAAGTGGATCAAAACAGGCATAAAGTTCTTCACGAACATTAGGACTACAACGCCAAACATTTTTAGATGGAATCACTAAATATTGTGCAAATGCACCATTTCGATTAACCCCAACTCCCTTTGTATTAGGACATAAATGTGGCTTACCACCTAAACAGTTTCGGCATTTCCCACAAGTAATGTGACCTTCTCCTGATACGAGTTCACCAACTGAAAAATCTTTGACATTACTTCCTACTTCAACGATTTCACCAACATATTCATGACCTGCTGTTAATCCTAGTGGAATTGTCTTTTTAGCCCAGTCATTCCAATTGTATATATGAACATCCGTACCACAAATTGCTGTTTTATGAATTTTGATTTTTACATCGTTGCTTCCACATTCAGGAATAGGTACCTGTTTAAGCCATAAACCCACATCATCTTTTTCTTTGACTAATGCCCACATCGTGTCATTCATTTTGTTCCTCCCTTAATTCTTTCCTACATTAATTTTAAGTTTAAAAGACCTTTTTTTCAAGTGTAACCTTTGTGAAAATCTAACGCAAAAAAAGAAAGAAAATTTTAGTTCTCTTCCTTTTTACTTTGTTCGATCCATTTTTGTTTTGATCTGTTTATCGCTATTTCTGTAGCATCATCATAACCAAATTCACATTTACATCGAGGACATATCCTATAACTTGCGACTCCTTCTTTACTCCAAGGTTCAAAATCAAGTCTTAGTTCACAAATAGTACATTGATTCATCTTATTTTCTACTTTCATAGTACGCTAAATTCGTTTTATATCCATGAATTTCAGGATTTGGAATGAAGTATGTTCTTATTTTATCCCATTTTGATACTACCGCATATTCATCTGTAGCAGGATCAAAATAATAGGTATCTCCTTCTTTTCCTTCTTTCGTTAATAATGTTTCTGACGTAGAGTTCAAAAAATCCTGAGCACTTTTCAAATACTCTTCTTTTGTGATATCTCCAAATTCTTTTTGGATTAATACATGTTTTTCATAGTGTTCATTAAATAAATTTTCATTTGCGAACTCATATTTAAAGTAAAACTCTTCTGACAGAACTGATTTTTGTGGTTCATTTATTTCTTCAACTATACTCGGTTGATCAACATCATCAATCTTTGCGTCTTTACTTATTGATGTACAACCAGTAATGAACAGTATAAAAACCATTAATATAGACAATATTTTTTTATTCATAGTGACCCCATTTCCTTCACCATTTAATTATAATTCATTAGTAGGCAGAAACAAAGAAATTTTGTAACTCAATATTTTCAGAAGTAAAATAACCAAGTTAACTTAACTTACATTTTCCTTAATTGCGACTTGGATGATCAAGATAGTATTCTTGCAAAATGCCTTTCTTATCATGGCAAATCCCACCTGAGGCACAACTGTTGCAATTGTTTCCACAACTTCCAATTCCTTTTTTACGATCTTGAATTATGCTAAGTACAGCTAGAAAAACAAGAAACAATACACAAAGCAATATAAGAAATGTTGCCATAAAATCATCCTCTCTATTTTTGTTTTTTTACTGGTTTTACTAACATATAGATAAATCCCACAGCTACTATTATCGCCACAGCAGTCCAAATGCCAAATGTTCCATAAATCATCAATGATCCAAATTGATAGATCATAAGTGATACTAGATATGCAAATCCTGTTTGATAACCAATAGCGAATGCAGTCCATTTACTATTGTTCATCTCTCTTTTTATTGCCCCCATAGCTGCAAAGCATGGTGCACAAAGTAGATTGAACGCCAAGAAACTATAAGCGGCAAGCGGAGTATACGCTTTAGCTAATGCTGACCATATTTCAGTACCATCTTCTGCTACTTCTGCCATACCATAAAGAATACCAAAAGTTCCCACAACATTTTCTTTAGCGACTAGTCCCATCATTGTAGCAACCGCTGCTTTCCAATCACCAAATCCAACTGGAGCGAAAATCCAAGCAAAACTACGTCCAATAATCGCTAAAAATCCATTACTTAAATCATCAACTAACCCTATTTTTCCGTTCACAATCCCAAGATTTGACATAGCCCAAATAAAGACTGAGGCAAGCAGAATAATCGTACCTGCTTTTTTAATAAATGACCATCCTCTTTCCCAGACACTTCGCCAGATGGATTCCAGTGTTGGAAAGTGATAAGCTGGTAGTTCCATTACAAATGGAGTAACATCTCCTACAAATAATTTTGTTTTCTTTAAAATAATACCTGAAACAATAATTGAAATGATCCCTAAAAAATACGCACTAGGCGATACCCACCAAGCACCATCAAATAAAGCACCTGCAATCAGTGCGATAATAGGAAGCTTTGCAGAACATGGAATAAAGGTTGTGGTGATTACTGTCATCTTTCGATCGGCATCACTTTCAATCGTTCTAGAAGCCATGATTCCTGGAACTCCACATCCTGTACCAATTAAAATAGGAATAAATGATTTTCCTGATAAACCAAACTTTCTAAAAATTCTATCAAGAATAAAGGCAATACGCGACATATAGCCACAGCCTTCAAGAAAAGCGAGAAATGTAAATAACACAAACATCTGTGGTACAAATCCTAAAACTGATCCAACCCCTGCGATAATACCATCAACGATTAAACTTTGTAACCAATCAGCACACCCAACACGGATAAGGAAATTAGTTACCATCACAGGAATACCTGGTATAAAATTCCCAAATAGTTCAAATCCATCTCCAAATAAGCCATCATTTGTGAAATCGGTAACCCAGCCACCAACGCTTGTAACACTGATATAATAAATCGCCACCATGATGATCACAAAAATCGGTAAAGCTAACCAACGATTTGTCACAATCGAATCTATTCTTTGGGATATTGTCTGTTTCCCAGCATTTGCCTTTACATAACTATTTTTGATTATCTCTTCAATTAAGTTATAGCGCTCATTGGCAACAATACTTTCACTGTCATCATCCATCACTTTTTCGCAATGGGAAATAATATCTTCTACATCAACGGGATGGTCCATAATTTCTGAAATTTTATTATCTCTTTCAAAACACTTCACCGCAAAGAAACGATTCATCTTTGTTTTGTCTTCAATTTTATTTTCGATTAACTCGATCGCTTTTTCAACCTCTGAACTAAAATGTTTATTAAATTCAGTTACATGTTTTGTTTTGGCTACTTCAATTGCCTTTTTTGCAGCTTCTTGAATACCCACGCCTTTTAATGCAGAGATGGCTACAAAAGGAACTTGTAATTGCTTAGAAAGAGCGTCGATATCGATCTTATCTCCGTCTTTATTCACTACATCCATCATATTTATCGCTACCACAGTTGGAATATTGAGTTCCAATAATTGTAGGGTTAAGTAAAGATTTCTTTCAAGATTAGTTCCATCAACTATATTAATGATCGCATCTGGACATTCATTGATCAAATAATTACGAGCAACTACTTCTTCTAATGTATAAGGAGATAAAGAATAAATACCAGGTAAATCTGTCAGTGTGACTTCTTTATCCGCTATTAATTTTCCTTCTTTTTTCTCAACCGTTACCCCTGGCCAATTTCCAACATATTGATTCATTCCAGTTAATGCATTGAATAAAGTTGTTTTGCCACTATTTGGATTTCCTGCTAACGCTATTTTAATTTCCATATTCTCACCTCATATTGTTAGCTTTGACTAACATTTCTTTTCAAAAAAATTACTCAATTTCAATTAATTGAGCATCCGCTTTACGCAGAGATAATTCATATCCTCGAACTGTTATTTCAAGAGGATCACCAAGGGGTGCAACCTTTTGTACTGTAATATTGCAACCTTTAGTAATTCCCATATCCATTATTCTTTTGCGGAGAGCACCTTCGCCATGAAGTTTCACAACTTTTACTGTACTTCCAATTTTTGTATCTCTTAAAGTCATCATGTCGTCCTCCAAAACTGTTAGCTTCAACTAACTATATCTATATGTTAGCCTCAATTAACTTTTTTGTCAATATTTTTTTCTAAAATATCCACAAAAAAAGAACCTCCTTAAAAGAAGATTCAATATATAGTATTACAATATTTTTTTAAGACATTTTCAGCATCAACTAGCCCATAATCACGTTTATCAATGACTTGAACAATTTTATCCGGATATTTGGTTTTAGCTTCCACTTCACGACCATAAAGTTCTGGTGAAAGCAAGATGATGTCCGCTTCATTTCCTTCAGAATCAATTCTTTTATAGCTTGTCTCTTTTACAGTTAAATCCATTTTATATATTTTTGCAACCTTCTTCATTGCTCTAACCATTTTTAATGAATAAGGCGAAGAATCTGAAATTAGTGTGCCCAGATTAAATATTAAGATATTCTTTTGTCCTTCAACATTCGCAAAAACGTTGTTGTCAGTTTTCATCTTTTCTCCTTTCAGAAGTTCATCAAGACTGGTATTATATAAATCACTCAACTTGATGACACTTACAATATCAGGACAATATCTTTCGTTTTCCCAGTTTGATAAAGTCTGTCTTGAAACTTGGATCGCTTCTGAAACCTGATCTTGAGTTAGTTTTGCTTTTAATCGAGCTTGTTTTAGCTTCTGACCAACCTCCATATTGTCCCTCCTGATATCTTCTATTTATCTTTATACCAATGCCATTTTTAATACATTTTCTGCATTCGATATGCCATAATCTCGTGTATCAATTATCCTAACATTTTTAGTTGGAAATTTTTCTTTAATTTCAGCTTCCAATTTGATTAATTCAGGTGTTAATAAAATAATATCCGCATCTTCTCCATATTCCTCTAACGTTGAATATCCAATAAGTTTTGAGGTTACATCAATTTTATTTTTCTTTGTATATTTGTTCATCTTAATCACAAGATTTGATGTGAGTAGTGGAACGCCCATATACCTCGGAGTCACAGATAAATCCAAACTCACAACCAGTATTTTTTTATGTCCCTTAACATTCGTAAAAGCATTGATGTTTATTCCTTGATTTAAACTCATATTCATTTTTTCTCCTTTCAAAAGTTCATCAAGACTGATCTTATATAAATCACTTAACTTGATGACACTTACAATATCAGGATAATATCTTTCGTTCTCCCAGTTTGACAAAGTCTGCCTTGAAACTTGGATTGTTTCCGATACTTTATCCTGAGTTAATTTAGCATTTAATCTTGCTTCTTTCAGTTTTTTACCAAGTTCCATGCTAGTCTCCAATCTAATAATAAACCCTTGCTTATGATAAAGCTTGTTTTAAAATACTTTCCACATTCAACAAACCGAAATCACGCATAGCAATCAACCTAACTTTTTTATCAGAAAACATATTCTTAATTTCCTCATATTGTGCGTGGAGTTCCGGACTTAACAGAATTATATCCGCCTCTTTACCTCTTTTATCTAAATTTATATAGCTTCCAATATCTACCTTTATATCTAATTTATTTTTCTTTGCATACTTATTCATTCTGGCAGCTAATTTAGTTGCATACGGTGTACCAAAATCACCAACTTGTATTGCTGACCCATTTGGATTTCCACCAAAACTAAAAATAATTATATCCTTATGACCATCAAGCTGTTCAAAAACATTGTCGTTTACTTCTTGGTTTAGTTTCATCTTTTCTCCTTTCAGAAGTTCATCAAGACTGATTTTATATAAATCACTTAACTTGATGACACTTGCTATATCAGGATAATATCTTCCATTTTCCCAGTTTGACAAAGTTTGTCTCGAAACTTGAATCGCTTCTGAAACCTGATCTTGAGTTAAACCCGCTTTTAGCCGAGCTTCCTTTATTTTCTTGCCGATTTCCATATTATCCTCCTGCATTTATCTAAACATTTGAAGATTATTGTGTCTATCAAATTTACTTTACATTGACCTTTTTTGGATGTAAAAATTCTTTTACATCATATCAAGAAAAGAACTAATCTTCAAAAAATCAGTTCTTTCGTCTATTAGTTATAAATTTTAGTTAACCACTGAAAAGGTTTTAATGATATTTGCCGATTCTAGAAGATCTTCAATTTCATTAATAAACTCTTGATCAAAGTTATAATCAATTCTTGTTAAAATGCCATCATATCTAATTTCACCAAATATCGGCACTAATAATGCTTCTACAAACACTGGAATTTCGTTTGATCCTAGAGATTGTTCAACTGTATTATTAAGACCTTTAACAGCGTAGAACCGTTCACTTTCATCCACAAAAACACTGTAATCTTCTTCATGTTTCATAATAATATATTCATTCAACATTCCTCTTTTGAAATCAAGTACGATATCCAATTGTTCATCATCAAAATCCAATGGATTTTCAGCAATAAATTGATCAAATAATTGTTTATTATCATATAATTCTCTACGAATATAACTAAATTCATCAATTTGTCCTAGAAATCCAGCCATCTCAAAATCTTCAAAACAATCTAGTTTTTCATTGGCATAATCAATCAAAGCATAATATACTTCTTGCATTGCGATTACTTCATCTTCATTAGTTGAATCTTTTTGAGCTTGAATATAATCTTGTTCCATTCCATTCATATTGTTGCCCATGAATGCTGCACATGGCATAAATGGAGCAGCTTTATCAAATGCATTCAACAAGGTCGGATTGATAAAGCTGATTCCAGGCAACAAATATTCAAAGTCATAATAGCCTACAGCACACATCTCTTTAAACTGCTCGATATAAAAATCAGTAGAATGTTCTCCCTTATTTAATAATTGTTGATTTCTTATTTCTGCAATTTCAGGGATGAGCACATTTAATCCATAACGACCAATGATTTTGATTTCTTCAAGATCATAGATTTTCATATCTTTTTTATTTCCTGAAATTTGTTCAATGATTTCTTCTACTACATCTATATAAGGTGTAAAGATAATTATTGAATCTTGATCAGTTATAGATTCGGTTGTTAAATAGTAGAAGCGTCTTAAATAACTATTTTCTAAATCAATACTTAAATCAAAAACAGTTTCTAGTAACTTCATTAAAAAATCAGCAGGTAAAATACCATATATTCTCAATATTCCAACCACAATATCAAACTCATCAGATTTGATATTGTGTGATTTCCAGTCCACCGTTTTGATAGAATTTTCAACAATTTCAACAAATTCTTCATAAATATGAAAGTTTTCATCAAGGATATATAGATCTTGTAGACTCAAGAAAACGGGATAATCGTCGGCATCATTCTTGTGTTCTAAAAGATGTTCCAGTGCAGTTAGTTCATCAAAAGAAAGAAAAGAAGCAAAACTAGTTGGATAGTGTTCAAAATGCCAAAGCATTTCTTGAATCATTTTTTTCCTTGTAACGCGTTCATAATCCCTTGCTTGTTTCATTAATAATGCACTATAAACCATGTACATTTTATCTTTTCCTAATTCATTGATGACATCCAATAGTTTCATATTCAACCTCCACTTACCTACTGATAGTATAGCATAATTACTTAGTTAATCTTGCATAAGACTGATTGTATTTCACGATGCATTGACCAAACATTACAATTTTGATTTGCAAGAATCGAAACTGTGATTTTGGTTTTTGGATAATAGGCAAACATACTTGAAACACCTTCATTTACGCCGTCTTTATAAATATCCAATACTTGACCATCCACTTCTAAAAACTCAAAGCCATAACCATATTTATAATTTGCTTTTCCCTCTATTAATACTCGAGTTGGATCAGTAAAATCACATCGTGGACTAAGCAATAATTCAACATACTCTTTTGATAATATTTTATAAGTCAAAAGTTCTCTCATATATTGATCAAGGTCTTCCGCAGTTGTATAAACTCCACCATCAGGTGTACCAACTGGTGGATAGCTATAAATATTCTTTTTCCAAGATATGAAATTATTATGTTCATCAACGACTTCAACGTAACCCTCAGCTGTATTTTCATTGATTTGATCCATTGCCAAGAAACCAGTATTCTTCATATTGCATTTTTCAAATATTTCCTTGGACATAAAATCACGACAATCCATATTCGTAATTTTTTCGATAGCTAAACCTAATAAAATATAAGCACAGTTGTTGTAACGCCTATTTGTGCCAGCTTTAAAATTAGGTTCTTTGTATACGAAATTCGGTAAAAAATCCTTACATGAGCGTATTGCATAATTAGGGTGTTCAACAAACAAATCACTATAGTTTTCACCGTTTTCTTCATCCGCGTCATCTGCGATTCCTGATGTATGACAAAGCAAATGATGGATCGTAACATCTTCAGGAATCTTAGTTTGTTTTAAATCAATAAGTTCTGTAATTTTATCCTCTAGCTTCAACAATCCTTTTTCTACTAAGAGCAGTATTGCAGTAGCCGTAAATATTTTCGTGACAGAGGCAACATCAAATTTTGTATCAATTTTGTTTGGAATATGAAAGGCTTTATTGGCATAGCCAAAAGCACCTGAGTAGAGTATTTCATTTTCTGATTTTACTACACAGACACCACTAAATTTTTTATCTTTTGCATATTCTTCACAAATAAGTTGTATTTGTTTATTCATATTTTCTCTCTATTTTCTATTATCGAAATTTTTCCATTCGATAATGACCATCACCATCAAGCAACTTTTGATTGTCTTTAAAGGAGTACCCCATTTTTTCATAAAAGGATACAGCAGTAATGGATGCAGGTATTTCAATACGCTTTGCTCGTTTAAACAATTCATCTTCTTCAAGTGTTTGTATAATAAGTCTTCCGATACCTTTACCATGGTATTCTGGAGCTACAAAGATTGTAAGCAAGATACTTTCAGTTAAACTTCCCCAATAACTACTAATTGAGCCCGTCCCAATTATCAATTCCTCATCTAAGACCACATAAGTATGTGCGTAGGATGAGATCTCTATTATTTTAGCTGAATTATACTATTTTGCCAATAGCTCCATTTCAACATAAGGATAGTCTTTACTATTTATTTCTAGAAAGTTTCTTGCAACTATTTTTGATACAGCATCTGCATCATTTTCCACAAATCTTCTTACACTGATCATAGTTTTCTATTTTCTTTATAGAACCGCCTTCAACACAACATAAATAAGCAGCACCCAAAATAAAACAACAGGAATTGCATAGTACCATTTCTTTGGTTTACCATTTTCCCATAAACCTTCTGCTTCCACTTTGCATTCTTCTAATACACTTGCTGGAATTAGTTTAATCGTCAAAGTGATCATAACAGGTAGAATAATGATATCGTCCAAGTAACCTAGAACCGGAATAAAGTCAGGAATAAGATCAATAGGAGAAAGAGCGTAGCCTATTGTTAAGGCTGCCATTATTTTCGCAAAGATCGGTGTTTCTTTTTTCTTTAAGGCAATAAAAATTGCAGGGGTATCAGTTTTAATTTGTTTCGCTCTTTTCTTAAAATCCATTTTCGCACGCTCCTATAAGTTTAAGTAGTATTTATCTATAATAATTCAAAACGATCGATATTTCAAACACTAAAAAGGCACTTATCAATTTGATAAGTACCTGAATGTTACTATTCACTTCGTAATGCTTCAACAGGATCTTTACGAGCCGCTGCAGAGGATGGGAATAATCCCGCAATAAATGTTAAAAACATACTGATTGCGACTAGTATCACTGCCGCCACAAATGGCAACTGTGAAATATTCGCGATCCCAAACTCGTTATAGATAATGATATTGGCAATAACACTGATTGCGTATGTTACCCCAACTCCCAGTAGTCCTGCTACAAGTCCAACGATAAGTGTTTCGGCATTGAACACAAGTCGGATATTTCCTTTACTTGCCCCAAGTGCTCTTAAAATACCAATTTCTTTCTTCCTTTCAAGAACAGAAATATACGTAATAACACCAATCATAATTGATGAAACGATCAATGAAATAGCGACAAAGGCTATCAATGCATAGGAAACCATATCAATGATATTGGTTACACTGGACATCATAAGTCCTACAATATCAGTATAACTTACTGTTTTTTCTGATTGGTCTAATGCTTTCATTGTGTTGTTGTAGTCTGTCAAATAATCAGCTACATTTTGTTTCGAATTAAAATCAAGAGGATAAATATTAATTGTTGAAGGAATTGCAGAATCTGCATAACCAAGCAGATTTAGGTTTCGATCATAAGTACTTTCTTCAACACTCATTAAAGAGGTCATCAACTCCAACAAATCATTTTCAGACATATTTAATTTAAATGCATTGGCGAAAGCTTTTGAATCGATACTGATCGCACTTTGCATCTGTTCTGGAAGTTGTGATAATGCATTATTCATTGTTGACTCAATTTGCCATTGAATTACTCCCATGATTTGAGATACATAGGCTTGCATGATATTTTGCATTGCATTTTGTAATGTCGAAGTGATTTGTCCTTGGATTTGTCCAGGTTCAATTATTCCTGATAATTGACTTTCAAGTGTTGCCTGTACCACTGGATCAGCCAAATATTCACCTAAATCAATAAGCATTTGATCCGAATCAGGTTGTACTAACGGATCTGGATATTTGATAACCTGAGATGCCATAAAATTATTTAGAACTTCCTGAAAAATTGGTTGAAGTGCTTCCGTAGGAATATTGACTTGATTTGCGAGATCACCAAGGATTTCATTAACATTTATATCCGGTGAAGAAATAGAAGAAAAATCGATATTAGTATCCTGTAATCCAGATAAATCAATATTAAACTTCGATGTATCTACATTAAATGCGTTCTTTATTGCTTTTTCATCGATTTTGATCGCATCTGCAAAATTAAATTTATTTTTTGATTCTTCATTTTCTTCAATAAATGTTTTTCCACTCATCACATTAACTGTAGGTCGTGCTATTTGATCTTGAACTACTTTGGTATTTGCAGCATGTTCCATCAAATAACTAATCAATGAAGATTGGTAATTGATCCCTGCGGATAAAGTTGTTGAAGTAATATCTGGTGCAGGTTGTACGACCCCAACGATTTTTAAGGTAACGCCATTATCTACTACTTTTTTCATAAACTCTGTATCACTTGATTTATCTACCCAAATATCATATTTCTCATCATATTGATAACGATCTGCAGGAGTTATTACTTTATAGGTTACTGCCATAAGGTCGCTATAGGTTAGATTGCTTTTTTCGCTTTGTTCAATTGTTGTTTCTGTATTGTTCACAAAGGATTCAACAATTTTCTTTAGTTCACTACGATCAAGTAGACCCATAGAATATAGTTCATAGTCTGTAATGACATTATTTCCAGCTAATACTAAAACGGTTTCATCATAGCTTTCAGGCCAACGTCCTGCCATGACTTCATATTGATACTCATACATTTCAAGATTACTTGGCATTTCACGGAACATTTCCATGCCCCCCATTGAACCGCCAAAACTACTCATGATACTAGCCATTCCGCTACTTGATCCAATTCCATATTTCGACATGATCGAATCGGGGTTAACCTGATCGATCGCATCTTCAGTATTTGAAAGATAAATTTGAGGTGTAATATCATAACTATATTGAATCATATGAACGTAAGGATCAATTTCATTTTTATTTTGGTCGATATAATTTTTTAATGCTGATAGATCATTTTTATGACGCACAGAAAACAAGCTATTCACAACATTCCGTTGACGAATTCCAGTTGCTTCTTCATTGGATTTGTCGCTATCTCCTCTTCCAACCATACTGGATAAATCAAAACCAGAACTAGTAATGGTAATTGGATAAATACTCATTGTCTCCTGTTCAATATTTTTAATGTAATTATTGATACCATTAGACAATGCCAAAATTGCCGCAATCCCAATGATCCCGATCGATCCTGCAAGGGCTGTGACAAATGTTCTTCCTTTTTTAGTCATTAAATTACTAAATGAAAGATTGATCGCCATCCAAAATGACATTCCTGCTTTCCTGATAACTTTATTCGATTCTATAACTTCAGTACTTGGATCAAAAGGTCTTGTATCACCAATAATTTTTCCATCTTTTACTGAAACGATACGGGTTGCGTACTGTTCAGCCAATTCATTGTTGTGTGTAACCATGATGACAAGTCGGTCTTTAGCGATTTCAGTAAGCAGCTCCATCACTTGAAGACTTGTCTGAGTATCAAGTGCTCCAGTAGGCTCATCGGCAAGCAATATCTCTGGATCATTGATCAAAGCACGGGCAATCGCAACACGTTGCATTTGTCCTCCACTTAATTGACTTGGTTTTTTTCGTATATGATCTTGTAATCCTACTTTAGTTAATGCTTCAATCGCTCTTGCACGACGCTGTTTAGCAGGTACACCACTTAAGGTTAAAGCCATTTCGACATTGGCTAAAATTGTTTGGTGAGTGATCAAATTATAGCTTTGAAATACAAACCCAATTCGATTGTTTCGATAGGTGTCCCAATCTTTTGATTTATATTTTTGAGTTGAAATACCATCGATTTCTAAATCCCCTGAATCATAATGATCTAAACCACCTATAATATTCAACATCGTCGTTTTACCTGAACCCGAAGGTCCAAGTATTGCGGCAAACTCATTATCACGAAAAGTAATGGATACTCCATCCAATGCTTTCTGTACAAAATCAAATGTTTTATAAGACTTTTTTACATCAGTCAGTTTTAACATACAGTCACGCTCTTTCTTTTTAACATAGTAGATTATATCATATTAGTTCACTAATACACTCATATACTATGAATCTTGTGTTGTTATTTATTCAAATCAACATAAAACATTATAATTCAACATAAACTAAATGTTGTCAGACAAATATGTGAAATTGTCAAAAATTAGGACATTTTTACTATTTTGTCTATTTTTACTATTAAATATAGCTTTTATAATGTCATTAACGGAGGAACTCTATGAAAAAAACAAAATTAAATATTTTCTATAAAATTGCAGTTTTAATTTATATCCTTACCTGTGTTGCAGGATTATTTATTAATTTTAATGCTGGTAATATGAATCGAATCAGCATGTGTTTTGTCGCAATGATCACACCATTTCTTGTTCCGCTTGTATTCAAAATTTTGCATTGGCAAATGAACGTTGAATCAAAGCTTGCCAATATCATTTTCGTTTATTTTGCATCTCTAATTGGAAGTGGATTTGGTGGATATTCTATTCCTTATTTTGATAAAGTATTGCATTTTACTAGTGGGCTACTTGGAACGATCTTTGGAATCTTGCTTTTTCATACTCTTATCAAGAAAAAAAGAGTTGATAAAAAATTTCAACCCTTATACTTACTCTTTATCAATGCGGTCAACATCAGCATTGCCGCTTTGTGGGAATTCTTTGAATATTTTATGTTAGTTGTCTTCAACAATGACTGTATCAACCATTACACAACAGGTGTGCATGATAGTTTAACTGATATGATTTGTGCCTTTATAGCTGGGCTCATCTTAACTATCATGGTTATTAGATATTACTCAACAGGCAAATCTAGCTTCTTCATACGTATGGCTGATGATCTTTGCGATAAAAACATATAAACTTAATCAATTATACCAAAATGTTTAAAAGCATAGGCGAATCCATCTTCACGAATATCTTTGGTGATGAAATCTGCCTTTTCTTTTAACTTTTCACTACCATTTCCCATACAAATACCGATAGCGGTATTCTCCAACATATCCAAATCATTTAAACTATCTCCAATGGACATGGTTTGACTAACTGGATGATTGTAGTAATTTAATATATATTCAATACCACTTGACTTATTGCATCCTTTAAACATGATTTCCGCATTATACAAGCCTTCAAGTTGATGATCATGGATCAAACCAACTAAATTATCAGGTAAGCTATTCAACAGTTCACGAATCGCATCAATGTTTTTGCCAAAAATAGATACTTTAAGAATTTGATTCAAATCTCCTTCTGGCATTTCACTATATAGATTAAAACCACTTTTTCTCATAACTGTTTCGCGATTTTTTTCTTCTTCTTTTTTAAATATAACATCACTAAACATTTGAAAAGCCGTTGGAGTCATATAATTTCGCCATTCTCCCTCAAGATTAAAGTCAAGTTCGTTATCAATCATAAAAGAAACAATTCTTTTTAGTTCAATTTTATTCCAGTTTGGACGATAAACTGTTTCATGGTTCATGACGATATGAGCTCCGCAACAAAGAATCATGCCACTCACATCCAAATTACGCATAACATCATCTAACTCAGCATAAGGACGACCTGTACATAAAATAAGTTCATGTCCGTTTTCACGTGCTTTTTTTAAAGCATCCAGCGTACTTGGCATAACATAACCTAAGTCTACATCGATAAGTGTTCCATCGATATCAATAAATATAAATTGTTTTTTCATTTTCATTTTCCTCAATTCACACAAAAACTATTATAATGGATACACAACAAAAAAGATAGAATGAACTATCTTTTCAGTTAATCTTACTATTTACTTATTGTCGTTAAAACTTCACCCAAATCAGGCTTTTGTCCCTCATTGAACTGAATAACCAATCCATCATTTTCATTGTATCTTGGAATTATATGAACATGCATGTGATCAACACTTTGACCAGCTGCTTCATTGCAGTTAGATAAAATATTACACCCTGCAGCACCTGTATTTTTAACGATTTGTTGAGCTAATTTACGAGTTACCTCCATGACTTCATTCATCGTTTCAGAATCTGCTTCTAAAATATTTCGTATATGTTTTTTTGGCATCACTAATGTATGACCTACAGTTACCTGAGATAAATCCAATATCGCTAATACCTTTTCATTTTCATAGACAACTTTAGAACCTATTTCATGATTAGCGATTTTACAAAATATACACATAAATAACCCTCCACTTTTTCTTAATTATAAAACAAACTCAATATTAAAGAAACAATTGTTATATAAGTTTACTATGGATGTTAATAATTAATTATTCATTCATTAGTTTACGAGCATATTCTATAACTTTTCCACCATCAAGAGTTCCATATGCGATCATTTCAATATCACTTGAAGGAATTGTCGGAAACATTTTCTTAACTTTTTCTAAGTTAAATCGAATTTGTGGACCAATTAAGATGCAATCGGCTTCAACTCCCACACTTTCTGCCTCCATAAATGGAAAGGCTTCAATATCATAATCATACCCTTTTTCTTTTGCATAATTTTTCATTTTAGTAACCAATGCGCTAGTAGATAATCCCATATTACATAATAATACAATTTTCTTCATATTTATTACCTTTCCTTAATTATAAATGATGAACCCTTTTTGATTTCATCTAAAAACGGAATTAAACCTTCATCCACTCGTCCTACTACATTACACTTTCCATCGTTTTTCATATCTTCAAGTGCAAAATGCAAGTCACCTTTGTATTGCATATAAGCATTATTATCAATGAAAACATCTCCACGTTTTATATCTATAATATTATGTGGCGGAATATCTGCATTAGGAAAAAACATTCTGGTGATGGTTCTTATACTATAGTTGGATTCTCTTCGAACTGAGATATAAGGACAATTTAGTATTTCTTTTTCAATTGGTGTTATATCTTCAATCAACTCCACAAATATTGTCGGAATATATTTATCCATAGAAGCAAGATTTTGTAACTCATCGTCCGTTGCTGGATAGTTACCAATAATAATATTGTCTACATCATCAAGAATAATAAGACTTGAAAATTGAGTTTCAAGTGACATATAACGATGTATTTCTAAAGTGCATCTTCCTTCTTGAATAGTGTTTTGTTCAATCTCAATATTTTTATTTTGCGAAGTAATAAAGGTTGATGATTCTAAGTTTGTATTTTTAACTAATCGATTGATTTTTTTATAATCATCAAATGGAATTCCCGAAAATCTTCTCGGATAAAAATTATGACACATTGTCATCTGGTGACGATTTGGACACGCTGCGAAAATACTTTCCATCATTTCTATTGAAGTCGATGAGTTAAACTCAATTTTAATTCCATAAGGATTTCTAGTCATAGAACGCATGATTCCAATTGATTCAGGAATATCCATTCTTATTCCATCTACTCCTAAATCATAAAATGTTTTTAAATCTGGACCTTGGATCATTTCCAAAATTGGATTATTTGTTTTTCCTTTTGGACAAATTTTATTCAAAATTTGAGGAGTGCAATCCATAAAGATCTCCATATCATATTTATGTGCTATAGAAAATATTTCTTTCATATCTTCTAATAACTTCTCATCATTTAAATAACCTGTAAAAATTCTTTTGTATCCTAATCTTCCTGCTTTTTGTACATAATTAATGATTTCCAATTTGTTCATATGATTAGGGTAAATACTAATACCAAGTTTTCTCATTATAGCATTCCTTTCTAAAAAGGCCTTTGCAGGCCTATTCTGATACTTCTTTTGTGTTTTCTTCTTCTAAAGCTTTACGATCGATTGCTTTAAAGAATGGATAATAAAGTGCTAAGTTAAACGCAATCATCAATAGTGTCCAAATTACTGCAAACCAACTCTTAGTTAAAAGCACACCCTTTATAACATCAGGTAAGAAGGCACTTACTGCTGCTCCTGTTGGACTTGCAAGAATACCAATTTTCATTGCTCCATATGTCAATAAAAATGTAAGAGGTGCTGACAGCATATATGGAATAAATAGTGTAAAGTTGTACACTAATGGTGCTCCAAACATAACTGGTTCTCCAATTCCAAATAATGCAGACGGAAACGCGATTTTCCCTAATGATTTATAGCGTTGTGACTTACTCAAGAAAATCATCAACAATACCAGGGATAAGATACCTAATTCACACCAAGAGGACATCGTTAATGCCCATTCTGGAAATGGTGCTGCTTCTCCTACTGCAAAAGCAGATTGATTTGCTGCACTTGCAGTCCTTATAATAACCGCCATTGCTGAATAAGTAACCATTCCACCATGAACTCCAAAAAACCAGAAGAATTTACCTGCAATAATGTAAATCAAACACCCTGCAAGTCCACCACCTACAGCAACTAATGGTGCTTGTAACAATTTATAAATTAAATTTTGAAAAGTTCCATAAGTTGTTAAACTGACTCCATAACGAGCAACCAAGAATATCAAATACACAACTCCCCCAGGAACCATTGATTCAAACATTTTAGAGACATTGCTTGGAACAGAGTCTGGTAATTTTATACTTACTTTCTTTTCAAGTAAGAAACAATACAAGCGTGTAGCTAAAAGTCCGCATAAGATACCAAGGAAAATTCCTCTAGCACCCACATTATCAATTGGAATTACGTTTTGCATTGTATTGATGATATAGTTCCCCGTAGCAGGATCAACATCATAACTCATACCTACAAATGGTGTAAGGATCATAAATGCACCCAATGCAATTACTGCAGCTGAGAATGGATCTTGTTTAAACTCTTTTGCGGTTTGATATGACACAGCTAAACATACATAGATAGCCATCAAATCATTCGCAATTGCAATCGGCACAGATAATAAACTATCAATTCCAGTTACTTGTAAAAAGTTTAACCAAGGTTGAATCGGTAGAGATTTTAGTAAGCTGAATATTGATCCAGCGATACTGATTGCAGCGATACTGATAAATGCATTTGTAATTATACGAATGTAACGCATTTGAGTAAATTCAGTAGTTTTTTGTAAAAGTTTTGCTATTTTTTCTTTCATTTTTTTATGCCCCTTTCTTTAAGGACATTATAAGATCCATACAAATTTGTTTCATTATCATCATTTTTAATATTTTTTTAATTGATGCTAAAGAAATATTTCAAAAAGAAATCTTAATATCGAAAAAAACAGAAACACAATTCCATACTTAATCATGGGTTCATAAAAATAAGAATAACTTGTATCCGGAATATGAATCATTATATATTTCTCTATTTTTTCTGAAAAGAAAATTGTCAAAAGTGATACAAATGTAACAGGTATTAAATCCATCAATAAAATAATTGAACTAAACAAATATTGATTATTCAAAGTAATTGAAATCAAATTTGGGTTTATAAAGGCATGAATGATAGGATTCATTATAAATACTGAAGTTAATGTCAATAATCCATTTACAAAAATCTGGCTTTTGACTTTTTCACCATAAGTAAAACCAATTGAAAATGCATAAATTATCCCAATTATGCCAAATGTTGATTTATACAAGACATCAATATACTCTGTAGTTTTTATTATGTCACATATTATTGCTATCAAGCCTATCACGAGTATTGAACTGCATCTAATAAAAGCATCCTTTGTAATTTCAAATACAAGATGTACTGATAGCTCAACTTTCTCGATCACACCAACATCAGTTTTCCCGAGTGTATCAAGACTTTGAAAAATATTTTCTATTTTCATGAAAACTAAATCATCTTCCGACAAATATAAAACAGGAATATTTTTTTCTTTTGACTTATCTTCGATAATTTTGCTGTACATCATTGCTTGTGGTGCTACAAGAATTACATCTGAAAATTCTAAGTATGCATCAAAATCAAATACTTTAGTTGCTGTAACTATATTATTCAGATTGTTTTCTTCATTATAGATTCTCATTTTTTTTGCTAGCATTGAAGTTGTTAATCCTGAAACACAAACCAATAATATTCTCATAAATCAAAATCACTCCTTTCAACCATTAAGTTGATCAAAGTATTTCTATCCAAATAGTTTGTGATTTGCTCAACAGTATTGCTATCTGTACACATTTCAGTAATCATTTTTGTAAAGAAATCATTTTGTACACTATTCTTTGTAGGCACCGCCATTAAAATAATTAGTTTGATTTTTGTTTTTTTCCAAATTATTTCTTGATCCAATGTCATAAAACTTATTATAAGTTCATCATTAAAATAGGCATAAGGATGAGGCAATGCTAATAGTCCATTGATTTCTGTCGATGCTAACTCTTCTCTTTTTATCAACACATCATATAAGTCATATTGATAAATCTCATAGATTTTATCACTCATAAATTTCAATACTTCTTCTTTAGTTTGAAAATGCATATTTGAAAAGATAAGACGATTATCAATTACTTCAAACATATCATTCTGATTATCATTCATCATATCTGAATATTTAATAAAATTACTTATTTTTACACTAGAATTTTCACTCAATGTTAGATCTATCAATACTATAGGGAGCTTTGTCTTTTCTAAAATTGGAATTGTCGAGAAAATACATGAAAATTGATCTTCATTCAATTCATCAATTTGAAAGATAGAAGCAAGAAAAATATCTTCTTCTTTAAACTGATAGTTTTTCATTAATTTGTATTTAATAATCTGTGCCGTTCCTCTTCCAGAAGCACAAATTACCGCTACTTTTTTATGTTCTTTTCGTTCAGCCTGTTTCTCTAAAGATAACGCAAAATATAAGGCTAAAAAACCAGTTTCTTCATCATTTAGAATTAATTGATATCTTTTCATAATCACTTCTTTTGCGCAGAGGGCTAATTCAAAACCATTGTTCAGTTCTCCTTTAATTTGCTGAACCAATTGGTTTTCATTATTCAAATTATATTTTAATCTTAAAAGCATTGGTTGCATATGAAGAGCCAACATTTTTTTTAAGTCAAAATCTCTGGATAAATCAATTTTTTTATTTTCTTTTATATTTAGAATGATCTCTTCAACACAATCCCATATGTCTTGATTTACAATATTTTGATTATAAAATTCCCTTTTACTTAGAAGATGAATAATGATATATTCAATTTCATTTTCTGGAAAATGAATATCGAACATCTTTTCAAATTGAGAAACTATTTCCATTGCAGCCGCTCTTTCATTAACATATTTTTCATCTAATTCATATGGCATTTTTTCATCAAGATAGTTATGATTAATTACTCTTTTGATTGCTGTAGTGCAATGATAAACAAGATTTGTAAAATTAATATCAGAGAGTTGTATATTGTATGACTTAGTAATATCCAATAATATTTTTTGAATTACAATAATAATATCTTGATTTAAATTACGGTCCATGTGATGGGCATAACATATTCTTTTATCTTTCTCATTTCCTACAATACAAATCCCATATTTAGGTTTTGAAATAATCTTTAACGAATAATTATCTAATTCTTTCTTCAACGGTTCCATTAAACGATCGATCGTTGCTCTACTCACAAACATTTCATCTGCTAAATCTTCAATTCGAATAAAAGCATCTTCCTTAATTAGTTTTGAAATAATGAAATCGATTCTACTTTCATTATTAAAATACTGCATATCCAAGTTCAATAATCTAAATCTAGCTTGATCGATCACTTCGATTTTATAGCACTTTTGTTTATCCATTAATAATTTGAAGCCATAAGAACTGGCATTCAATTTGATCAAATAGATAACATTATTTAAAGTTATTAAATCTATTTTTGTTTGTTTCAAGATTTCATCAGTACTTATATACTTTTTAGAATTATATATTTTTCTAATTACCTCTAGTAATTGCTCATTGAATTCCATACTCTTGACCTCCTTAACATTATTATAACTCATGCTTCATCATTACGAAAAGATTCAGTAACTGTACTGATTAATTATATTATGTTTCAAAAATAATTTATTTCATTATCATTATTTCTAACAAATAAAAAAAGAATGCTAAAGTAAGCACTCTTAATAATCAATATTGCATTTTAAACTCTAAATATTCATCATAAGTTCCAAGGCGATCAATAAATCCATCAGGATTGAGTTCAATAATTCTATTGGCGACAGTCTGAATAAATTGATGGTCATGACTTGTAAACAAGATGTTTTCTTTAAATTGAATTAATCCTTGATTCAAAGCTTGGATCGATTCTAGGTCCAAATGATTGGTTGGATCATCAAAGATAAGTACATTTGCATCTTCCATCATCATCTTCGCAAACATGCACCTTACCTTTTCACCACCTGATAACACAGACGCCTTTTTAAGTGCTTCTTCTCCTGAAAACAACACACGACCTAACCATCCGCGAAGTTCTTGTTCATTTTGTTCCTTACGATCAAATTGACGTAACCATTCAACCAACGTTAAATCGCAATCATCAAAAAATTCAGAGTTATCTTTAGGGAAGTATTGTTGTGTTGTAGTCACTCCCCATTGGTATTTTCCTGCATCAGGTTCTTCTTGCCCCATTAATATTTTAAATAGTAGGGTTGTCGCTAATTCGTCTCCGACAAACGCAACCTTTTCATCCCCTCGAATTGAAAATGAAACGTCATTTAGTAGTTGAACACCATTGACTGATTTCGATAAACCTTCAACACTTAATACAATATTTCCTACTTCTCTACCTGCTTTGAATCCAATAAAGGGATATCGGCGAAGAGATGGTTTCATATCAACCATTTCCAAATTATCTAATAGTTTCTTACGTGATGTTGCCTGTTTTGCCTTAGAGGCATTAGCACTAAATCTAGCGATAAAGTCTTCTAATTCCTTCTTCTTCGCTTCTGCTTTTTTATTTGTATCTTTCGCTTGTTGAAGTTGCATTTGACTATATTCATACCAGAAATCATAATTACCTACATAAACTTGAATACGATTAAAATCAATATCTGCAATGTGAGTACAAACCTTATTTAAAAAGTAACGGTCATGGCTCACTACAATGACAATATTTTTAAAATTCATCAAAAAATTTTCAAGCCAACGAATAGACTCTAAATCTAAGTTATTAGTTGGTTCATCTAAAAGTAAAATATCAGGATTTCCAAGCAATGCTTGAGCTAGTAAAACTTTTACTTTTTGTGGGCCATCTAATTCACTCATTTTCAAGTGATGAAACTGTTCAGTGATTCCAAGCGCATTTAACATGATTTCTGCCTCAGTTTCAGCATTCCAACCATCCATTTCAGCGAACTCTCCTTCAAGCTCACTTAGTTTGATTCCATCTTCATCATTAAAATCTTCTTTCGCATAAAGAACTTCTTTTTCTTTGATGATTTCATGCAATCGTTTATTACCCATTAACACAGTTTCCAATACTTCATTTTCTTCATAAGCAAAATGATCCTGTTTTAAAATTGACATGCGCTCTTTGGCATCGATCACAACTTCACCATTTGTAGGCTCTATTTCCTTGGATAATATTTTTAAAAGTGTAGATTTCCCTGCACCATTGGCTCCAATAACTCCATAACAATTTCCACTCGTAAACTTTGTAGAAATATTTTCAAACAATACTCTTCCACCATATTGTAAAGTAACATTCTGTAACGCTATCATAACTACCTCTTTCTAAGCAACATTAGTCATCATTATATCGTTGTTTCAATCTAATCTCAACAAAAGAAAAGCAATTTAGAATAATTCGTTACTCTAAATTGCTTTTTGTCTTCTTATAAATTCAATAAACTGTGTTCCTTGGAAAGTAAGTGTTCCTGTTTCTCGTTCCATTAATTCTTTATATTGATTTGAGCTCACTTTAAATTCTTTTCTATTTCCATCTTCAAGATCAAAGGCGACATAGTATCTTTTGTCTGCAGTAAAATCTCTTGGCATTACCATATTACGGGTTTGCATATACCGATGAATATTTTGTTCCTTTTTTATACTTTTTGATCCAATGTAAGCATTGGTAGAAATCCTTGGTGCTTTTTCGTTTTTTCGCTGTTCATAACTTTCACTTTGTAAATACATTACAAGCATAATCATCGCAAAAACAAGAAACGCTAAAATTTTTTCAAGCATAACCGTCCTCCTTTAAAACCAACTAGTCAATTGTCCTTCTAAAATCAAGAAAACGAGTTCCTTGATAAGTAAGTATTCCTTTATCGTTTTCGATAAGCACACCATAAACTTTGGAATCAACCCTAAATTCAACTCTGTCTTTATCATTAAACTCAAATGTAATGTAGTAGTATTCAGACGTTGTCGTTGTCACATGCATTCCCATACTAATATCCGTGGGATTATTGTGATGATGTATATGATCATGATCAATCCTAACCCTTTTTGCGATTATTATTGCATGAACACTTAACCTTGGAGAGTTTTCATTATGCAACCACTCGATGATACCTTTACCAATCACAAAGATAAACAAAGCAAAAACTAAAAAGAATATTAGCCCTGCAATACTATTCATAGTTTGAAAAGACGAATACGGGTTGTAGTTATACATGCTTAACCTCTCTAGATGATTAATCTTTTATTCTTATAAAGTCAATGAAACGAAATCCCTGATACGTCAAAATTCCTTTGTCCCGTTCTGCTAAAAGACCATATTCTTTAGAACTCATTCTTAATTCAACTCGATTTCCATCATCAAATTCAAATGTAATATAATAGGTTTGATTTGCAAAAGAATTTGCATGATTGTAATGATTGAATTGCATTCGTTTAGCAACAATAATTGCTTCTTTAGTAAGCCTTTCAGAATCTTCATTATTCTTCCATTCGATAAATTTTTTAAAACAAATACAAACAATAACAATAACAAAAATCAAAAATATTCCTTCACCAATTCCATTTGAAGTTTGATATGTTGAATAAACCATAGCGATTCCCCCTTTATATAGAGAAAAATAATATTTAAATACTAACCTAATCATAACTTTATATTGATTTTTATTCAAATGAAAATTCTGTGAAATATCCAAAATAAAAATACGGCATCACCGTATTTTTATATTACAAAGTATAATGTTGAGCAGGATTACCACTGAAATCTGCGATAACTGCCATTGCTTTTTCTAAATAGAAAACTTCAAAAATTGGATTATCTGCGGTACCGTATTGACTTTTTACGATTGGATTAGCAATACACATTTCTTTTGCGGATTTGTTGTTTTCAAATACTGCCTTTCCATTCAATCGAATCCATGCATAACTAGATGATGATACTGATAGTTCAACATTTGGATTTGCTTGCAGATCGTTGTACACATCTTTTTGGCAGTTTGTACAAAACCAAGTTTGCCCTCTAGAGCTCCCGCAAACATAAATGGTCTACACTTCGCTTTACCATCTGTTCCAACTGTCGCTAAATATTGTACTGGGTTTTCTTGTAAAAATTGTACTACTTCATTCATTTTAATTTTCCTCCTTGCAGTTCAATAACTACATGTTTATAATAGAATCATAAGGATACATTGTAAAGTAAGCACTTTATTGTGTTATAGTAACCTTTTAGATACTATTGAAAAATAGGAGACATTATGACTAAATTAAACAATAAATTACCCGCATGCCCTGTAGAAACAACGTTACTACTAATAAGTGATCGATGGAAAGTTCTTATTTTACGTGATTTAATGGATGGAACCAAGCGATTTGGTGAACTTAAAAAATCAGTAGGTAATATTTCTCAAAAGGTTTTAACAGCCAATCTTCGTTCTATGGAAGAAAGTGGTTTGTTGACTAGAAAAGTGTATGCTGAAGTGCCACCCCGTGTTGAATATACATTAACTGAAACTGGTTATAGTTTAAAATCTATTCTTGATGCCATGACAAAATGGGGTTTAGAGTACAAAAGAAAATTAGCATAATTTGTATTATTTTAATCTTTGTGTAATGGAAATTACACTTTTTTTATTGCAAAAATATCTTATTGACATAGTTAATCTAATTAACTATAATGATATTAGTTAACTTGATTAACTTTTAGGAGAATACTTATGATTGATATTCTAGCGAAGAGTGCAGAAGAAGTTTCGATGTTTTGTCGATTGAATGCAAACTCAAGAAAAAATATTCCAATTCGTTCCAGTGAAATGGGATTGTTGATTTTGACTGTTAAAAGTCAAACTCCGGTTACACCTTTAATGGCTGCCGATTTCTTTAAAGTGAAAAAACCAATGATCACTGCAATGGTCAATTCCCTTTGTGATAAGGGATATCTTGAAAAAATAACATCTTTGCAGGATAAACGCAGTTTCACATTAAATCCTACAGAAAAAGCAAGAAAATTAACAAATGAAACATATGATGAGTATTTTAAAGCAATGGAAAATTTGCGTTCAAAACTTGGAAATGAAGAATTTGATCAATTGATCAAATTATTATCAAAAGCAAATAAAGTCCTTTTAAATGAAGATTAACAGGAGAATAGAAAATGGGAAAAATTATGGTAACTGGCGCATTAGGCAATGTCGGCGGTTATGTAGCAAAACATCTGATTTTAAACAAACAAGAAGTTGTTGTGGCTGATATTAATTTAGAAGCATTAGCGTCTAAATATGGTGACTTGGCAACCTCGGTGTATTTTGATTTTACTAATCCAGATACATTTGAACCTGCATTACAAGACGTGGATCGTGTATTCATTATGCGTCCTCCACATTTAGGAAAACCTGAAGATCTAAAACCATTTGTAGAAACTTTGAAAAATCAAAAAGATATGAAATTAGTTAGTTTTTTATCCCTCATTGGTGTTGAAAACAATCCAGTGCCTCCTCATCACAAAATCGAGAAATATATTGAACAAGCAGGTCTTCCCTATTGTCATATCCGTCCTAGTTTCTTTATGCAAAATATCAGTGGGATTCACGCATTTGAAATCAAACATTTTAATAACATTGTAGTTCCTGTGAAAAATGCCTTAACTAGCTTTATTGACGCAGAAGATATTGGTGAAATTACCGCAAAAGTATTAAGTGAGCCTGAAAAACATCAAAATAGAGGTTATTCTATTACAGGTCCAGAAGCAATTAATTATTTTGAAGTCGCGAAAATTTTAAGTGAAGAATTAGGGCGTTCTATTGAATATGCCAATCCAAAACCAAGCTTTGCGAAAAAGTATTGGATCGAAATCCGTAAGCTTGACAAAGAATATTCGACTGTTATGGGAATGTTATATATGATGACTCGTATGGGAACCGCAAAAAACACAACAACCGTATTTGAAGATGTAATGGGTAAAAAACCACAAACTTTCAGAAAATTTGTGAAAAAAAATCTTTCCGCTTGGAAGTAGCTATTGTTTTATAAAATGAAAAGAGAATATTTCGAAACTGATATAGTATTCGATAATATTCTCTTTTTTGGCTATCCTATTTAAATCAAATTGAACAATTGTTTTAATATTGTTGTTACACTGGTTACGTTTTTATCTGTGGTCATAGAGGCTTTGCCATATTTCGCAAAGTTTCCATTAAAAATATGAATCTTCATTTTTTCAATTTTAATTGATCCATCCATTAGCCCTTTAGCACATTTGATCAAATCATCCATGACTTCATAGTCCACTTTTTCATGACCTCCTGCAATCATTTCAAATTTATCCTTTATTTCATAGATACTTAAAGCATTTTCAAACCATAATTTTAGGACTTCGTTTCTATTTTCATGTTTCATAGAAAGAAGAGTTATGGGTTGGAAAGAATCTCCTGAAAAAAGGATTTTTTCTTTTTCATCAAGTAAACATATTGAACCAGGGGTATGTCCTGGAGTGTGGTAAACATGAAGTTTTCTATCTCCAAGATCAAATACATCACCTTGATGAATAATATTTATTTTTGGTTCCTTCCCTTTTACCATATCTTTCATACTGAAAAGTGGCTTATCAGTCTTATACGTGTTCAGCATTACTTTTGCATATACTTTGCGAGTTATATAATTAGCTTCTGAGATCATGGAGATATCTTTTTCGTGAATATAGATTTCATCAAATTGTTGTCTTCCACCAATATGATCCATGTGTCCATGCGTTGCGACAACTTTATAAGGCAGTGAAGTCATCGATTCCACAAAACCTTTTAAATCACCAAATCCAGTTCCAGTATCAATGACCAATGCTTCTTTGGTACCCCAAACAAGGTAAACTGTATCCAGACCAAATTCATCGATTCTTAACGTATTGGGTGCAATTTCTTCATAGTTAAAGTTTCTATTTGCCATAACTTTTCCCTCCAAAATTTAATAATTAATACTCTTTTTTAGTACGATCGTTTCATAAGGATTAAGCATAGAATCATTTATGAAAGTAGAATTTTCATCATTACGTATAAGCACTTCTGAGCATTCAAAATCACAATCAAATTTAATCTTTTGATCAGTGAAGTTACATACAATCAAAATCGTTTCATTTTCATCTGTTCTCAAATAGGCATAAACATTTTCATCAAGCTCATTGATCAACTCATATTTTCCATCAATGAAAACATTTTTTGATTGTCTTAGTTCGATTAGCTTTTTGAAGTAATGATAAACTGAATCCGCTCTACTCAATTGATCTTCAGCATTGATCACACTGGCATTGTCATTGCATTTTATCCATGGTTTTGCCTCAGAAAAACCTCCATAGATACCATCATTCCATTGCATCGGTAATCTTGCATTGTCTCTTCCCTTTAAACTAATATAGCGAAGCATTTGATCACTGGTAAACATTTTATTTTCAACAAAGTCATGGTAGGCATTTATACTTTCCAAGTCTCTAACTTCATCGATGTTTTTAAAAGTAGTATTGGTCATAGATAACTCATCTCCTTGAAAGATAAAAGGTGTTCCTTTCATCAAATAGAAGCAAGTTGCCAACATCTTCGCTGATTTTTCTCTGTATTGGCCTTCATCACCTAATCGTGATACTACTCTTGGCTGATCATGATTACTAAAAAACAAAGTATTCCAAGCCTTACCTTCCATGCCCGTTTGCCATTTGGACAAGCATTGTTTTAGTTCTACTACATTGATTTTTCGATCATTCCATTTAAAACTTTCTCCACCATCAAGATCCATATGTTCAAATTGGAAAACCATATCCAATTCAGATCGGTCAAGTGAAGCATATTTTCTTGCTTCATCTAAGGTAACTGCTGAAGCTTCACCAATCGATATTGTATCAAATTGATTCAATACTTCATTTCTCATTTCCTGCAAAAACTCATGGATACGAGGACCATTGGAAACAAGGGGATGAAAAGCAGCATATTGACTTCCTTTTTTTAGTTTTCCATCTGGAAAATTTTGAGGTTTGGAAATCAAACTGATGACATCCATTCTAAATCCATCAATACCACGATTTAACCACCATTTCATCATCTTATATACTTCTTTGCGAAGGTTGGGATTCTCCCAGTTTAGATCGGGTTGCTGTGGTGAAAATAAACCCAGATAATACTGATTTGTCTTTTCATCATATGTCCATGCACTTCCACCAAATAAAGCTCCCCAATTATTAGGTTCTTTACCCTCTTTTCCATCACGCCAGATATAATAATCCCGATATTTACTAGACTTACTGCTGATACTATTTTTAAACCATTCATGCTGGTGTGAACTGTGATTCACAACCAAATCAAACACAACTTTAATGCCTCTTTTATGAGCTTCATTAATTAATTGATCAACATTTTCCAAAGTTCCATATTCTGGATTTATTTTCTGATAATCACTGATATCATAACCATTATCAAAATTAGGGCTTTCAAAGATCGGTGATAGCCAGATCGTATTGACGCCTAAATCTTTTATATAATCCAATTTACTGATGATTCCTTGGATATCGCCATGTCCATCATTGTTGCTGTCACAAAAGCTCTTTGGGTAAATTTGATAAACAATAGCTTGTTTTCTAATATCTTTTATCATATTTTATACCTTATGCCTTTCAAAAAATTCAAGAATTCGATCAATGTTTTCGTTCTGGAAAAAGAAAATATCACTTCCGCAATGCCCTGCACCTTCAAGCTTATCAAATATCAAATCATCATTATTTAAATCGGTTTGTTTTATTAATCGATCATAAAAAAGTTCTGAGAATTTAATTGGAACATCTTTATCTAGTGTTCCATGTTGAATATAAACAGGAGGAACATTTTTATGAATATAATTTTCTGCCCCCATCTTCTTTATAAGTTCAGGGTCTTTTTTACTAGTTGTTCCAAAAAGGCTACGATGGATTATTTCATAAAATGGTTTCAAATATGGTTTTGAACTTGTTGTATCAATAACGACATCTTCAATGCTTGTCATCGGACATAAGCAGGCGATTGAATTTACCTGATAATCAGTATTATTTAAAGCAGCTTCAAAAGCTACAACTGAAGCAATATTTCCTCCTGCTGATGTACCATACAGAAAGAAATTATCACCATCAAAGCCAAACTCTTTAGCTTTATTTTTCAAAAAAGAAATAGCTAAGGCACCATCTTCTTTGCAAGTCGGCATTTTATGTTTTGGTAGTAACCGATAATTAATCGATGCTACTGCAAATCCACGTTCTAAGGCATGGAATCCAGGATAAAGGTGCCAGTCTGTTTTATCCATATGACTGAATCCACCACCATGAATGATGATGACAAGCGGATATCCTTTTTCTGGTTTTGGTTTATTGTTTGGGAAATAAATATCCATTTTTTGTAGTGGATCTTCCCCAAAAGCGATATCGAGTTGTTTGTTTGTGATCCAGTCGATCTTAGGAACTGGTAAAGAAAAAGTCATGTCCATCCATTCTTCTTTAAAACCAGAAAGTCGCATAGGATATCGTTTTTCATCTTTTAATTGTTGTTTTTTCATTGCCTTTGTAAGCATTGGACTCAACTTTTCCAATGCTTCATTTTTACTTATAAGTCCATGATTAGCCTCTACCAAAATTTTTACATCTTTATCTCTTAAAGGATAACCTAATAGCAACAAAGGTAATCCAAGTGTTTGTCCTAATGCTGGAAATAAGCTGAATAAAATCCATATACCTTGTATCGCTTGTGGACTTTGGACAACGTTAGTTCCTTCTGCAAATCCAAAAGCTGCCAACATAAACATCGCTATTCCACCAGAAATTGCCATTTGTACTTTTACTGCAAATCCTTGCATTGAAAATCCTATGGCTTCAATTTGCTCACCAGTTTTAAAATGTCCATATTCAACACAGTCTGCCGTAAACATAAACATCATTGTTAAAGCACCACCAAAGCCAATTCCTTTTAAAACACAGAAAACCGCAAATAATATAAAATTCTGATATCCTATAAAATAACTACCAACATTGATCACAATACTTAACACGATTGTTCCAATATAAATATCAAACTTATCAAATCGTTTCATTAAAGCTGGAAGTACTGCAGTAAAAATCAAAGCAGGTAATGCTAGAAGTGCTAAAACAAGCGCAGTCATTTCTGGGCTTCCTAAACAATGAATCGCAAAAAAAGTCGCTACAGATTGTGCTGTATTGGTTGCGTTTAAAACGATAATACTCAATAAATAGTACAACATCGGTTTATTTACTTTTAATTGTTCAATGATATCTTTGATAGTAACTGGATTTTCATTTTGAAATACGTATCGTTCTTTAACTGTAAATGGGACAAAAATCATTGTCAATGTCGCTAATGCTGTCAGAATTAATACTGTAAAAAACCAACCAATCGCAGGATAGATAAAAGGTACGATAAACATGACAACTGCTCCACCAAGGTTTCCTAGTAATCTTCCTTGTGAAATCAGTGTTCCTCGCTCATTGACATCAAGACTCATCGCTGATGATAAGGCAAAGGCTGTTGCATCTCCCAAATTATAAGCCATTCCATACATTAGATAAGTCAAACTTGCCCAAAGAATTTTTATTTCTGAGCTGACTGTTTGTGGTAGTGAAAACATGAGTAACATGCTTAAAGGAACTAAAAAAATTGAAAGTTTTACCCATGGTAGATATTTTCCATTTTTAAATTTTACTCGTTCTACTATAGATCCTAAAATTAGTCCGCTTATCGCTTCCCAGATTCTTGCCACAATAAATAAAACGCCTACGGCAACCGCTAAAACACCACTCTCAGTAAAATATAATGACAAATAGCTTCCAACGATGGCACCAAAAATGTTTTGTCCAAAGAAATACATCGCATAAGATAGATGTTCTTTGGGTGTTGCTTGATTTTTCTTTTTTATTTTTTCACTCATTATATACCTCCATAAAGGATGCTTATTTAATGAAAGTATATCATTGTGGTATTTTAATTATATTAATTTTCTCATTCTATTAATAAAATATTAAGACATTTCTATTTCTTGCAACAATGCACTACTTTGAACATCCAATGATTTACGATATTGGATCGGAGTTACGCCATAGTGTTCTTTAAACAACTTGATATAATAAGATTGGTTACAGAATTTATATAAATAAGCAATAGCTGGAATGCTTTTATCGGTACGGGCTACATAAAATGAACTTTCTTTTATTCTTTGTTCATTAATAAAAGTGATGACATTCTTTCCTGTTTCTTTTTTGAATACAGTACTTAAGTAGTTGGGATGCACATAGACTTTTTCTGCTATTGAATTCAGTGAAAGTTCCTTTTTAAGATTGCTGTTAATAAACTGCATAGTCAAAACAACGACATTGGAATATTTATTATCTAATAGTGTTTGCACTAACTTAATGTAACCCGTCAAAATCTCATATTCAAAAGCCAAGACTTTTGCAGTTGTCTCAAGCAGCTCTAATCTTCTGATATACTGATCACTCATCGTAAACGCAATTTCAGGTGATACACCTGCATTGATAGCCGCTCTGGCAAAGAAAGTACAACTACAAATAATTGAATTTTTAGCTGATCGAAGTGGATCATCAGCTAAAACAGCTTTTTCGTTTTTGTTGATCTCTTTTAAATCCATCAAAGCATTTTCCAAATGACCGGAAGTGATATTGTTGATTAGCTTTTGTTCAAGATAAAAAGGAGTATGTTTTATTGGTTGTTCGTCTTCATAGTAGGATTTTGACATATTTTATTTTCCTTCTCTTATTGTCAATTAGCTTTTGAAATGATAGCGCTACCAACATTTCAATATCATTCTATCATAAATTTTTAATCTTGCTTAAAATTTTAAGATATATATTAAATTTTTAGGATACAGGTCGTTTTCCTTCCAGTATACTGACATTAAAGAAATGATCAAAAAAATAAATATAAGGAGGTAACACAAATGGCAGCTCCAATTCGTAAGACTAAATTTGTACCAGAATGGATCGATATGACCCCCAACATTCCAGTTCCAAAAATCGACTGGATCACAAACAAACAACTCGATATCGCTTATGGCGAAGATCCACTTCAAAAATATGATCTATATTATCTAGAAAATCCAACGGATGAACCACTTCCAGTAGTGATCATCGTCCATGGTGGTGGTTTCAAGTATATGGATAAAAGAGATTGGCATATGTATCCTGGTTTCTTTGCGATGCAGGAAGGCTTTGCCATGGTATCCATGAATTATCGGCTAGCTCCAAAAGTACGCCATCATCAACAACTGGATGATGTCATTGCAGCTATTCTTCATATCAAAGACCACGCTAAAGAGTACAACATTGACCCTGAACGTCTTTTCTTATATGGTACCTCAGCTGGTGGAAGTTTAGTATCCATGGTTGGACTAAAAGGTCATAATGAAAATGCCCCTTACGCAGTAAAAGGGATTGCAGCACTTTGTCCGGTAATCAGTTTTACTTGGTTTCATGAAACACGTAAAAAGACATTATATCAACGCATCATGTTTCCAATCATGACTAAGGATGCTTTAGGTAAAAAACCTGCAAAGGCACTTGAAGAAATGAAAATCGCCAGTGCAGAAAATTATATTGGAGATACAATTCCGCCTTTCTATTTGCAGTCAGGGACAAAAGATCCAGCAATCAATTTTTGTGATGTCCAGCATTTCTATGATCTATTATCTAAAGCTAAAAATGCAACACCTGATAACTTAGTGATTCATTGTCTGGAAGGTTCTGCTCATGCAGGTGGTGGCCCAGATTATCTTGAACCACAAAACATTTTACCAATTCTTGATTTCTTCAAGAAACAAAAGTAGGAGAAAACTATGGGAAAAGTTAAATATATCTCGAAAAATATTGGTCATGATACTTGGCTGATCGAACAACATTTACTTACCAGTGAATCTTCTGCGTATCTGGTGATCGGACAGGATAAAGCGATTTTGATCGATACTTGTATGGCACTTGATGGCTTTGCAGAAGAAGTCAAAAAACTAACCGACAAACCAATCGAAGTTTTATGCACGCATGCTCATCTTGATCATATTGGTTCAAATCGTTATTTCGATAAAATCTACCTTTTGGATGTTGATAAAGAATTGTTGGTTTTACAAACCACGCCTTCATACCTTAACAATCAAATCAATACTATGATGCCAGGTTTTGTAAGATTTATCTTAAAGAAAGAATTTGATCAAGTCAAAAATGGCACAACCATGCAAGGTAATTATGAATATATCAAAGACGGACACATTTTTGATTTAGGTAACAGAAAACTGGAAGTAATCGCAACACCTGGTCATACCAAAGGATCGATTTGTGTTTTGGATCGTGAAAATCGCCAACTATTCAGTGGAGATATGGTATGTGATAAAGGAATTCTATTGCACATGGATCTTGCCTCAACTCCTGACCAGTTTCTTGCATCCATGGAACATTTAAAAAGTTTATCCAATGAGTATGACGAGATATGGCCTGGTCATCACTTAAAACCAATCGATGTAAGCTTTATTGATGAATATATCGATTGTGCGAAGTCCATCGTTGATGTCTCTGCAACCATTGTCTTGCAACAAGGCACTCCTACTGTAAAACATGGACGCATCGCAATTACACTACCCAAGCAATAAGGGAAAACATTATGAAGTTAATTGTGAATGCTGATGATTACGGACTTACGCTTGGTGTATCAAAAGGAATTATTGAGGCAATGAAACTTGGTGTCGTAACTGATACCAGTGCATTGGTCAGCTCTCCTTATTTTGCAGAAAGTGCAAAGCTTGCCTTAGAAAACGGAATCACTGAAATGGGAATCCATTGCCTATTGACTATGGGAAAACCAATCACTGATCCAAAACGCGTACCAACACTAGTCAATGAAAAAGGTTACTTCTATTTGCCACAGCAATTAATGCAAAAAGAAATAGCGATCGAAGAAGTTGAAATGGAACTGGAAGCTCAGATTCAAGCATTACTTAACAGTGGGCTTAAACTGAATCATATTGATACTCATCATGGATTCATGAATCACTCTACACAAACTAGAGACTTATTCATTAAACTCGCAAGGAAATATAATGTTCCATTGCGAAATGAATCAGTACTGTTCAACAATGAAGAAGCAACTATCACTTTTCAAGCTTCACAAGTGAAGTTGACAGATTCTCTTTACTTTAATTCTGATGTACCCCATCATGTCACTAAAAATATCATCAGCTATCTTAAATCTGAATTGGATAAAGAAGTAGTAGAGATAGGATGCCACGTTGGTTATAGCGATGATATTTTAAGAAAATTATCACCACTTAATGATTATCGCGAAAAAGATTTAGAAGTTTTCTTAAGTAAAGAATTGATTGAATACATAAAAGACAACTATATTGAATTAATCAATTATTCAAAATTATGATCATTGATGCAATGAGTATATTCAACTCATTGCATCTTTTTATGTGAAACAGTTTGTAATCTGCTATACTGAAATTATTAAAGCAAAACGGAGGATTTATAATGATTGAAAAATTAGCGTATTCTTTGAATAGAAATGATGAAGAACCAAATATAGAATTAGCACAACTTCTTTGTAGTACCCAAGATAAAAATGGAGTTCAACAAATTGTAGATGGATTAAAAAGCAAAAATGCAACCATAGCAAATGACTGCATCAAAGTGCTTTATGAAGTAGGTGCTAGAGATCCTAAACTTATTTCAAGTTACACTGAAGAATTCATTGCACTACTTCAGTCAAAACAAAATCGCTTAGTTTGGGGTGGTATGACTGCGTTAACAACTATCGCTGAGCTGAATGCAGATGCTATCTTCAAACATTTAGATATTTTACTTGATGCCTATAATAATGGAAGTGTCATTACAATTGATAATAGCATTACCGTATTTGCGAAACTATGCAAAGCGAATGAAGAGTATTCTAAAATTGTGTTTCCTATTTTACTCAATCACCTTGAAACATGCAGACCAAAAGAAGTTGCTCAACATGCCCAAAGAGCGATGATTTGTGTTAATGAAAACAATTCAAAGGACTTCATTAATGTTCTTATTAAAAGAAGTGAAGAGCTTACTTTAGCTCAAGTAACACGCATAAAGAAAGTAATAAAGAGTGTAACATTTTGATTATCTATAAAACATTTCTAAATCAAGCCAGTTTTCTATGTCATGTTTGATTTTTAAAATAGAATCATCTATTGGTAAAATCAATCCTCTACATCCGCCATCACATTGGCCAAATCGTTTTCTACCACATCCATATCCTTTGGATATTTCTTCTTGAATTATCAAAGGATATTTTTTAATATTCTCAGCGTATTGTGATGTATTTTCAGCCTTTACATTGATTTGAAAGCCATTATTTAATGACATGTTGAATCCAAATAATTCTTTTCTTTTGTATGTATACTTAAAAAATATCCAATATCCTTTTATCTCTACCACACATTTTAAACCCTTATCTAAATACCGATGATGAATATGTAATATTAGATTTTGAACATCTTTTGAACAAAATTTCATCGCATCTTTTAATATTGAAATAATATCTGTTGTTTCACTTTTCAGTATCCTATAATCACAACGCATAAAAGCATCCTGATTATCAAGAGTTCCAAGTTCAACTTCAGCAATTGCCATAACCTTTAAACCAATAAGCATTCTTGGATCACTTGGAAAAAACACCTTGATTCCACCTGTATTTGATAAGTCTATTTTTTTATCTGTTAAGTCAACTCCTTCAATAATTAATCCACAATTAATTAAGAATTTTATGCATTCCATAGTTCTTGACCCAGATAACTTCTTATCAAACATAGACTCATCACAACTTAAACTTTGCGAATGATCAATTAAATTACCATGCAATCCAATTCTCATCAAGATCGTTTTGACATTATGTAAAAATGGGTAATATACAGATAAAGTGGTACGATTTTCATATTCATGGGCAACTTTTGGTGAAGTATAATAATCTTCACCTTGAACAATTAAATTATCATATAAACGAATTAAAAACTGCCGAAAAGCTACAATTCCATTACGTATTTCTTCCTGATCTGCGATTTTTTCAAATCTTGGATCAACATCATAATTTTCTTCAATATCTGGAATTATGCTCTTTAAATATTTTGCTAAGTCAATTAGAGTCTTTTGCATATAAGATTTTCCTTTCATAATTAAGTTCAGTAAAAGAGTTGGCGAAAGTACAAAAACAGCTCCAACTCATAGCACTTTTATCATAATAATCTCTTGTGGTTGATCATATGGTGTTCCATCTAAAAAAATGCTACCTCTATCTTTATATCCCAATTTTCGATAGAAATGTTGTGCCTCTTCATCTGCCTGGGTAGAAGTCATGACCATTTTGTATCCTAGTTGATGCATTTCGTTTTCCCAAAAGTACATGGCTTGTTTACCATAAGTTTTGTTGCGAAACTCTTCAAGAAAATAGATCATAGTCAAAAACGGTATATTATCCCAAAACAAATTATACCTCATCACTCCAATGGGAGTTTCATTATCACTTATGATATAACCCTGCTGATCACGGACTTTGATTTCAAATTCTTTATTACTGATATGATTATCAAGCTTGAACCAAAATTGTTTGTCTGACTTTAAAACTTTCCTAATTTTAAACATATTGATCTCTCCACCATTTAAATTAAAATTCACTACTCATCATGAGTATCCAACACAACTAAAACCGAACCAAAAATCATTATAATCAACGCAATCAAATAATTTGGTGCCAAAGATTCCTTTAATAGGATAAAAGATAAAAATGCTCCTACAAATGGTGCTACTGCATAATATGCACTAGTTTTTGCAGCCCCTAATTCTTTTTGTGCTTTAATATATAGGAAAATGCTTAATCCATATGCAACAAATCCTAGCAGCAATGCAAGCAGAATATGATACATTGATGGTAGTCTTTCCTTAATTAACAACGCTATTATAAATGAACCTAACCCAGAAAATATTCCTTTCAATATTACAATTTCATAAGTATTTTTAGAAGATAATTTCCTTGTGCAATTGTTTTCCACTCCCCAACAAATAGCTGCAAGCAGGATAAACATTGAACCCCATGAAAATTGAAAACTAGAAATATTTTCAAAGGTTAATAATACACTTGATAATGTAATAAGTAGGATCGCAATCCATAGACGCTTTGATATTATCTCTTTAAATAGAAATAATGCAATCAATGATGTGGCTACAATTTCAAAGTTATTTAATAAAGAAGCATTTGCTGCTGATGCACTTGTTAATCCAATCATTAAACTTATAGGTGCTATGATATCCAAAATGATCATACCAATTGTATAAGGTAAATCCTCTTTACTCAATTTTTCAGTTTTATCTTCTTTTCTCTTAAAGAAATAGAGTGTTGCAATTCCAAATCCTGCACCAAAATATAAAAACGATGCCATAAATGTTGGCTCTATTTCAAATAGTAATAGTTTTGAAAATGGCATATTCATTGCATAGAATATTGCAGCTAAAAATGCATAGATTGTTGAAAGTATTTTTTTATCGTTCATCTTATCCCTCAATAACTTTGGCTTTACTGGATCACATGGAATTTTTTGTTTACTGATAACTTGAAGTTAAACAAGTACGTGTAGCTCCTATTAAATTTATCATAAATTTTGGATTTGGTAAAATAATAGAATACAAAAACTGTACAATATAAAAGAGCTATCCGATTGATTGGTTCCTACTCATAGTTGTGTACAAGAACAATCATAAAAATTATAGCCATACTTCTTAAACCAGTAAATAATGGTGAATTAATTGCATTGCTTTTTATTGTTTTAATTGAAATATCTAAAGTTGAGTAAAAATCGATTGATTAGATAACTAGTTATCTTTATGTAAAATGAATTAACTATCTTCAGTTCAATATGTTGCCATTAATTGACAAATTGAACATTTTTTTCTAATTCTTTGTTACGTTGCCATTCTCAATTCATGGTTGTGTATTTTAAATCTTAACCATTTGAATAAATATAAATCTTTATCTTGTATCTATTGTATCTATTGTATTTATTGAAGTATTCTTTTATGTTTACTTAATTTCTTCTATATATTCATTATCCTAAAATGAATATATAAAAAGGAGTAACAAACTTACTGTTCATTTAAGTTCATTACTCCAAAAGATCGCAATTACTAAAGTTCTTTATGTTAATATTAAACTAGAGATTTTCACCATTGCTTTCAATAATTTGTTTATAGTATTCAAAAGAATCCTTTTTATAACGATCTCCAGTTCCTTGACATTTTTCATCTAAGTCTACATAGATAAAGCCATAACGTTTCTTCAATTCGCCTGTTCCACAACTTACAATATCAATAGGTCCCCACCATAAATAACCTCTAACATCAACACCGTCATATTCCACAGCCTTTTTCAATTCAATAACATGATTTTTTAAATATGATCTACGGTAATCATCATGAATTTTATCACCTTCTAATTGTTCAAATTCAGCAATTCCATTTTCTACAATAAACAAAGGTTTTTGATATCGATCATAAAATAAATTTAAAGAGTATCTCAATCCTTGCGGATCAATTTCCCATCCCCATTTTGTTTTTTCTAAATAAGGATTTTTGTAGCCTGAATCAAAAGAAATAGAATCAAAACTTGTTGTATTCTCACCAATTACAAGTGTATTGTAATAACTATAAGAAACAAAATCAACCGTACCTTGTTTGAGTATTTCATCATCACCCGGCAATATTGGAAGTGTAATTCCTTCTCTTTCTAATTCTTTAATTTTATATGAAGGATAATAGCCTCTACATTCAACATCCATGTAGAACAAATGCTTTTTCATGAATTCCTGATTCGCAATGATATCATTGGGGTTACAAGTTGCAGCATAAGCGAATAATCCTCCATACATACTTCCTACTTGATATTCTGGATTGATTTCATGCGCTAATTTAACCGCTAAAGCATTACCGATCAATTGATGATATCCTGCAATCATACGGTCATTATAACTGCTGTTTTCATCAATTGCCCCTGCAAACCAAGAACTGTCTGTCATTGTATTAATTTCATTGATCGGAAGCCAGTATTTTACTTTTCCATTGTATCTTCTAAAAATGGTTTCGCAATATCTTACAAAACAATCCACTGCTTCCCTGCTAAGCCAAGAACCAAATTTTCTTTTCATACCGATGGGCGTTTCAAAATGAGAAATTGTAATCATTGGTTCAATTCCACATTCCCGACAATAATCAATTACCTCATCATAATGTTTTAATCCTGCTTCATTGGGTTCAAGATCATAACCGTTCGGATAAATTCTCGCCCAAGAAATTGATAAACGATACATTTTAAATCCCATTTCCGCAAACAAAACGATGTCTTCTTTATAGCGATGGTAATGATCAATTGCATTATGCGACGGATAATTTTTTCCTTGAACAATATCTTCAGTAATTTCTCGTGGGGTATTTACATCACCAGAAGTCATTAAATCTGCTGAATTGATACCTTTGCCATCTTCATTCCATGCGCCTTCACATTGATTTGCGGCAGTTGAACCTCCCCAATAAAAATCTTTTCTCAGTGCCATTTTATTTTCCTCCTAGTAAGCTACTTCATCTTTATAGAACATATAAGTCGTTACAAACGTTACAAGTCCTCCAACAATCATTGCGATAATATAAAATAATAAATTTGATGCTACTGGCCCCATAAAGCATGGAATTGCGAATATTCCACCAGTACCAGCAATTGTGTAACAGTAAACTTTCATGAATCCGCAAATACCTGCCCCTATTGAATTGCCGATACAAGCACAAATCAATGGTGTTTTAAATTTTAGATTTATGCTATACAATGAAGGCTCGCTTATTCCTCCAACAATTGCGGTCATTCCACAGGTAAACCCAGTAGATTTTAGCTCCTTGTTTTTCGTTTTAAATCCTACCGCTACAGAAGCAATCCCTTGATTAATATTGTTTAAGCAATCAATTGGCATAATTAGTGGATCAAAACCCATCTTAGCAAATGATTCAATTACAAATGGAGTGGTTGCATTATGCATTCCTGTAATAACCAATAGTGGGTATATTACACCTAAAATCGCCATACCCACAAATCCAGTAGTATTGTATAACCACAATATGCCTTCAGTAAGATACGCCCCAACAATTGCACCTAATGGTGCCAACAAGCAAAACGTAAGTGGAATCATTACCATCAATGTTCCAAATGGTTCTATAATAATTCTAAACATTTCCGGAGATATTTTACGGAAGAACTTCTGTACAGGTGTCATAACGGCTACGCATAGAATTGAAGGGAATACTAAATAACCATAAGAAGTTGCATAAACTGGAATTCCTAAAAAAGATAAGGCAATCCCTTCATCGATCATGCCAACAAAGGCTGGTGCGACTAACATTAAACCTATTAACATCCCTAGACCTTCATCTGCTCCAAATTTCTTAGCAGCTCCTTTAGCTACAAAAACCGGAAGGAAATAGAAACTTGCATCTCCTACAATCGATAAAACAATATAAGTTGAGCTGTTTGGATCCATAATTCCAAATGTTGAAAGAAGTAAACACAATACCTTTAACATTCCAGCGCCAACAATAACCGGTATAAATGGTATCAATGATCCACTAATAATATCCGCAATAGTCGAAAAAGCACTGCTTATTGTTAGTTTTTTCTTTTCTTTTTTAATATTGAATTGATCTAAATCTTCATTAATTGCATTTTGTTGCATTAATCCTGCTTTTTGGCAGATCAACTGATAAGCATCATCTACTTCTTGACCAACAATAACCTGTAGCTGATCCCCTGCCCATTGGTATCCTATAACTCCTTTTATTGCTTCAATTTCTTTTACCTTAACTCTGCTTTTATCTTTTACATTAAACCTTAGTCGAGTAACGCAGTGGGTAAATAACACTATATTTTCTTTTTCGCCAACTAAACCAATAATACTATTGGCTAATTCTTCGAATTTAGCTTTCTTTGACATAGTCAAACTCTCCTTTTCAAATAATTTATATGCAAACAATGAATGCGCGCTATCCATTGATTTTGCCTAAAATAAAACCCAGACAACAAAAAGACATTTAATCTTTTCGTTTGTGTCTGGGGTTAAGCCCTATTGGTAACAATCCTCACGAGCACAAAGCCTGTTTACATGTAACATTAAGTATAAAAGCTCTTCATTACTCAACGTACAATTTAAAATATCGTTTAAATATTCCATAATCAATCTTGCACAATAGTATGCTTCAGGATACTCACTGATCAAAGTAGTAAATATGCTGTTATTTTCACTATTGATTGTTTTGCCATCGGAACATCTTTTCAAAAGATATTCCATGTGCGAACAAAACCGAGAATAATTGAATCCATTTTGATCGATTTTAATATTAAATTGACCTTCAATGATTTCAACAATTTTCTCAATCATTTGTTTATTACTATTCTCTTTATTTGATGGAATAACTGATTCAGCATTAATAAAATGTAGAGCAATACTATAAACTTCATCTTGAGGTAAATTTATAGAAAGATCTTCAGCTATTACCTTTATTGCATACTCTCCTATTTTTACCTCCGGTTCATATAAATGTTTCAATTCATAATGCATCGTAAATTTCATTTCCATTTTTTGCTCAAATCTCTGTATAGTGAACTGAATATGATCCGCTAATGTAAATACGATATTCGAATTAAAAACTCCATCAATTCTCAATCTTGCATAATCAACTATTTTTGCTGAAACCTCAAATATTTCCAGTGGTATCAAATTCAATAATTCTAAATACCGAGGGTCAACATTGTAATAAGTTCTTTGAATTATACTTAGATCATTCAAATCATAAGGTGGCGATAGATGACCAATTCCTTTACCAAATGCAATCAGCTCATTATTGTCATCATCGACACAAATAGATATATTGTTATTTATATTTTTAATGACTCTCATGACTGTAATTCCCCCTTATTTTCTTTTACAACTTAGTATGGCATCTCCAACATCAACTAATCCTATCACCCTGTCAGACAAAATATAATCATTTGAATTTGTAATAACTACAGGTGTAATTAGGTTCATTTCATTTGTTCGCATAAAATTTTGGTCAACTTTTATCAACTTTTCTTTTGCTTTTACCTTCTGTCCTTGTTTTACTAATAGTTCAAATCCTGCTCCGTTTAATGAAACTGTATCAAGGCCAATATGTATCAGAATCTCTAAACCATTTTTGCTTTTTAATCCAATTGCATGTTTTGTCGTTGCAACCATCATGATTTCACCATCACAAGGTGCATAAAGTTCATTCCCTTCAAATACAAAGGCAACTCCATCACCAAGCAACTTATCCGCAAACATTTTATCCGGAACTTTTTCTATTGGTATACACTCACCTTTAACTGGAGCTAGCATATTACATTTTTTATTTTTATATAGTTTAAACATATTGACCTCTTTCAATTCGTATTATATTTTTAAGATCAATAAAATAAAAACTCTTTGTGTTCTCTCTTAAAAATACAAATCTGTATTTCTAAGGTAAAGCCTCACAAAGAGTAACGAACCTTTATTTACAAACAAATGATAGCGTATTCATTTTTACTTGTCAAGGTTAATTGAACATTTTATTCCTCGTAGAATCCTATTACCGTTTTTTATTTTATTTACTCATTATACATTATGGTAAAGAGAAAGTATCACCATTAACTCCATGGATAGTTTTTATGTGGTTAATTTACTCACATAATAAGCATAAAGATTATCAATATAAAAAAACAGTAATAACAGTTGATCCTCTTTATCATGATGCATTTGATTTTAATAGAGTTGTTTTGTGTATAAAATTTCGTATAGTGTCGATTATTTTTCCTGTTGTCATTACTGATATGATCGTTCCTAATCCTATGACACCATTGAGCATTAACCCAATAGTCAATAAAATAAGTTCAATCAGCCAACGCATCCAAACATATCTAATATTAGTTTTAGCTTCCACAGCTAAAATAAAACAATCTAAACTTGAACTACCCATCTTAATTTCAATTAATAAAGCATAGGCAAAACACAACATACATTGGGCAACGCAAAGTATCACGAAAGAACCAATAACATTGCTGTTACTAAGAAAACCTAGAAATGGGCGGACAAAATCCCCCATAATCCCTACACCAAACCCTGTCACAAATGATAGAACTCCTAACTTTTTATGATCTATTAATAACGTTAAAAATATAAAACATAAATTATACATTAATGAAGCCTGTCCTAGTGAAATTCCGGTATACAAGGAAATCCCTTGTTGAAATACAGTAATGGAATCCGAACCAAGATCTGCTATTATAAAAAGGTTTATTCCTATTGAAAGAGAAGCCAGTATGACTATTATCAATCCTACTGGCTTAACACAACTATAAATCTTCTCCATTTGTTTCAATTACTTTTTTGAACCATTCAAAACTATCTTTTAAATATCTTTTGTTTGTTCCATTCCCATAATTATCTCGATCAACATAAATAAATCCATATCTTTTGCTCATTTCACTTGATGAACAACTTACTATATCTAATGGTGCCCATGCATAGTATCCTCGAAGATCAACTCCATCAGCAATTGCTTCTTTCATTTGTTCAATATGTAATCGATAGTATTCTGGTCGATAGTCATCATGAATTTTACCATCTTCTAACTTATCAAATAATCCTATACCGTTTTCAGTTATATAAATCGGTTTCTGATATCTATCATAGAATTCATTTAACATAATACGCAATCCTAGAGGATCAATACTCCATCCCCATGGACTTGCTGGCAATTCTGGATTTCGAAAAACTTCATTGTTATTTTTGAAACTTTCCATGCTACACAAGCGAGTATAATAGTATGAAAACGAGAAGAAATCACAACTATTCTTTAACATCTCATTTTCTTCTTCTGATACATTGATGTGATAACCCATTTCTTCAAAATACCGTTTTGCATATCCTGGAATTTTACCACGTAATAATACATCCCCAAAGAAATATTCCATTTGATTATGCCGTAATGTAGCTAATACATCTTCGGGCTTAGTAGACGCTGAATATGAAGGTCCTCCACACAACATCATTCCAATTTGTAAATCTGGATATTTCTCGTGTGCATATTTTGTAATAGCGGCACATGAAATCATTTCGTTGATAACTGCTTGATATTTCGACTCATCTACATTATCCACAACATCTTCGAAAACACCCAAATGATTAAATGATTCATGTTTAATTAAATTGATTTGATTAACAGGAATCCACAACTTTACTCGATCATGATATCTATCGAGTAGAACCTTTCCATATCTTTCAAAGAAACCAATTAATTCTTTAGAATACCAACCTTTATAAGCAAATGTCAGATTAAGTGGCATTTCATAATGCGACATCGTTATCATTGGTTCCATTCCATTTGCAATTATTTCGTTGATTAAATCATCATAGAATTTCAACCCTTCTTCATTAGGCTCCAACTCATCTCCGTTTGGAAATATTCTTGCCCAGTTGATTGAAGTACGGTATGTTTTTAAACCTAATCCATCTTTCCCAAGTAATTTCAAATCTTCTTTATATGTGTGATAAAAATCGATTCCTTTTCTCTTCGGAAAAATTCTATTTGTACTATTAAGAGCTTCTTTCACAAAACCTGAGGTTACTTCTTCGTTATATTTCTTATCAATAGCAATATCATCACGAAATTCATTGATATCTGCTATACAAAGGCCTTTCTTGCCTTGATCAAACGCACCTTCCATCTGATTGGCAGCAAAGGCTCCTCCCCACAAAAAATCATTGGGAAATTTCATAATATCTCACTCCTTTTCGTTTGATTTAATAATATCGATCATTTTTGAAGTAATATCTTTAATCGCCATTGCCGTCATAAGATGATCTTGAGCATGCACTAATAAATAATTCATTTCAAGTGGATCATCGCCAGAAGAACGACTCAAAATATTAAACTGTAATTTATGTGCTTCTGTTAAAAGTTTTTCCGCTTCAATTAGTAAATTAGCGTATGTTGATTCATCTTTATCCTGAAGTGCATTTAATGCTTCAAATATTTTACTTCTAGCATCTCCAGCTTTTGATATGATTTCAAATGCTAATAGCTCTTCATTTTTCATTCTGTAACACTTTCTTCATCTTCAACAATTGTGTTTTCATGCATTTTTAAGAATGGTGCATATATAAATGCATCTAAAGCAATCATTACTATTACAAGTAAGAACGCTTTAAAATCTAAACAACTGATCAATGCTCCCAATGGTGCTGGAACTGTCCATGGTGCTGCAAAAACTGCAGGATTAACAAACCCAATTGAAGTTGCAAACCAACCTAAGAATAAATTTACTACTGGTGCAATCATAAAAGGTATGATCAAAATAGGATTCAGGAAAATTGGCAATCCAAAAATAAGTGGTTCATTGATATTGAAAATTGATGGAATAAGAGCAACTTTACCAATTTCACGCATTGCCTTTTTCTTGCTTCTTAGCAATAATAGTGATAGTGCCAATGTAGCTCCACCACCACCCAGTGCAACATAGAATGCCCAGAATGATTGAGTATAAATGTGTGGTAATCCTTGGAAACTTTGAGTAAGCTCAAATGCTGCTGCATTGTTTCCTTGGTTGATTGCTTGAAGCGGATCCAAAATCGGACCAACTACGGCTGTTGGATGAACACCAAATCCAAACAATAAGTTTTCAAACATTGTTAATGGAGCGATAATAAATACGTTTTCAATTGTTGCAGACACTTTAGTAAAAATAAAGAAAATAGCATCTGGCAATAATAATCCTGTTGTAATTTGAACAATTGTAGCAAATGAGTAAATAACAATTAATGATACAGCGAATGGAATAAGCGCTGCAAATGATTTTTCTACTACTGGTGGAACACCTTTAGGCATTTTGATAGTCCAACCTCGATCTTCTGCAAATCTCATAATTTCAACCGAAATAATACCAATCAAAATCGCCATAATAATACCTTTACTATCTAAATAAGTTGTAGCAATTTTGCCTTCTGTTACAGGAGCAACAACTAAAACAAAGATAGATGTTGTATAAACTGCATAATTTAAAGCATTTTTCTTGTAACTACGAGCTAATGAATAGGCAATAACAAATATTATCATTAAAGTCATAATTCCCATTGTTGCCCTGAATGGTGCTTTTAGTAAATTCGCATTGGCTTGTGCAAAATTGAACCAAGCTTCTAAAAAGCCATCAAATAGTCCAATTCCTGTTGGATGTAAATTGCTAGCAGAAACTGGTGGACTTGCAACCAATAAAAACATACTACCAATAATAGTTAATGGAACTGCTGTAACAAGTCCATCACGGATAGAAAGTAAATGTCTTTGGCTCTGAAAGAAGCTTGCCATCGGCATTAATTTTTCTTCTAATTTTTCAAAAAATTTATTCATTTTTCCTCCTTATTTTTATAGTCATTAATGACTGTTTGTAAAATTCCTTTCCCGTTGCATTTTCCATAATCCTGGACTGGCATCTCTATAAGAGTACTGCCGTAAAGTTTACAACTTTCTTCAAGCATCTTCTTTTGGAAACGAATTTGTGGAGCGATAAGCACATAGTCATATTTTCCAATAATTTCATGTGACTCCGAAAAAGATGTAGCTTCAATTATCCAGCTAGAATACTCTTTCGGTAACGCCTCTTGCATACTTGCAACTAATATACTAGTTGAAGCTCCCCCAGCACATATCAGCAAGATATTCATTTTTACTCCTCCTTTCTGTTAATACAGTTGTATCATAAGTAATAACGTAAAAATCACAGATTAATTCTACATAATGTGGAACTAATTAATATCTTCAACATTAATAATAAGGTATAATCTAAGTAATTAGTACCCCCATTATGCATAGAGGTGATTTTAATGTTAAACTCCATTCAAATAGATATTTTAAATTATTTATTAGAACACCCGGGTTTTGTTACGAGCAAGCAACTTTCAGACTATTTCAAAATGAGTTCAAAAACAATTTTAAATCATGTCCATCTTATTAATGATTCATTAATGGCTTTTAATTATGCTCATATATTATTTTCGCCAAACAAAGGAATGCGTTTAGAAATCAATGATATCGATAAAACTAATGCTTTAATTTCATCTTTTGAAAGCATGAATCGTCTTCCTCAAACTCAAGAAGAACGTATAAGATTTATTGCAAAAAGCCTTCTATTTAACAAATCGATTTACAATCACAAAATAGCTGATCAACTTTTTATATCTTTATCGACATTCAATAGTGATTTAAGAAAATTGAAATTATCATTAAGAGCAATGAACTTAGATATTGTCTCTACTAAAAATCATGGCATAAAGCTCATCGGCGATGAAAATGACATTCGAAAATTTTATGTTTCATTGATTGAACCTATTGATTTTAAAGATAATGATAATTTATTTACAATAAAAGAAAAAATACTAATCCCTCTATTTATTAACAAGAAAATCAATATTTCGGATATACTTCTGAATACTTTAGCTATACATTTATTTATTGCAATCCAGCGCGTAACCAATAATTATTCCATAGATTTTAAGTATGATAATTCTAAATCAATGCTAATCAGTATCAATGATGAACTAAACGAATTACTTCAACAATATTTTGGAATTAAATTACCCAACTCCGAACTAGCTTACCTTAATATGCATATCTTGGGAAAACAGGAACTCAATAGAGATTCTTTACAGTTGTCCATAAACTTAGATGACCATGAAGAACAAATTTTAAATCGCCAAATAAATAATATTTTACGAAGAATTTTTAAAGTTAAAGGAATTGATTTATTTCGTGATAGTGAATTAAAGGCAAATCTTTTATTGCATTTACTTCCGTTTCGCCAACGTGCTGAATATGGAATGTTTATAAAAAATCCAATTTTAAGTACGATAAAAGAACAATATCCTTTTTCTCACGAATTAGCTGTTATTGGATTACAAGCAATTAAGGATAATTATTCATGTAAAATTCCAGATGATGAAATAGGTTATTTTGCATTACACTTTATTTTGGCTCTTGAGAGGCAAAAAATAAACCAACCAAAATCAAATATAATCATCGTCTGTTCAACAGGAAAAACCTCTTCTGAATTACTTGCTATGCAAGTTCGGAATGCTTTTTCAGACCATATCAATACCATTTTTGTATCTGAAGCCTACAAACTATCAAGTAAATCTATCGAGCTTGAATCATATGATTTTATTTTGACTACTGTCCCTTTGGAAATGGATGAAATTAATATTCCAGTTTATAGAATCAATACCATTCTCACTGATAAAGATTATCAATCTATCAAAAATATTTTTGATTCAAAACAAAACCAAAGCATTCTTAATATCATCTCCCCAGATTTATTCTTTACAGATATCATCGCCAATAATCGTGAAGATGCTCTTAAACAATTAATTCAACTTGTATCTAAACACATTTTATTATCTGATAACTTTTATTCTTCTGTAATGGCAAGAGAATCTTTTTCACCCACAGATATTAAAGATTATATTGCAATCCCTCACCCTAACGAGGAACAGACAAATAGAACTTTCGTCGCTATTGGTATTCTTGAAAAACCAATTCTATGGTCTAGCAAAAATGTTCAAATGATTTTTTTGATATCCCCCTCTTCTGCTGATGGAATTCGTTTAAAGCCTTTCTATAATTGGCTAACTCAATTCCTTACTGATGATGAAAAAATAGCAAATGTAATTCATAAAAAAAGTTTTAATGAAATTGTAAAAACCATAAAATTCTCTTAATTACATTACATTTATTACAAATAGCATAAGAATTATTAGTTCAAATGTAATAGATTCATTCGATATGTTTTCTTTGTATGATCAAATTTCAAATGAAAGCACTATAAGTAAAAACACATAGAAGATTACTTTGGTGATTAATAAAACTAAAATTTTCGGGTTTGTTAAAAAAATTTGCTTTTTAAAATTGTTGTGCTATACTAAGCGCATTAGTATTACTGCCGAGTAAACGCCTTATTTCATTCCGTTAGGCCTAGAAGGAATGAATTATGGGCGTTTTTATTTGTAAAGGAGAAATTTATTATGTTTAGAGAAATGCGTCGTATAAACCAACTATTGTCTCAAGATGAGAGTATTGCTGTTTTAAATCGTGGCACTTCAGGTGTTTTAGCAGTATCCGGAGACTCCGATTATCCATATGCAGTTCCACTTAGCTATGTTTATCATAATGGCAAAATATTTTTTCACTGTGCAAAAGCAGGTCATAAGTTAGATTCAATCGAAAGAAATGAGAAAGTTTCTTTTTGTGTAATCGATAAAGATGAAATAATTGAAGAAGAGTATACAACTTATTTTCGAAGCATAATTGCATTTGGAAAAGCAACAATAATAACTGATGATACTGAAAAAAGAAATGCATTTGAAATTTTGGCAGAAAAATACTCACCGAATCACAAACGTGGTCGATTAGAAGAAATCGATAAATTATTTAAAGTTGTTTGTATTATTGAGCTATCAATCGATTATCTTAGCGGTAAAGAGGCAATAGAATTAGTCAGAAATAAATAACCCGCCGGGGTTTTACATTGTGTAGTAGGCCTGTGTTACACAAATAAGGGCCTACTTTTTATTTTAGGAGGAAAAACTCATGTATGAAGGAAAATCACTAAAGCTATTTAGAAAATTTGCTGTTCCACAAATGATAGGATTATTATTTAATTCAGTTTATGTCATTGTTGATGGAGTTTTTATAGGTAATTGCCTTGGTCGTAACTCGATGGCTGCCGCTGCTGTTGCAGTACCATTTATAGAAATTTTAGTTGCACTTTCTATGGCTGTCGCCTCAGGTGCAGGGATCATTATTTCAGAAAAACTAGGACGCAAAGAAACTAAAGCAGCAAGGCAAACCTTAGGACAATCAACCCTTATTTTATTTTTTATTGGTGCCTTAATTGTAATATTGGGGAATGTTTTTATTTACCCATTAGCAAATTTATTAGGTGCAACAGAACTGATACAAGCAGAAGCACTCATATATCTTAAATATATAATTTGCTTTTCTCCGTTTCTTCTATTTAGCTTCCTTTTGGGAGCACTTGTAAGAAATGATGGCAAACCCAAACTTGCTATGTGCGCTCTTACCTTTGGAGCTATTTCTAATATTGTTCTAGACTATGTATTTATGTATCCTTTGAATATGGGAATAGCAGGTGCTGCACTTGCTACTACACTTGGCCCCATTTTTAGTGTCCTCATATTAGCACCCCATTTCTTGTTTAAACAAGGAAATCTCTATTTCGAAAAGTTTAATTTCCACCTTAATGATGCAAAGCAAATTATTATTCTTGGTTTTCCATCTTTTATAATGGAATTTACTATTGGTATCATTACCTTTTTGTACAATTTTGCTATTATAAAAAACAATTTTGGTGAAATAGGTCTAGCAGCGTATTTAATCATAGGATATCTTATGTTAATTATACTTACAGTTTTCTTGGGCTTAGCCGAAGGATTACAACCAATCTTTAGCTATTTTAACGGTACAAGTGATTTTGCAAGAAGCAAAGAATTACTATTACTAGCTATTAAAATATTTTTGACTATTGGAATATTATGTTATCTAGCAATTTTACTTTTCTCACATAGCTTTATACTACTTTTTGCCCCTAATGATCCCATGTTAGTTCAGTTTACTCACGATAGATGCATTATTTACTTTTTTGGATTCTTTCTAGCGGGATTAAATATATTAATGATTATCTACTGGCAATCCACAAAAAAAATTAATCAAGCGCTAATTATATCTTTACTACGAAGTGTAATTATAACTCCCACATTAATCATAATTTTGCCAATAGTATTTAGCAATGAAGCAATTTGGTTTTGCCATTCATTAAGTGAAATTGTTACATTCTGCTTTACTTTTTATCTATTTACTAACCATAGAATTAATGATTAAGTAATTGCTATACAGCTGTATGCGATTAAGCTATTTCGGCCTAATTTTATCTCTTTTAAAATACAGTAAACTTTAGCTATAATTCTTACTAAGCTTGTTATCGCTGACTCAACATCAGCTTTGTCATTAATAACTAAAAACATTTTATATCTTTTTCTTGGGAAATTATTTCAATTACCTCATTACTTACGATTTCAGTAAAATGCATTAACAAAAAACGAAAATTTTACTCTGACCTAATTTTATTTGGAGTTGTATGATAAAATTCTTTGAATTTCTTATAAAAAAATCCAATATTGTTGTATCCAACAAGTCTAGATATTTCATCAACTGACAATTGTGTACTTTCTAAAAGCTCCAATGCCTTTTCCATCCTTATTTTTTGGATTATTTGTGATATCGAAAGTCCTGTTTTTTTTATGCATAGTTTACTCAAATAATCAGCATTATATTTAAGCATTTCAGATAATTTTTGAACTGTGATATCTGCATAATTTTGTTCAATGTAGTTTAACATATCATGAATTAAAGCATTGCTTAACTCATGTCTTTCTTTTCGGTTAAGCACGATGCGGTATTCTAAAGACATTTGTTGAATTAAACGTTCAATATATTCTCTAATTATACGAGATTTATTAGGACGATCATGAAGTAATTCTTCAAATAGCACTTCAAAAGTATGGGCTGTTTCTACCCCATTTTCCTTTGGTACAAAATGCACAAAAGAATACTCTGATTTTTTACGTAATATTAGTTTAATGATTTCTTTTGAAACTTCATTCAGTTTTGAACTATTTTCCAACATTGCATTGTCTATTCCCAAACACAGAATTGTAGAATCTTCCCAAAGTAATATATCTGAATGAAGGGTATCTTTATCAACAATACAAATTTCCCCTTGAGTAAAGGTAATTGTCTTTCCTTTTAATATTTGAACAAGTCTTCCTTGAACTACATAGACAAACTCCACATAGTCATGAGTATGCATTCCAGTATAAGTTCCTGGTCTAAAACTGATCTCTGCAGCATGTGACATTACTCCAGATAAACTAGTATAAATTAGTTTTTGTAATCCTTTTTCAGTTGTATTCCAAGTGACAAGTGAAATACGGTCATCAATTCCTCTTTTTTCAAAAAATAGATTAGGTGCTTCTTTAGATCCCATTTCAATGTAGGATTCATAATCAAAAGGTTCACCTTTTGTGATAGAGTTTAAATCAACATAATTTTGTAGTTGTTCAAGTATTCTCATAACTTAATCCTCTACTAGAAATTTATCATAAAAATCGGATTTGGTAAATTATTTTAATGAGTACACTGTTACAGTAATTGTATGAAATTTTACTATTAAAGATAATAGGTGTAACAAAACACATTAAAACAGGAGGTGTTCTAATGAAACAATTTGATTTTAACCAACAATGGCAATTTTACAAAGAAGGCTTCGAACAAAATACTACAATCATCAATTTACCTCATGACGCTCAACTTACAGAAACTAGATCTGCCGATTTATCCATGGATAGCGGTTACTTTCCAGGTGGTAAATACATTTACCAAAAGCAGTTCTTTTGTCCTAATGAATACAAAGATAAAGTAATAATGTTGGAATTTGATGGTGTATATATGATCGCAGAAGTTTATATCAATCGACAGCAAGTAACTTTTCAACCTAATGGGTATTCTAACTTTATCATCCCTATTCATGAACATTTAATAGTGAATCAAGACAATGAAATCAAAGTTGTGGCAGACAACAGCTTATTCCCTAATTCTCGTTGGTATACTGGAGCAGGAATTTATCGTAATGTTGTGATGCATGTATCTGAATCAAATTATATTCCCGTTCATGGTGTACAAATCGATACTCTGGATTATAAAACCGGAAAAATCGCACTTCATATCGATGAAACTAACGCAAATGACTGTACAGTGCATACAAATATCCTTTTCAACAATAAAATCATTGCTACAACTGAAGGATTCGATTCAGAATTAATTATTCCTAATGTTCAGCTTTGGAATGCAGATCATCCAAATTTATATACTGCTCATGTGAGTTTATTGAAGAATGATACTGTTGTCGATGAAGTCGTTGAAACATTTGGAATTAGAACAATTGAATGGAGCGCAACATTTGGCTTAAAAGTGAATGGTAATGTTGAACTATTACGAGGTGGTTGTATCCATCACGATAATGGAATTCTTGGAGCTGCAGCCTACAGCGATGCTGAGGATAGAAAAGTGCGATTGCTTAAAGAAGCAGGGTTCAATGCACTACGTTCTTCTCATAATATGTGCAGTAAAGCAATCCTTGAAGCCTGTGATAAATATGGCGTCTACATGATGGATGAGTTCACTGATATGTGGACACAGCACAAACATAAATATGACTATGCTACTTACTTCAAAGAATGGTACGAAAAAGATTTAACTTCTATGGTTTCAAAAGATTACAACCATCCAAGTGTGATTATGTATTCAATTGGAAATGAAGTATCTGAATCTGCAACACCTGAAGGAATCCAGTATGCTCAAAAAATGACTGACCTTTTACACAAACTAGATTCTTCAAGACCAGTAACCTGTGGTATTAACTTATTATTGAATGGACTTACTTCCATGGGAAAAGGTTTATATCAGGACGAAGGAATGGTTGTCGATACAAAACAAGAATCTGGCAGTACTTTTGTCAATGGAGTTATGAATAAAATGGGCGGTATCATCAACTTCATCGGTAGACTCAAAAAATTCGATTTAGCGACAAAAGATGTATTCGCTGTTCTTGATATTGCAGGTTACAATTATGGTTCAGGAAGATATAGTTTAGATCCTAAAAGATATCCGAATCGTATTACTGTAGGTTCTGAAACACTTCCACCTTACCTATATAAAAATTGGCAAGCAGTTAAAAAATATCCGAACTTAATTGGTGACTTTATGTGGACTGCCTGGGATTATTTAGGTGAATCCGGTTTATCTACCGCTCATTATGGCGAAGGACAAGCTATGCTAAAAGACTATCCTGCTCTATTAAGCGGTGCAGGTATCATTGAAATCACTGGAGAATTTAGACCTGAAGTCTATTGGGCACAAAGTGTATGGGGACTTGATCAAAAACCAACGATTGCGGTGGAACCATTAACACACGCTGAAGAAAAAGTAAGTTACGGGATGTGGCGAAATACAGATGCAAGACACAGTTGGGCGTGGCCTGGTTACGAAGGTAAAAAAACTACAATTAAAGTCTATACTTCTGCATCTAAAGTCAAATTATTCCTAAATAATCAATGTATTAGTACCAAGGCAGTAAAAGCTTGTGTAGCACTATTCAAAAACATTGAATATAAACAAGGAACTTTAAAAGCTATTGCCTATAATTCATCAAATCAACAAGTTGGCGAAGATATCTTAGTATCCTCAAAATCTGTTTCAAAAATCAAGATCACCCCAGAACATCAAACCTTCTGTGATAATCATTTAGTCTATGTGAATATAACATTAACTGACAGCAACGATATCCGAGTCTATAGTCAAGAAAAGAAAGTAACACTCGATGTGATTGGAGGAACACTTTTAGGATATGGTAGTGCAGAACCTGTCACAGAAGATAGTTATTTAGATAATGTGCATTCAACTTATAATGGACTAGTGCAAGCAATCATTATGCCACAGGATAACATTGATAAAATCACAATAACTGCATCAGCTGAAAACATTCAATCAGATATGATTACAATACTCAAAAAATAGTATAACCCTTCAACAGACCTTGATTATCAATATCAAGGTCTGTTTTTAGATTAAAAAAGTGCACTTGACTTGCAAGAACACTTCTTAATTAGTTTATCCAATCACAACACATTCTATATTCCAAAGATTTGCGAGTTGCTTAAGATCTTTGGCTGTTAATGCTGTAGAAACAACCGTATGGTGTGCTCCTCCTTGTCTGATCCATTCCTTAGCTCCTGATTTGAAATCAGGTTTGATTTTCCACATAACACGGGCTACTGGCAGATTAGGCATTGGCTCAGGTTGTTTAACTAACTCAACATTGGCGATGATCATTTTGAAATAATCTCCCATATCCACAAGCGATACTGCGATTCCCTCTCCTTCAATTCCATCAAACACTAAACGAGCTGGATCCTCTTTCCCTCCGATTCCAAGTGGATGGACTTCGATTACTGGTTTATTAGCTGAAAAGGATACCGGCACTTCCAGCATATGTGCTCCTAAAACAAGTTCATTGCCTGATAATAGATCATAGGTATAATCTTCCATGAACCCTGTGGCCCCAGATTTACCTTCAGCCATCTTCATCATGACAGCGCCAAGAGCCGATGTCTTCCAGTCTCCTTCTGCACCGAAGCCATAACCTTTATCCATTAAACGCTGAGAGGCTAGACCTGGAAGTTGTCTCATTCCGTGAAGATCTTCAAAAGTATTGGTATAGGCTCCGATTCCTTTTTCGACAAAGAATTTTTCCATTGCGATTTCATACATAGCCTGCTGCTTAACACTGTCAAAGTTATCCGTATTGAATACGTATTTATCCTTATATTCATTCATTTTGTTATCTACTTCTTTATCTGTCACTTTTGCGATTTCCTGTACCAGATCCCCCACCGCAAAAGTGTTGACCTGCCAGCCAAACTGCATCTGAGCTGCAACCTTATCACCACAAGTGACTGCTACTTCACGCATGTTATCACCAAAACGAGCAACTTTTAGATTATTTGAGAAGTCATAACCTTTGACTACACTGATCCAGCTATTTAAATCTTCGACAAAGGCTGGATCCTTGTAATAACCAACGATGATCTCATTGTTTAAACCAAGTCTTGCACAGATATGACCAAACTCACGGTCACCGTGTGCTGCCTGATTTAGATTCATAAAGTCCATATCAATGGCATCATAAGGTAATCTTTCATTCGCTTGAGTGTGCAGATGAGCCATTGGTTTTTGCAGACGTTTCAAACCATTGATCCACATTTTTGCTGGACTGAAAGTATGACACCATACCATGATTCCAATGCATTGTTCTTCAAAATTAATACGTTTTACCATATTTGTGATCTGATCGCTGTTTTCCATTGTTCCATAATAAGTAATTTCTGCTTGTTCAATTTGCTTATTTAAATATTCTGCAATTTTCTTTCCATCTTCTGCTACTTGTTTTAGAGTTTCTTCACCGTATAAATCCTGGCTTCCTAGTACTAAATAGATTGTTTTTTTCATATGATTTCATTCTCCTTATTTTTTTGTTTGTCCATAATAAGCATTTTTACCATGCTTGCGGTTGTAGTGCTTATCCAATAAATAGTTGTCTGCTTCTTTGATGTTTGGATTCAAGGATTCACTGATACTTGCCATTTTGGCAACTTGTTCACAGACTACTGCGTTGTATACAGAATTGTCGGCATCTTTTCCAAAACTGAATACACCATGACTTGCCACTACAACAGCAGGAATTTCCATCGGGCTTAGATCTTTAAACCTTTCAATGATCACAAGTCCAGTATTTTTCTCATAATCCTGTTCTACCTCTTCTTTGGTAAGCGCTCTGGTACAGGGAATATTTCCATAGAAATAATCAGCATGAGTCGTTCCATAAAAAGGGATATCCCGCTTGCTTTGAGCGAATGCTGTTGCGTAAGTAGAGTGAGTATGAGTAATCCCGCCAAGTTCCGGATATGCCTTATACAGTTCAATATGTGTCGGTGTATCACTGGAAGGATTATACTCTCCTTCAATTTTTTTCCCATTGAGATTGACCACAACCATGTCACTGGCTTTCATTGTTTCATAATCAACACCACTGGGCTTGATCACAACCAGTCCTGTTTCTTTATCAAAAGCCGAAACATTACCCCAGGTAAAGAGCACAAGTCCGTATTTGACCAAATCAAGATTCGATTTATAAACTTTTTCCTTTAACTGTTCAAGCATATCTATTCCTCCATTTTAAAGCACTGAGTTGCCTTAAGTTCGATTTCAAGACCTGCTTTAAACTTTTGGTAATAGTGATCAAAATCTTCCACATCCTGCGGATCAGGCTGCAAAACATTGATATTCTGTTTACTGAACACTTCTTCCAAAAACTCGCTTAATGAAACTTCATTATAATCCATATAAGCTGCAAGAAGTGCCATACCATATGGTCCACCTTCCCCGGCTGTTTCCATAACTCCAACAGGTGCTTCTATGGCAGCAGCCATTGCTCTTTGACCGACATTTTTGGTTTTAAAGAAACCGCCATGTCCTACAATGCTTTGAATGGCAACATATTCATTCTTAAAAATATCCAATCCTACTTTTAAACTGGATAAAGCCGAGAAGATATGAGCTTTCATAAAGTTAGCCAAACTCAATTTACTATCCGGAAGTCTTACAAACAAAGGTCTTCCTTCCTGAATATTGGTAATATGTTCACCAGATAAATAATTGTAATTAAGAAGTCCGCCACAATTAGGATCACCCTGAAAGGCAAGCGAATAAAGTTTTGTATAAACATCCTGGATATCCACATTTTGATTCATTACTTGACTGTATTCAAAAAACATTTCAACCCAATCGTTGATGTCTGATGTACAGTTGTTACAGTGTACCATTGCGACAGGACTTCCATCAGGGGTAGTTACCAAGTCAATTTCTTCATACATTTTACTTAATTGTTTATTAAGTACAATCATCGCAAACACACTAGTTCCAGCTGAAACATTTCCAGTATTTTGCTTCACCGAGTTTGTCGCAACCATGCCAGTCCCTGCATCTCCTTCACACGGACAAAACGGAATTCCTGCCTCAAGCATTCCGGTTGGATCAATAAGTCTTGCCCCAGTTTCAGTTAAAGTACCTGCCATTTCACCTGCTCGGACTACTTTTGGAAGCAGCTTTTCTATTTTCCAATCAACTTCATCTTTAATCAAATTATTGAATTGATTCAACTTCATTTCATCATAGCTATTCTTTTCACTATCAATTGGAAACATACCGCTTGCTTCACCAATTCCCATTACTTTTTGATCAGTTAACTTCCAGTGAATATAACCTGCCAGTGTAGTGATATGATCAATGTCCTTCACATGATTTTCTTTGTTTAGAATTGCTTGATACAAGTGTGCGATACTCCACCGCTGTGGAATATGAAAATCAAATAGTTGGCTTAACTCATTACTTGCCTCTTCAGTCATCGTATTACGCCAAGTTCTAAAATCAGTCAATTGTTTTCCTTCCTTATCAAAAGGCAGATATCCATGCATCATTCCTGAAATTCCAATTCCTTTTAGTTTTTTGATTTGTGTTTGATGTTTAATGAATATTTTGTTATTTAAATTTTTGTAGGCATTTTGTAACCCTCGAATCGCATCATCCATTGAATAAGTCCATATTCCATTAATGAGTTGATTTTCCCAAGTATAAGAGCCAGTTTCAACTACATTGTATTCTTCATTAAGTAAAACCGTTTTAATATTAGTTGATCCAAACTCTATTCCTAAGTAGCAGTTTTCTAGTTTAAAATCCATGACTAGTCCTCCTATATTCTGATTTTATCATAACTATTTTTCGTCTCTTCTGCGTAGTCATTTGAACACTTTTATTTATTACTAGGTAATAATTTCAAACTTGTAAGCCCTTTAATTTGATTTATTCGACAAATATTCTATAATTAAGATATGAACTACTTTGGATTTAAAAACTTAACCAATTACTCTTTTGTAATTAATAACTTCTATGCTTATAATTACGAATCTTTTAATATGCAATTTCATACTCATATGAATGCCGAAATCATGTATGTTGAACAAGGTGAATGTGAAATATCGATTTTTGATAAAGAACAAAAAGCTTATACACTAAAAAAAGGTCAGTTCATTTTGATCAATTCATTGATCAAGCACAAACTGATCATTAATAAAACTAAACCTTGTAAAATGTTGAATCTTGAATTTTCTCCAACTCAAAATGATAGTTTTAATGTCTATAAAATGATTGAGGATTCAAAGGAATTGTCTTCGATGTTTTCGATCATAGATTCAAATATGATATTTAATGATACAGCTTCAGTAGATAAAATCATTAAGCTTATTCATAGTGAACTTACCAGCAATTATCAAATTGAATCTAGTTTACGTGTGAATGCTTTAATCATAGAGCTGTTGATTGGAATCGTTCGATGTCACAATAATAGCTTATCTGAATCCAACATCTATATTTCCAAGGCAATGGACTTTATTAAAAACAACTTTTCAAACGATATTAGTGCAGAAGATATCGCCAATCATTGTTTTATTACTTCTGTTTATCTTCAAAGGATCATCAAAAAGAAAACTGGCAAAACCTTATTGGAACTATTAACTAATTTTAGAATTTCTCAAGCTATTAAGTTCATAGAGAATACAACTTTACCTTTAACTGACATTGCCTTCCATTGTGGTTTTAATAGTCGCCAAAATTTTTATGTTGCCTTCAAAAAAGTAGTTGGAGTTTCACCTGCAGTTTATAGAGAAAATCTTAAAGTATCTGCGACAGAAAAATATAAGCAGACTCCATTTATTATCTAATTTTCAAACATTAAAATATAAAAGAGCTATCCGATTGATTAAGATAGCTCTGTAATTTTATTATTAATTGCTTTTTAATACTTCACCTTTTGTAATACCACATTCATTAAAGGCATCAACTCTAACATAATAATTTTGTCCTTTAATAAGTGCTCCAATATTCTGTGTTTTATCAAAGGTCAGACAACTATGATATAGCTTATCTTCTCTGTGTCCCCAAAGAATATTGTAGCCAACCCCATCACCAGTAATTTCAACCTTCATGTCCAAGTCAGAGGTTCTTGTCACTATAAATTCAGGTTTTGCAGGTAATGCACCTTCTGATTTTCCAAACACTCTAAATCCAGAAATACATGGTTTTTGATTGTAAGGAACTTCTAAAACCGATAGTTTTAAATAGCGAGCTTTGAAACCTTCTTCCACTACTATTAAATCATGAGGTAAATCAGTTTCGGCTGATGATTTATCACAAACAGTGTGATATGTAGAACCATCACTCGATGCTTCTAGCACCCATCTTGTTTGTAATTTACGATCTTCAATATAGCGTGCTTGGGTTGTCCCTTGTATTTTACCAGGGACTTCAATATCGATTTTATCATCAGCAAAATTAATTTGAATCGCATTGACAGTACATACTTTCTCTAAATCGATTTCAATCCATCCTGTTGTATTGGCAGCCTGCCACCAAGTTTGAATGTTTTCATCGACCACATTTTCAACTTTATTATCGTTGTATGTTGATGATGCTTTTACTGTTTTTTTATAACTTAGTAACATCCATTCTGGATCTTGCCATGGATCAAACTTTCCCTTAGGTATGTATCTTGGAAAATCTCCATAATTTTGATTGCAGAATAGCTCTCCATCTTCATCAAATCCAGCAGGCCATAAACCCACTCTTCTTTCAAAATTGTGATTTAAGCTAATTCTTGCCGTTGAAGCATGCCACAAATTCCCATATTCATCAAACATCGTTGATCCATGACCTGCCCCTGGTACAAATCCAGAAGGTTTATATGAAAAAGGATTGTTTGCAGCTAATTTGAAAGGACCAAGCGGACTATTTGAGATGTATACTCCATCCCCATACCCATTGTATTGAGTACCTGGTGCTGCATACTGCAAATAATAAACACCATTATGTTTATCCATCCATGCCCCTTCAATATAAGGCTTATTGCTTAACATTCCCTTAACTAAAGGACGATAGCTTTCAGGTAAATCTTTTTCCTGCATGTTTTGTGATGAAAGGAAGTATTGATATGCTTGCTCAACTTCTTCATCGCTTTTAGGATAGATAGTATGATTTTCACCAATTCTCTCATATCCAATTGAATATGGATCACCTTTAATTAATGCCACTTTTTCACCAATGGGTAACATTGTGTTTTTATCAAGTTCTACACCCCAAAGAGGCTCAGTATTTGTGCATCCCCAATAAAAATAGAGTCTTTCATCCTCATCCAAAAATAAATTAGGATCCCAAAAATCAAAGTTTGTTTCTATTTGCTCATATGGTCCATTGATCACGTCTTCTGTGCGATAAAAACTGCAATTTTCACCTCGTTTGGAGGCAGAAAAATAAACATAATTTCCTATAACTCTTACATCAGGTGCATAATCATACAAAGGTAAATTATCTGGTAGTCTATGTGTTGTCCAATTGATTAAATCATCACTTACCCATACACTTAAATTCATTGAGGCAAACATGTAATATCTACCTTTGAACATAATCATCGATGGATCAGCTGCTTCTCTTGCGATTTTAATACTTTGTGTTTGCTGATCCAAATTGAATTGATATTTATAATCGACATTCAGTGGATTACAGTAATATTTTTTTGTCATTAGCATCTCCTTTTTAATTGTTTGTAACATAATTCTCAACTTCGAGTTGTGTCACTAAAGAATTTGAAATAATTCTTTTAAACATGGGTAAATTTTCGTAAAATGTTGATATTTCTTTTCATATTTTAGAACGATTTGTGCATCCGGAACAATTGTTTCTTTTTCTTTTACTAGAACTCTTACAGCTTCTTTTAAGTCATTGTATTCTCTTGAGGCAACCATGGCACAGATTGCAGCACCGAACGCTGGTCCTTGTTCATTTTCTAATATGACTACATTCATGTTTAGCACATTTGCAATGATCTTTTGCCATAGTTTACTTTTAGCACCTCCTCCACATAATTTTGTAGAGGAAATCTTTAAACCACTAGCTCTTGCGATTTCAACGCAATCTCGTAAAGCAAACGCAACACCTTCCATAATAGCATGATTCATATCATTTCTTGATGTATTTGGTCGCATACCAACAAAAGAAGCTCTCGCATTGGAGTCATTATGTGGTGACCTTTCGCCCATAAGATATGGTAGAAAATATACTTCATTTTCACCAAGAATTTGGTCTTCTATGTTAAACTCTACATCATAATTTTCTGTTTTCAAAACATTTTCCAACCACCATTGATTGCAGGAAGCAGCTGATAAGATACATCCCATTAAATGGTATTTGCCTGAAGCGTGAGCGAAACTGTGCAGACCATTTTTAGAATCTACACTAAAATTGTCTTGTGAAATAAAGACTGTGCCACTAGTTCCAAGTGAAATGTTGCATGAGCCATCTTCAACTGTAGCTGTTCCAATCGCTGCTGCTGCATTATCTCCAGCACCCGCTGCAATAAGTATTTCATTCTTCAAACCTAAATCATCTAAAATTTCTTTTTTGATATATCCAACTGCCGCAAAGCTTTCGTAAAGCTGAGGTAACCAATTTTCATCAACAAAGCAAATTTTACACATTTCATCTGACCATTTTTTGTTTTCAACATCTAATAGAAGTGTACCACTGGCATCACTATAATCTGTAGCATGGATCCCCGTTAGTCTATAAACTAAATAATCCTTCGGCAACATGATTTTAGTAATACGATCGTAGTTTGCTGGTTCGTTTTCCTTTAACCACATAATTTTCGGTGCGGTGAATCCTGCAAATGCAATGTTGGCAGTGTATTTTGATAAACGCTCTTTACCGATGACTTCGTTTAAGTAGTTTACTTCTTTCTGAGTACGCCCATCATTCCAAAGAATAGCTGGTCGGATCACTTCATCATCTTTATCCAAGGCAACTAAGCCATGCATCTGTCCTCCAAATGAAAGTCCAGCAATTTCCCCATCAAAACTGCAAATCAATTCTTTTAATCCTGCAATTACTGCATCATACCAATCTTGTGGATTTTGTTGTGACCAACCACTTTGTGGATAATACACAGGATATTCTTTTGAAACTGTATTCAAGATTGTTCCATCTTTCATCATAAGCAATAACTTACAAGAAGAGGTTCCTAGATCGATTCCAACATAGGCTTTCATATTATTTAAACAAGACTGAATTGAATACACTTTCCAAGTATTCTTGTTTACCAGAACCAGGTAATTCAGGAGCTTTCATTTCAGAGGCCACCTTTGCCAATTCTTCCAAAGTTGCTTTTCCACTTCTGATTTTTTGACCCAGTTTACTATTGAAACTTGCATATCTTTCTTTTACAAAATCATCGATTCTTCCATCTTCAATGAGTTGTGCTGCTTTTAATAATCCCAGTGCGAATGTATCCATTCCTAAAATGTAGGCAATAAACATATCTTCAAATGTATAAGATGGTCTGCGTGTTTTTGCATCAAAGTTTAAGCCGCCTGTTAATCCGCTTGCTTTCAGTACTTCCAACATACATTTCGTTGCACTGTATACGTCACACGGAAACTCATCAGTATCCCAACCTAACAAGTAGTCACCTTGGTTAACATCGATTGATCCTAGCATTCCATTGATTGCGGACACACGTAAATCATGTTCAAATGTATGTCCGGCAAGAGTCGCATGATTGGCTTCAATGTTCATTTTGAAATCTTTATCTAATCCATATTGTCTTAAAAATCCAATCGCTGTTGCTGCATCAAAATCGTATTGATGTTTCATTGGCTCTTTTGGTTTTGGCTCAATATAGAAATCTCCTTCAAAACCAATGCTACGCCCATAATCAACTGCCATGTGCATTAAATTTGCAATGTTTTCCTGTTCAAATTTCATATCCGTATTTAAAAGCGTTTCATATCCTTCACGACCACCCCAAAAGACATAACCTCGTCCTCCAAGTTTTACAGTTAGATCCAATGCTTTTTTGATTTGAGCTGCTGCGAAACAATAAACATCAACACTATTAGTTGATCCTGCACCATTCACAAATCTTGGATTGCTGAACATATTTGCAGTTCCCCATAAGCATTTAATATCTGTTCCTTGCATCTTTTCTAAAATATAATCTGTAATTTCATCTAACCTTCTATTTGTTTCATTGATATCTTCTGCTTCTGGTACGATATCCACATCATGGAAGCAAAAATACTTGATACCTAGTTTTTGCATAAATTCAAATCCTGCATCCACTTTTGCTTTTGCATGTTCCATTGTACCTGGCGTTGAGCCAAATGATTTGTCTGCAACTCCGCTTCCAAACATATCGACTCCTGTGGCACAAAGATTATGCCACCAAGCCATTGCGAATGGTAGATGCTCACTCATTTTCTTTCCCAATACCACTTGATCTGCATTATAAAATTTAAATGATAATGGGTTTGATGAATTTTGTCCTTCATACTTAATTGTGTTAATTCCTTCAAAAGTTTCTTTCATAATATAATCATTCTCCTCTACTATAAATGTACCAAAACTTCGCTTGTAACCGGTAGTCATAAATGATAAAATATTAGACAATAGTTAAGGAGTAATCAGTATTTATATGCTAATTTATGAAAAAGAACGTTCCAATGTAGACAATTATTTATATCACCAAGATGATATAAACTTGAATTTTGTCTATCATCTCCATAATAGCTATGAATTTATGGTTTGTCTTGATGGAGAAATAGAAATCTGTGTTGATACAATGACATATATACTTAAAAAACATCAATGTTTTTTAATTCCACCATTAATGGTCCATAGCTATAAAACACCTGTTTATTCTCATAGTTATCTTTGTGTTTTTTCTCAATCATTTATACCTGACTATCATGGTACATATAAAGATCTATTTCCTGAAAAACCAATTTTTGAGTTATCAGAACCATTAAAACTAATTGGCATATTAAAAGCACAAGCCGACCCTTATTCAATCAAAAGTGTTCTTTACCAAATTTTATCTTGTCAAATTAAAGATAGTAACTTTAGCTATCATAAGCAAAGATCATATCCAATTATCAATGAACTAATTGAATATATTGAAAATCATTATCATGAAGAACTTACATTAAAGGAAATCGCCTTACAAATGGGATATGCATATAATTATATTTCCTCGATTTTCAATTCTATTTTTGGCACTAATTTTATGGATCTATTAAATAGCTATAGAATTTTGAAAGCTCAGCAGTTATTAATTAGCGAAAATATTTCTATCGCTGAAGTCTCAGAAAAATGCGGTTATAGCTGTGTAAGAAGCTTTAATCGAAATTTTATAAAATACACTCATACTAAACCCAGCGAATTCAAAAAGGGGCAAATGAAATAATAATACTATAAAAGAGAAATCAAAAAAGTTATAGTTGATTCAACGCTTCTAGTAAGTTTTGTAAAGCATTTTCTGGCAAACCAAACATTGGTGCCAGTTCGGCAAATGTCATACCATAAGCAGCTTTTACCTGTTCATTTTCAACAAAGCCTGGTAAATACCTGTTTACGATTTCTCGTCCTTGCTTGTTTTCTATAATTGTTGCAATTGTGCTATCAGCACTCAACCCACCGCCAGTAACAAGTTCCGGGTGCTTCCATTGAATCACATTTTGATGGCCAGCCGCCAGTGCACCGTCCACAGGTATTGCAGCTCCGCTGATATAACGCGACAGATCGCTGGCAAGAAATAATGCCAAATTGGCACATTCTTCTGGGTTACCCAAGCGCCCAGCAGGACAATCACTAGCAAAGTGTTCAATAGCGGCTTGTGGTGCCTCTCCAAAAATATTTGTTTTCGTGTATCCAGGGCAAATGGCATTTACTGTTATGCCATATTGTGCGTAGTCCAACGCAGCAACCTGCGTCATGCCAACGACTCCAAATTTGGTTGCAGTGTATAGCGCTTGCCCTCGTTGTGGCACTAATCCTGCAATGGATGCGATATTGATGATGAAGCCTTTGGTGCTTTTTGTTTTTAAAATAGCTTCTACACCATATTTCATTCCTGCAAAAACTCCCTCACTATTCAATGCAAAAATTTTTTCATAATCTTCTATAGAATACTCATGTAATGGCGTGCCACCCATACCGATGCCAGCGTTGTTCACAATACCATCTAACTTCCCATAACACTCGATGGCCTTGTCAATTATTTTTTTCACTTCGATTGCGTTGCTGCAATCTGCTTTCACAAAGGTTGCTACACCACCATTCGCACAAATTTGCTCTACAACACTATTACCAGCATCAACGTTATAATCTGCACAAACAACGCACATTCCATTTTCGGCAAAAACCTCTGCAATAGCCTGTCCAATACCACTCCCTGCTCCTGTAACGATTACTACTTTTCCATATACACTACAAAAATCCATAATATTTCCTCCATTCAAATAAACAAATTTGGTTGTATAACCAACTGTTTACAGTTATACTAGCAAATGTAATATGACGAAACAAACAGCAAAATCTAATGAAAACATTGGATATACAACTTTTACATAAATTTGAGTTGTTTATCCTACTAAATCACATAAAATTGACTAGGAGAAAGAAAATGGATTTACGAGTTAAAAAGACAGAACGAGCTATACGCAATGCATTTGCCGAGCTGGTTCAGAAAAAACCAATCGAAAAAATTACTGTACGGGAAATTGCAGAACTGGCTGAAATCAACAAAACAACCTTTTATGCCCATTACGAAACGGTATATGCATTGATTGATACACTCGAACAAGAAGCCATAGACGAAATCATCGAAAGGTTAGAACAACAAGATCACTTTTTAACCAATCCTCGCGATTTTGTATTGAATTTATACGCATCTATGGAAATCTGTCGTAGTGATAACATCATTTATTTAGGCTTTAGCAGCCAAAGCTTTATCGATAAACTGCGAAGTGCGATATTTGCAAAGCTTGCTATGCAAAACATTATAGCTGAGCAATATTCTGATGTTGGCGTATTAATGGTGTTTCTTGTGAGTGGACTTATAGGCATTCAAAAAACGATGATGCTTGATGCAGCTGATCCACAACTCGAAATGTTGATTACCTTTATTGAAAATGGCTTTCATGCCTTGCCGTCGCTTGGATAATATATAATAAGAAGTTTAATCTATTGCTATCCTGTTAAATAAACAGAACACATCAAACATACATTACAAATTTATCAAATAGAAAAAAGTTCAGATTATTAGGCATATCATTCTAATTATTGAACTTTTCTTTTTATCATGATATTTTATTGAATTTAAATTCAATTGTTTAGATTATTAAACACTCATACACTTAAACTCATTGAGGCAAATGTAATATTTACTAAGCATAATTATCGATGGATCAGATCTTTCACTTGCGATTTTAATGCTTTGCGTTTGTTGATCCAGATTGAATTGATATTTATAATTGGCATTCAATAGATTGTTTGTAACATTCGGTTCAATTTCTCGATTTGTTCCGATTGCATCACTTGCTTGTTTTTGCTTTCAGACAAGGGTCATTCTTTACATAATCCGTTTTATTTTAATAGATGTTGTTTTTAAAAATAGCTTATTTATCTTTTACTTTGATTCTTTTAGTACTGGATTTTCTACAACACTTGTGATTAACTCTTTAAAATCATTTGCATTTTTTGATGTAATAATTGATTTTCCTGTATCTTTTTCTATCGCATTGCGCGCTTGCCCTGCTATATTTCCACCCCTAATAGCAATTTCTTGACTTTCTGTAAAACCTTCAGGTTTATGCTCTTTTGATAATTCTGTAGTAGTCGCTTCAGCCAACATATTAAGAACTAGTTCCAAAGTACTCATATTATCGCGTAAATTTTCTTTAGTTAATTTTTTAAAATCTTTATATTCTCTAATCGATTTTCCAGACCAAGCTCGAGTAATATCATTCGTTAGAATTGCGTACTCAATTCCTTTTTGAACACCACGATCTTGCCACTCATCAGTTAATTCTTTTCGAACTTGTATTGCTTGTAAACGTTGGTTGATCCATTCACGAGAATAGCCCTTCTTCAAATAAGTTTCCATTGCCCTATCAATACTTAGCTCTGGATCAATCGTTTCTTCAATGCGTTCACTTCCTACTTGTGCTAACCACATTTTAAATGGCTCAGCCTTTGCAGAGGGAATAGATTGAATGATACGTAATAACTGCTCAGTATTAGCCACATCAGTCAGCCGTTGTTTTCCATCACTCGCAGTCATTTTCAACTGCTTACAATTTGTAAGCAATTGAATTGCACCTTCCTCATTAAGCCTCTTTTTCAACACAGCCCAGTAAGTACTAGCATTTCTAGCTGTTTTTTGATTTGTCAAAACTGCTACAACATCAACAATAGAGAAATACCACTCTTGTTGATTTTCGTCCCATACCGATCTAATTTTTTCTGATTCGAATTGTTGAATTAAATTGTTATTCATGTTAATCTCCTTTTTAAAATAAGTATAAACACTTTTATATAAGCATTTAAACTTGATTTATTTTCAATTTAATTATACCTGTTTTGCTTACTAAAATCAATAAAAACAGCATTTATTCCATTCAGTTAGAGAAAGATGTGAATCACACTATCTGCTATGGTTATTCAATGCTATTTTTTTCATGAGATAATATATTTCAATAGACTGATTTTATTTACATGCATATTATGTGTTACAATCTACATTGAGGTGATACTATGTGGCATGAAGAAGTAAGTAAAGAAATCAATGAAGTTGAAAGAGTCAATTGAATATATGAAGTGTTTGATAAAATAGTAGGCTTAATTGATCTAAAGTAACCCGAGTTGAATTTTTAATAACGATAAAATAAATATCGGCTTCTAGAACATAATGAAGCAAAAGAGTATATCTATAACAAGCATGTTACAAATATGATTAAGATTAATAACGACAAGAATATTTGGTAAGACATATCTGTTGAAGTCGTGGATATTTCTACCTTTTTTATTATATCGATATAAATTCAAGGTATTAATCTCAAAGAAAAAACTGAACTGCTCATTGTGAGTGTTCAGTTCAATGTCTTTCTTTCAAACTAATTAATTCAAATCTTGACCATTGGATGTGATACATTTCTTATACCAATAGAAACTGTCTTTTCTTGATCTTGCTTTAGTTCCATTACCTTGATCATCACAATCAACATAGATGTAACCATATCGTTTTGCCATTTCTCCGGTTCCTGCAGAAATTAAATCGATACATCCCCAAGAAGTATAACCGATTAAATCAACGCCATCAGCTAATGCTTCTTCCATTGCCTTAATATGACCTCTTAAGTATTCAATACGATAATCATCATGGATACTTCCATCTTCTTCAACTTTATCATGAGCGCCTAATCCATTTTCAGTAACCATCATTGGTATTTGATAACGTCCATACATTTCATTTAAGAAATAGCGTAGTCCATCTGGATCCATGCTCCAATCCCATGCAGAATATTCAAGATATGGATTTTTTGCACCCATGGAGAAGTTTCCACCTGATTTTTCTGCATCCTCATGTGTTGTAATACAAGAAGTTGAGTAGTAAGAGAATGTATAGAATTCAACACATCCTTCTTTTAGATCAATGAAGTCTTGTGGTTCTGTATTCAATGTGATGTTGTTTTCTTTCCAGATACGTTTTGCGAAATGAGGATAATCCCCTCTGCACATAACATCCCCGCAATAGTAGGTTCCATTTTGATATCCATGTTGATTCTTTAAGATATCCTTTGGATCACAAGTTAATGGATAGCTGCACATTCCAGCCAACATGCATCCTACTTTGTAATCAGGATCGATTTCGTGAGCTCGTTTTACTGCGCGAGCACTTGCGACAAATTGATTATGAAGAGATTGATATGCATTATCCAGTAACTCTTTAGTCACCATTTGTTTTGGCAAAAATTGTGTAACCATAAGAAGTACATTAATCTCATTAAACGTTAACCAATATTTAACTAAACCTTTGTACTCATTGAAGATAGTTTCAGTGTACCGATCAAACATCGCAATGACTTCGCGATTCGCCCATCCACCATACTTAGTTTCAATATTAAGCGGTGTATCATAGTGCGAAATTGTAACGAGTGGTTCAATATTATATTTTCTACATTCTTCAAATACAGAGCGATAGAAATCAAGTCCTTCTTGATTTGGTTTTTCATCATCCCCATTTGGAAAGATTCTAGGCCATGCAATGGACAATCTGAACATTTTAAATCCCATTTCGGCAAACAGCGCAATGTCTTCTTTGTAGTGACTATAGAAATCGATGGCTTCGCGATTCGGATAATAAACACCTTCAACATCAGCTGGTTTTACTCCTTTAGGAAAACTCATCATATAAGGTACCCTTTTAATTTCACCATTTATTTCAACAGTTGTCATACGAGGGGCAGTGTGTGATCCAGCAGTAACAAAATCAGTAGCCGCTAAACCACGACCACCTTTATTCCATCCACCTTCACATTGGTTGGCAGCCGTAGCTCCACCCCAGAAAAATTCTTTCGGAAAACTCATATATACAATCCCTACTTAACTAACAACAGTGATTAAGCTATCACCATGTTTTACATCAGTTCCAAACATTTCAACGACATCAAGATAATCTGCAGAATTTGTAATGATAATAGGTGTTTCTAGGTTATATCCCTCTTGTTCAATGGACTGTTTATCGAAAGTAATCAATAATTGTCCCTCTTTTACATTATCACCCTGAGTCACATGTGCCGTAAATCCTTTTCCTTCCAAACCAACTGTATTCATTCCAATATGGATAAGTACTTCGCATCCGCCATCAGTTACTACCCCTATAGCATGTTTTGTAGGAAATAAAGTTCTAACTACACCGTTACAAGGAGCTACAACTTTTCCATCAGTTGGGATAATTACAACTCCTTTCCCTAATGTTTCACTAGCGAAAGCATCATCACTTGATTCTTTTAACGGTTTTACTTTTCCACTAACTGGTGCTTTGATTACTTCTTGGGTTCCTTTTAAGCCCTTATCTTTTTTTTTGCCAATCGGATCAACATTGACTTTATCATCATCCTTATAAGTTAAGAAAGCTAATACAAATCCCACTGCAAAAGCTACTACAACCATCAAAAGAATCGCGATTATCTGTGGGTTTTCAGGATTTAAAAGCCCCAGCAATCCAATGATTCCCATACCTGCATAGGTATACATTTTTAGTCCTGACAACGCAACTACTAAACCACCACATGCTGCTCCAATACATGAAATCACAAACATTTTCATTCTAGGAAGTGTTACCCCATAAATTGCTGGTTCAGTAACACCAAAGATTCCAGAAACAAATGCTGGTAAAGCAATTGATTTTAATTTTTTGTCTTTTGTCTTAAGATAAATCGCAAGCACAACACCTATTTGGGCAAAAGAAGCGACTCCAGTTAGTGCAAGTAAAAGACTTGGATTTCCTTGCATCATATCCATAAAACTAAACATAACAAGTACACCATGTACTCCAAACAATACAAACACTTGCCAAAATCCTGCAACAATAATTCCTGCAATAATTGGCGAGAATTCAAGAATTGCATTAATTCCAACTGAAATCATTTGTCCCAGCCAATTTGCAGCTGGACCAACTACGATAAAAGTTATTGGGAAAACAATAGCCAAAGTAAATAGAGGTGTTAAAAATGATTTGAATGATGCTGGAATCGTTTTATTTAGAAATTTATAAATCGGAGTTGCCAGTAACACTCCAAATATAGCAGGTAAAAAAGATGAAGCATAAGATGCATTCACAACATGCCCAAACAAATCAAGATCAACTCCTTGAATCGTTGGATAGCACAATGCAGCTACTAAAATAAAACCAAAAACAGGGTCTATTTCCATTTTCTTTGCCACATTATAACCTATTAATAAAGGCATAAAATAGAAGAAACAATCACCAGCAGCATTGATCATAAGATATAATCCAGAACCATATTCAACACCGACCATCATTAAGATTACAAGTAATCCTTTAATGATTCCGCAGGCACACATTAAGTTCAAAGTAGGCCCCATTGAAGCCATGACAATATCCATTGCCTTTGCCACAAAACTTTTTTTATTCTTATTTTCGGTTGTTGTTTCTTTTGATTGATAAGCATCTGTTCCTAATTGTTCACATACTTCTTTATATACTTCAGGTACATGTTCTCCAATAACAACCATGTATTCTCCCATGGCTTTCATGATCGTGATAACACCATCCATGTTTTTTAAAACATCATCGTTCGCTTTTGATTCATCATTTAAAATAAATCTTAAGCGGGTGACACAGTGTCTAAGACCACTTACATTTTCTTTTCCACCTATATTTTGAATAATATCAGACGCGAGTTTATTGTACTTTCCCATTTAAATTTCCTCCATTCAAGTACGAATTATGAATCTTGTTTAGAGGTCTAGCCAACTTAATGTTACCATCCATTTTTTATATAACAGCTATCTTCTTTAGAATCACTCCATTCCTTACTATATCAATCACGCGCGTGAAATTGATTACTATTTCTTTGTCTTATAAATAACTCTTTCAATATGGATCGTCAGATATAATTTCTCTTCATCCGTTATTGAATAATGATATTTTCCTTCAATAAATTGACCTATTTTTTCAGCACACTTAAAAGAAGTCTGATATTTCATTTTTACGACTTCCAATAAATCATCATCTTTTAAATTTTCAACAGGATTTCCTGCAATCAACCGTTGAGCGAAAAATTTAAGGTGTGTTATAAACCTAAAATAATAAACTGAGTTTTCATCAAAATCGATTGAAAAATAATATTTAACTAAATTAGATATCTCCTGTATGATTTTAGTAATTTCAATGACACGATCAACACTTGATTCATCCATTTCAGCATTTACTATATGTAGTGCAATAAATCCAGCTTCATCTTCAGGTAGCCTTACTTTAAATTTAGATTCAACAATATCAAGAGCCTTAATTCCTAAATCATATTCTTTTTCATAGAAATGTTTGATTTCCCATAACAGACCATTTTTTACAGCAATTCCTTCCAAAAATCGTTCAATCGAGGTATAGATATGATCACTAAGTGAAATATAAATCGAATCATTTAAGTCTTTACCTAAATCGATTTTGATCATATCAATAATCTCATTCGCAACCTCTATATGTTCTAAGGGGATTTCATTAAGCAATTCTTGAAATTTTTGATTATCACGTTTATCTTTTAAGACAAATACTTTATTGATTTCATGCTCATCAACAGTATCACCGATTTCTTTTTTAAAGGCAATTCCTTTTCCACATACAACTTGTTCATTACCTTGTGCATCATAAACAATAACAACATTGTTGTTTAAAATACGCTCGATTTTCACTTTATTCCCCCCTTTAAAATAAAGGATATTTAAATTTGTGTGGGGTAAAGGTACTGCTTTAAAGCGTCGCGGGGTGGTGACATTTAATGTTACAAAGTTATGCGGGGGAAGTAGAAAAAATAAAAACCTTCTGGTATGTTTGAGTTATTCAGACCAAACAGCAGAAGGAGGTGTACACCTATTTATGATAGTATCATAAATTTTCTA
>JAVBMW010000015.1:0-126950 GCA_031551965.1 Holdemania sp. | reverse complement strand
GGCATTTGATGTGGTAAAAGTGGAATATTACGATCTACTTTAGCCGGTGTAGCAACTTCGAGAAACATTTCTTTTACAAGTCTGTCCTCTAATGAATGGAAAGTGATGATACACGCTCTTCCATCGATACTAAGCATAGAAATTGCATCATTGAGTGCTAACTCTAATGATTCAAGTTCATGATTGACTTCAATGCGTATTGCCTGAAAAGTTTGTTTGGCAGGATGACCTTTTTGACTTAAAACCTTGCTAGGTAGAGCACTTTTAATAATGTCTACAAGTTCAAAGGTAGTATTGATTGGTTTTAATTCCCTTGCCTTTTCAATCTTTCGTGCAATCTGTTTGGCAAATTTTTCTTCACCATATCGATAAAGAATTGATACTAGTTGCTCATATGTATATTCATTAACCACTTCGTAAGCACTTAAGGCTTGTGATTGATCCATTCTCATATCGAGTTTGGAATCAAAACGATAACTGAAACCACGAAGTGATTCATCAAATTGCGGAGAAGAAACTCCAAGATCCAAAAGAATTCCATCAATTCGATTGATGCCTCTTTGATTTAATTCTTCTTTAAGGTGACAAAAATCACGGTGGACAAGTGTTACCTTATCTAAATGATCTTGGAGACGAATTTTTGATTTTTCGATAGCTTCTAAATCTTTGTCAAAACAATAGAGATGACCTGTCGTAAGTCGTTTGACAATTTCACTGCTGTGTCCGGCTCTTCCTAGAGTCCCATCCACATAGATTCCATCGGGTTTAATATTTAGAGTTTCAATGCTTTCTGTAAGCAATACACTGTAATGTTCCATGTTATGCAAGGAAATCAGTGAGCTGTTCAGCAATGTCTTCAAATGAAGAACTTGCTTGATCGTAATATGCATCCCAGCGATCACTTGCCCATATTTCAACGTGATCAGCTACTCCGACAATGACACATTCTTTTTCGATCTTTGCTTCATTTAATAAAGTTTGTGGCAACAAAACACGGCCTTGATTGTCTGGATTGCATTCCACAGCTTTAGAAGTAAGCATGTGGATGTACATCCTTGTTTCTCTTTTCGTATTTGGAAGTTTTTTAAGTTGTTCAAATACGACTTGCCATTGCTCCTGAGTGTACACCGTTAAGCACCCATCCAAGCCACGAGTGATAATGAAGTTCTCTTTAAGTTCATCACGAAATTTTGCAGGCATAATCAGTCTGCATTTCGCATCGATCGAATGTCTAAATTCGCCCATGAACATCGCTAGTCCCCCACTTTCTACCACTGTGTACCACTTTCTACCACTATTATATATGAAACTAAAAAAAATGGAAGAGTTAATTTCTTCAAATATCCTTTTAAATAGGGCTTTTTTTAACATTTTTAGACATAAAAATACAAGTTCTATTTTTAAATGTACATTATTTATAAACTTTAAACAAAGAAGTTGAACTTGAAAACTATTAAAGCCCAATTAGAAAAAGACAAAACTCCGTAGAATTTTGTCTTTGTGTGAATTTTTATAAATTTTTTTATTTTTTTCTTAAAATTAACCTTACTTTATCAAAAAAGGTAAGAATTCAAAAAAAAATAACCCTAAGGTTATTATTTTGCTTGGCAAGATGGGCAAGCGTGGTGTGACATTTTGTATTCACCACATGTTGGACATTTCACTAACGTTGGAGCAGTTAGTTTGAAGTGTGTTCTACGTTTTGCTTTTCTTGTTTTAGATCCTCTTCTTTGTTGTACAGCCATATTCGCACCTCCTAATTTTCCTTATCGAACTTAAAATCTCTTAACTTTGCTAAACGCGGGTCAATAGTATCTTTTGTCTGTTGCCTGTATTCTTCTTCCGTTAACACTTCCCAGCCGTCTCCTTTAGGATATGTAATCCCTTCTTTGACAACTTTTAGTGGTACTTCAGCAAAGATAAGCTGAAATACATGGGGAGTAAGATCCAGAAAATCTTTTTTGCATTCGATCACATCTTCATCATCAGTACTTAGAAAGCTATATTCCAGTTCTGCATCAAAATCGAAATCAACTACAACATCTTCTAGAGTTACAGCACAAGGGACAACCATCTCTCCCGCCAAATCAAGTATACACTTGAATCTTTGAAGCGAGCAGTCATAATGCCCATTTCCCTTTACGGTAACATTACGCAAATCTTTTAAACGATCAAATTTGTTAAAATGACCTAAATCAAATGTTAATCTTTCATCAATTTCAACATCTGGCTGGTTTATTAACTCCATCTTCGTCCATTTCACGTTAATCACCCTATTCGCTAACGTGTTAATTATAGATAAAAGCGTTATAAAAGTCAATGAATTTCAATGGTCAATCACAAACAATTACGTTTGATCCATTGAATTACATCAGTAATAACTTGATCTCTTTCTTTTTCATTCAATATCTCATGACGAAGTCCGGGATATACACGTCTTTCAACATAGTTATAACCCACTTCTTTTAAACGTCCAATTGAATGATCCAATCCTTTTTCAAGTCCTGTACAAACATCCTCAGAACCTGCAATAAACAGTATTGGTAAATTAGGATTATTGCAACCCCAACGCATTAGATCATTAATATCTCGAAGTCCAAACATTAAATCTGCATAAGCACTATTTGTAAATTTAAACTGACATAAAGGGTCGTTCAAATAAGTATCCACATTTTCTTCATTTACACTGATCCAATCACTTGGCGTTCTTGGATTCATAATTGTTTTGTTAAAAGCTCCAACAGACATATTGTGCAACAATTCACTTCTTTTAGTAGGTCCTTGAACTAAACTGATTGCTTGGGCTGCCAAATGACCAAATTTAACCGCTGGTTGATAATTTGGAGCTCCACTTAAAATAAGTCCTTCAATATTGATATCATGTCGTTTCGTAAAACTACGTACAACGATCGAACCCATACTATGACCAAATAAAATTGTTGGAATCTTTGGATATTCTTTTTTGATTTGATCACAAACATCATTACAATCCTGAATCAATAATTTCCAACCTCTTTCATTCGCGAAAAAACCTAATTCATCAGGATTTGAAACTGAATCTCCATGTCCTCTTTGATCATATGTAATTACCGCAAATCCTGCATCGCATAAAGCTCGAGCAAAATAATCATAACGTTTTCTATGTTCCATCATCCCATGAACAATCACAATATTAGCCAATGGTTTTTTACTTGGTCGATACATCGAATAAACAATTTGATTGTTGTTTGACATATAAAATTTCTCCTTTTTTTGTTTCCTAATTTGATTTTAAATTACTTATGTGAAAGAATTGTGAAGATATGTTAATATTAAACTAGGTGATCATATGAAAGCAACTGGAATCGTAGTAGAATATAATCCTTTACACAATGGGCACAAACTCCATATTACCAAAACTAAAGAAATAACACAATGTAATATTTTAATTGCAGTTATGTCAGGAAACTTTGTGCAACGTGGAGAAATGGCTATTGTCGATAAATTTAAGCGTGCTGAAGCAGCAATTGCAGCTGGTGTTGATTTAGTAATTGAACTTCCATATATTTACTGTACACAAAGTGCCCAACAATTTGCTCAAGGAGCAGTACATCTTTTAAATCTTGCCAAAGTATCAAGTATTGTCTTTGGTAGTGAATCTAATGATTTAGAAAAATTACAGGAAATTGCTTCCATGAGTTTTAAAGTAGATTACTTAAAAGAAGCTCTAAGTGCAGGTGAAGGTTATGCTAAAGCTTATGGACTTGGCTCTAATGTGATGCAATCCAACGATATATTGGCGGTTGCCTACTTAAAGGAAATCGCAAACACAAACATTACTCCTTATTCCATACAAAGAACTACACAATACCATGATGAACTTCTTTATCAAAATATTTCTAGTGCCACTGCAATAAGAAAAGCCTATTTTAATCATGAAGATATTACAAATGATTGTGCAATGGATATTAATGAACCAACAGTGAATTGGAATCAATTCTATCCAACGCTTCGTTTATTATTTCAAACTTTAGACCCAGAATATATCAAAACGATTTTTTTGTTTAATGAAGGAATTGAAAATCATTTGATCAAACAAGCACAAGTTTCAAGCACTTGGCAACAGTTTATTGATTCAAGTTGTACTAAAAGATATACAAAATCTAGAATACAACGTTGTTGCCTACACTTGCTTAATCAAATTACGAAAGAAGAAGTCGCAAAGCTTGAACCTCTTGATACATTAAGAATATTAGCCTTTAATGATAAAGGTCAGCAGTATTTAAGAACATTGCAAGATGCAGAAGTAAAAATCGCATCAAGATTCGCAGATCTTCCCAAAAACAGAAAAAACATGGAACTCAAAACGACAAAACTTTATTCAAGTTTTATGACCATTGAAGATCAAAAAAAATTGATTGAACTTGAAATCGGAGGAGTTAGAAAAACCATGAAGAGTGCCAAATAATGCTCGGCACTCTTTTTATTTTATCCATGATTTATTTTAACGATCGCTAAAATTCCTGCAGAAGCACTAACTAAACTAATTTTGAATTCACTTCTTTTATTATTTCTTCATCTATTTTACATATCTTACGATCATAAGTTAAAATACCATTCACTTCTATTTCAACATCACTGAGCTGAGTATAGATTGTTGCACACAACCCTTTATTCATTAAAGGAAAGATTTGTTTCTCATGAAGTTCAAGATATGCTTTGGATAAAGATTCTTTGTCTTCAAACATCTTGTACCCAAAACTACCCTTTTCATCCCACTCATGTCCTTTTACACATGAACTGTAACCACCATATTCAGTTACCGCAAAAGCGCGTCCTTTACATGATTTAGGTTTTGTCACTTTAAAGATATATTTATGAACACTAGCGATATCACCAACTCCTTGATCGTGCCAGCCACTGGCATGATCAACTAAACGTGTAGAATCCATTTTTTTAACTAAATCATTCATCTTTACGGAATCAAACTGACCCCAACCTTCATTAAAAGGCACCCACATTACAATACTTGGTACATTATACAAAGTTGTGATCATTTCTTCTAGTTCATGGATATATGCAGTGCGTCCGCTTTCATCATTGCGTTTGAAACGATTGTAGTTTGTGTCACTGACATGAACATTGATATAAGGTAAATATACATTGAGTAAACTTCCGGCATATGGTGCGCCATTTGGCATATCCTGCCACACAAGCATTCCGAGCGTATCACAATGATAATACCACCGAGCGAGTTCAACTTTTAAATGTTTACGTAGTACGTTAAATCCTAAAGATTTCATTTTCTCGATATCATAACGTAGTGCTTCATCACTTGCAGGTGTATATAATCCATCAGGCCAATATCCTTGGTCCAACAATCCTTTTTGAAAATATGGTTTTCCATTTAAAAGTATTCTCATCACACCTTTTTCATCTTCAGCTATACTACAAGTTCGCAAGGCAAAATAGCTCTTTACGCTATCCGCATTAGCTTTTATTTCAACTTGATACAAATAAGGATTTTCAGGTGTCCAGTGTTTAGGATCATCGATTTCGATATGAACCGTTTCTTGATGATGACATTGTACTGATTTGATAATCTTTCCATTATCAAAAACATTTACGATCGCATCCATTTCCGTGCTAAGTTGAACAGTAATATCCACTCCCGTTAATGAAGGAACATATTTGATATGTTCAACATGTTCTGTCGGTATTTGTTCAAGCCATACGGTTTGCCATATCCCTGTAACTGCCGTATACCAAAAAGTTTGTGGTTTTAATACTTGTTTACCACGAGGAAAACTTGCAGTATCAGTTGGATCACTAACACGAACGATGATTTCATTTTCACCATCTATTAAATATGGCGTGATATTTAAAGTAAAGGGACAATATCCACCAGTATGAGCACCAACATATTGTCTATTGATCCAGACTTCACACTCATAATCGACCGCACCAAATTGCAACAATTTTGTATGATCAGCTTTATATCCATCTATTTCAAAATTACGTTGATACCACAAAAATTGATCTGGCTCCACTGTTTTATTTACACCTGACAATTCGCTTTCTATACAAAATGGAACTAGTATTTGTCCATCAAATTGAGTCGGAGTACAATCGCTTTTTGTAATTGCATAGTTCCAGAGTCCATTCAAATTTTGCCAGGATTCACGTTGAAACTGAGGTCTTGGATATTCTGGATGAGGAACATCACCCACTAAAAATGAAGTTTTGATTTGTGACATAACGATATCTCCTATTGATTTTCCATCATAAACATATCATGAGCAGTTACTTAACACAATTATTTTTCTAAGTTAAATTATTGATTTTTTTATTTTTGTTGATTTTTTGCAATTATGATAAAATAGTATAAACAACAAGTTACATCATAATATTTTATTTAAAGGACGAAAGGAGGAACAAAATGAGTTCAAAAGTCCAATTTTTGTATTTAACACAAGATCAAGTCATTCAAGCAGGAGGCTTAGACATGACCCAATGTCTAATAACGATGGAGGAAACTTTAAAATTGATTTCTGAAAATGATTATGTCATGGGAGGTCCAAATCATAACAGTCATGGTTTAAAACTGACCTTTCCTAAAATCACTACAGGCTCAATGCCAAGTGATGGGCCTGATCGTCGTTTTATGGCTCTAATAGCTTATTTAGGTGGTCAATATCAAGTATGTGGATGTAAATGGTATGGTTCAAATGTTGACAATAAGCTTATACAACTTCCTCGATCAATCCATACAATTACACTTAACGATGTATCGACTGGAGCTCCCTTCTGTATCATGGCAGGAAACAAAATCAGTTCAATGCGAACTGGTGCAATGACAGGCGTTGGATCAAAGTATCTTTCTAATCCAGCCAGCACAGTTTTAGCGATCATAGGGATTGGAGAAATCGGCCAATCTTCTTGTGAAGCAATTTTGAATGCCTGTCCACATATTACAGAGTTAAGAATTTTTAATCGTACAAAACAGAAAAGTGAATACTGGGCAAATCATTACAAAAACAAATTCAATATCAATACTGTTGTTTGTGATAATTTAGAAGAAGCGGTGCAAAATGTAGATATCATTAGTTTTGCGACTTCAGGTCAGATCACACCTTTACTTAAAAAAGAGTGGATTAAACCTGGAGCACTTGTCATTATTTCGGCAGAATGTGATTTTGATGATGATTTATGGAACTGTGCAACTATCGCTGTAGATAATTGGAAAATGTATGAAGCCTATCAAGATGATCGCAATGTTCACGAACGTTTAGGAAAGCCGTTAAAACCAAATTGTATTGGGAAAATGTTGATCCGAGTGCAGGAAGGAAAATTAGTAAAGGAAAACTTCATTCCACTTGCCGATGTAGTCAATCAAAAACACCCAGGCAGACAAAATGAAAATGACATAATTCTATTATATTTAGATGGAATGTGTGTTGAAGATGTGGCTTGGGCAACCACTATTTACCGAAATGCAGTAAAAAACAAACTGGGAACTATTCTAGATTTATTTTAAAGAAAAAAAGCCAAGCGGCTTTTCTTATTAATTAAATGGATGTGCTCCTCTTACTACATTTACAACCATCATGATTGCCTCAAACAAGATCTGATAATCATCATAAACAAGTTCAATAGTTCTACCATCGATCACTTTAACATTGGGTATCGTTAAAGCTTGATCAAATTGTGCTCCAAAGTTAAACTCGATTTGTAGATGATATGGCTTTTCAAAATGATATAAAGATAAATCATGAATAGAATCAAGAGTTTTGATGACCTGTTGGATCGTATTTTCTTGTATGACCTTTTGTGGATAGTACTTTGCCGCAAAACGACTAATTGATTGCTTAGTACACACATAATTCACCCACGGCATATTCTTCAATAGTTTGTTTTGCAAGCCATCATCCCCAACCACAAGTCCTACAGGTACATTGAATTCACTTGCATAAGCTGCATTGATCTCTGTCTCAGATAAGGCTTGCCCATTGATACACATTTTATGAATTGCACGACTTGCATAAGTATGATCCATGTTCGCATTGAGTGAACCGACTTCACCATGATATCCTACAAAAAAGACAACATCATAACTTGAATCAAAACATGGCATCATATAATTCGGACGAGGATAACCACTGATCAAGGATATACGATCATCTAAATCACTCAAAAGATCATAATCCAAATTCAACCCTGTTCCATGACTATCCGCTATCGTGATTTCAGTTATTTGGCTATTTTTGTCACTTTTCTTGATTCCTTCGATAACCCATGTAAGTTGATTGTGCATAGCACGACGAAAACGATCCTTTTCCTGATTTTCCTGCGAAAAATTAACGATTCCAGCTAATCCCTCAATATCTACTGAAATATATATTTTCATAATTAAAGTCGCTCCAAATCTTCTTTGATCTTCGTAGTAGAAATCCCTTCAGTTCTAGGCAAATAGATGACCTCACACACTTCTTTTAAATGATCAAATTTCCCTTCCCAATCATCACCCATAACGAAAACATCTGCATGATACTTGATTATATCATCCTTTTTCTGTTCCCATGTATGTTCAGGAATGACTAGATCCACATAACGGATCGCTTCCAACATCATTTTTCTTTCAGCGTAATCATGATATGCTTTCTTTCCTTTGATTGCATTAAATTCATCACTGCTTAATGCGACAATCAAATAATCACCTTGTTGCTTAGCTCTTTTCAAAAGACGAATATGTCCCCAATGCAATAAATCATAAGTTCCATATGTAATAACTCTTCTCATCATCATTTCTCCATTTTCATTTATTATACCAAGAAAAAAGAATAGAGTTAATCCCTATTCCTCTACATTGTGATAAATTTTTTGTACGTCTTCAACACCATCAAGAAGTGTTAATAATCTTTCCCAAAGTTCAATGTCTTCTGCACCTTCAACTTTTACATACTCATCAGGCAACATTGTGATTTCACATACATCAAACTCAGCTTCTTCACCAATAATGTCGGTGATAGCGATCTGTGCTTTATTGAAATCAAATACTTCAGTAGTAACCGTCATGATACCATCTTCAATTTCAAGATCCTTAACATCAACTTCAGCCATAATCAAAGCATCTAACATTGTTTCTTCATCACTATAAGCAAATGAAAACATTCCCACTTCATCATAACTATGAGAAACACTTCCGCCTACCCCTAATTTACAATGTGCTTTATTGAAGCATGTCTTGATATCAGAAATAGTACGATTGACATTGTCTGTTAAACAATCGATAACGATCGTAGCAGCCCCTGGACCAAATCCTTCATAACGGCAAGAATCATAATTTTCATTAGATCCCCCTTTTGCCTTTTCTACTGCTCTTTTAATAACATCAGCTGGCACTTGATTTGCCTTAGCTTCTGCGATTTTACGTTTTAACCCTTGATTCATTTCTGGATCAGGTACACCAGCTTTCGCAGCCATATATATTTCTTTACCAAATCTTGAATAAACTTTTGTCTTTGCAGCTGCCGTCTTAGCCATAGCCTTTGCACGGACTTCATGCGCACGTCCCATTTTGATAACCACCTTTCAAAAACACGTTTATTATATCAAAGCTCTATTAAAAAATCACTATAAAATAAACGAAAAAGTAACAAAGATCGTTATTTTACAGTCTTCGTTACTTTTTTTCTTACGATTAAGGCAATTGTTTTGATAAATACTAAATTTTCAGGCCTACAAGTTTCATTCTCTTCAAAATGTCCATATAAATCATCAATCACATCTGGATCAGCCATCAACCATGCTTTTTCGATTGCAGATCGAATATTTCTTTCAACACGTGCATATGTACTTTTATGTTTTTTAGCTAAAACGTTATAAATTGTTCCATTAATACTAGTAATATTATTTGCTAAACAGTAAACTACTGCATCCTTAATATATTCAAATCCTTTATGATTTGCGACAAAACACAAATCTCTTAAAACTTCATAGATTATACTATCATAATATACTGAATAACCTTCTTGATTTAGCTCTTCAAAATCAACCAAATCACCATAAAAATTGATCTTCCTATTAAATATCGGCATCTTTGCTTACCCCACTAACTATAGATATAAATAGATTAAACAATTGTAATAATGTTCTAAAACATGTTTACACATATCATTGTTTAAACTTCGAAGTGGACAACGCTTTCCTGAACAAACAGGATATATGCCACATGTAGTACAACTTTGTTTCAATTTACTGTAAGTAAATGCAGATGTTTTGTTTATATCCATTTCATAGCCCTTATCACTCAACATTCCTGCAGAATTAGAAAGTGATTCATGACATTTAAACAATTCACCTCGATAATCGATCGCAAAGAAATAATCATTCGTTGAATCACAATGCATTCCACCAACATGTATCATTCTTTTCAATTCTTTTTCAATATTCATATGAAGTGCTTTTGCAGTTCTATAAATTAATTCCATCGCTTTATAGCTTTCATTTTCAGTATGACCAGCAACTTCAAAATAAAATTGAAAACGTTCATCATTTTTAAATACTTTCGCTAAAGATTCAATGCATCCTTCGATATTTGTTTTCTCAATGTTTGTAAAATCAACATCAAGCGTACATTCAAATTTCAAATCAGAATTAATGATCAAATCAATCGATTTATCCCATTGATCATGATACTTCTTCTCTTTTAGGATAAAAGCATCATCAAAACAAATATGGAAATGTTCAATGTTATGTTGATTCAATTCTACAAGTGTTTGAACATTCAATAACACTGGTGGAATTTTAAATGAGCCAATAAAATTAAGTTCATTCTCTTCACAAAACTGATGTACTTTTTCAATAAATGGAGTTAATATTTCCATTTTAAGTAATGGATTATATCCTCCAATCGTAATCTCTAAACCAAATAAATGATTCTTAAATACTTCACTTATAATAAAGTGATAAATGTTTTCCAGCATCAAAGTATCAATACTGCGATTATCTTTATCATTAACGATAATAAATAATTTCATCGTTGAATGTTTCTTGTCGGTATAAAACTTAGCTAAGCTAACTTCACTGACATCATTCTTACTTACAATCATTTTCTTATCATTTAGCATTTGATGTAAAGGATTTTCAGGATCATACTTGAAAATCCCCTCGATCTCATCAAATTGTTCTTGTAACTCTTTTGTATCTAATGTTAAAAATGAGTTATGCAACGTATTGTGCATAATATAATAGTCAAATCTACGAACTACATTCGTATATTGTGACAATCTCATAATAAAGCCCCCTTTCAATTAATTGTTCTTTTTGATAAGTTAGGGGACATCTAGCCACTACTATTTTAATATTTGATATAATTTTGCATTCTTCTCCATGCATTCAAGTGCTTCTTTATACATATCATTTGCTTTATACTTTCTTATAAGTTCTCGATAATATAGTTTTAAGAAATCAGCTTGGGAGGCATTCTTCTTTTCAGTAAGTTCCACGATTTTTTCAAGATATGTAATTTCTTCATTCGGCTTTGAAAGCATTTTTTCAAATAGCTTCAAAAATTTATACTCAACATCATTTTTTTCTAAATCAGCTGCTTTATAAATTCCATCTTTGATCCACTTTTTACTTTCTTTAATTTGATTCAGTTTCCAATAAGCAAACGCTGTATTATAGTAAAGTTTTGTCTTATTGTACCCGTAATCAATTGCCTTATTTATTGATTCGATGGCTGAGGAGTAGTCATCTAAAAATAAATACGCAATGACAATATTAAAGTAACTAGTTGAAGTAATAGTGTTATCATTGATCAATTTTCCACAACTGATCGCTTCATTAAAATAATTAATGGATTCTAAATAATCCCCTAAATTTAAGTAAATCAACCCAATACTATTCAAGCATCGAGCGTTGCGAATATAGTTATTTGTCTTTTCAAATAATGCCTTCGCTTTTAAAGCGCAACTCAACGAATCAAAATTCTTACCTAAAACACTACATATCATACTAAGTCTAGAATAAAGTAGAGATTGTATCACATCATCATTCCAATATTCTAATGCAGTTTCCAAACAATTTTTTGCATGTTCTGACTGACCTACATTTCGAAGTTCCATGGATAAGTACAAATAATAAATTTGTAGATCACGGCTTTCGAATTGCATAAATATTTTTGATAAAATATTACTGATCACTTCTTGATCTTCAATTGGAATTTCTAAGTAGAATCCATGTAAGTATTCAATCAAAAGATATTTTGGATAAAGTAAAGTGTTTTTTATCAGAGCTTTCTTCTTTTGAATCAATTCATAGATCTCTGAAATTTCATCTTTTAAGCTATAGAAACAAGCATTAAAATATTGATTGAATAGTTGATTTAATTGATCTATTTCATTTTCGTTTTCTTTGATTCTGATATTGTACACTTCCGACATTCGGCACTTTAAATCATTACTGATACTTACGTACTTGATGTCATCTTCAATCAAATCCAAATAAGACAACGAAATGTGATACAAACGTGCTGCCTCTTTTTTTGTAAGACCTCGAACTAATCGTAGAGTTTTAAAATACAAACCTAATTCATTACGCTTCATAAACATCCCTCTTTTTTTACCCTAATCATACATTAAATGATTAAAATTAAAAAGTGATTTACAACTAATAAGGTTCTTCGCAATGATCTCCAGCCCCAAGTTGGCACCCCTTTAATAAAGTTCTGCATTGAGCGGTATGAACATGTGTACAACCTTCTTGTGTTTCTTCAACATATCCACATTCTTCATTGTGTACATGTTTACAGCGATTGTATCTTGGATCAACACTACTTGATGCAAGAATAACAGCTGTCATTGCGATTAACATAAGCTTTTTCATTTCTATCCCTCCTTTCTCCAATAATGTAAACAATTTAAAAAAATTTGTCTCCCCCAAAAAAGAATGCGTTAATTATCATTTCCACGACAAAAATAAAAAAGAAAATAATAAATATTCATAATGATTAGTGTTTAAAGCCTATTTTAAAGGATATGTAAGAATTTATGAATTTAATTAAATCCTTACAATATATATAATTCCACCGTAAATATGTGTTTTTTTGTATGGATTTCATATCTTTTCTGATGAAATATATGTTTTATTTTGTCGAAAGTAGATAAAAACCGATAATTTTCATCAAAAAAAGGTGTTTTTAGGGGTAAAAACATGAAAAAAAGGGAAAAAATTTTTTCGTTTTTTAAAAAAAAATGCAAATATTTTACGTTTTTCTATCATTTTACTAACTTTTTGTAGTAATTTTTTTGTTTTTATAAATTTTATGCGACATATAAATTGTCGTTTATTTAAAGTATATGTAATAATTTTTGGTTTTTTATCGTTCTAAAAGACAAATGTTTTCAACATGAATTGTGTATGGAAATAAATCAACTGGTTGAACTTTTTTGATTTTGTAACCAGCTTTAGTTAAAAGTTGGATATCTCTTTTTTGGGTTTCTGGTCCACATGAAATGTAAACGATACGAGTTGGGTTTAGTTTAATCAAAGAATTAAGAAAATTTTCATCACTTCCCTCTCTTGCGGGATCCATGATTACACAATCAAACTTTTTCTTTTCTTGAGCTACCTGAAGCATGTACTGACCACAATCTTTTGTGATGAAGAAAGCATTTTTGATTTGATTAGTTTTTGCATTGCTTATAGCGTTTTTAATTGAAGTGGGATTAATTTCTACACCAACTACTTCTTTACAAGCTTTAGCGGCAATTAAACTAATAGTCCCGATTCCGCAATAAGCATCCAATACTGTATCTTCTTTTGAAAGTTGTGCTAATTCAATCGCTTTATGATAAAGCTTTTCTGTTTGAATTGGATTAATTTGATAAAATGTTTTAGAACTGATTAAAAAATCCAAATTACATAGTTTATCTTTGACCATACCTGTTCCATAAGCAATCTTTTCTTCATTACCTAAAACAACGCTTGTGGAACGGTTATTAATATTAAATACAACTGTTTTAATATTTGGATGGATTTGACGTAATTTATTGATAAAGTTTTTACTTCCAGGAATCTGCGTATTACTTACAACTAAGCATACTAATACTTCCTCATAATAATGTGAAACACGAATTAAACAGTGTCTTAATAATCCTGTTTTCTTATCTTCATTGTATGCACTATAACGAAATTCATTCGCAAGTTTTACGATTGTATCTATAATTTTATTAGCTTCATTATGTTGGATCCTACATTGATTTACTGGACATACATGATGACTATCTTCTTCATAAATACCTGCAATAATCTTCTTTTGATTATTTGTAGAAAATGTAGCAATTACTTTGTGACGATAATGAGTTGGATCATCCATTGTAATAATTGATTCAATTTTATTTTGAGGAAATAAATCCTGAATATAACTCATTTTAAAGTCGTTTTGAGCAACATTTGAAAGATGTTGAAACTCACAACCACCACAACGATCAAAGACATCACACAGTACTTTTTGTCTATCTGGTGATGGTTTGATTATTTGTTTAAGCTTTACTTGGTTTTTGTTTATCTCGACTATCGCTTCTTCATTTGGCAATAAATTTGAGCAAGCATACATTTTATTTTCAAATTGAAAGATTCCTTTACCTTGTGAATTCAATTTTTGACATTTTATTTTAGCATCCATATTTTCAGTTCCTTTACAAACAACATTTTAACATAAAGGAGACTTATTTTTAATAAGTCCCCCTAGTTTAATTATTTTCCATTTTTAAGTATTCTTTGACTCTTTATATTTTTTTAAATGTTCTCTAAATGATTTATCTGCTTCTTCCCTTTCTTCTTCTGAAATTTCCCATGGTGGTACAACATAACCTCCAGCCTCTGCTGCAGCGTTGTCAAAATCGATACATAATTTAATCCATTCCTTATCAAGCATAAATTACTTCTCCTTTCGTTACAACATAACCATCAGCTTCAGCAGCTAACTCATCAAATTTACACCATGACTCGAATAATTTATCGTTCGTAAATTTTCCTCCTCACTTACTATGTTTTAATGTATTTTTCTATTAATATTTTAGCATCTTTTTCATAAATCGCCAAATAGTTTGGCCATATATAAATTTGAGCATTCAATGTTTCGTAATAATGGCCTATAAGATTCGTTTTGGCTCTAAAACAAACAACTCCATCAAATCCAATTTTTTTGCTTTTTTCACAAGCAATTGCAAATAAATGCGGCCCAACGCCATGATATTTCCCCTTTAATCCAATGTTTTTAGGATTTGACTCAACCAATTCAACATATAAGTAATCTGCTTGTTTTGAATATGCTATTAATCCTTCTATCTCAGAGCTGCCTTTAACTTTTAGTGCTACAATTTCTTCTGCTTCTACTTTTAACCAATTAAAACGCCAACCATCACTTTTGAGTTTTTTATGTAGCACTTTATCTATTTTAATTTGTTCGTATATCGTTTCAACCTCCAAATTAGTTTGATTATCAACCAAACAATTGCAAAATTCATCGATTAAAATATCAACGAAATGAATCTTTTTTCTTAAACACATAGCTTTCTACCTTTCTATACAAGTTGCCCTCACTTATATATACTCAGTTTTTAGGGGTTGACCTTTTATTTTTTTAGTTAAATTTTACTTTTTTAAAAAAAGCTCCTCTAAATGAATAAAGGAGCTTACTAATTAATGTTCTTTGCCACCTGTGATTTTGATATCAGTATCATTGAGAATGATCGCTTCGATTGCTAAAATCAAACCTTGAACTACTGTATCAACATGCATACTTGGCATATTGCGTTTGTCGATAACTTGTTCAGGTAAGAATGGGATATGAATAAATCCACTTTTCTTTCCTTTGAACTCAGTTTCGATCATATGTCTAACACCATAAGTTACATGGTTACAGACAAATGTTCCTGCAGTATTCGATACTGAGGCAGGTATTCCTTTAGACAACATTCTGTCAACCATTGCCTTAATAGGTAAGTTCACAAAATATGCATCAGGTCCATCTTTATAAATCGGTTCGTCGACAAATTGATTTCCTGCATTATCAGGAATTCGACAGTCATCCACATTGATTCCAATTCTCTCAACTGATAAGTCAACACGTCCGCCTGCTTGTCCAACAGATAAAATTACATCTGGGTCATATTTTTTTATAGCGTCTTTGATTACAGCTAATGAAACATGACAAATTGTTGGAATTTCAAGTTTAATTACTTCTGCCCCTTCAATTTTATCAGGTAATTTTTTTACTGCTTCATTTGCAGGATTTATTTTTTCTCCACCAAAGGGATCAAATCCAGTAACCAATATTTTCATAAAAGCCTCCTAGAATCCTAATGTTAACATTAGAATAACATGAATTACGATCATTGTTAAGGCCATTGGTGCTTGTGCTTTGATCACTGTCCATTTTGGATCTTTGGTTTCAAGCACAGCACATGGTACGATGTTGAAATTCGCAGCCATTGGAGTTAATAAAGTTCCACAATAACCTGCAGTCATACCCAATGCACCGATCAATGCGGGATTACCTCCTTGAGAAATAACGAATGGATATCCAATTCCAATTGTAATAACTGTAAAAGCCGCAAAAGCATTCCCCATGATCATTGTAAAGATGACCATTCCTAATACATAAACGATGACACCTACTACGATATTTCCTTGTGAGATAAAGCTTGAAATGATACCCGCGATCACATTTCCTACTCCAGCCGCAGAGAACACACTTCCAAGTGCTCCAAGCAACTGTGGTAGTAAACAAGATGCACCAACCTGCATGAGCAAGCGAGATGTATCACTGCGAGTTTCATTGACTTTTGGTTTACATACGATAATCGCTAAAGCCAAAGCAATTAAACAAGAAATACCAGTCATTACTGCACCATCAAGTGCTTTTTTTGCGACTACACCATCAGTAACTACCGAATACTTTACATAAGATAGTACTACAGTCATTACTCCAATTGTTACAGCTGGCACAAAAATCCAGTTGCGGATACGTTCGCTAGAAGCTTGTCTAAATTCAGTAGTTGCTTCTACAAATTTCCCCATTCGAACTTGTTTTGAAGCAGTTAAACATCCCATTACTACAAGTAATACCCCCGTTAATACTGGATTAATGAATTTACCAAACATAAAGATGATTCCTAAAATGAACCAAAATAGAGTCGTTCCTATTTTTGCTTCATCATTCTTTGTTGCACGAAAAGCAGCATCGATACAAACTAAACCACAAAGTACATAGAAAAATTCTGGAAACCATAAAGTCATAAATTGTACCATTATCTAGCTCCTCCTTTTCTTAATTTTCTATCAAACCATAACACTTGAATGAAAGTAAGCACTACAGCAATCACTGCCACATACACTGCAGATGATGAAACCATTGATAATGTTACATCTGTATAACCAAGATCAACTAAAGTACCTTGAATCAATACGACACCACTTGCAGAAAAGAAACAGTTTTGGGCAAAGAAGTTACCATAGTTTTCACTAGCAGCAGATAATCCTTTGATTGCTTCAACTTCCTTCTCTGATAAGTCGGCACCCTTCGCTTTCTTCCCTGCTGCTTCAGCCATTGGAAGAATAAGTGGTTTAACAAATTGCACGTGACCACCAATACGAACATTGGAAGCAGATGCGAAAGTACGTATAACCATGTAAATTGATAAAACAACCCCTGTTGATGCATTTTTGATTCCACTGATAAGATCTGCAGCTCTTTCTTTTAGCCCATATCTTTCAATAATAGCGATTACTGGGAAAATAATTAAGAAGATAGACATTAATCTATTCTTTACAAATGACTCCCCTAGAATCTTTAAAATAGCGACGATGTCCATTCCAGCTACAAGTCCTGTTACAATTCCTGCTACTAAGACTACAGCTAAAACATCCATCTTGAAAGCGAAACCTACTACGATGATAAGAATACCAATCAAAGTAATGTATTGCATAATACCCCTCCTTTTTTGTCTATTATACTCAGTATATTAAAAAAAGCTACATTTATTTCACATACTTTCACATTTTTTACATTTGTTTCTGAAACTTGTTACAAACAGAGGATATTTCACAAAAAAATCAACATGAAGTTGACTTTTCGTTTTTAATTATTGTGGATTAACTTCATTTCTCTAGCGACCATCCATGCCGCCCAACGAGGCCCCTTATGAGTAAATGGACTGTCATCATCATAAAACCATGAACAAATTAATTTTTCATCTGCAATTTTTTCAGCTTCTTCAACACTTAATTCATTTTTAGAAAAATCAATTAATGCTTCCATAAAATCTTTTCTTAATAATTCTTCATATTCTTTTATATTCATTAACACATAAATCACCTCCATCTATCAATTGTGTTACTTTTACTATCCTCAATTTATCACAGATTAATTGATTATGTAAAGATAGTTGTTCTGCAGAAGTCCATTTTAATAGTAATTCTATTGCATTTTCATAAGTTATAATTCCTTTTCTAAGCTCGTCTACTACAACATTTGGCTTATTATCAGACATCACACCTAAAATTAAATCATAGTTGTGATTAAACTTGTTTGGATTCATCCTGCAATCCAACACAAAATTTGCGAATTCTTCATTGTATTTTTGAAATAACTTAATATTATATCCATTTAAAATCCAATGATTAATACATAATTCAAATTCAATAACTATTGCTTCGTCTTTATTTTTTGAATATTTCAGTGCTCTTTCAATGAATTTTTTAGCTTGATCGAAAGTTGGTGCTAAATAGAAACCATATCCAAAATCATGTTCGACACCAAAATTAAAGTTAACGTCTATTCCTTTGGTAACTATGCTTTCTAATTCTGATAATGTTGTGCCATGAAACCAGCTCTTTTGAGCTAAATACTTTGATACTACTTTGTCGTTCATAATTAATTTTATATATAGTCATAACACTTTTCAGTGCTCCCAATATGACTACAAATAATAAAACCCTCCCTATGCCTGTATTATGTCAGAATTAAAATATTCTTGCAAATGACTATATTGGCAATAAATGAGGGTTTTTAGCTGTTTTTTGGCTCCGTATTGTACATTTGGGCTAATTTGGAAGTTTTTATACTTTTTTTAATATTTCTTCTTTTAATTGAATAAATCTTTCACTTTGATCAGCTTTAAACTGTGATTCTCTAAAATCATTTCCAAAACTACCACTTGTGATCATCACAATAGGTGGCATTTGAAAACGTTTAAATAAGTTGTTTGACATTGTATTCAATACCCATTCAATATCCTTAATAAATGCTGATGGATCATCTAAACCATAATATTTGATCCATTGTCCTATTTGAGTATCATAAATAGTATTATCTAAATAACTTTGCATAATGTCTTCAATACCAAAAGATGGATATTGTAATAATTTTTCAATTAACCAATCGTGATAAAACCACTTCATTGGATCAAGTTGTGCATCTTTTAGTTCTGCTGAAGGTGGCATGAGCCATTCGATCTTACCCTCATTGATTTCAGGTAATAAGTTATAGGGAATGATTTCATCTTGATAGATGTCATTGATTTGTTTTGATATTTCAAAAAGTTGTACTTTAGTACAATCTCCTAGCGGACTGAATGCACCGATCGCATCACCATACAATGTACAATATCCTAAAGCTACTTCTACTTTATTTCCATTGTTGATGACGACTCCCTTTTCAATCGAAGAAAAAGTTGATAAAAGATGTCCACGCAAGCGTGCTTGAATATTTTCATAAACTAAACTGCCATATTCTTCAGTATATCCATATTCTTGAATCGTTGAAATTGTTGCCTCGGTAAGTTTTTCAATTGATCCAACGCGTAACTCTATTCCTAATTTATTCGCAAGAATATGCGCATTGTTTTTTGTTGTATCACTGTTATATTGGCTAGCGAGATTGTAGCCAATGATCCTATCATTTCCCAGTGCCATCGTAAGAAGTGCTGCATTGATCGTACTGTCAAGTCCTCCCGATAATCCTATGATCCACTTTACACTTGAATTAAATACTTGTTTATCCATTTCCATAATTGCCGTTAAAAGAGCATTTAAGACTTTGTGTTCATTCACGACCAATGAATTTGAATCTTCCATATCTAGAATCAAACATTCTTCTTTAAAGTCATCGTTACAACATGCTTGAACTTCTCCCTTTTTATTATAAAAAGTACTGTAACCATCGAATACTGCAATCGTTTTACCACTATTCTGCATACCACAATTGTTGACATAAATTAACGGAACAAATTGGTCACCGTGTTTTTGAGCATGATTTAAAACTTGTTTCTGTCGTGCAACTTCTTTATTTTTAGTCCATAAAGAAGCTGAAATATTAACGATCAAATCTATACCTTGATTTATATAATTACTTGTAACATCGATCGAATACTCATCGCTCCACAAATCCTCACAAACCTCTATAGCGATTTTCATTTCTTTTCCATCGATTTCGAAAATGAAGGGAGATAAATATGATCCAACAGGCTGTTGATTATACAAAGAAGCTTCAATACCAGATAAAAAATAGCGACTATCATCAAAGATGCGATAATCTGGATTTAAGTGCTTTATGATTCTTCCTTCTAATTCATCATTTAGTGTTTTGACCCATTTTTGATCCCTACAAAAATGAGCACAATTAAATCGTACACTTCTTCCATCTCTTCCCTTTATTACTTTATCAAGAGGATAAGTTGAAATATTTCCATAAATAATACCAATATCTTTGGACCATGATTTAATAGTTTCATTGGCATTTTCTAAAGTTTCACAAAACTCAGGATCCAACCATTTATCTTGTAATAAATAGCCACTTATACACATTTCAGGAAAAACAATCAAATCGACCTTTTCATTTTTAGCTTGATCGATCATATTTTTCATTGTATTTAAGTTATGTGCGATCGCGCCTTGTACAACATTCATTTGTCCTAATGCAATTTTCATAAATATCTTCCCTTCTACTCTTTCAATAAATCTACTAATTCATCAAGGTTCATTGTAGTAATGATTCCTTCATTGTCTTCGACAAAATTATCTGCGAGATTTTGTTTTCTTTTTTGCATATCCAATATTTTTTCTTCAATACTGTCTTTCATGATTAATTTAAATACTTGAACATTCTTCTCTTGTCCTATTCGATAGGTTCTATCAGTTGCCTGATTTTGAGCAGAGATATTCCACCATGGGTCATAATGGATAACTGCATCGGCAGCCGTTAAATTCAATCCTGTTCCCCCTGCTTTTAATGAAATCAAAAATACAGGGATATCACTTTCCTGAAACTTCTCGACCAATCTTTTGCGTTCTTCTTTACTTGTTGAACCTGTTAATTTTAAATAATCGATGTCTTCTTGATTTAATTCTTTTTCAATTAATTCTAGAACACTTGTAAAAGATGAAAATACTAAAGTTTTATGATTTCCTGATTTTAATGCTCTGATTAAATCAATGCAACCTTCAAGCTTAGACGATTTTGCGACAACATTGTCATAGATCAGTCTTGGTTCGCAACAAATTTGTCTTAATCTCATCAACATAGTTAAAATCTCAAATCGATCACTTTGATCAATCTTGAGTTTCTTTTGTAGTTCTTGATTAGCACTGATCAAATTGGCAGTATACAATTTCTTTTCTTGTTCATTGAAATTCATAAAATATGTATTTTCAATTTTATCTGGCAATTCAGTCAGTACATCCTTTTTTAGTCTTCGCAATAAAAATGGTTTTACTAATCTTTTTAAATCAGCTTGTTTATCTTTATCCTGATTTTTTACAATGGCATTTTCATATCGTTTTTGAAATGTTGTATAATTGTATAAATAATTTGGCATTAAAAAATCAAAAATAGACCACAGTTCTGCGAGTGAATTTTCAATTGGTGTTCCTGTAAGCGCAAAGCGATGTAATGCCGTTAGTTGTTTTGCACACATTGCATTTCTTGTAATATGATTTTTAATGGATTGTGCTTCATCTAACACTACATAGTTGAATTGAAAATCACGAAGTAGTTCAATGTCTCTTTTTAAATAGTCATAAGAAACAATGACCACATCATAATCAGCCATGATTTGATAAGATTGCTCCCGTTCTCTAGGAGTGCCTAAAATACATAATGTTTTTAAATCTTGAGTGAATTTTTTGATTTCATCACCCCAATTTAAAATCAGTGTTGCTGGACAAACAACTAAGCTTGGTATTCCACTTATCTTTTCTGTTTCCATGATTGCGATCATTTGCAGGGATTTCCCTAACCCCATATCATCAGCTAGAATACCATTTAATCCATATTGACTCATTGTCTTGATCCAACGGTAACCAAATTTTTGATAGTCTCTAAAAATAGAGTCATATTTTTTAGGAATAATAATTTCCTCAGCTTTAAAATTGCTGATGTGTTCAATTAATTCTTGAAAATGTTCTTCTTTTTCTACTTCTAAATTACCAAACTGATTTTGTAGATTATCAAGAGCATATAAACGATAATTAGGCAACTCAAATCTAGATTCATTACTTTTTAATTGGATCGATAAGCTATCTAACATTTTATCCAACTCTTCTAAATCATTAGATTGTAATTGGATCACCTGACCATTTTTTAAACGGTGATATCTTTTTTTCTTTCGATAATTTCTTAGTACTTCAATGATTTCATCTTTATCCATATCGATACTATCAATATCCACTGCCAATAAATTATGATTTACACTTACCTTAACATGAAAATTATACTTCTTAGATTTACCCATTGTCTTTAAAAGTTCACTGATATAAACATCACAAAACTCTGATAAATAGGGAATTACTTCCTGCGTAAATACCATCCAATGTTCATCCTTATCATAAATTAAAGCGGTGTGAGTTTCATAATCTACTTCATCGGCACATTGTTTGATAATCGTTTCCGCTTTCAAAAAATTCAAGCTTCCAAAACTTTGATCTAATGAAAAACCATATTTTTTATTTGTATCTGTAACTCCAACTATATTCACACTGATTTGATCGTTACCGTTTATATCTGCATAAATTTCAATTTTATTTTCTATTTCACAAAACGTAGATGGTTCAAAGTTTTCATACACCACAAATTCATCTATAGGTAATAAAAAATGCCGATAAAATTCATTAAATTTATCTTTTGTGATGACTGCTTTACCTTTATCTCTAAATAAATCAAATAGTTTACTGATAGCTTGATTATTTTCAAATTCAAGTCTTTGTAAAGCATGATCACTTAGATATTTAAAATTATAAATATAATCTTTACCAAATATTATATAATGACAACCAGTTGAATAATCCATTTCAAAATATTGGAAATCTTCAATTTGATTCAAACGTACTTTGATCGTGACTGTTTTAGATATGTTTTCTAATTCAAAAGGACAATACTCATTATCTAATTCTTGATATACATCGAAAAAATCATCAATTTGACTTCCCGTTAATTTGATTTCTCTTTGTAGATGATTCATTGGTGTATTCGCATTCATTGTGCGATAGAAATCATTCATTCTTTTTATAAACTCAATCTGTTTTTGAGAACTTTCATCAAAATTATCAAAATTGTGATTCATTTCATAACTAGATGAATAACTATGTTTTTTTGATAAATTGATATTGTTGATGAAGTTAGTCAGATCTTTTATCAAATACAATCTTTCTTGTCCAGTTTTAAAAGTCAAAGAAATAGATTGAGTATCAAATGAACTTAGTTGAGCAATTATTTTATTCTTTATTGGTTTTATTGGTGATTGTAAAGTATTAAAAAATTCATCTTTTTTATCTTTTAACCAAATCGAACTCATCTGTGCTTCTTCTTTAATTCTTTTAATTGAATCACTTTCTATTTTACTAATTGAACTTATTGTAGTATTTTCACGATAGATTCCACCATTTAATTCTTTTAAGTCATTTAGTTTATATAAAGTTGCCCCAATATGTTCACATTTATTATAAAGGCTAGCATAAAAACAATCACAATGTAAAGATTTAATCTGATTGAATTTATCAATTTCAAGTTGAACATTATTTTTATAATACCTTAATTGAACCTGGCTTTTAACATCATAGTTTCGCGTTAATGGGTTTTGTAGAATGGCAAAATTACTGAATTTAGCTTTTTGATATGTCGACTTAGAAAGTTCGTTTAGCTTTTCATCATTTAAACATTCTTTTATTTGGATTTCATCAATTAGCATAGTGCCCTCCATCATCCTACTATTTTATCATAAAACCTACACTTTTATCAGATTTTTCTGCAAAACAGCATCATTTGAAGTATAATGAAGTCAGTGAGGTGTATTATGGAAAAATCTAAAGTTTATTTTACAAATTTACGTGCAAAACCAGGTTACAATTTATTGGATAAAATCGAAAAACTTGCGATTCAAGCAGGAATCAAAGACATTGATTTTAAAGATAAGTTTGTAGCGATCAAAATTCATTTTGGTGAACCTGGAAACTTAGCTTATCTTAGACCTAACTATGCGAAGAAAATTGTCGAATTAATTCAAAGTTTGGGCGGAAAGCCATTTTTAACTGACTGTAACACCCTTTATGTTGGTGGCAGAAAGAATGCATTGGATCATATTCAATCTGCTTATGAGAATGGTTATAACCCTTTTAGCTGTGGTTGTCACATTTTAATCGCTGATGGTTTAAAAGGAACAGATGAAGCTTTAGTACCTATTAATTTAAAACACGTTAAAGAAGCTAAAATTGGACGAGCTATTATGGATGCTGATATCTTTATTTCAATCAGTCATTTCAAAGGTCATGAATCAACTGGATTTGGAGGCACTTTGAAGAATATCGGAATGGGTTGTGGAAGTCGTGCGGGTAAGATGGAAATGCATAATGCTTCAAAACCTAAGGTTGGCAAAACAAAATGCAGAAGTTGCGGTCAATGTATGAAGATTTGTGCGCATGATGCCCTTTCTTTCAATGAAGACAAAAAAGCAGTAATTAACTATGATCGTTGCGTTGGTTGTGGGCGTTGTATCGGTATGTGTAACTTTGATGCGATCCATACGCAATGGGATGAATCAAATGATGTATTGAATGAAAAAATCGCAGAATATACATATGCAGTAGTAAATGGTAGACCTCATTTCCATATCAGTTTAGCGATCGATATTAGTCCAAACTGTGATTGTCATAGTGAAAATGATTTACCGATCTGTGCTGATGTAGGAATGTTTGCTTCATTTGATCCTGTGGCATTAGACTCTGCATGTGCAGATGCTTGCAACAATGCCCCAATTATTCCTGGTAGTATGCTAGATGAAGCCGATGATCACCACCACGATCATTTCACCAATACTCATCCAGAAACAAACTGGAGAAGTTGTGTAAATCACGCTGAAGAGATCGGCTTAGGCACTAAGAATTACGAACTCATTGAAGTAAAATAGCATTAAGCCCTAGAATTTTCACAACTCTAGGGCTCTTTTTCTTAATTTTGTGGGTTGGTCTTTCTTTTTTCAGTAACCTCTACTATTAATGCAATTATAATTACTAAACAACTACCACTCAAAAAAATGAAATTAGATTCTTTAACACCAGTTGCTGGACTCACATATTTATCATCGTTATTTGTAGTTTGAGCAACAACTGCCGACGTTGGTGTGGGTGTGGGTGTTGATGTAGGAGTTGGTGTAGGTGTAGGTGCAGTTATTTTTCCTTTGATTCCAGTTGGTTGAATGATTGAATAGTTACTCGCATTTGCAGTTCCCCCAGCCATTTCAAAACTACCATAGAATGTTATGGGTTTATCAATGCCAATATTTTCATTATCATATGTCGCCGAAGCTTGTGCATCAACATATGCAGTTTCGTTATTTACGAAACCTACAAATTCAGGATTTCCAAAGCTCATTACACTATTATTACCATCATAAACTTTTGTAATATCAAAACCTGTAATTGTTATTTGAACTTTATTTATCACAAAATTTAAACTTGTGGTACCATTGTATTCTTCATCATCTGTTGGCACGGAAACAGTAAGCGTATAACTTCCAGCGTTTGTTGGTGCAGTTGTCGTTTTACCAATTATCATAGTTCCAGTATATTCATACACTAGATTTCCTGTGTAAGCTCCACTAGAGGCTACTCCAGTAAATCCTGTATGAGGAAGTCCATCATAAACCACATCTTGTCTTGTTAAACCTGTAATATCAACTGTAATTGGATCAGCTTTTGCAACAGCAGAAGCTAAAATTTCTCCCGTAGGAACAATATCTGTAGTAGCACCAGCGACATTTGATAAAGGAATATTGGAAGAATAATTGAGTGTCGTAGTATTTGCATTATAGCTGGTCGGAGTTCCTGAAATTGGTATTTCAACCACTGTAGCACTTATTTTTACCGATGTACCCGAAGTAAGTCCTGATGGTAGATTAGATACATAAAAATCAGATGATGTAATGTCTGCATATGTACCATCACTAAGTGTAAAAATAATTTTTGCATTATGTACATTTTTATTTACTTTTAAATCATTTAATCCAGTGACCGTTACTGCAATAGAAGGACTTGAGTCTGCGCTAACTAAAACAACTTTTACTGACATAAATAGCGTTAAAATTACTACTGCAATGATACTGATGTTTTTTGCAATGTTAAATTTAATTGATTTTTTCATTATAATTATCCTCATTTATCTTATACATTCATAGTAACATTTTTACTCAGATATGTCGACATCATCAAAATAACTTACGATGTCTTTACATCGTGAATGATCACAATGTAAAGGAAGATAAAAATACAAAGACAAAGTAACTATTCAATTGAAAAACAAACTATTTAGAGTTAAAATAATCTAGTATCCGGAGTGGTATCGAAGTGGTCATAACGAGCCGCCCTCGAAATGCGGTTGTCTTAACGGGCACGTGGGTTCGAATCCCACCCACTCCGCCATGTTGATCATGATAAGTAGCTGATTGCTACTTTTTTAATGTTTATACACTTTTTGCTTTTCTTTATATACACTTTTTTCACTGTATATTTCGTGTTTTTGCTTCAATTGAGCTATTTTTATCATTATGGTATAATTTGGAAAACGGGGAGGACAACAATATGTCATTTGCAGCAACAGTACTTAAAACAATGTTTAACCATTTTGATACAAAGCGTGATAAGGGATTAACTGATCCCGAGGACATCACAAGATGCAATAACATCCAATATGGTGATGATCCAAAATGGAATCTACTGGATGTTTATTATCCAAAAGGAACAAATAAACCTTTACCAACAATCGTGAGCATCCATGGTGGTGGTTATGTGTATGGAACAAAAGAAGTTTATCAATATTATGGAATGAATCTTGCCCAACGTGGGTTTACATTCGTTAACTTCAACTATACTTTAGCGCCTATAAAAAAATTCCCAACACAATTGCGTGAAATCAATCAAGTATTACAATGGATGTGTGACCATGCTGAACAGTATTTCATTGACACAAACAACATAATCATTGTCGGTGATTCTGCAGGTGCTCAGCTAAACAGTCAATATTCGCTAATGTGGTCAAATCCTGATTATGCAGCTCTATTTGATATCAAAGTTCCTGATTTCAGATTAGCTGCCATTGGCTTAAACTGCGGAATGTATGAAGAACAATTGGATGTTCCAGCAGAAGGCATGATGAAAATGATGAAAGGTATGTTGAAAGATTATTACGGTAAAGACCCTTCTATCCATAAAGATTTAATGAATGTAACAGGTAGAATCGATGGTCGTTATCCACCTAGCTATGTCATGAGTTCATACTATGATTTCCTAAAAGACAATGTTCAGCCGATGGTGGAAATCCTTAAAGCTCAGGGTGTTCCAGTTGAATCAAAAATCTATGGTACTGAAGAAGATAAAATGGCACAACATATTTTCCACTGTAATGTTCGCTATGATTTAGCAACTCAGTGCAACGATGATGAAGTAGCATTTTTCAAAAAATATATCAAAAACTAAAGTATATTTAAAGAAGTCGGTCAAAATCGACTTCTTTCTTTTCAATATGCTATAATCTGACAAGAGGACAAGAAAATGGAACTTTGGGACGTATATAATATCGATAGAACGAAATCAGACAAAATCAAGATTAGAGGAAACTCATTTGAAGTTGGTGAATATCATTTAGTGGTTCATGCTTGTATATTCAATTCTAAAGGTGAAATGTTGATTCAACAAAGACAACCTTTTAAAGAAGGCTGGCCAAATATGTGGGATATTACCGTTGGTGGAAGTGCTATCCATGGTAATACGAGTCAAACTGCCATTGAAAGAGAAATCTTTGAAGAAATCGGTTTAACACTCAATTTGCAAAATGTAAGACCTCATTTAACAATTAACTTTGATGTTGGTTTTGATGATATTTATCTAATTGAAAAAGAGTTAGATCTAAATAATTTGATATTACAAAATGAAGAAGTTCAACAGGTGAAATGGGCTAACATAGAAGAGATATTTGAAAAGCTAGATGACGGTACTTTTATACCCTACTACAAAAGTCTGATTCAATTATTATTCGATATTCGAAAACAATATGGTTGTATAACAATAAAAGGAGATATTTAATGAAGGCAAAGACAGTCATCGTTACTTCCAAGTTTCCTGCATCACTTGAAATCATTTGGGAAAAACTTCAGAAGCTTGAAACTTTACAACAAATCGCAAAACCTTACGCTACATTTAACCCTATTTGTTCAACAGATTTAATTTGGCAAGAAGGCAATATTTCGCAATTAAAATTAAAATTGTTTGGATTCATTCCGATGGGCATTCATACGATCAAAGTGATCCAAATTAACAAAAAAGATCAAATCATTTATACAAATGAATCAAACAAAAGTGTCCCCGTTTGGAATCATCAAATTACTCTTTCTAAAATTGATGAATCGACTACCCAATACACTGATTTAGTAGAAATCAATGCTGGATGGAAAACATCTTTTGTCTATATTTGGAGTAAATTTTTTATAAACACAGGCAACGCAAATGGATCAACCTATTAAGAAATTGAGGCAATGTCATGGAAATAATAAATTTAGGAAGTCTTATATTAAACAATTATTTTATCAAAACTGATCTGGGAATCATCGTTATTGATACTGGATATGCAGGAAATTTTGAAAATTTCTGTAAAAAACTACAAAAAAACAATATTAAATTAGAAGAAATCAAATTTATTTTACTCACTCATGCTCATGATGATCATGCAGGTTTTTTAAATGAATTGATAAATGCAACAAATGCAGTTGTGCTTGTAGATGAGCTAGCTCCTAAACGATTATTAGCTGGTCACAATCAATGGATCGGTGGATGTTCTGGTAAACTTGCAAAAATATTTGTAAGTGCAATGGGATTGATTGGAAATTCAAAACATGAGTTCCCAGCTGTTACACTACCTGCAAATTCAATCATTTGGGATCGTAAGTCACAACCTTTGATCGATAAAAGCATTCCAATTCGTATTATTTCTCTTCCTGGCCATACAGCAGATTCAGTTGGCTTTTTAACTAATTGCGGGAAACTTTTTTGTGGTGATGCTGCAATGAATAATTTTCCTAGTATTCATCGAAATATCATTTGGATTGAAAACCTTGATGACTATAAGAAATCATGGGATGTGATGATCAACAGTGAAGCTACAGTAATATACCCTGGACATGGTTCACCCTTCCCTAAGAATGATTTAATCAAATACAAAAAACATCTTAATACACTAGTAATTCAAAAATAAGGAGAAAGCAATGGCATACGAATATTGTTGTGGTGCTGTTTTATATACAATAATTAATAATACAATTCATTATGTAATAATCGAAGAAAATGATCATCACTTTGGACTACCTAAAGGACATATGGAACCTAATGAAACAAAAATTGAAACTGCCAAACGTGAAATTAAAGAAGAAACTGGTATCAATGTTGAAATATTAACTGATTTTGTACAAGAAATCGAATACCTTTTACCAAATGGAAATACAAAAATAACAACATATTTTATCGCAAAGTTTGATCATCAAAAATTTATTTTTGACAATCAAGAAATATTATCAGTAAAATTATTACCATATTTAGAAGCTTATACATCCCTTACATATCCACAAGTTAAAGATGTATTGGATAAAGCGAATAATTATATCTCTACAAATAAGCTTCATTTCTGATATAATCAAAGAAATTAATGGAGGAACATACACATGTCAAATTACTCATTATGTGGTATTGATTGTAATATTTGCAAATTTAAAGTCGAAAAAAATTGTTTAGGTTGCAAGTTAAATCAAGGAAAGATTTTTTGGGGTGAGTGTGATCTTTTCAAATGTTGTAACTCAAAAAAGCAGGAACATTGTGGACATTGCGAACAATTTCCTTGTACTAAACTTCAAGAATGGTCTACTAATGAAAATCCTGAGCGAATTGACAACCTTAGAAATTTAATCAAATAACGAGGAAATAATATGGGTTATTTAAATGAGTTAAGAAAAATTGTTGGTAATCGGCCCTTAATGGTCGCCGGTGCTACAATTCTTGTGATCAAAGACAATCAAATTTTGTTGAATCATCGAACTGATACTAAAACATGGGGAATTCCTGGTGGTGCAATGGAGCTTGGAGAATCTCTTGAAGAAACTGCATACCGTGAATTATATGAAGAAACAGGACTAATTGCGAAAGAGTTAAAACTACTAACTGTTTTATCGGGAGAAGAGTACTTTTTTACTTATCCTAATGGTGATCAACTTTACTCAGTCATTGCCCTATTTTTGGCAATTGATGTTTTAGGTGATCTACATATTAATGATGATGAAAGTGATCAACTTCAGTATTTTGATTTTGATCATTTACCAACTTTAGAAAGTAGAGCAGAAACAATATTAAAATTGTATTTAAAAAGACAGGATGAATTTCATGGATAAAAGACCAGATTTAGACAAGAACTTAGATAGTTCCGTATTTCGTTCTTTTTACTATCTAAAAGAAGAACTTGTTGATTTCTGCAGAAAAAACAAATTGCCTACAGCTGGAAGTAAAATTGAACTCACTGAAAAAATAGCATATTATCTTGATACAAATGAAATATTATCCATAGACTCAAAAACTAAGCCTAATCAAAAAATCGATCAAATATATGATTTAGCTGAAATAGAAGCTAATTTTATATGCAGTGAAAAACATCGTGCTTATTTCAAAGAGAAAATCGGTAAAACATTCTCATTTAATGTTACATTTCAAAAGTGGTTGAAAAGCAATGCAGGCAAAACTTATGATGATGCTGTTGAAGTCTATTATCATATTTTAGAAGATAAGAAAATAAATAAAACCAAAATCGATAAACAGTTTGAATATAATACTTACATCCGCGATTTTTTTAGCGATAATTCAGGAAAATGTTTAGAAGAAGCAATCAAATGTTGGAAATATAAGAAAAGTTTAGCTGGACATAACAAATATGAAAAAGAAGATTTAATCGCATTAAACTTGAATGATTAGTTTTAGAGAGGAGATGAAAAATGATGACCCACGCATACAACGAATGTTATTTAAATGATGCGAAAGTTAATCTTTGATGTATGATTATGCAGTGAATGACTGTTTATTGGAATTTAACTGGTTTCATTCAATGTTCATCATTTCTGGTTACTCTGAATTACCCTATTCATGAGATGGATTTTAGTCAATTTATCAATGCAATGGATGAACGCTATGAAAATGTTTACTTTGATGCAAAATTGAAAACTATTCGTGAAAACAGAGGGTTATCTCAAGTTAAGTTATCAGATTTATCTGGCGTAAATCTTAGATCAATACAAATGTATGAACAAAGAGTAAATGATATCGATAAAGCGCATGCTCAAACAATATATAAATTATCAAAAGTTTTAGGTTGTAAAATTGAAGATTTGTTAGAAAACCCAATGAAATAGAGTTCATGAATTTTGTAATGGTGTATGTTACAATAAGAAAGTATTTAAACTAAGGAGCACACATGATCAAAAAAGTAATTATTCAAGATATTGAATATATTTATTGCGATAAAGTAAAAGACGATTCAAAAATACGCTTGAGTTTTGATAGTTTAGCTCAAGTTACTTTTGATTTATCCTTTGAGAATTGGTATCAAAATGGTTATTGGCAAAACAATTATATTCCCCATGTATTAATTCATAATGACAAAGTTGTAGCGAACGTTTCTGTAAATATCATCGACATTTTTATTGATGGCGCTAATAAAAGAGTTTTACAATTAGGAACAATTATGACTAATGAACAGTATCAAAATCGTGGTTTATCAAAATATTTAATAAATACAGTCTTAGATAAATGGAAAAATCATTGTGATTGCATCTATCTATATGCTAATGATCGTGTAGTTGACTTTTATCCTAAATTTGGTTTTGTTAAGGCCAAGGAATTCCAAGCTAGTCATGTTTTAAATTCAGTTAAAAACAAGGCTAGAAAACTTGATATGCAAAATCCAATGGATAGGCAGATTTTACTAAATGCTTATCAAAAATCAAACAATTATTCTAAAGTAGCGATGATAAATAATGTAGGATTACTAATGTTTTATTGTTCTCAATTTTTAAAAGATTGTGTTTATTACAGTGAAGAATTTAAGCTTGTTGTCGTAGCAGAATACGAAAATGAAATAATGAATTGTATTGATATATTTGGTGATTCTGATTTATCATTAACTAAAGTACTCCCCCTTTTTGCCAATGAAAATACTACACAAGTAATTTTTGGTTTTACACCAATAGAAAACATATACTCAGATTTACTTGTACAAGAAGATACTACCCTTTTTGTATACAGTGAGAAAGAGAATATATTTGAACAAGAGCAAATTAGAATGCCATTTTTGTCACGTACATAAGGAGGAACTGATGTTAAAATTACTAAACAAATTTAAACAAAAGAAAAAAGAGAACTATGTATTTGTAGATCAATTATCTGGATTGAGCATTTATGATATTTGGTTGATTTCTGATAAAAATCTTTTTGTGATCGCAATGGCAAATAGAATAGCAGAAAAATGTAATTATGGCGAGCAAATCAATTATTTATCACCAGCTGAAAGAGTAATTTTCATCGTAAATACTTTAGAATCTGAAGTAAATAACGGTGGAATTTCACAATTCTTGTTTAATAGTAGTGGTAATTTAGCCAATGAAGTCAGTGCAGCACTCAAATCAATAAAAGCATTCAACACTGAGCTCAGTTACACACAGCTTCTTCAACTACTTATGACTCAACTTCCTACAGATAGACTTGAAAGAAATATATTATTGGATAAACTTATTACAGAAGATATTGAAGATCGATTTGAAATGTTTGATCAATGGTTCAATCAGAATAATGAAAATATTGAAGAGTTATGTTACTCATTCATTATGGAGTACAAAGAACAATTCAAATAAGGAGGTCATTTATGGACAAACAGTTTTGGCAAGCTACAGATACTTTGATCAGTAATTCTAAAATAGTTATTGATCGCCCCAAAGGAAGTAAGCATCCTCGTTTTGATTTTACTTATGAAGTTGACTACGGATATTTAGAAAACACATCTTCAATGGATGGTGATGGAATCGATATCTATTGCGGTAGCCTAGAAAATCAAACTTGCGATGCAATTGTAATTATCATCGATTTATTTAAGAAGGATTCTGAAATCAAACTATTATTAGGCTGCACAAAAGAAGAAAAAGAAAAAATTATGCATTTTCATAATAACAGTGAATATATGAAAGGCATCATGATACATAGAGATTAACATTGCAAGAAACAAGCAGTTTTTGTTTTCATACAATAGATTTAGTCTAGTAATTATGTGATATAATAATCATGACTTAAAGGAGATAATGAAATGGAAGCCTGCACAATTAAAAAAGCATTGGTTGATCAAAGAAAGCTTAGAATGCCTGGCAACTTATATTATAGAACTCAAATCGAATTCGCTTATAATACAAATCATATTGAAGGTTCTACAATTACTAAGGATGAAACAGCTAGTATATACGACACTGGAACTATTCTTACTAATAGTGAAAAAGCTATCGTTATTAAAGATGCTACCGAAACACAAAATCATTTTTCTTTGTTCAATTTTATGTTAGATACTCTTAATGAATCATTATCAGAGGATTTGATTAAAAAATTTCATTTTATATTAAAAAGTGGAACACTTACTGAAGAAGAAAAATCATGGTTCAATATTGGTGAGTATAAAAAACTTTCAAATTATGTTGGTGAAATTAATACTACTTCACCAAAGAACGTATCCAAAGATATTAACAAATTACTAAAATGGTATTATTCTTTAGAAAAAAAATCTATTTATGATTTAATTGAGTTTCATGCAATATTTGAACAAATTCATCCCTTTCAAGACGGAAATGGTAGAGTTGGCAGAATGATACTGTTCAGAGAATGCTTAACTAATGACATTATTCCTTTTTATATTGAGGATCGTAACAAACCGTTTTATTTAAGAGGATTGAAAGATTATCAACTTTCAAACGAAAAAAATCGTTTAGTTGAAACATGTTTAAACAGTCAGGATAATTATGAAAGTTTATGTGAGTATTTTTTAGAAGGTTTAAATGATTAATTCATATCTGTAAACATATAATCAATCAAGTTGAGTTTTTTGTAGAACTATGATTTCTTCATGTTATAATTATCATCTAGAAATTAGGGGTGATTATTTGTGAAAAGAGTTATGATTTTAGGATCGGCAGGAACAGGTAAAAGTACACTTGCAAAACAAATCAGTGAAATTACAAAAATAGAGGCAACACACTTAGACAGCTTATTTTGGAATGCAGGTTGGATAGAAACACCAAAGGATGAAATGACAAAAAAAACACTTGATGTAGTAAGTCGTGAAACATGGATTATTGACGGTAACTATGCAGGTACACTAAATGCCCGCTTAGAAGTTACTGATACAGTCATTTTTCTTGATTTTAACCGTTATTTTTGTTTATATCGTGTATTAAAACGTTTCTTTCAAAACATAGGTAAAACTCGCTCAGATATGGCTCCAGGATGTAATGAAAGAATAGATTGGGACTTTATTCAATGGATCTGGAATTACCCTAAAAAAGGTAAAATTGATACTTTAAACAAAATAAATGATTATCTTACAATTAACCAATTCACCTATTATCATTTAAAAACACCAAAACAAGTTAAACTTTTCTTAGAAGAAATACGAACTACTTATCAATTTTCAAAGCAACACTGACCTTAAATAAACAATCCTCTGTTTTAAATTCACTATAGCCATTGTATTTATCAGCTATAGCACGAATTGAGGTTGTCCCAATACCAGTAGTTTCAGGGCGTTTACGCGAGTAAAAATGCCCTTTTTTATAATCTAATGTACCATCAAAACTATTATCAGCTAAAACTAAAATAACACTATTATTTAACTTTGCAGCAAAGCGAATCATTTTATCTTCACTGTCAAGATATTGGCAAGCTTCAATTGCATTCTCCAATAAATTACCAAATAAAACACATAGATCTTGTGCAACTTCTTCCAAGATTGGAAGTTGAACATCGATTTGTATATTAATATTTCTACTTTTTGCTAAAGCATAATAATATCGCAACACTGCATCAACAGAAGGAATAAGTGAGAAATGCAAATCACTGTTTTCTGGAATGTTTTTAGTATATTCAGCTATATAAGATGTAACACCTTCAAATTCATTGGATTGTATAAGTTTATTAATTACAGCAAAATGATGTTTTACATCATGATTGTTTCTTTTTGCTTGTTCAATTTTTTTCGTTAGTTCTTCATAACTTGTTTCTAGTTTTTCATTCTGAGTTGCAAGTAGATTTTTTTGTTGAAAACTATTTATAGCGTCGATTGTAATAGTTATTCCAAGCGCAATGACCATACAAAAACCTCCAATTTCAATAGGCCAACCAAAACGAATTGGATCATATTTGAGTGCCAAAGCATCTACTATTAATGAAACTGTAAAAATGGTCACTGAAACCAAAAATAAATTGAAAGGCTTTTTATTTTGTTGAAATGCTTGGTAAACAATATATATTAAAGCACCAATTATTGCTACTTTATAAAGTTTGATTAATATCGATAAACAAACCGCAAAAAGTGCAGAATTATTAAGCAAAACTTTAGGAGATAAAACTACGATCAACCCAATCATTGTACCGAACAGTGGATATAGCCAAACAATTTTATTTTTGTTTAAATATATAAGTGCACTAGTAAAAACAAATCCTGCAAGCATTAAGTAATAACACATATCTTCAATCATATACCATATTTCAAAATAACCAGATGATATAAAATGAACTAGATAATGACTTACATTTCCTGCATACACAAAGCATAATATGCCAAAGGAAATGGCTATTTTTGTATCTTGTGTATATCTTCCTACAAATAAGTAAAATAAACCTACAGCCAAAGAAAAGAAACATGTCATCGCTGAAATGATAACTGAAGTATTGACACTCTTGCTTACTTCTCTTAACTGCCCCAAGGCCATTGGATAAATAAGGCCACTATAATAATGATCAAAATTACTTACAGCTAAAACAATTTCTATTTGATCTTTTGCCATGAAAGTTACACTACCATAAGATAATTCAGCAACATAATGATTTGGATCAGGATTTCCATTTTGTGCTAAAAGCTCATTATTAATCCATAAATAGTAGGATGAAAAAATCTCAGGCAATTCAAGCGTATAACTTTTTAAATCATGATGTTGAGTATTGATAACTAAACGATAAGTTGCACTACCATAAGGAGAATCGTTTAGATTATTTAAATCAAATCCTAAATATTTTCCAATAGAAATATATTTAGTTGGTCTAATTTCTTCATTAAAATCTGATGGTGATAAAAGTTGATATTGATAAAACTCCCACCCATCACATAGATAAATCATTTTTGTACTTTGAGTCAGTTCTAAAGTTCCTTTTGATCCTTTTATAGTTGAATATTGATATTTGTTGTCAAAATGATATAACGCAGAAAAAAGAACGATTGAAAAAACCAGTGCAAAAAGTGAAGAAATAAAATATTTTTTCTTCATATTTTAAACCATTTTATTATGATTGAAAACATTGATCCCAAAAAGGAAAAAATAATTTTTAAAAATGAAATTATCCCCTCAAACAAACTTGCAAGTAATCCATTATCAGAAACTTTGATGGTATCCTCTATTTCATCGTTTGTATTCTCTATTTCAACATTAATTTCAGGTTTATTTTCAAGAATAATAATATCTTCAATAACTTCAACCTCAACTTCAACTTCAATTTCTTCTTGAATTGTATTATTGTAATCAAAAACAATATTTGATGTTTGCTCCTCTATTATTTCAACTGTAGATAAAATAGGTTGCTCTTGTGGAATTTCAAAGTCTACTTCTTCTTCTGGATCATCAGTATTTTCAAATGGCCAACGCCCATCCCCATTTCGATTTCCACCAGAAACATCAAAACTTAACTCATTATCATCAAACATAAAATAAAGCGTTTCAGATATTTGGGTATTTAATTCAATACATAACCCATACCATTTATTTGCTTCAAAATCTAATAAACATAGATAGTCATCTTTAAAGAATTGCACTTGATTTGTATTATTAATATTAGTAAATGTATGACCATTGTCTTCAGTTAGCCAAACAAAAACATTTTGAAAGTCAATTTCATCAATGTGTTTTATAAAAAAACATATCAATTCTTGTTCCTGTTCAACAATAATAGGATTAGGTTTATCTGGTGTTTTTTTAATAAATCCAAAATTTAAGTTAGGATTTCTGATTGCTAGATTTTGCGTAATTATTACCCCATCAATATTTTCATTACCATATTCTTGGGGTAATTGAACAAGTCCATTAATTACTGCATTGTATTCACCATTTGAATCAGCTTCTTCTTTAACGATGCTTTCATAATCCCAAACAACACTTAATTCTCCTAAAGAAATACTTTCTTGTGTGTTATTTCTACATTCTATTTTTCCATTAACTATTTCTGGTAAATCATAATCTTCAATATTATCAAATATAGATGCTTTAACAGTATATAAATAGTTGGTAGTTAAATATAAATCTTTTTGATCAGCTGATATTTCAATATAAAAATAGAAATCAACAATATTATTACTTCCTCCACTATATAGTTGTGGAATAATAATTTTAGCATTAATGAGCTGTTCTCCTACTTCATTAAAGTTTACTTCATTTAATAACTCATAATCTAATTCCATTTTAAAATTTTCTACTACATTATTTTCATCATCATATCCAATGATTTGTGCATTCACTTTTTCAGGTAAAACTATCTCTTTCACTTTTCCTGTAATCCACAATTCATTTGAATTATAAATCAAATTTGGTGCTTTTACTTGCCATCTTATACTTGACGCATTTAAAGGAGTCACACGATACATCTGTGACAAGATTATTATTAAAATCATTGCCCCTTTAAGAATTTTCTTCACTGCTTTCACCTCTAAAGTTATTAATAAGATATTTCATATATTCATTTTTAACTTCTTCTTTTTTGTATTGATGAATATAAACGATCTCCCCATTTTTCATAATAAAGTCATCGACAATATTCTCTACTTGATCCATATTGACCACAAAGCTTCTATGGCATCTTAAAAATGGCGGACTCGGTAACTTCTTAAGTAATTTAGATAAAGTTGAATAGGTTTCAATTATTCCATCATTGGTATGTATTTTACAATATTTATCAATGATCTCAATATATTGAATATCACGATAATAAATATCTCTTTCCTCTTTATTAACAGATACTCTACAATAATTTAAATCAATGCGGTCATTTATTTTAATAAATCTTTCAAGCATGTTCGCTAAACTTTTTTGATCAACAGGTTTCACTAAATATTGAAGAGCATTAACTTTAAATCCTTCAAGTGCATGATCTGGTGAGGAAGTTATAAATACGATTTCGCCTTTAATATTTCTATTTCTTAACTCTTCAGCAAGCTTTAAACCACTCATATTGTTCATATAAATATCTAATAAAAATAAGTCAACAGTATCAAGTCTTGAATATTCCAAAAGACTTTCAGCATCACAAAAAGATGTAATATCACATAAAATCGAACAACTATTCAATAGTTCGATTAATTGATTTCGATCATTCCTATCATCTTCACATAATACAATATTCAATCTTTCAGCCATATTCAAAGTTTTACTCCTGATTTTACTTTATTTTATCATTTTTTTTCCTAAAAACCTAGTCAACAACTTTTCTGTCATTACTCACTTAGTAATAATTCACGGTGCATAATACGCCGTGAATTAAAATTAGTTAAAATGCGTTTTATGATAATCTATAAATATAGAAATAAAACTATTAAATAATCGGAGGATTATCATGAAAAAACTAATAAAAATAACTTTAAGTTTTCTTCTTATATTGATAAACATTCAAGCAACAACTGTACCTGTCTTTTATATTGTACAAGCTGCTGAGGTACCCGTTACAATCGAGAATTTTATAACTGGAAAGTTATCTGGGGCTAATGTTGGTTCAGCGATTGCTAGCGCAACTGATCTTACAATTAAAGGAACAATGAATGAAGCAGATTTTACTTATTTAACATCTAGCTTAACAAATAAAATTACAAGGATAGATATGTCAAAAGCAACTCTTCCAGATAATACGTTACCTAGTAACGCATTTGAAAACTCATCATCCCCAAAAAAATTTTCTAATTTGAATTCAGTTATTTTACCTGTTACTCTTGAAAAAATAGGTGATAATGCATTTTCAGATTGCACAGGATTAAGTGTTTTAGATTTGTCCAATACAAATTTGAAATATATAGGTTATTTGGCCTTTAATAATTGTAGTAAGTTGACCACCATTGTATTACCAAAGATTACAAGTGTACATGCTGATGCTTTTTATTCATCAAACATAAAAAATTTAACTATTAATAATGCAACTGCAGGTAGCTTAAGTGCTGTATTGCCAAATAGTCTTGCAATAAATCTAACAAATTTAACAATCACAGGTAATATGAATGATGCAGATTTTGCTCATTTAAGATCCGTTCTTACAAGCAAAATTACAAAGATTGATATATCAGAAGTACCGCTTACTAATTACAAGTTACCTAATTATGCTTTTGATAATACTGCTAGTTATGCTAATGGAAAATACAATAACTTAAAATCAGTCATTTTACCAAATAATCTTACTGAAATCGGTAATAGTACATTTAACAATTGTAAACAGCTTGTCGAAATTAACTTATCAGAAAATCTTGAACTAATTGGTTCGTTTGCATTTAATAATACTGGCATAAAAACAATTATCTTGCCTAGCAAAGTTGTCCATATTGCTATGTATGCTTTTTCAGACTGTTCTCAATTAGAAGATATCGTAATTCCTGAAGGGGTTGAAGAGATTGGAGTAATGGCTTTTTACAACTGCACATCATTAACAAACATAATTTTACCGAAGAGTATTAATATACTGTATGGATACGCCTTTGATAATAGTGGTTTATCTGGAATATTGAAGTTGAATTCAACTCCAGAAATTTATCCAGATGATTTTAATCCCTTTAGTAATACAAAAGTGACCCATCTGTTAGTTCCAAATGATGCAGAGAACTATAGTATCGACAATGTTACATTTTTAAACTATTATGATGACTATGATGGTGATGGTGTAGATAATATCACTGAATATAATGCTGGAGGACGAAATTTATTAGTTCCTGAGATAAATGTAAGTTTAGCTTATGATGAAGAAAAAGTTATTCCAAGTTTTTCAAGTACTAATCCATATGCCATAATACAACCACAGGCAATCCCTTCAATAGAAGACTATGAAATTAAATATAAGGGAGCATCAGGTACGGTTTATTCTGAGTCCGCAATTGTTCCAACAGCATCAGGTAATTATATTGCAACATTCTCATTGTTGGATGCTGCTAAAGATAAGTTTAATGTTTTAACAGAAAACTTAACTACTTCTTTTGGAATCAAAGAAGTTAATATATTTACTTTAACTTGTCCTAATGTGGTCTATGGAAATCCAGTTGTACCTAACGTTACAGGAAATAAAGCTGGAGATGTTACTTATAAATATAAAGTTCTTGATTCTGATGATGAAACATATAGTTCAACTCCCCCTACAAATGTAGGAAAATATACAGTGCGTGCCACAGTAAGTGCAAATGAGCAATATAAAGAATATAGTGATACCTATGATTTTGAAATTATAAAAAAAGATTATAATATTGATGAGAATACTGAATTTCAAGCATTCTCTAAAACTTTTGATGGAAATACATCTGCTACATTAAATCATGTTGATTTAGAAACTGGAGTTATAATTGTTGCCTATGGTACTTTTGAAAATGCTGATTCTGGTAAAGGAAAAAAGATCACAATAAATTCTTATGAAATATCAGAATCCAGTTCTACAAATTATAACATTATTTTTCCAACTGAATCTATTGAAACAACTGGTGAAATTAAACCAAAAGAAATTACTATAACCTCAGGAATTAAAGCATCTGATAAAACTTATGATGGTACAAATGATGCATCATTTAATGCTATAACTGTCACCGAAAGTATGGGACTTATTGATGATGCGAAACTTTCTATTACAGCTACTGGCAAATTTTCAAGTGCAAATGCAAGTGATGTAGTATCAATTGATGACTTTGAACTTGTATTGTTAGACGAAAATAATGAATCTCCTACAAACTATATTTTAAGTTCTAGTAGCCAACAAACTGTACCAACTGCAAAGATAAGTAAAAAGAGCCTTACAATAAGCTCTGTGGTTGTTAGCAATAAAACATATAATGGGTTAAGTACTGCAACAGTATTAAGTGTAGAATTACTTGGAATAGTATCAAACGATAAAGTAACTTGGTCATATAATTCAGCATCTTTTGCAAGTTCAGCTGTAGGTTCAGCGATCTCTATTGATTTTGGAGATGGCTTTATATTAGTTGGAGATGATGTTGGAAACTATACACTTTCTAATCCTAATCCAACAGGTGTTACTGCAAACATTAATGCTGGAGAAGTTCCAATTGAAGGAACACATTATAGTGTAAATACTACTGATAAAAACGGTTGGTACATTACAAGCGATTTAATAATAACAGCAAAAAGTGGCTACTTAATATCCTTTACTAATACAGCAAATGGTACATGGTCAAATAGTTTAACAATCAGTGATGAAACAGTAGGAAGTAAGGATGTAAGTTTCTATATTAAAAATTCAACCGGTGAAATTTCACAAATTAAAACAATATCTTACAAAAAAGATAATACTTCCCCTACTGGTACAATTAATATAAAAACAAATACATTTACACAATTATTAAATACTATTACATTTGGATTATTCTTCAAAAATACAGTAGATGTAACTATCAGCGGAAGTGATGTTAATGACACTACTATCTATTATCAAAAAGTTGCAAATAAATCAAGTTATGATGCTAATGGTACATGGACAACTGGATCATCATTCACTGTTAATGCTAGTGAACAATTCATTGTTTATGCAAAAATTGTTGATGTTGCAGGTAACACAACAATTATCAATTCTGATGGCGTTGTTGTGTATCAAGACAGTGCTGTAAGTACTACTTCATTAACATTTACAAAGACAAGCATAACTGATCTTGAAGCTTTTGTTACATTAAACAGCAACACAATCAAGAGTATTAGTAATGGTGAAACTACATTGATTAAAGACATTGACTACAATGTAGATGGTAATAAGATTACTTTAAAAACAACTTATTTAGATAGTTTAGCTGCTGGAAGCTATACATTAAGTGTCAATTACAATCCATTTGGGTATACTAATGATACAGAAATACCATCGGTCACTACAATCGCACTTAGTGTTACAAAAGCTACTCCTATTGTAACTGTACAAACTAGTACATCTTCTCCTACAAGACCTAGTAGTATTACCATTTCTTCAACAATATCAAGTGGTGCAACAGGTACAGTGCAATACTATGCAAATGGCATTGCCATTGGTAGTCCTGTCGCAGTTGGGCAGACAGTTACATTTGTTGCTACGGGTGAAACTAACATTTATAGTTTTACTGCTACATATTCAGGTGATGGTTCATACAATTCAGCATCATCAAGTGAATCACCAACTGCTACATTTACAAAAGGTAGTCAACCTGCATTATCATTTAATGTTGATACTCCTTCTGCAAAAACATATGGAGATCCAAGTTTTGATGTTACTGCAACTGGCGGACGTACTGGTGGAACTGTTTCCTATTCAGTTTCTGGTCCAGCAACAATCACTGGTAATACTATTACAATTACAGGTGCAGGAACAATTACTGTAACTGCTACAGTATCTGCAAATGATGATTATAATGCAGCTACTAAAAATCATTCAATCACAGTATCTGAAAAGCTAATCACGATCAGCGGTATTATTGCAGAAAACAAAATATATGATAAATCTACTAGTGCAACACTTTCAATACCAATAATTACAACGGCAATGGGGCTGATCACTGGTGATACAACCACAGTTACAGGTATTGGTACATTCGATGATGAAAATGTTGGTGTTGGTAAAAAAGTTACCATTAGCGAATTATCACTAAGCAATGGCAACTATACTCTTATTGGATCTATTCAACAAACAGAAACATCTGCTGACATTACTGTTAAAGATATTACAATTAGTGGTATTACTGCAGAAAACAAGGTTTATGACGGAAATACTGATGCTACACTTATTTATGATGAAGTAGTCTTTGAAGGAATAAAGAATGGTGATTCTTTGACTATATGTGCTACTGGAACATTCATCGATGAAAATGCACAAGAAGGTAAAATCATTTCTATTACTAATTTACTATTAGCGGGAACAAGTATTAGTAATTATAGTTTAGCTACATCTGGTCAACAAACCTCTACTTACGCTAATATTACAAAAGCCGCAGGTGAAACAGTCGATAGTATAAATGCCGCTATTACCAGTACATCTAGTATTACTGTTGATATGACTACAACTTCAAGTTTTGCGGTAGAGTACGGAATTAGCACTTCACAAGACCTACCTACTTCTTGGCAATCTAGTCCTACATTTACAAATCTTGCAGCAAATACTGCTTACTATGTATTTGTACGTACCGTTGCAACTGAAAACTTTGAAGCAGGTTTGCCACTAATGAGTGATGTAATTAGAACAAATCCAATTCTGACCGCTTTAACTACCGATTCTTCTGTTTTCGATACACATACTACTACATCAAATGTAAAACCTGTGAGTCAAAATACAAAAACAGTTCAAAGTCTTGAAAAAAATCGTATCTTTGAGGTAATAAAAATGATAGAAGCACTTCCTAGTGTGATTGTGTTGAGAGATGAAAAAACAATTATTGATGCAAGAACTGCTTATGATGAATTGAATGAAGAAGAGAAATCAAAAGTAGATCAAAAGATTTATCAATTGTTGGAGGTTGCTGAAAAAGCTTATGCTAAGCTATTGGAAGAAGCACCAACAGAGGAAATAAAATCACCGACAAATCAACAAATTACGGATGATGTAGTTGCAAATTCAGTCCTTCTTGATTATTGGTGGATCGCATTAATCGCTTTAATAGTTGCCCTATTCTTCATCTTGATACTTAAACAAAAAAAAGATAAATAATAGTAAAAATGCGACCGGTCACTTGAGCAGTCGCATTTTCCTTATTTCTTAAATTGTTGTGCTTTCTCTTTTATTTCTTTTAATACTTCATCAAAATCTCTTAATTTCATTTTAGGGAAAGCTTTTAAAATACGACGTTCTTGAAGATTAGGCAATTTGAAATCTTTGTATTTTGATCGTAACTCTTCAATTCTTGCTGAAATTTTATCTTTTGCACCTATATCTTCTTTAAAATCAAATTTTTCGATTCGTGTTTGAATATCATAAATAATTTCGTCGACTCTCTTATCGAATAAATATAATCTTTCTTCTACATCCTCATACAACTTAGGGATGATGACATCTTCTCTGAGTTGTTTAATTGAAGTGCGTATACCTTGTATTTTTGTACGTAATGAAATCAAATGAGCAACAGTTACTATAAAGTCAATTGACGTAATTGATATAAGCAACCATAAAATATATGTTCCTTGAGGTTGAGGTAAACTGTCTATCCACCCTTTCACAATCGGTTGAATAAACATAATAATCAATGCAGACATGACACCCCAAAATAATGAAGCTTTTAGACAAATTCTTCCTTTGATATTAAATTTTTCTTTACTATAATCCCACCAAGAGGCATCAAATAATATTTCAAGTAACCAACTTGTAAAATATTCTAGAACGGAACATAATATTCCACCACCGACAAACAATAAAAAGAAACTATGTAAACCATTATCTACAAGTCTTGAAGTAATTGGATAAAGAAATACAATTAGTGAAATCATCCCAAAACCATATATCGGACATAATGGTCCATTTAAAAAACCACGGTTTATAAATTTCCTTTCACGTACCGAACAAAGGCAAGTTTCCCAAATCCATCCAACCAATGCATAAATATAAAAATAGTAACAAATGTTATATAGAATCATAAGGTTTCCTTTCCACATACTTAAGAAGTCTACCATAGATTTGTAATTGCTTCAACTCAATACCCTAGTTCATCCATGACAACAATGACATGGATTCTGTTTGGAATCGTGCTGTGTTTTATGACTACTTCATTACAACAAAGTGTAGAAGCGTGTTTACAATCCACACAAAATCCAGTTTTAGTGCATGGATTCTCTCTATTTAATCTAATGTTATTTGCAGGAGAGGCAATTTGACGAAGTCTATTTTTTGCATCCTCAATATTTTCAACAATCTTGTTCAAACCTACAATGACTACTACCTGCTTTGGCCCATATATCATAGCTGCAACTCGATTGCCGCTTGCATCCATATTGTAAAGCTCACCATTCATTGTAATAGCGTTAGTACTCGTAAAATAGACATCACTTTTAAAAACATCTAAAAATATTTCTCTTGGGCTTTCACAATGATAACGATCTAAATATTTAATTTTTTTATTGTTTTCTAATAATGAAATTACTCCTGTTTCAAATAATGTCATAGAACCACCAACACTACAAATTGAACCTTCATCAAGATAACTTTCTACTATTTTAAGTACATCATCTTTAGTTTTTGCAACATCAAAAAGAAATTGATTTCTAAGGCAGGCTTTTTTTAATTTTTCTAGTCTAATTTCTATTAACTGATTTTTATGTTTATCCATTTGCAAATCTCCTTTTAGTAATCATATGCTTTTGAAACAAAAAACTCAATATGAAGAAATTATTAATAATTCATTAATACTTTAAACTTATCATTGAATCAGTTTTTAATTAATAGTAAAATTAAACACATTAGGAGGAAGTATATATGATCTATTACCCTAAAAATTATAAACCTAATCTTGGTATTAGAGAAACACAAGATGCGATTAAACTAATTCGCGATAAATTTCAAAAAGAATTGGGAAATGAACTAAATCTTGAAAGAATTTCTGCACCTTTATTTGTGGAAAAAAGCTCTGGACTCAATGATGATTTAAGTGGAGTAGAACGCCCTGTTGCATTTGATATGCCAGGTATAAACAATGAAATAATCGAAGTAGTTCATTCACTTGCAAAATGGAAAAGAATGGCTTTGGGTAAATACGATTTTAAAGTGGGTGAAGGTTTATATACAAATATGAATGCGATCCGTAGAGATGAAGTATTAGATAATTTGCATTCAGCTTATGTTGATCAATGGGATTGGGAAAAAGTAATCACTAAAGATCAAAGAACTATGGAAACATTAAAATCAACAGTTGAAATAATATTCAAAGTAATCAAACATCTTCAACATGAAGTTTGGTATAAATATCCGCAAGCAGTGAATCACTTGCCTAAACAAGTTCATTTCATCACTACACAACAATTGCTTGATAAGTATCCTGATATGACTAGTAAAGAAAGAGAAAACTTGATTTGTAAAGAATTAGGATGCGTTTTCTTACTACAGATTGGCGATTTATTATCAAATGGCGAAAGTCACGATGGTCGAGCTCCAGATTATGATGATTGGTCATTAAATGGAGATTTGTTGTTTTGGTTTGAGCCCTTACAATGTGCTCTTGAAATTTCAAGCATGGGTATTCGAGTAGATGAAAAATCATTGATCGAACAATGTGAAAAATCAAATTCAAATTCACGGTTGGCTTATCCTTATCATCAATCAGTAATTAATAAAGAACTTCCTTATACTATAGGTGGTGGAATCGGACAAAGTCGTTTATGCATGCTTCTTTTAGATAAAGTGCATATTGGAGAAGTCCAAGCAAGTATTTGGTCAAAAGAAATCATGGAACAATGTAAAAAACATAATATACCACTTCTTTAATATTGAGACACTTTCGTGGTATAATAATGGCGGTGAATGCAATGAACTCAATTATTGAATTATTAAAAAACCTATATCCTTATACGATCAAACTACTTTGGTTTATGTCTTTTTTAGTTTTAGTTTTTATTGTGCTTCTGATAATTGATTTATTTAAATGTTTGACTACTTTAGCAACTACTGCTGCCCCACTAGAGAAAACCGCCCTTTATGTTGAAGGCATGGAAAAAAAGACCGCTAAAATCCAAGCTACTTCTGATAAAGTTGCGAATGGATTTGCCGTCACTTTTTCAAAGGTTTCTACTGTGCTTTCTATATTAAGAATCTTTAACAAGAGAAAGAAACATTAATCTAAATTTCTTAAATCAAATACAAGCTGAGTCTTCGACTCAGTTTTTTTGTCTTTCATTTTAACTACTTTTGCAGGGGCTCCTGCAACTACACAGTCTTCCTCTACATCAACAGTAACGATAGCACCCGCTGCTACTACTGCATTTTTTTTAACTCGAACTCCTTCAAGAACCACCGCATTGGCCCCAATTACTACACCATCTTCAATTACAACGGGATCAGCACATGCTGGTTCTAAAACACCCGCAAGAACTGCATTAGCACCTACATGACAGTTCCTTCCGACTTGTGCTCTTGCCCCTAGTACTGCACCCATATCGATCATACTATTTTCACCAATACGAACTCCGGCATTCACAATAGCACCCATCATAACAACGGCATGATCTTCTATTCTAACATGATCTCTAATTAATGCTCCAAACTCAATTCGAGCATTCAAATTTTCTATATTTAGTTTAGGAATTGCACTATTTCGTGCAAGACAATCAATAGTGACATTTTCCAAATCATCAAAATAATCATTTAAATCATTGAGTATTTGTTGACGATCACCAACCAAAATCTGATTGTAACTATGCGGTATTTTTCTACTACATTGAACATAGGCAACAATTGGAGTTTTTTTGGGGGCTTCATGAATCAGTTTGATTAATTCATCAGTTTTCAATTTCGATCACTCCTTCATACACAAAATTTGAAAATCCTTGCGTCCAAACACTTTCATCAGTTATTTTACACAAAACACTGCCACTATCAAATTCGACATTGATGATTGATTTGCAAAGTTTTAACATATGGGTTACATAAGCGCTAGCACATGCACCTGTTCCACAAGCTAATGTGACACCTACTCCTTTTTCATATGTCTTTACTTTAATCGTTTCCCGGTCTATTACCGTTACAAAATCGACATTCACATAATATCGTTCACTGAGCTCTTGCGCTCTTTCAAGGTTGAAATCTTCAAAACAAATACAATGCTCTGTTCCTATAAAAATGAAATAGTAGTCATCTTTTTTATTAACTTTTAAAACTTCAAGACTATATCCAGTGAGAAACGGTGAAGTTTTGATAATTTCAAATTGTATTCTTTGTGCAATTGTCTGGATGTAACCGTTAAAATCGACTAGTCGATATCGGTAACATGCATCGATAAAACAACGAAGTCCATTTCCACACATTGAAGCCAAACTACCATCTTGATTAAAGATCATCATCGTAAGAGGATTTTCCTGGATAAATATCATTCCATCAGCTCCTATTCCATAATGTCGATCACATATCATTTGAATCTTTGATTTCTCGATTGGGTCTCCTTTCATTAACACAAAATCATTTCCATAGCTGTGTATCTTTAAAAATTCTTTTTTCATAGTAAAGTATATTCATTATGTTATAGCCTTAGTATCAAGATTAGAATTAATCATAAAAAAAGGACAATTTGACTGTCCTAATTTTGATATTTTGATTTAAATGCTATGATCTGTTTTTTTACAAAATAATCAGAATGATCAAAATCAATTTTTACCTCATTCATTGCTATAATCATTTGATCAATATTTTGATATACACGGTGAGTATGACGAGGAATATCCTCAAGTTCTATGTAGATTTCATCTTCTTCAATTACTTGTACTATTAATTCAATATCCTCATTGGAATAGACATAACATTGATCATCAATTGTTAAGAATAGCTCGTATCCCATCGCTTCTAGAAGTTTTTTTCCATCATCCATCGACTCAATAGTACAAGCAGTTTTTACTTGGTTGATAATATTTTTGTTCTGGTCATATTCTTTGTATTTATGAATGATCTCTTTTTGCATTCCTACCATTTCACGAACAATCATACTGTCATTAAACAACTGATAAGGGTCGCAGTTTCGAAAATCAGTATCTTTTTTTGCATAATAGAAATCATGAACGAGAAATTGCTTAACAATTTTAAAATTCATTTTCAGTAAATCTTGATCTAATGTTTTATAATCACAATTAACTTTAACTGTTACTTCATTTTCAAATTTTTGCATTGATTAATCTCCAATGAATTTTTCTATCGCTAACGCAACTCCATGATCATTATTTGAGGCAGTAATATAATGAGCAGCTTCTTTAACTTCTTTAAAGGCATTTGCCATTGCTACAGAATTTGGATATTTCTTTAACATTTTGATGTCATTAAACCCATCTCCAAGTACTAAGACTTCATCATCTTCAAATCCTAAAAGTTCTACAATTTGATCAACTGCATTTACTTTATTTATATTTGGACCGCAAAATTCAATTCTAACATTACTTACTTGGTATACTTCTGCCTGTCCTTGGATTATTTCTTTTAAATCATCATAAGCTTGATTTGCGTCAAAACCATTGTACAAATTTAAACCCATTTTATCTAAATCGACCTCATCTGAAAAAAACATCGTATTTTCATCAAAGTTGATCATTTGTACATCTTTAAATAATACACTGAGGCTACCTTCAGGTCGATAATAATAACTTTTGTTATTGTCTGAGCTGTTTCCACTGATCGCAAGTTTATTATCTAAAGCGTAGTTCACTATTTTTTTTACAATTTCTACTGGTATTTTTGCCTTACGTTCACATTGATTAGTTTTATAAGAGTAAATCTCCTGACCATTACTTCCTATCAAAAAACCATCATGCTTATTTAGTTCTAACTCCTGAGCATATTCTGCTAAATTATTAACTCCTCTGCCTGATGCAAGTGCAACTTTTACTCCCCTTTCTTGAATCAATTTTACCGCTTGGATATTTCTTTCGGAAAGTTTTGGTGTAGAGTTCAACATAGTACCATCCATATCAGAAACAAGTAATTTAATCATTTCCATCCCCCTGACCATGTACCTATTAAGTATACACGAAATGTCTAAGGATGTAATAGTTTTGAAGCAAAAAGACGTCAATTGACGTCTATTTTATTGATGTAAAACTATAACTTGATTGTTCAAAGTTTAAACTCTTCAACCATGTTTCAAGAATTTGTTGATTTGAACCTGCTCCATTTGGAAAAGGATTTGATTCATCCAAAAAACGTATTTTATACATATCTTGAATTTGTCTGTCGATTTCATAAATTTGATTAAACTTCCAAGAAAGTTGATTTACTCCAATTCCTTCACCACTATAGAAATAATGATACTGTTTTTTATCTGCATAAAGATCAGTAAACCATGAATTGTCAGCTTCCAATAAATCTTCACTAGAACCAAGTCTTTCTTCTTTCGAATAAACTTTACCAGACTTTTTCGCCACTAAGAAATCTGGCAATTGATATGTTGCCTTTGATTGATTATAAGTTAAAGGTACTACAAATAATTGATTCAGCAAATAAGTACTTCTAAGTTCGTCAACACCATCTTCAAAACTTGCATTCGCACTTCCATAAGTAAAATCTAGGTTTTGATCCGAAAGTGAATTAATGATCAATGACTGACACAATCCATTCTCAATTGAACTACACTCATTTTGATAATTCAACTCTATATAAGTCTTGATTGCTTCTCCAGCGTAATAAGTATCTTGAGTATTCAGTAAATTTAAAATAATCGTTTCTTTTAAATTTTTTTGAGGTGAACCTTGTGAAATAGCAGAAGCTACAATTTCATTAAAAGTAATGCTTTTTAAGGCTGATTCTAAATGTATATAACTTTTTTCATATGCAACTAAGGATAGTTCACTTTTTCTATTCAAGATCGGTAAACTTACTACAACTTTAAGAGAAGTTTGACTTTTATTAGGTTCATAATTAAAGACAAAATGTTTAGTATCTAAAATCAATTCATTTTCAGTTCTAATCAGTTGATTATCTTGAAATACTTCGATTTTAGTACTTTCAGTACAATCTGCGCACTCAACCGTTAAGTATAAATTTGATTCATCATATTTCGTATATACAGGTGCAATCAAATCTCTACAAACAGCTTGGCTTTTATCTAAAATATATACTTCGCTTTTTACTATGTTAGAGTTTCCCACTAAATCATACAGTTCTACTTTGATTATGATTTTACCGGGTTGATTCAATATGAGATCAAGTGTTGGACTTTTACACCATTCACTATATCCACTATACGTTTTTCCTTCGTCTAGAGAAATGCTATAACGATATTGTGCAATACCTGAATGTTCATCAACTGGCGTAATACGTACTTTTAAATAATCATCCATTGTTTCCAACATTTTAAAATTCGCAGTTGGAAGTGTTTGATCGATTTTAAATACATTCGATATTTTAGTGACTTGATTTCCATTAACATCTGTAATTATCGCTTTGATTTTAAAATATCCTGTCTGATCAAAGGTAAATATTTCTTTTGTCTCATCACCATTTACTGTCTTTAAAACTTTTTCCGATAATTGAGTACCGCTAGAATTTACTGTGATCAAGCTATATTTTGTAGAAGCTATCTTTTGATTTCCGTTTGGAATTGCATGATAATACTGTGCGATGATATCAAATGTATTATACCGTTCAATTGAATGATGACCAGATTCTTTTTGACAATAGGATAGACCGTATTTTCCTGTAGTATCTGCACACCATACCGTATTATACGATCCCCATCCCCATGAAGAATATGATTCATTTCCATTTGGGATCCAATGTACTTGAGAAGCTATGTATTTCGCTGCTTTGGTATTATTATCAAAATAAATAAAATCATTATTATTTTGTTTTGCATAGCACATATTGTTGACACAAGTCCAACTCGTTATTTTAGACGAGGCAGCAGTATCATAATATATAAATGAATTTCCAGGATTTGAACCACTTTTGAATGAACTTAATTTATTCCAATCATTCGTTGTGGCAACTGAATACAACTGAGGTGTATAATCAAATATAGAAATAGCATTTGCATAGAAATTTGTACTAGCAGTTTTTTGCCAACTACTTCCATTTGGTGTAAATTGACCTCCACTATAACAAACTTGTTGATAAGAAATATCTGTATTCGCGATATAGTTGCGTGTCCAAGAAACATGATCATATGATAAATACTCATCAATTTGAAAATATGATAATGTATAGGATGCAATTTCTTTGGGGTCATCAAACTGAATCATCAGGTTCTTTGTATCAGTTGTAGACAAGTAGATGACTATTGGTTGTTTTGAACCTTTTGAACTATACAGCAATTTGCTATAAATAAATCCATCTTTTGCACTATAGCTTGAATTTTCATATATTTTAAATGAAGCAAGTGTTCCATCTTTCTTTGTCGCAAACATTTTCATAGTAACTTTTTTAATTTGAATCGATTTTCCAAAGAAAATTTGAAAATATTGAGAACTTCCATCCGATGTTTCAACATAATCTGTTGATCCATTTATATTTGCATAAGATGTTCTTTTTGGATATCCCAATGGCCCAAAGGCATGAATGGAGACACTCAACCCATGTGAATTTACGAACGCTTCTTCTTTGTTACTAAATTGTATATCTATTAAATTTTCATGCTTGACCCAAGATTTTTCTGAATAATACTCAATATATGTACATCCATTTTCACTTGAAATACCAGTAACACTCAAGAGAAAAAAAATGGATGACAATAAAACAATTAATCTTTTTTTCATTTGCCCTCCTAATACATGACCCGTTTCGTCTGTTTATCCGAAGTAACTTTCATTTCAATGTTTGAGCCGAATAGTTTAACTACTTTAGTTACAATGATTCGATATTTGTTTTGGTGATTCGCTAGATTTTCTTTTTTATAAGCAATATCAAAATTTAAATATTCATTTTGAATTTGAGCAATTTTTTGATGTGCCTGATTAGTTTCCGTTATTCCTTCGTGAGTTTCTATCAATTCTACAACACCCGTTGCGATACTTGAACATTGCCGATAGCTTACACTAAAAACCATCAGTTGCGGAATACAAAAAACAATGATCATAAATACAATCAGCATTCCCCATATTTGTATAACAGCTTTCATAACTTAATCCTCCTAAAATCCGATTCCATTTATATTGATCGCTAAAAACATTGAAATAATGACAAAACCAATCCAAATAAATCCTATCCAAGTAAACAACGCTTGTTGATCAAGCTTATTATCAAAGTTTATCTTTCTAGCAATCGATATTTTTTCATTTGCCATTTTAGTTGTAGATGTAATAATTTTATCTTTATCAATTGTCGTTGCTGAAACATTATATAGAGTCTTCATAATTCTATTCAAATCTTCAACTTGCTTAAATTTATTAGCAAACTCCAAATAAGGAACGAGCCCTTTTTTCTTGCCTTCGTGAATCTCATTAACTAAGCATTTTAGTTCAGACACAAATATACTTGGAGCATTATCGATCGATTTAGCTAAAGCTATTGGCACTGGATTTTGTTGGATCAAAATTGCTAAATTGTTTAAATAACTTGGGAACATAATCTGTGCTTCTTTAAGATTTTTTTGATATTTTTGATAAACATAATAATATTGGATTTTCCAAATAATCATAGCAAGTAACACAGATTTTATTACTTCAATAAGATCAAACTGATTTCTTTTTAAAATCATATAAAGTAAACTTATACAAACAGAAATCAAAGCTCTTTTGGATATATCTACCTTTAAATTCATATTTTCTAACATAAAACGATAATTCTTTTCAATTATCGAATCAATAAATCCACTCCAATCCTCTTTACTATTTAATACAAAAAAATAGTAAAAAAGGAAAATACTGTAAAACATAAAATTAAAACCAGGAATTTGACTTAACATAAAATTCTCCTATTCTGTCTGAAGATGATTTCTACACCAACCCTCATAAAATAAAACTGTGATTATATTTAATAAATAGTAAATAAAAATAACCATTTTAAAAAATGTTGATTCTAAATTTATGAACTGAGAATTTCCAAATACATTTACAACTAAATATATTGCCAAAAACTCTAGAAGGATCATAAAATAAAACAAACTTCGATTCGCTTTGCTTTTTTTAATGAACTCTGAATTGAGTAATTCATAACTTTCTACATTATCATATAAATATTCATACAATGATAAATTTAAAGCTCCTTCGTTGTACTTAGCTTTTAAAATTATATGTAAATTCTTGACAATTGAATGACAATATTTCTTTTCAAACATATCCAAACCTTCTTCAAATTGACTAGTAGAAGATATAAAATTTAACGTTTTCTGTAAATCGGTTTGAACAATACTAGATAGACTTGATAAACAATTCATCATGATTTCTAGTGATGTAAGAGTATCTTCTCTTAAATAAACAAGTGAGCTAGTTACATACAGAAACAAATCTTGTTCAATTTTATACTTATATAACGATTCTGTTGCTAAGAAATGATAATAAGGTAATAAAAAAGTACTTATCAAAACGAGGACTAAACTTAATGCAATTGATTTCGTCGTCATATAAGCCAATATTCCTAACACACACGACAAAATACTTGATTCAAAAGCATACTGAAATAGTGAATAGTCATATCCCAATTCTTTAATTTTTAAGATCATACCAAAGTAACTTACATTTCGTAGATTTAACACCCATTCATCATTTATCAAATTCTCAACTGTAAAAATATTTGAATGTAAAAAGATTAAAAGAATAAAGTATAAAAATATTGCCCAAAATATTAAGCTTCTCATAAAATTATTCCTTTACTTTCTTTCTACTTTTTTTAATTGTGTGGTCCTTCTTATAAATCAATATTTCACTTGTACTATTAATTTCAGGATCATAATTGAATTGAGTGATATCATCTACATATCTTTTAATTCCTTTTCCACTCGTTTCTTTTTTTATCGTTATAACATAATCAATTAAAGAATAAATTCTTGTTTTTAAAGACTCGAAATTTTCATTTTCATTTTTCAACATTTGTTTAATGCGAATCGGTACAGCACTTGCATCCTTTGCATGCATTGTTGTCATGACATTATGACCTGTACTCATTGCATCCAGTAAATCATTTACTTCCACTGACCTTGCTTCTTGCAATAAAATTCTTTGAACATTAAGTCTTAATGCCATAGCAATGATTTTTGAATAATTGAATCCATTTTTAATACGAAATGATGTACAGCTCAAATTGGGGTTGATTTGATTTATATTAAACTCTAAAGAGTCTTCAATCGTAACCACAACATCATCATGATCAATATACATCGATAGAAATTTTAACAACTCAGTTTTACCTGAACCTGTTTCCCCTATTATTAAAATGTTGGCTTTTCGTTTTACTGCTTCAATTAAAAAATCTAGGGCTTCTTTTGTAATATATTCCATTTTTACTAATTTGTCATACGATAAAAATTGAATTTTACGAATCTTACGTATTGCGATTGTATTTCCTAATGCCGCCAATTCTTGATGAACACAGGCAATGCGATAATCAACTTTTTCGCCTACAATGTCTCCTTCTAAGTTAGGATTGAATGCATTGAATTCCTTTTTCATTTTGTTTGCAACTTGATAAATTATTCTTTCGACTTCTTCTTTAGTAATTGTTTCATTTAGACGATAATGTCCTTTAGAATTGCTTGTAATCCATATTTCGCCTTTGTTTTTAACACAAACATCAGTTGTATCTTCATCATCTAAATAACGTTGCAGTTGTCTAAAGTCAACTTTATCAAAATATGAAAGTTGGCTCATATCATTGTTCCTCATTGGATATTAAAGTGACATCAAATGAATTGCCTAAAATAATATTTTTCAGCTTATCCATATCGTAGTAATCATTTGTACCTGCCTCTTGATTCAAATTATCATAAGAAATAATAGGTATAACACTGCCTAATGCCTTTGATACTTCAATTAAATGAGCATCTTCTTGCACTAAAGCAACCACGATCACTGCAGTAGCTTCCGTAGATTCAGAAATATTTTTACCTTTCGAATCTTTCACTGCAATAACTCGAGCTGAACTTACTAATTTCCCATAAATGATTTGCGAATCAATTGAATAGTTTGATCGAGCCTTTCCCAAATAGTAAAGATCAATCATATGTCCTGGATGAACAGAATTCGCATATGAAGATTTAATATCAACATCTATTGAAATTGCATTTTCATTTTCTTTTAAATTAAATAAATTTGCATTATGATAAGTTTGTTCTGAAACAATCAAATCTTTATAGAACAATGATCCTTCGGCAATCGAATTATAGTTGTCTACGAATTGACCAATCAATGAAGTTTCTTCTTTATAAATTGGTTGAATCAAAATATGTTGTGGTACTTCTATATAACGAATATCTTCTTCCGTTATCATTGTTCCCGAACTAATTTTATGAGTGGCAACTGGAACTTGTATTAACTTTGTTTCTTGTGCCAAAATCAAATTAAAAGCGTTATAACATAAAAATGCCAATAACATCGTTATAACAAAAGTAATGATCACTTTGTGGTTTTTACTTATTTTGTTTATTTGTATTTTCTTTTTTTCTTTTGTTTTGTTCATATTACTTCTCCCATTTTTCTAACAAAACTATATTTTTATAGTCCAGTAATAAATCTTTTTGTTGCATATTTATTTTAGAATATCCTTTAACACGCACCGCAATTGAAGCTGGATATTCTAAAATATCAATGATTTCAATTACTAACATATAATCTAAATCATTGTTTTCATTAAAACTTTTCATCCAGTTCTCTATTGTTTGTCCACGCTCAATACTTAGTTTCTCATTGATTCTAAAATCACCTAGATTCAATGAATCTGCGATCACACTCAATTGCGTAGTTCTTGTTGACTCATAGATATTTTCCTCATTTACAATTGCTGTTCCATAGTTCATAATCAATGCACTACATAAAATACATAAAATGATGATTCCAAAAATCTTAATAGTACCTGTCATAAAATAGTATTAGAAGGACACAAAATGTGTCCTAATTTCCTAGCTCAGCAATATGAGCAAATTGACTGTTGATGTTTTCATTGATCCTTCCAACAAATCCATCTCCAGTGGTTAAAACTACGATTAGCGCTCCAATCAGCACAACCGCTAAAACAAAACCTCCATACTCTTGTAATATTTCTTTCATATAAAATATCTCCTTTCACTTTTATTATTCTAATGAAATGAGCACTCACCTAATATTTGGGACACATTTGAAACAAAGTTGAGAAAACAAAAAAACTTCAGCGAGTTATCAACTGAAGTTATTCACATTTGTGGATAATTATTTTTGACAATTACTACAGTAGTAAATACTACCACCCAAATAATTTTCTTTGGTAATCGTACCTTTGCAACAAGGGCAAGGATTTTTATACGTTTTACTACTTAAAATAGTTTTATATCTTCCTGGTAAAGAAAATATGTTTTTCTCTGTATCTCTGCCTCCTAATTCAATCATTTTATGTATCGTAGCAATAATTGAATTATATAATTTTTCGATTTCTTCAAAATTTAAAGTATTCATTTTTCTTTTTGGTAATATATTGGCATTAAATAATATATCCTGAACTACTCCATTACCAATCCCCAATATTCTTTGATCAGTCGCAAGAAAAGCTTTAGTACTTAACTTCAAAGTTTTTTCATTAAGTAAGCTTTGAAAGTAATCAAAAGTAAACTCTGGGTCCAATGCTCCAATTCCATTTAACTCCAAATTGTAATACAAATTATTAATATCTATATCCTTTTTAAATACAAAAATACAGCAATACATTGAGGTTGTTACATTCAAACAACTATAATCAGAAAACACAATTCTAAATTTACTTTTATCTGGACATAAATCAATATCATCATAATAACGAATATTTGCGCCATCTCTCAATATCAATTTATAATCTTCAATCTCAATTTCAACATAATAGTTACGTTCTATTATTTTCGTTATTTTCTTATTTATTAATTGTTCATAGTATAAATCAGGGTCTTCATAGTAAAATGTAAATTTATGGTCAGTAAAATTTCCATCTACATTCACAATTTTTTTATTCAAAATAATGCTTTTTAAATCTTTTGCAATAATTCTAGCTTCAGGTAATTCAATCATAGTTAGATTTCACCTCTTATTCATTTTATAAAATAATTATATAATATAAACAAGAAAAATAATATTATTCAACATAAAAATTATGATATTATTATATTGTAAGTAAATCTCAGAGAGGAAAACTATGAAGAAAAGGTCCGGTTTTACGTTAATGGAACTAGTAGTTGTTATCGCAATTATTGCGGTGCTTGGACTTTTACTATATCCTCAAGTTAATAATTATTTAGAGAGTTCAAGAAAAGTTGTTTGTGATAGAAATCGTCAAACTTTGATCAATGATTTTCATTTTGATCAACTTAAAAATAAAGAGCTTACTCTATCTCAGTATATTAGTGATTTAACTGAAAAAGAGCAGTGCCCTTCTAAAGGCATATACTCAGCATCTGATGATAAGCATATTCAATGTAGTAAGCATGATCTTATTGATTCAAATAATGATCAGCACTATATTGCGGATATTTTAGTATCTCCAACTAAAACATGGGGAGACTTATTAAAAGAAGTTGAAGAAAAAGGCGGCGTTAGTTTAAGCCCTGCTGGAGCGGTTATGATCGAAGATGGTATAATCTATGTTGTATCTGATCAAGGTGCTTGGATTTCAGCTTGGACATTAAAGCAGTATCCAACATTAGCTGAATATTCTGCAGCCAATCCATCTGCAGCGGTTAAAGTAAGTGGTAAAGTTTTTACTGAAAGCGATATAATATTTGATAGTTACGAAAATAGAAATCGTTGGAGCAATGATAATTATCCTATTATGGGAGATATATTAGTCTATAACAACGAATTGTATTTAGCAATGTACACTTCAGGAATTAACACAATAATCATTCCTGATGACAGTAAAGTTTGGATCAAATTACTAAGTGAATAGAAAAGAAAGGAATCGATCCTTTCTTTTTTTAATGTTATTTATTGTCTTTTTTTATGCATTCTCGTAATGCTTCTATCGCAACTTTTATTGCGATATCAGTATCATGACATTGTTTATTAGCTAGACCTTGTTTTTCTCTTTCCTGATTTGCCACAACTAAAAAGCATGATCCACAACGCACTTTTAAATAACTCGCAACTACAAATAATGCTGCAGATTCCATTTCACTTGCTTTACAACCCAAGCGAAGCCATGCATCCCATTTACTTTCAAGCTCTGCATGATTGGGCAATGTTTCTGGACGATGTTGTCCATAAAATGCATCTTTACATTGTACAACCCCAACGTGATAAGTCTGTTTTAATTTCTCCGCACCACTAACTAAATGGTTTACCATTTCATGATTCGCAACGGCTGGAAATTCTATTGGTGCATATTCTTTAGATGTTCCTTCAAATCGAATCGCACCCGTTGCGATCACAACATCTCCACCTTGTACATCGATATCCATACCACCACATGTGCCAATGCGAATAAATGTATCAGCACCGCAAACTACCAATTCTTCCATTGCAATAGAGGCAGAGGCACCACCAATACCTGTCGAAGTTACACTAACTTTTACACCATCTAGCTCACCAGTATAGGTTACATATTCACGTGAATCGGCAACCAAAACTGGATTATCAAAATATGCTGCAATTTTTTCACAACGTTTTGGATCTCCTGGCATAAGTACATATCTTCCTATTTCACCTGGTGCAACACCAATATGATATTGACGTCCTGATCCTTCTGTATAATCAATCATAAAATCTTCCTTCTTTCATTAAGTTAATTATACCAATATTTATTAAAATTGCGATAGATAAAACTTGAATTGTGTTGCGTGGTATGTTATTATTTTAAGGCACAGCGATGGCTCGTTGGTGAAGCGGCTTAACACAGCGCCCTTTCACGGCGTCATTCACGGGTTCGAATCCCGTACGAGTCACCATAGGGGTGTAGTACAATGGTAGTATGATGGTCTCCAAAACCACAGACGGGAGTTCGATCCTCTCCACCCCTGCCAGTGATGAAATATGCGATAAACATTAGGTTTATCGCTTTTTTTTACGAAATTCGCCCGAGAATTCGCCCGAAACATTCATATTATTCCAATAAAAAAACCGCACTAGGCGGTTATTTCATATAGTAAACTAACTCAACATTAATGAGATTAAAAATTATAATACCCACTAATATTAAATTTGCGTATAGAATAGTTTTTGATAATAACCCATTTTGTTTTAATAAATCGTGTTTTCCTGTAAGATAAAAAACGGAAACAATAAAGCAAAACATAGCATCTATAAGGATTAATCCTAGTAATGAACCTAACGTTAACATTTCACGCATGGGTATTACTGACAAACCTGAATAGTCAAAAAGATTATTCAATAGAGTCATACCACCAAACATCACGAATGATATCCCTACAAAAATACTTACTATAGAGATTAGTTGAGCATATATTCCAGCTTTTACATCCTCAAGGCTATTTTTTGAATCTTCAGTTACTTTCACGAAATTAGCTTCAAGCCCATTATTAAATTTTGTCTGTATAACCATTTGCTCTGATGCTGTTTTTTGCATTTGCTCAATGTATCCAATGTTGTTTTGAATAACTTGTTTTTGCTTTAAAGCCAAATTTATGTGGTCCATCATCTTAACAAATATCTTAAACAATAAAAAATATCGTTCATAGCTTTGTTTTATATCTCGAATTTCATTTTCTAATGCTTTAGATTTTTTTTCTGCTAATAATTCATTTTTTTCATTTAAAACTGAATAATATTCTTTTCTTAAACGATCAAGTATATTGATACAAACTATCAATCTTTGCGACATTTCTTCAAATTCAGAATCGGTTTGCAAAAAAATTTTATTCGTTAATACAGAATATGGAATTCTTTCATTTTTCTTAACAAATTCAAATATACCATTAAATAACTCAGTATTTATGCAATTTGATGTGAAATCATTTTCTTTGCAGATATTGCATTTTTTATCAATGCATTGTTCAGGTTGTTTTTCATAAAAGCCGATTAAAATTTTATCGAATTCTTCTCCCATTTCTGCAAAGAAAGGAGCGCTTTCACGCTCCACAGAAATTTTTGCATCGGTTTTAAAAACATCGGTTTTAATTGCAGTCATAAAATATTTCCTTTTAATCTATTGATTCCTACTGCTAAAATATTCTAACATATCTTCATTTGGAATGATCATATTTTGTTCTGGATTATAATTCATTTTCCAAGGATCTTGCAAATGCGTAATTTCTATCAACTGATCAGTGCTCATATTTTTAGTTTTACTTATAATAGAATCAACCAACATTTTATCTTCTTCAGAAAATTCGATATTTTCAATATCTCCATGTATAAAATCATTGATTTCTATATTTAATGTTCCAAAAAATCTAAAATAGGAATATACTGACGGAATAACCGGACCATATGTCCAACATTCAAATTCTTCAATAAAGCATAATGAATTATTGTTGGAAATGAATTGGGCTTGCACAAAATAAAGAATTTTTTGCAATCTTAAATTAGTAATTGAACATCCTCTGTTATTACATGTTTTTACAATATACTTTGCGACATCCAAAACACTATAATATTTCATTGCACCCTCCACTTTTACTATCTATTTCCATTTGTATTCAAAGTATATCACAAATAGAATCAAATTGCGTAATTTTTTTAAATTCAAAAAAACTTTTTTTCACTAGCAGAATTGAAAATCAAAAAACTCCCACTCCGCAATGGAAGTGGGATAGTTTATTTATTCTCTAATTTTGAAATTCGATTGTCATGATCAGTGATCTTTTCATCTTGCTCTTTGTTGTGATCCCAAAGCCTACCGTGTGACTCACTATTCTTTTTAGAGAACTCATCATAGTCTTTTTGCAGTGAATTTATCGTAACTTCCAGACGCGTGATTGTTGAGTTAAGCGTTATGATCGGTTTACCAACAGTTATGAATAGTCCTATGAGCGTAACTATGACAGTGACGATTGTCCATTCGTTCATAGTTTTTACTCTTTTTCATTATCAATAAATGCTTTAAGTGCTTGGTGTAATCCAGTGGAAGCTAATCCGCTAATACCACCAATCACAAAGTTAGGAAGTGACAACCCTTGTGTAACGAATTGTAACACCACTCCAAGTACGAATACGATCGTTGGGATGTATTTGTTATCCACATCATTAAACCATTTCTTAACGATGAATCCTACAAGCATACAAGCTAATACGATAATAACGTTGATGTAATCTAAAAAATTGATGTTCATTTTATTTTCCTCTTTTCTATTTATAGTTTTTCGTATGCGAAACCTAGATCATTAAGAGTTCCGCATAACTCATTTGTTGCTTTCATTACTTTGATTGGATAAGTATTAACTGCAGGTGTCGAATCTTCAACAATAAAATTATCATTTGTCCAACCATAATTTCCACTATCTAAAAGATACGGATTTAAAACACCTGTTGATAATACTTTAGTAATCTTAGCTGTTACTGTTTTTGTAACATAAGACGTACTAGTACTTGAAGCAGAGTATTTTGTAATCTTCACAATATCTCCAACTTTATGTTTAGGTCCACTTGTTGGTGTTGGATCTGGTGTAGGCGTTACTTCATTTTTAAGTTCAACACCATAGAAACATAGAACGTTAGGAATAGCTCTACCAGTATTTCTTTTTAGTGAACCATCTGCCTTCATTTGTGCAGAACCCCCGCTATCTAGCATAAAGGCGTACCTCATGCCATAATCAAGACACATTTGTTGGCATTGATATGCATCTAATAATCCCTCTGTTACAATAAAATGATGAACGCCATTATAATCTATTGCATGAATACTTTGATTATATTTTTTGGTTAACGAAAAAGCCTTTGCACCACTTGAAATATCAAACACTTTTTTACCATTATTTAAGATAATACAAGCAGGAGAATAGGCCAATTTAATATCTTGTCTGTTATAGCCATACAGTTGACTTCCGCAAATTACGTCATTGTTATTAAGCACAATAACTTCTAACCATTCTTTTTGAAAAGGAGTTTCATTTACTGTAAAGGACTGTTCACGACCTAATACCTGCCCTTTTTCACTGCCATCCATTACAAAATAACTGCAATTAACTTTACACCAATACAATTTTTCATCATCAATAGTATTTATTGTTTGCAGCTGTTTATAGTTTGGAGTTGATAGTAAACCTACTTCCAATTTATACTTTTTCTTGTTGTACGTAATATCATCGTTTTGTTTATATGCATGAACTACTTGTCCTGCATAAGTAATCTTTTGATAACCTTTTTTAAATTCAGCCATTTTATTTGCCTCCATTTCTAATAAAAAAGCGCTCACTTGCGCTTTAAATTTATCCCATTTCTTATTATCAAGAGTTCGATGCGGACAATACTTTCCGCTCCAGTCTTGATGTTTTTTTACTTTGTCGATTGTTAGCTTGTACTCCTTCAGTAGTAATGCAGTCAAGTAAGCTGTATTAATCCACGCCTGTTCATAACGGTCCCCACCGCTTTTTGAATAACAGATTTCCAATGATATTGAATTTCTGTTACCTGTTCCAGATACCCCATCTCCTGCGTTCCAAGAACTACGGTCTAAGGGTAAACATACCACTGCTCGATTGTGGTCGATAGCAGCATGAAACGAAATCTTATTGTTATTCCCTTGCATAAATGATGCCTCAGCCATAGCTGAAGCATCATTTGAAGTTTCGTGAATTGTAATGTAACCAGGATTAATCATTGAGTAGGGACACTTAATCGAATACTTACTTGATGGCAAGATTAGTTCATCTATCTGTAGATTCATTGCCTACACCATCTGTTTCTGATCCAGAGAAATCATTCTCTTTGACGTTCTTTTCATAGAGTTCTCCATCGAACTCTATTTCTTCATTAAACTTGATCATAAAACCATCCTTTCTATTAATAGTTGTTTACGTAAGTGATACTAATCCCTGTTGTAACCTCGTCAGCACCATCTTTTGTGGTTTTAAAATATCTGTATGTTGAGTTCGAATTTAATGTCACCGTTAGAACCATTAATAATGTTCCTAAATAGGAAAAACCATCTACTCTCGTTGCTAGTTCAACCCAATTCACATTATCAGCAGAACCTAAAATACTACATCTCATTAATTCAGTATTTTTGCCTCTACCCGCAACAGCTCCTGTTATAGAAATCTTTTTTCTAACTGCTCCAGAATCTATCCAAGATTCAGCGACTCCCTGAGTGTAAGTTGATCCATTGCTCGTTAAATTAGGAGTATATGTCCCAGTCTGTTTACTTTTTGCGTTTGTATTATAGAAGGTATATCCAGATAATACATTTGCTGGACCTGCATTACCACTTAAGACTAAGCTTCCGGTTTGTTTGCTCTTTGCATTAGTATTGTAAAATGTTGTGCCATTAAGAACATCACCAACTCCTGCTGTGCCAGTAAGACTTAATGACCCAGTCTGTTTCGCTTTAGCATTTGTGTTATAAAAAGTCATACCACTCAGAACATCGCCAGTTCCTGCATTACCTGTTAGTTCTAAACTTCCTGTTATTTTTGTTTTCGGATTAGAACCATAACCTGTTACATTTTTTAAAAGATCAGCCGAGGTTAATGTGCCAGTAAGTTCTAACATTCCCTCAACTAATATATTTGGATCATCGAGAAAAACTTTCTTTCCTTTTAAGATGTCGCCAGAAGTTGCAGTGGCACCTTTTAAAACTGTCTTTATAAAAGCGGTAAATAGCATTAAAAAGCACCTCTTTTCATATTTAGAATTGAAGTGCTTTTCTGATTTTTAGCAGTTAAGAAAGTACTATATTTAGTACCCCCCCCCGAATTTTTTTAATGAACATAATCATAATTAAATTTTTCCTCCTTTAATAACCCAAATATGTGTGGGAAAAGTTTGGCCTGAGTTTTCAACTCCACTACAATATAATCCAGTCGATTGAATTACTAATTTTCGCCAAAAAGAATACTTCCCAGACACCGAGTACCATGCCATATATAATTCTGTGCCGATGTTAGTCGTCCTTACTGTTTCACCACATGCATTCCACTGACATATGATTAAGTCGGTGTTAACATTATAATTCGCTAACGCAGGAATTAAGATTGTTGATCCTGCAGCGCCTGTTCCGGTTCCGCTCCACAATAAAACAGGTTGATAAATAGGTGGGACATATGTTCCTGTCTGTCGAGTTTTGCTATTTCCTGCATGGAATGTATCCCCCGCAAAAACTCTTGCGGGTGTTGAGGTCCCGTTAAGTTCCAGCGATCCATCAATGGCTGTTTTTAAATCTCCAGAATGTCCCTTTTTGCCTTTCAGTAGATCACTTGCAATAAAGTTTCCCTGCGCTACTAACGTACCTTCAACAGCATTCTCTAAATCAGATAAATGCACTTTTTTTCCTTTAATTACGTCTCCAACTGATGCATCTGCTTTGCTTACCAATGTCCCATCAGTTACATTTTTCAAGTCAGTTAAATGAGCAGAGTATCCTTTTAAGACTTTCCCAGGAGTTGCTGTAGCTTTCGGAGCCAAAGTTCCTATTTTCATTTTTTTGGCATCTTTATTGAAGAATGTTTTTCCTTTAAGCACATCGCCTTCTTCGGCATTGCCATTGATCATTGTCTTAATGAATGATGTAAATAGTCCCATATATCACACCATCCAATAGCTCATACTAGCTATGCCTACGTCTGCCGTAGGTAATGAATCTGCATAAATGCGTATTTTTCCATCCATAGTACGAATTACTCCGTTTACAGCCCCTGCATCAGCACTTGCTTTTGAAAACGTAAAACTTTCTAAAGAGATATCATCTGTCATACCTTGAATAGCATAGTCTCCATAATACGGATAACCGCTTGTATCATCTTCTTTGCCTGTCGGGGCTTCGTCATTTGCTTTGAAGTTTCCTTTTGATACCGAGAAATTGCTGAGGATTATTTGTGTTGGTATTGCAGCATCTAATAAATCCATGTTCTCATTGATTACATCAATATCTGCAGCCTCAGTTAAAAGAGGCTTTTTTAGTTTTAACTTTGTTGTTTCATTCGGCATAATGGCCTCCTTCTTTTCTAAAAATCATATAAAACATCTTTCCAAGATTTAGATTTTAAATGTCCCCATGTTTTCTTTTTTACCTCTCCCCATACGGCAAATGCATAAGCAATAGTAACTAATAAGTTTGCAGGAATGGTTTTATATACTGAAGCATAATATGGATCCATATCAGGAAGTTTCTCTATTCCTTTATATGTGATCTTAATTGTGTAGTCTTCGGGATGCAGTTCGATTGAAACTGGAACACCCAAATACGCTTCTGTCATACTTTTTAATGTATTTACATTGATAATGGGACGTCCTAATATTTGTGCCTTAACCGCATTACGCCGATTTACTAAGTTCTCTTTTATTGGCGAGTTGATTTCAAAAATACTCTCCCACCTCTTTATAGTCTCCAAATCAGCTGAATCGATATGTGCATTATTAATGAATAGTTGCATGTATTGATAATATCTATCTAACTCAAGATTGATTGAAGCATTGAGTGCTTTAACCTCTAAAATTTCTCTATAAACTTCTGGGAGATATTCAATATACTCATATACTTTTTCTATCTTTTCCATCGCTTATACCTTTGACAAAATTATCTGACCCATAATAGTGGTTTGATAGTTTTCTGAAGTTTTACTTAAAACAAGATTTTCACTCTTACCATTGATTGTTAAAATTTGGACATCGATAACTCCTTCTACATTTAGTATCACAGCCATCAATTTTGCACGATATACTGCAATATCCCTAAATGAAATCAAGTCAATGTGAGTCTTTATTTCTTTTTCGATTTTTTCCTGCAGTATGGCCATGCTGGATCCACTCGATATTACTAGTGTTGCACTGATATCGATTGCTAAATCGGTGCTAGTTCCTGTACTTACGATGTGACCAATTGGAGCCAAACCACTAAATGAATCTTCTGCAGGTTGGAAAGTATCTTGAACTTTTTTGACAAGATCTGATGATGCCGATCGACCACTTTCATTTCCGATCAACAAAAAAACAGTTCCTGGCCCATTCCAAATCGGAAAGACTTTGACTGCTCCTACGCCATCAATTGAAAGCACTTTTTCTTCATAATCTGATACATTCCCTCCAAAAGGAGTTCTTCGCACATGATCATAAAATCTTTTCCTAAGCTCTGAATCACTTTCAACATCTTGTGCTTCGATAAGAATTTCATCACTTAATATCGCCATACCTAAGTCATTTATGTTTTGAATTGTCAATAACTCACCTTGATATTTATTTCCTATTGATCCAGATTGCTCGACATTCGCTTTATAAACTCCGGTTTCAATCATTTCAATTGTTTTTAAAGTAATATCATAGATTCTGAAACGGCTCCCTACAGGAATTTCGAACGGTGTATTTTGATCATTATAGCATTTTATGATGCGTACTGCATTTGTTGCAGTCTGCCTTATCACTCCGAACTGCTCAGTGATCTTTGACAACCATTCTCCCTCAGAAGTGTCTGGCATAATCAAATCTAGCAGATATCCAAGCAACCAATATGATCTTGCAAGTTCCATACACACGGGAGATAAAGTGGTATAGATAATCCCTCCTTCTCGTTTATCCACATCTTCTGGCACAATTGAAAGTGCACGATTAAGAATGCTTTCATAAGTTGACTCATTGTCCATAGTTTGTCACCTCTTTTTCATAAAAAAAGTCTTCGTAAATAGAAGAGACTGTAAAACTTATTACTGCAGTTTCATTTGATTTTTCAATACTAAAGTTATCCAATCCAATAATTCGATCATCGATAGATAAGGCATCAATAATATATTGTTTGGCGACACCCAATAAATAGTCTTTTGGCTTACCGATCGTTTGCATTAGATCATGGCCAATATTAGAAGTAAATATGACATGTTCAAAGCGTGGAATCGACAAATAGATATATATTTGTTGTTTGAGTGCTTCAAGATCGTCAATATTCCCAATCATTCGCTTATTCACAAAGTCTACTTTGAATGTTTTTGTTTTTTCCATTACTTCACTCTCCCGATGATCGTGTATCTTTGACCACCATATTTTTTTAAAGCTACTACTCGTTCGCCAACTTTTAAGGCATTATACAAAATTATCTCTTGCTTGATTCCTTCAATACTTACTAAAACTTTTTGATCGCTATACTCAGCTGGAACATCAACCATTGTAGATGGTATTTTGATACCGGTCTTTTCTATTTGTATGGATCCTTCTTTAGTTAGCACTGTTGCATAGACATAATCGCTTAAAGAGGCGTTACCGATATAGTTTTCCACGATTTGCTTAATAATTGTATTTAAACTCATGTTTACAATCCTCCGTCTATGGTCAGATCCAAATTCATTTCATGCAGTCCCTTATCAAACTTATGAACCACCTTATCAACAATTGCCCAACAGTTTAAGTTAATATCTTTGATTTCTAATTTTAAGCCAGTTCCGCCACGTACTCTTAAATCACCAATCGCTGAGAGCGACAATTTTTTAGTCTCACGATTTTTAAGTTTGAGAAGCATATTGGACTTATCGATTAGTTGACCTGCAGTTCCGCCTGTTACTTTTTCGAAGTACTGCAGTAATCCATATTGAGAAATCGAGTTACTGTCTTTTGTAATATAGATATCTCTTTTTCCAGACGTCTTATTGTCAAAAGCAAGTTTTACTTGATTAAACGTATCTTTATCAACACTTCTTTCATAATCGAAATTGTAAACTAAAGAATTGTCACCTAAAACAAGTGAAGTTCTCATATCATACAGATCCTTCAATACAAGTGCTCCAAAATCATCATACAGGCAATAGTAATAACCGTTGGCCAACAAATTATCTGAAATCGATCTATATGCCATATCTAAATAAGTCATGTTATCGAACAGATAATCATCAAGCTTAATCAGAGTGTTCGTTACTCCACTTATTCTAAGTTGAAGATTACAAGCAATAGTTTCAATAAACTCAGTTAAAGAATTGTCTTTTCTGATCAATGTGTCCTTCGCCTTTAAGTAGCGCAGTTGATCATAGGCTACAATTTTCTTTATGCCTTCATTTGTATCCTTAACAGTAAAAACTTTTCCTGCAAACATATTTGTACCATTATAGGAAAATGTCATATAATTGCCATTGGCCACCCCTTGAATTGATTTCGCTAAACATTCGAACTCAAGTTTAGAAGCACCATTTTTCCAGGTATGAGTCAAGGATACACTCCCTACAATATTATCCAGTTCGTAAACCTTGCCTTCGCTCTCGATGATAATCATTAGAAGATATCAGCATAACTTTTATCATGCTGCTCCTTGTTGATTTTCTTCAGTCCTTCATCAATAGCGACACTAGCTCGATGTTCAGCTCCGAAGACCCAATCCTCTGCTCCACCAGTAATGTAAACCGCATAATTGGTGACAGGATTTACGGGTTCTTTTGTGCGCCCACTACAAATAATAGAATTTGGATCAACATTAGTGTCTTGTGCTTCTTTCTTTTTTGTTATGTACGCTGATTTAGTAACTGGAATTGGTTTTGGTTGGGGAATTAGCCCTGGTCTTTGGATCGATGGAATATCAGCAACTTTAGAGTTTGCTTCAACATATTCCTTTAAATTTATTTCACATTCATATTCTCCAGACCTTATTTCACTTTTGGTGAATGCAGTAATATACACATTGCATGTAGTACCCAAATCCACACCGTTAGAAATAATCAATCTTTCAACTGATCCGCTTTTTATTGAGTTTTCTATATAGTTGATTATCTGATCAGGTAAAGCGAAGTCATCAACTACAAGATCATTATTTGGAAATAAGTCAAACTCAAATTTCCAAGTTTTTAAACCTTTGCTTTCAAGTTTGGGTATTATTCCTCCGCCAATAATGTCATAGTCTTTAACTTTTCTTTCACTGCTTTCCGTGAGTTTCTCCGGATTTGTTGGGAGTGTAATATCTCCTATATAAATTTTATACATTCTAATACACTCCTTCCGGTTCTGTCTCTAGTAAAGAAATCATAGTTTCTTCAATAACAGTAAGTAGCTCGTCAACATCTGCAGTTTTTTCAACTTTCATATCTACATTAACCTGTGGAGCTAAAGTTGCCGTACTATATTGAGCAACGAAATTTCTTTCAGCAATATCTAACAAATAAGCAAGATTATCTTCCTCGATACTCACATCACCCTTAACGCTGATTGGATCTGTATTTGCCACATTCACATCCAATGTCTTATATTCCTTATAGGCTGTTTTGATTTCTTGATCAGTCATCCCTGTAGCTATTTTTGCTTGCGCATCAGAAGCTGATTTGCCAAAAGCCCCCATCAATACAGCACCAACTCCAAGTGCTGCCAAAAGCGGCAACAACCACCAGGCACAAGTTACTAGAGTAGCGTTTAAACCCGTAAAGGCAGCAGTAGTAGCAAGCGTATTAAGTGTCATCACTTGTTGTGCAATGTTAGTCAGTCCGACTACCATCTTATACGCACCAATTGTAGCAGTTAGAGATCCAACCACTGGAATAAGCCAACTGATGTTTTGAGCTAACCAGGATATTCCTGTGATAGCTATCTCTGTCCCTGTAGCAAAAACATCAAAGAAAGGCTGATATTTTCCAGAATCAAGTCCTTCTTGAAGTGCCTGAAAAACTGGAATCATGCTAGCAGAAGCGCTAGCCATTGACTCTCCAAATGCTGTTTGGAAGTTTGATAAAAACATGTTCATTTGAGCAAGCATACCTGCAGAGTTTTTGTCTACGACGTCTTGAGTAGCTCCAAATTTATTTAGTATTTGATCAATGTAATCTAAAGCTCCTTTTGTGTCTCCTGCATCAGTAAACTTTCGAATCGTGTCTCCAGATATTCCTGTTATACCAAAACGGCTTCGCATCGAAATAACATCTCCTGATAAAACTTCTTTCATAGCAAACACAGCGCCCTCTGCACCTTGTGTAGGATCTTTAGCATAAAGTCGTTCAGTCATCTTGATCATTCTTTCGATTTCATCCATGTCCTTAGCTACTGTATTGTACGACATAAACCCCTTAGCCAAATCTTCGCGACCTAACATCGAAGTTTTAGCATATCCCGAAAGCCAATCATAGACACCAGTTCCAAGTGCATCATCTTTTAAAAGAGCTTGAATCGTGTTTTCCTGAGTACTTTGGAGCGCTGCAGTTTTTATGCCACTCCATGCATTATCAAATGCTTTTTTCATAAGAACACCAACGGAAACAACCTTTAACATTTTATTAGTTATCGTATCTAGAGAACTAGTACCTTTGCTTTCAAAATTATTAAATGCTTTTTCAATATCGTTCACTGACCCAGTCATCTTTTTTGTAGCTTCATCCGCTTTATTTGTTGCATCAAGAATTTTTATTAACGCGCTTGAATACTTATCATTAAGTATAAATGTTGCAGATAATTTAGCGCTCATTTATTATCACCTACTTCTTATTTTTTCTTGTGATTTCTTAATTGCCTTTGCATTCATTTCTATTGAAGCAATAATAAACGCTTTTTCTTTTTGAGGCAAATTAATAAAAACACTAGGGAGTATGTTTAAATCCTGCAGAGCACGGTGTGCAAACACCGCCTCCCCACCCTGCCTGATTAGTTTTTTGCTTCTTCAATATCATCGTTGATGTCGTCATCGATTCCACTAAAACTAAATACTTCTTCTCGTAATGTTGCAAACTCTCCAATTAACAACATGGTTTCAAGTAATGCACATTCACCAATGACTCCATAATGTGCTTGCAACTCTGTGCTCTTCAAATCAGGATAAACTACTGCAGTTGCAACCAACATCAACTGATATTTAGGTAAGTCTAATCTAGCCACACCCTTTTTATCGGTAGTTAAGCAATTTTTCTGAACAGACTGAGCTTCTTTAGTTGTGATCGTTTTAATTTTGAATGGAACTAACTTTCCTTTTTCATTCTTAAAGCGATCTGAAATAATAACTTCTTTTTCACATGCATCCTGTGAAATTAAAAATGCTGATAAACTCATTACACTTCCTCCATTTTTTCTAGAAAAGCCCACTAATAACCAGTGGGCTTGTTAAATTTTCCAAGTTGCTCAACATCTCCAAAATTGAACTCAACATCAATTGGATCCGTTTCATTTTTATCTGCCTCTAACTTGATCAGAGGTATTTTTTTAAGTACTACCTTAGTGAACAAGAATTCACTTCGGCCAACTTCTGAAGCTTCGTCATCATTATACGCTTGAATGGTCAATGTCGGAAAAACTCCAGTTTTCTTATACTTATCAAAAACCTCGTAATAGTCTGAGGTCATATTATAAATCGACATGGTTCCAGTACCAGATGCCCCTGTGACTCTCGACTGTTTCATACGGGAACCTAACGGTCTTCTTTCCCATGTTTCAAGAGCAACATTTGTCTCTAAGCTATTCAATTCAAACATTTTACGATTTTGTCCGTTGATAGTAATAAAAGCTGAACCCTCTGTACACATTGGGATTTGTTCTAATGCTAAGAAATCTGCCATGTTATCTTACCTCCACTTCAATATAAATCTTATCTACTGCATCAACAGGTTTGATAGCTAATGCAATCGAAACACTGTCTTTATCAGCTAAAGCTTTTACATCAATATCTGAGCTTGCAAAATCTTCAATTGCTCCAAGACTTTGTAGCTCAAGTAAATATTCGGCTAAAGCTCCTTTGATTCTATTGCGCCCTTCAAGATTATTTGGAGTTTTTCCGATAAATCTTGTTTCACATATAGAGATCACATCATCCGTAATACGATCAATCACACGAATGATTTTATTTTTTCTAAAATCCTTTGGTTTTTGGGTTGTATAAGTTACTAGAGTGTTGATGTCATACTCCACACAAATGGTATTGCTATGGAAAGTAAAACAAACATGACCTTCTTTAATTGCCTGTTCAATCTGACTATTAGTAAGGCGTGGATAGGCATCGATCGCACCAGGATAAGGCATAAAGGTATTCGAAATCAAAACGTTCGCTTCAGCTGTAACTCCTGCAACAAAAGCACAGCAGTCTTTAGCCATTAATTCAGTGCCATCTTCTAAAATAACACCATTTTTTACTGAGATTACACCTTCATGATCTGCATCATAATTTTCCATAACTGCCTGGATCAAATGCATGTTATCTCTTTCTTGCTTAACAAATTGAACAATCTGTTCTTTGATTAATCTATCTGTTCCATTGTAAGCAATGCAATGAAATTTTTGTGTTTGAAGAGCTGTTAAATAGGCATCATAGGATTTAGCAACGACTTTATTAGATCCTCCCACAAGTTGTGTTGTCACATTAGTCAAAATTCCATCACCACTTAGGTTAATGATTCCATTTCGCACGAAATCTGAAACTTTTTTGATATGCTGTACATCGACCTCTGCAGTACCCAAATAAGTTTTAACTGTAGCAATTTCCGATTCTTCCTCAATGCTTACAATAATGCTGATGTCATTACCTCTGATACCGCTATAAACAGCCTCAGCGACGACATTCTCGCTTAGGGTTGCAGAGGCCTTGTTTCCAGAGTTTAGTCGATAGACCAACACTTCTTGTGCCTTCTTCAAGATTTCTCGAATGGAAATCATTTTAGGATCGTTTAAAGCGTATCCAAGTTTATTTGTTGGATCTTCATATTGACTAATCATAGTGAAACCTTCAGCTCCCCAGTCCAGATCTAATCCGATAGTAACTATCCCAGATGACGCATAGCTGACTGCAGAAAGTTGATCAACTCCTACATTCACATACACTCCTGGTCTTGTTCTGTTTTTATTCATGTATTTTCACTCCTTTCAGTGTGTATTTTTCAATTATTTCCCCTTGTTCTGTAATCTTAAATCTTAATGATGCCTCGAACTTAATGTAAACTGCTTTTTGTTCACTGTCATATTCAACGCCTTTATTAATAAGTTTGATTTGCTTTCCTTGAACTTCAATATATCTGAATGCTTCAGAAAATAAGTCCATGCACTTATATACAGCGTCCATATAATTTGTATCTTTATCATCAGCTATATAAGTAATCACAAAAGGTATCTTTTGCTTAAGATAATCCTTTAGTTCTGGATGATCATTGATATCGATTGAAGATATAAAAAAACAAGGAAGTTTTATACCTTGATGAACTACAGAGTCATATATCTTCGCGTTTGGATAGATTTTATTGATTTCTGCAGTAATGGATTTTATTAGATCATAAATCATGTTTTTTTCTTACCCTTTCCAGTTCTGCATCAAAAATTAATGGCAAATTTTCTTCGTAGTGAGTAATCCCTTTTTCAAGCACAAAAACACCAGGAACCCATCCGATAGTTTCTCCTGACTTGTTTACGATTCGGTGTCCATTATTTACAAAGATTGCATAGTCAGCAATGTTAAATAGATCTCGTTCAACATTCTTTCCACTAAACCTAGTCCTGGATAGTTGCCATGATTTTCTTAAATGACCACCAACTTTAGCTTTAGTATGGAATTTGACTTCTTTACCATCTTTCGTAGTAAAGCTTACATCACTGCCATAAACACCTACTGGAGTATTCTTAACTACATGAGTTTTAGCTGCTTGAGTAGCACTATTCATAATTCTTGTCTGTGACTCTTTTAAATCTGCATCGATAGCTTTAAGTTCTTTTTGAAAGTCTTTAAAGAGGTTATCAATTCTCATGTGAATTGCTCCTCACTACAGACTGTTTGTGAACTCAAAGTATAAACAGTTGGTTTGCCTGCATAAAGCTCATAAGTGACTCCATTCGGCTTAGTCACAGTGATTTTATCTCCTAACATCAAATCAATTTCAGGTCGGGCAAATAACACATAAGTGTTTACAACTTTGACAGCTTGTTCTCCTGCAGGAACATTAGTATTTTTAATAGAAAGATGGCAACGAATCTTTTCATCGACCTGTTGCCATCCATTCCTAGTTATACCATTTTCTGTAATTTCTAAGTATCTTTCGACCTTACAAAAGTCTTTTCTTCTAGCATCCAAAATATCAATATGTGAGCTCATCAGCAAAACCTCCGATATTCGTAAAGTTCCCTTTTATTTTCTTCAACTATTTCATCAACAGAATAATTTGACTTAGATTCACTAATTGCGAACTCTATTTTTTCATCACCTTCAGTAATAGATTTTACTGGAGTTGCAGTCTCTGATTCAGTCTCAATAAAATGATTACTATCAATGTATTTCAAAGTTGCATCTACCCAGCAATAAAAAAGACCATCAGGCAACTTAGCATTACAAGGAATATGACAGAAGTTCAAAAAGGCACTTCTAATTTGTTCGAGGTAAGAGATCAATTGATCATCGTTTCCATCTTCAAAATTGTGCCTTTTTTTCATTTCTTCTAAAGCAAGAGCGATTTGTGCATCTCTGCTTTCTTTAGCAGTCATTATTTGCTACCTTGATTACCTGCAGGTTTAACCTGTTTAGCCTTTTCAAGTTCTGCTTCTAGCTCTTTGACTTTTAATTCTAGATCCTTGTTTTTTTGTTCCAATTCCAAGTTTTTAGCAGATGCCTGTTTAGCCTTTTCAAGTTCTGATGCGCTTTCTGCTTCAAGTGCAGCGATTCGATCTGCAAACTCTAGATTTTCAGTTTTCAAACGCTCGTTTACTGCTTCTAAAGGATTTACTTCAACTTCACATTTAACAAAATTCCCTTTTTCATCAATCTCTTTGTAACCATCCTTCAGATAGCTGGCCACTTGATTTTCAGGAACTTGAATTTCTTTATTTTCTCTAAGTAATCTTTTCACTTTACGCCCTCCTATGCTTCGACGTTGAACGCGATTGCATCCATCTTGTAGTCCATTACAAACATATCTTCAAAAGATTCTTCAAAGTAGTAGTATTTGCCTTGAGTTACTGCAGATGGTTCTTGTAGATATGCAGATTCATAATTAATACATGGCAAGATTGCTGATGTATGAACCATGAAGTAGTTGATTTGTTTTGCACTCACTCCTGGTTCAAAACCTTCAGTGAAATTGTAAACTGTTTTCATAAGGTTTGATGGTACAGGTTTGATAGTAAGATCATCAACTCGCGTAACTCGACGATCGATTACAGCTTGTCCAGATTGTGTGTTAAAAATACGTTGAACCTCTTTTGCATGCTTGATCAAATCACGTACTTCTGAAGTGCAGTACAAAATCCTTCCAGTAGAAGGAACTCCGTTATCATCCATCTTAGAATTTTCTGCATCCAAAATATCTAAAATGTTATCTGCTGTCAAAACAGTATTAGAAATCTTTGCAGTTTTTCCTGTTGTGATAGCTGCATTTTTCAAATCTGCATATACTGCAGAAACTGCATAAGCATCCATTTCAGGCAACTTTTGTTCTTGGTTAAATACTTGTGTAGCGTTTGTGATGGCTACAACAGCACCAGTTTGGCGCACATCCATTGGATGGATCAATGTATCCCAAGTTCTGTGGTTTCTAAGTTTCTTTGGAATCCATGTGTTGCTGTGACGACGTTTCCCAGTACCAATAGTATCACGATCACCATCAACACGTCCTGATGTTTCGATGTGTGGAATGTGGACCGTGTCAGCTGCTAAATATCTAGCTAGTGCTGCATTTGGTGATGTCCATAATTCCGAAAAATAAAGAGCCCCTTGTGAGAACTCTTGCATTAAAGCTTGTGAATAATCTTGTGCATAGTTAATAATTCCTGGCATTTTAAAATTCCTCCTTATTTGCCTTCTGTTTTAGCAGGTCCAACTTTAGAAAAGTTAAATCCGAACTTCTCTTCTCCTCCAGTTCCAACAGGCGCTTTCCCACCGTTTGGAATGTAACCACCTAAACCAGGTGTTCCTTTTCCTTCTGGATTTGGATCTGCTTCGATATCAAATAGATAACTGTCTGATTCTTTTAACTTGGTGATCTGTTCCTCGAACCCTTCAAGCTCGTTGTCCTTGCTACCCTCTTTTACTTTGATGGCAGTTAGATCAAGAGCACCTTTGACTAATCCGCGGTTCTTAGCTTTTGCACCAATGAGTGCTAAATCAATTGCATGATCTAGTTTTTCTTTAGCAAGAGCTTCATTTTTATCCTTTTCCGCTTGAGTAGCAGCGTTTTTTAATCCTTCAACATCAACACCATCAAATTTCTTAATCGACTCATTGAGAGTTGAAATCGTAGCATTTAAGGTTGTGACCTCTGTTTCTTTTTCATTAAATTTAGATCTAGTAACAAAATCGCCATTTCCGATATTGCCAATCTTGATTTGATTGTCTTTGTTTTCTGGATTTGAGTTGTGAGCATTCAGTGCCTCTTGCAGCTGTTCAAAAGTCAATGCGCCGTTGTTGAATAAAGATTTTAAAAATTCCATCTGTTTTCTCCTTCTATGGTCGATTTAATTTATATAGCCGCAGCCACTCTGCGGATGCCATAAACATACATTTATATCCCGATATGTTGGGGAGGAAGTCTTTTAGTGCCTTACCCAGGGCATAATAAAAGCATGACCATTTCTGACCATGCTGGGTGGATCATTCATCCAATCTCCTCCTTTTTAATCAATATGTACTGCCATTACATGAGGATCCTTTTTCTTTGCTTCTTCAAGCGCCTTTTTACTAGGGTTAATATAATCTTCGTAAAGTTCTTTTATTTCATCAGGAGCGCCTTCTTTAAGATAGTTTATGAGACCTTTTTCTGAATCGAACTCAGTAACGATCCATTCATATAATTCATTTGGATAAGTCTTCATTTCAATTCCTCAACTTTCTTTACTATTTCTTTCAGTATATCATTCTCTGATCCTACTGTGTAGTACTTAGAAACGCATTGAGGAATACATTCAGAGCTACCATTTTTAATAGCGTAATAACCTATTTCCTTTTCAAAGTCTCTGTACTTATTTGGGTATTTACTAATAGCTTCACTTACAATTCGCTCACATAACTTAAAACACTCCTCATTCCACAACTTCCATTCTGCCATATTAGTTTTTGCTAAGTTAATTCCTAGCTTATCAAATGTGTAAGCTTGTAAATGTGCGTGTGTATACTCATGCAAAAAGATACCTACTGTATCTTGTCCTTTGTAAAACTTCCCAATCTTGATACTGTCTTGAATTTCTTTTACAACTTTATCGAAATCATTAGTATTTTCTCCAAAGTTGAAAAGCATTCTAATATAGCAATTATCAGGATCATTTGTCTTACTTAATAAATTTGTTTTAATTGACATAATTTCATTACCTTCTTGTGTAAACCCAGTGATGTATTTAGATGCTAAAGGTAATCGGTTTTCAGCAATTAAATCCGCTTCTTTACAAGCCTCTAAAATTCGCTCATCAATGACTATTTGTTCACCATTTTTATATGCTTTAAGTGTCACTTGCTTTGAAGATATCGGCTCAATTAAACTACTAATAGTTGAATCAGAAGTAATATTTAAACTAACTGAATCTATATATTTACTTTTCCACTCTGGATAAGTCATGTTACCAGGTACATCAATATTTTTGTTGTCTTTGTCCCTAGCGATACGCTTTTCATCAATATCTTTCAAAGTTTTAATCTTAGCACCTGTTGTAGTACGACACCAAGGATGATATGGCGGATAGTTGATTCCTTTTTTAGCTTCTGATACTTTAAAGACTTTTCCGTTCATTTCTTGACATATTTCACTGGTTTTACTATCCAAAGTCGCTATGTTTTCATATTCATCAATACCATCTTCAATGTAACCTTGAAGCGTTGCATCCGATTGCACTGAGCTGACTTCTGTATAAAGAAGTCGATAAGCTTCGTAACGTTTAACTCCAAAATCCTTTGAAAACTGTTTGCTGAGCTTTGATGGGTCATTTTGGGCTAAGATACACTCTGAAATAGATTTCTTTAAACGATAATTTAAATCTTGTTGCTGTCTCCAAATCCGATCAGAGAAATGCACCCCTTCAAGTGGTACTTCTAACGCTTCTTTGATTGCTTCATCACTAAGATTAGCAAAGTTGAAATGAACCCCATAATACTGGTCGATGTCAAATAATGTTTTGTAGTACTGATCAGCAAACACTTCTGATGCTGTCTCAGTGATCATTGTATTCATCTGAGTGTAGGCATTGTTAATAACTCCACTGATTTGCCCATTCAATGCTTGCAAGCGAGTCATTCTCGACTTCATTGATAAATTCTCTAGTTCAAGATTAAAAGTCCCTACAGACTCTTTAGCTAGCTTCTCAAAGTCTTCTAAACTACCTCTAAACTTTTTCAGCTCATCAAGAGATAACAACTTTTGAGCATCAGCGTAACTGATGTTGTTGTTAGTTGAATACCTAAAATAAAAATCTTTGATTTGATCCTCTACTTTTCGTTGGGCCTCTTCAAAGATTTTTATAATTTCTTCTTGTCTGTTTTCAATGGCTTTTTCCGCTTCCTGAAAGTTATCAGTCGCACGATCTTCCCAATAATTACTCTTTGACTTTGCCATCATTTACATCCTTCTTTGGAAACATTGGAAGATCACTCATTCCTTCAGTAGATTCAGCTTTTTCTTTCTCAATCTGTTCCAATTCATCCTGGTAGTTCTCAACTAATGGATGCGTTTTAGTTTTAGTCTTATTCGAAACGATTTCTGATGATGTATTGTTGATTATTTGTGCATCTTCAACGGCATTACGAGGTTTATTTCGTGTCCATGTCTGTTCAATAGCTTTTGGATCATATCCGTAAGCCTTACAGATTGCACGTATAAGTTTATTGATTGATGATCTGAACTCCGTTTCCATTCCTCCAGCTTTTAATTCTAATAGCTGATACAAATAATCGATGTATACGCCACTTGAGTTTCCTGTGTTATCCGGGATTGGATCTACTGCCATCGCACTGATTGGAAGTTGCTTTCTAATGATCTCCAAAAGAGCCTGCCTTGCCTGGTATGGAACTTCACCACGAATAGCCTCAAGTCCGCCGTCACCATCTACCCTAACAAGCTTTTTTGCTTTCAGCTCTTGCAAGATATCAAATGGTGCTTCAATTTCATTACCTTCTTTGTCGTAAACTATTTTTGAAGTTTGCCCACTATAATTCTTCAACACCCAAACAATTTCTTGGAGATCATCGATGTCATTAACAAATCCACTCGTGATTTTATCGTAGGCATCGATTAAATCTTTATACATTTCTAAATCACCAGTAACAATCGAATTGTTATTGAATTTAATGAAAGGTATTTCTCCCCATTCATGATTGACTTTTTCCTGTTCAGAGGTCAATACATCAGTGAAAACAGGAGTTAGTTTATCAAATCCTTTTTCTCCTGCAGGTCTTTTAAATTTAATCATTTCTTCGTTGTCCCACAACTCGAAACAGTCCCAGTCTTTTCCTTTTTCGTCCGTGATCACGTATCCACGAACAAGATACTTTAAGGGTTTTTTCAAATGAGTATTATCCAAGATAACTCTTATTTCTTCTGGATCAACAAAGTAGTATTCAAACTCTCCTTTTTCATTTTTCCAATAATGGATCCACCCAACACCAGTATTGCTGCAATCAATAGCTAAGCTTTTCATTATCTTTTCATATTCATCGCCAAGTGTCTCTTTAATTATTTGGTTTATCTTATCGTCTTTAACATCGATTTGTGGCGGATACGTAAACATATAGCCTACTTTTTGATCAACGAAGATTCGATGATAGTTTGTTGAAATTCTGTTGTCAGCAGACTTCAGCGGATTAGATCCAACTGAATGCAAAAACGTATTGATAACATCCAACACTGCAGTACCAGTTTCTTTTATTTTACCTTTGTTTTTATAATACTCTCTACCTTCTTTAGCATTAATTAGTGTTTTTTGACCATAAGCTGTTTCGAACATTTTCTTTACTGCATCTAAATCCATGACTAATCATCTCCTATCCGATTCGAGCACCTGTGAATGAAATGAACTGCTCTGCCACTCCAGTTGTTGCATCTGGTGCATCGTCATGTGCGTTCTTTCCTTCACGTTGATACTTGTTCATATCTTTGTAATACTCTGGCCACTTATCTTGCCAGTTGACTGGAAAATACATGTGTTCCATTACCCATGTTGAACCTGTGAGTATTCTAGCCTTTTTATTTAAGCTTTGATGAAACCAACTAACATAGCAACGATTGTTCTTGAGCCGTGTTAGTAGTTCTCTCACGTTACGCGCAAATCCACGACCACCATTATTGCTTTCGACTTTGGCATTTGTGACTCTGAACTCATCTAAGCGTTTGGCCAGCTCAGGCTCTGTAACTTCCATACCCTCTTTTGTATAGTAGACGTCGAGCACATAAGCCTCGTTGAGATACTCACCGTAGATGATATTACATAGGTAATCATCACCTTCGTCAGCTGTATCTGTGTACGAGCAAATTCGCGAAAATAAAAGCCTGTCTTGTGCGTCTCTTGGCAAGCTTGTATATGTTTTAAACGATTTGTACAATCTCCCTTTTTGGTCGATTGGCTCTTGCTGGTAGTTCGCTGCTGCTATTTCTGCCCCCATAACTTTTATTTTCATCTCATAGTCTTCGCGAGATAAAACTTCTTCACACAACATTGTCCCATCATCTCGAAGTGCTTTCATACTGATATGACGTATTCTGTAGTTTCTAAACTCTACAAGAGCACGCCCGGCAAGGTCTCCTGTTGCCCATCTTGTCATGATGATGATAATCTTCCATCCTTTTTCCAAACGGCTCATCATGGTATTTGTGAGCCATTCCCAGTGTCCTTCTAGAACATTCTCATTGTTCGCTTCAAGTGCGTTCTTGATCAAGTCATCTATGATCAATAAGTTTGCACCAAATCCCGTAGCAGTTCCTCCTGGAGATGTCGCTAAATACGACGGTGTTCCTTGACCTTCCAAGGACCACATGTTCATAGATGCATCACCTTTTTGAATCTTCACTTTAGGAAAAATATCTGAATAGACTATCTTATCCTGTTCAGCTTTAATTGTTTGAATAGTGTTACGAACAGATTTTGAAAACGTTGTACTCAGCTTTTCATTGTATGAGCCTGTCATTACTTTTACTGAAGAGTTAGACCCAAGTGTCCACTGTACAAACTTACCCGCTGTACGGCTTTTACCGAGTCGTGGTGGCATGTTGATTACTAAAATCTGATCATCCGATTCATAGAACTCCTGGAACTCATTACAAAGTTCAACTATGTAGGGTCTGTCTTTCCGATAGAAGTTGGGTTCAGTTAGGTTGCAAAAAGAAAAGAAGTCTCGACGAGCAAGCTCCTTCTTGGCCTCTAGTACTAACACTTCTTTACTAACTGTCACTTGACTTCTCCACTAAACTTCTTAATTCTTCAGTAGTTAATCCAGCGAGTGGGTTATTGACTTCACCTGTCACTTGAACCTCTTGTTTTTCCTTCCAGTTCTCAGGACTTCTGTTCTTCAGCCAAAATGCTTGTGCTCCAACATCAGCGACAACGTGTTTTGTTGTTACTTTTTCTTTAGTGAGAGCTCGAATGATAGCTCCTGTTTTCTTATCTCCTACAATATACTCATACTCTTCGGTTCTTTCTTCATAGTCATATCCTAAGGCTCTTTGAAGTAGTGCATTTTCCACTTTTTCATTAGCTAATTCAAAGCCTTTTTCTTTCCCTTTTTTTAGCGCGTCCGAAATGTCCGATGACTTCTCTTTCCACTCATATAATGTAGAGCGTGAAATGCCCATTTTAAGGGCTATTTCTTTCATAAACAGACCTTCTTTTGCGTACTCAATTATTTTCGCAATGTTGTCCGGATTATTCCAATCTTCAAGCTTAGTTATTGGAGCTCTTCTACGCTTTTTTACTGCCGGAGTTTTAACTCTTTTTTTGACTGGAGTCTTTCTCATAATGGGTTCACCTCACTTTCTCTTATATATTGATATTAAAAAAGAGCACTAGGCTCTGTGTTTGTTTAGGAAAGGGAACAACTCTAAGGCGATAACGAGTTGATCCAATGTTTGTGTTTTGTCTGTTGATTGCTCAACGACCTCATCAGCTGTTGCTGAAACCAAAATAAAAACCACATTGCTGTGGTTAAATTGTTAAATTTGTTCGATGATAGGAACTATGTCTTGTTGTTTTAAAGCTTCATACAAGAATACTCTACCTTTTTGTGTCCATTTTGTATGCATGGCTATGTCAGCTCTTCCATCGCCACGAGTGATGTTTACAGTCTCTGAATGAGTGTATCCTTTGTCAGCATATTTTTGATATAAAAACCACTGGTTACTTTGTTTAAATTGGATACCCATTTCATGTAAGTGTCTATTAAACATATTCGCACTCATGCCATAATCTTTAGCGATTGCTGTTGTGGTTACTAAACCTTTGTTCTTCAAGATTTCATCGTAATAATCAGCTTTCGGCTTTAACTCTCCATTGATTTGCTTAACAGCTGTATTTTCGAGCTGTAGACGTTCGTTTTCCTCTACTTGGACAATTAGTGCTTGTAATGCCTCTTTGTAGCTTGTAGGCAATTGGTTAGGCTTAGCTGATGTAGATTTAAAATAGCTTTCGATTAGCTCATCATAAATTTCCCATGCGGTATCTGTGTTTAAAGATTTAGCATGAAGAAATGCTCCACGTTCTGTCCAAAGGTAAAGCGTATTTACGTTATTTGGCAAGTCATGAATTTCATGATTTGCTTTAAACTCTTTTAAATCTTGCCCTTTTAAACAATAGTAGTGTTTACCTTCTACATATCTGTCTTTATTGCTATTGAAGTTATTAGATATATACTTAGTGTCAGCTTTGTAAGCTTCAGCGATTTGTTGCGTAGTTAAAACACGAACATTTTTAAATTCAATTGTTTGTAGTTGGTTCATCTTTTTTTGCCTCCTCAAATTTATCTTGAACTGTCTTGTCTATTTCTTTTACTTTTTGTTTTGCACTAATAACGTAATCTAAAATAATATCAGTTTTTGTCTTGTATTCATCAAGTGCATACATTACCAATGCTGGGTCTTTATATTCAAAAAATACTTGAATAATTTCATTCAACAACATCGATACCTTCTTTAAATCTTCTTCAAGAAATACTACTGTGGATTCTAACTCTAAAACTTCATTAAATGGCATATAAAAAGCCTCCTTTTAGTTGTTTTTGGAGGCACTTAATGTTATAATTTAAGTGCCTAGATGGGCTTGAGTACTCAATTCTGCCAAGAATGTGATGAGTGCTCTTTTTTTATTGTTCTTTGACTTCTTGATAAACCAATTCAATACCTTTTGATACAATTTCGGTTTTAGACATTCCTGTGATTTTCTCACATTCATTAAGTTTTTTTAGCTCTTCTTCATTTAATCTAAAACCTACTACATTTTTTCTTGGTTTCTCAGTAGGTCGTCCAGTTCTCGGACTAATGATTGCACCTCCTTACTTTTGTTTAAACAAATATTAATTTATGTTTATACATAAGTCAAGAGATTTTTTCAAAATTTATTTTTTAAAATAAAAGACACCCATTTCTGAATGTCTTTGTTTGAAGATGACCTTGAAGTCTCGTATGTACTTCGCTAATTCATCCTACACACGCATTGTATCACACAAAGTCAAGTAGTCGCGACTACTCTTTCAAGAATTGCAGATATTTTTTTCTGCACCCACTGCTTAGAGTATCCTAATTGAAAGCCTATATCTTCATGTGAACAATCTTCAATAAATGCCATCTTAATGATTTCATAATCCTCGTCACTCAAATCGCTAATAAACTCATTGATTCCAAGATAATCACGTTCCATTTCCAAATCTTGAATATCTTTTTCAAACGAGATCAAATCAATGATCATCATATTTTCGATTGGCTTCTTTGGATCATCAGAGGAGTAGCCTAGCTCTTTAGCAGCCTTGTGATCATTTCCGCTATGGTTTATACTGGCCATCACAATTCGATCAAGTTGTTTCTCTTTTTCAGTGATCATCCTGGAGTATTCACCGTAAAGTTCCAACTTTTTCTTAAGTATTTTCACTTCGCTCACGCTTCATAACTCCTCCCATAACAAATTGTTATTATTCCAGTGCACTCACTTAGCTTTATATCTGCTCCAATACATACGTTCTCTTTTTCTGTCCAAAGTGTTATTGCATATTCTGGTATATCCTCAATTATTTTTCCATCTTGATAAATGTCAATTGAAATTCTAAATATACTAAGTCGGTCTTGTTCGCTAAGATCATGAGGCACATAAGTCAACTCATTAATTTGTCCAACTTCTAATGTAATTATTTTGTAGTTAGTCATACCCTCACTCCTCAATCAAATCTCTAAGTCGTTCATCTGTTGGATCCTCGAGTTTAGCTCCGCATCCAGGACAATACTTATAAAAAGATTGACCTGATAGCACATTTTGTCCACAGTTTGCACATTCGAAATGGATAAATGTGTCTCCGAACAGCTTTCGTTCAATTTTAATTGCTTTTGCTTTTAACATGATTCTTCCTCAACTTTCTCTACTTCACAAACTGATCAACAATCAGCATTACCTCACTACGATCTAGTTGGACTTTTTCTATTGCTGCACGTTGGTAAAGAATATCAAGATATCTGTACATGTAATATTCTTGTTCTTTAAGTAGTTCTACAGGACAAGATAACTCAAAATCAAGTCTATTGTAGTCATTATCTTCTATGAGTTTCGATAATTTATCTCTTTTATCCTGTAATTGATATACTTCTGCTTTGAATCTATCTTTGTAATCGGAACTGTTGGCTAATTCGTTTAATTTTTCTTTGTTCATGATCATTTCCCACTTTCTTTTTTTGATATTTTATACTTGCCTAACTAATATTGCATCTTTACCACTTAATATTTGAACACTTACATCAATACCGCAAAAGATCATCACTGCTTCTTTCATCCCATCAGCAGTTTTAAACTTCTTAAATGTACTTTTTCCAACATAGCAATTACCGAATCTCTCAAGATTTTGTTTAACGTAACTAGGCATTGGTAATTTCGATACTTTTGGTTTGTTCGATTTTAGTGCGTTGATTTTGGTATACGATTTCATTTTCTTTGGAAGATTAAGTAACTCAGGAAGTTCGCTAATCATTCCTCTCTTCCTAACTTGGTTACTGAACATCGAGCTACCGAAGTATGCATCCATTTCGCGAATTGATGGCACATAATCAAGCTTACGATCAGCTATCATTCTTTTAAGCTCAGCTATGATTAAATCTTCAGTCCATTTAATTTCTATTGTCATAATTCACTCTCAACTTTCATTTGTTTGTTGACAACATTCTTTATCCATAAATCAACAAAGTTTTTTGCTTTTTTATCTGGAGTACAATTGCTCTTACCTCTAAACTGACCTACCTTGTTATTCTTAAACTCTAATGTATATAATGGTTTATCTTTCTTTCTCTCAGTTCGTACAAAGAATATCGCAGTCTCTCCTTTTGACATTCTCTCTGCATAACTTCGTACACAGTGGTCTAGTGCTTTGCTCTCTTCAATCAATTCAGATTGAGAGTGAGCTGGTCTGATTATGTATCCGTTTTTTTCGTAAGATAATTTTTCTAATGCTTTTACCACTTTATCGAAGTTTTCTTGAAGTAGTTGCGATTCGTATTTTTCGTGTTCGATCATCAACTCATCATGCGATTTTTTGATATTTTTGGGATAAATTATTTTTGTATTGTTCATGTCCATTCCTAAATCACTTGCAAATCTAAGATAATCTGGATATAGAGAGTAATCTTCTCTTTTTTTACTGAAATATCGTTTAGCTTGATTGATGGTAATGAACTTTAATGTTTCTTCTGCAGTTCTAACCCCAATTCCTTGTTTTTTGCACTTGAGTATTAAATCAACATCTTTTAATTTTAATAGGAGACCGATTTCATCATTATCAAACTTATATTTTGAAATATCTAAACCAAATTCCTGTTTTATTTCAAATACTTTTTTTACTATAAGATTGCATCGTAATTCGACACTACTTGAATTAAACTGATTTGCAAGCTCTTTTCTTAGCAAGTATGAATATCCGAACTTCGTAACTAGCTCTAATTTCGGTGTATATGTGTAGCCCTCGAAATAGTCTGATGTGCACGATTTTTGATTTTTAATATCTTTAAAAAATAGATTTGCAGCTGAATATTTAAACGGAGTATCTTTGATAATCCGCTTAATATTTTCTGCGTATGTGTAACTGAAGAAATCTGTATTACATGATCTAGTAGGATATCGCCAATCTTCTTTACAACCACCGAATGAAATCGAGCCCATGTTGCTATACATCCCATATGTTATCTTCTTCCATTTTTTAGTATCAAAGAAATAATAATCTCGCATAGATTCAATTGTAGATTCACATCTTTCAAACGTATCTTTATCAACGATTTTATACCGATATGTAACATGGAACATTCTGAATATTAACCCTTTATTGTCAGTGGTTTTTTGTATGAGTGTGAATAAATCTGAATAGTACATACCGATTGTCTTCTTGCTATTTGCAAACTTATATTTATTTTTGCAATGAGGACAAATAACTTCTATGCCTTTTCTTCCGTTTAGTTCTTTCTCGAAATCGTGGTTACAGTGAGTACAATGAAGTTTGTATCGCTTTTTCCCTAATGCATACCCAAATATGAAATTGAAATCATGCAGACTCAGAGTGTTTAAATAAACATTAAAATTCTCTGGGATTGCAGGAACTATTTTAAGAAGATCATCAACTTCATACGCTTTCTTCTTCATAAGATTCCTTTTCATCACCCATAAAATCAAAGATATTCATGTTAAATTCATCAACTTTTTTCTGTTTAACTTTTGGCTTTGATACCTCTTTCTTAGATTCAACTTTTGGCATAGCGTTATTTGAACTCGTATCCACTCTTACTTTTACTTTTTCGAATTCTAAATTTTCTTCATCAAAATAATGAACTGCCCAACCATAGACTGTTGAATCATCTAAAAATGCTCCTGGATTATCTCGAGACGCAAGTTTAACCGCCTCGGAGTATATATACTCCATCATTTCCTTAACTGACTTCTTTTCGTAATTCACTTTATCTGCAAACACTGGCTCTTTGTTTAAATGTTCAATCAAATATTCAACAACCTTTTTAACCGGTGCTGATTCTTTTTCTGATTGTAATCGTAATTTATCTATTGCTACTTCCATAACATTTCCCTTTCCTTTTTCATTTTTTAAAACAATTTATTTTCCAGCTCATAATTAAGCCATATTGATTCCTCTTTTGTTTTTCCGCTTTCAGTGGTGCATTGAGTTGTATAGTGGTTCCATGATTTCAGCATGTCTTGATAAAGCGGACAATCGTAACCGCTAATCACGATCTTCGCTTTACTCTTATTGCATAGTTCAAGCAAACGTCTATGATCATCATCAGTAAACTCATGTTTGTAAATTCTATTATTCCTAGTTGAACGCACATATGGTGGGTCAATGTACATCAACACATTTTCGCGGTTATAACGTTCAATTAACTGAAACATGTCTTGATTTTCAATTTGAACGATTTTACCATTTTTACACTTAAGTCTTTCAGAAACTTCCAAAATTTCTGTTGGCAATGAAGTATGAAATCTAGCTACATTACCATTAACACCTTTGATATTGTTTCTCCATCCAGTACGGTCTGCGGTCTTTGATCCAATACCTTGCCACATCTTTACCAAGAATAAACGAGCCATTTCAACATCGCTTTGTATAAAGAAATCTCTTTCGTATGATTCCATGTATTCTTGCCTACTCCAAGGGGTAGCCTCTAGGGTTCTGATCAGTTCTTCGGGTCTTTCACGAATAACTTTGAACAGGTTGTATATTTCACCGTCTAAATCATTAAATGTTTCTAATACACCTCGAACTTTCTTGATGACTTCAGGAACATTCAAATCCAAGGCTTCCTGTTCTGTCCTCATACATTCGTCGCTCCTTCCTCACAATGTTTGCCTGCAGCGATCTGATCTGCTGTGAATCCTTTTTGTTTCCAAGCATCTAGAATTTTTGCAATGTAATTGAAATCGTATTTCTTGTATAGCGATGCTTCTTTGAGTGCTAAAGGCAATAGTGCGGTTTCTATGTCGCTACAAATCCAATCACTTAATCTTTGAAATTCCGGTTGACTCAGTGGACGACCAAATTCAAACTCAAATCTTTCATATAAATTTTCTGTTTTAGATTTTTCGATATCAGACTCATCGATCGTCTCTTCTAGTAAATTAGATATATCTATAGAATCTATATCAGTATCAGTAATAGAATCAGTATCAGATATAGTAATAGGATCAGGTATAGGATCAGTAACGTATCGATACTGTATCGATACCGTATTAATTTCACCTTTTAAATTAGAAATTATTTTAACCAATTTAGTTAAATAAACTACATACCTTTCACACTTGATTTTCGATAAATTTTTAACAACATTTGTAAGTAATTTTTGGCTTTTAGTCCAGTTATAACGGTACCATTTGATAATTATGATTTCTTGAGTTTCTTCATCATAATCAATTTTTTTGTATTCATTTTTAAACTTATCAATTAATTCGGATACCGTATCGATATCGTATCCAGTTTCATAAGCAATGGTTCTTTTTGAAATTCGAGCAACTCCGCAGATTGAATTGTGAGGGTTTGTAAGCAAATACAACCAAAAATACCGTAACGATACCGTATACTCATCTACGAATTCGGGATCATTCCACACCCCTGTATCTACATTTCTGAATGGCATAACACCCCACCTTTCTAAATAATTCCGCCATTTTTTTTACACACAAATGTCTTAACGCCGATTTCATCCTGGACACGTTTTTTAAATTGATTTTCGTTCGCATGGCGATCGCTAAGATGCATTAAAAACACCGCTTTGCAGTTTGTTAAATTTAACTTTTTAAGGTGCTCAATGCAGTTTTTCAATGACATATGAGAGTTAAAAATACGTTCGTATCTCTTTGTGTTCGATGGATCGTTTGACCTCTTAGCTTCTTCGTATGCGTAATGCAATGTAGTGCCATCATAATTGGCTTCAATGAACACATAATCGAATTTAATCAAACTCAAATCGTACCCGAAATACTTGCAATCGTTCACGAATAATATCGTTTCTACGCCTGTTGATATGATAAATCCTAGTGGATCATCCGCATCGTGCATGACATTGAATGAGATTACTCTTACATCTGGTGCTACATACGTCTGTATATCGTTTCTGAGCGTTGTTTTGAGATTGCCATTACTTAGTTTGTAATTGGCATAAACTCGTTTACCACGGCTCACTAGGTCATTCATGGCACAACTATGATCCTTATGCCCGTGAGTAACCAGGAAGGCATCTATTTCATTAAACTCAATACCTTCATTAATGCACTTTTTAAGTATGTCTTTATATGGGAAACCCACCTCCAGCATTATCTTAACTGGAGGTAGATTATCTTTTCTATCAAGCTCTAGATAGTAGCAATTCCCACTACTGCTACTACCTAGATTAATGAAGTTCATTAGAATCCTGCCGTTCTTTTATTTGACGGCTGTTCTATTGACTCTGAGCCACTTTCTACTACTTCTGATGTATTTACTTCATCAACAATAATTGGCGCTGAGAGTTCTTCTTTTCCTGCTGATTCAGAGAATTCAGCGTCCAACACATCTGATGGATTTGGTCGTTCTTTTTCATACTGATCGTATTCATCAAAAGTTGATTCATAAGCGGTATGTTGGAATGCATTTTCAAAGCTCTTAGGTATCTTTTTAATGCAATTATTACGCATTTTACGTAGGATCATCGCTTCACGGCTGTGTGGAGCCCTCCATGACGGAGACATGATTGATAAACATTCTTCATCAGCGAATAGTTCATCAAGAGTAAAGTCTTTGATTCGATTACTAAGTTCAGCTTTTTTAGCAGCTGTCCAACCGTCCTTATCACTTTTCTTCATAACATTGTTACTAATGTGAGCTAATAGATTAAATCGAACTTCTTCACGTTCAGAGATATGATAATTAACTGAACCATCTGTCATGATAATTGGATATACAACACGAAGAACTTTGTTTACACAACCCTTTTGTACCCATGTAGGAGGTTCAATGTCTAATCCCTTAAACGAAGCATATGTAAATTCATCACCTTCACGAACAATCCAAATCGGACAGACTTTTTCAACTTCAACACCATATTTGCGTAAAATTTTGTCGTTGCCGTCTCCTTCGACTCCGAATTCAAATTCTTTAAACCATTTATCGCCTTTTTTAACATTACGAATAATCACATAACATTCTCTTGGGCTCGCTGCAGCATTCAGTCTAAGCATTGCAGCGTTTTCCAAAATAGTCTTTAAATTGTTTTGATTCACGTCATTAAACATAAGCCCTTCTTTTTCAAGAACCTCTTGCATCTTAACTAAAAGGTTCATTACACATACTTTTTGGTAATCGTCATATTGAATGTTCATTACTTCTGCGGATTGTGCAATTACTTCAAGATAATGGTCTTGTGCGGATGCGATTGAGGATAACCATTTCGGTTTCCCCTGTTTTACTACTTCATTTTTATTTTCTGACATATTCAAGCTCCCTAACAAATAATCACTGATTGATTATCAATTAATTTTTCAAGTTGTTCTGCCAAGTATTCACGGATTGCTTCTGTACAATCATGTTTCCAAGCACCACCTGCAGCATCAAACAGTGCAACTTCACAACGATTGCTAATTCGGATCAAGAACATTTGTTCTGGCTGTTTAACCTCGTAGAAAGTTCTTTGTGGAATTAACTTAACTAGTGGCGGAACAGTAACATAACCTTTATTAACTACTCCATCTTTAGTTACCACTCGTTGCGACATTCCATCATCTTGCAATTCAACTGATTGTTCTTTTGATAAATTACCAATAAGCTTGATTAAGTTATCTCTATTTTCAGTTACTTGGAAGCACGTTTGTAGCATGATAATCATTTCTTCAACTGAAACATATCGATTAAAAGTAATTTCTGGATTTTGTGAAGTTGATCTAAAAATATATTCACGATTTTTGTATTCATCATAAGCCGAGAAAATTTCAACAGATCTTTCATTCACAACGATTGACAATGGAAGTTCATGTTTTTCGTTAAGAATGTTTGCTTTAATGTTTTCTACTAAACCTTGTAAATTGCTAAAATTCATTAATTCACACTTTGGAATATATTTATCCACACGTCTAAAATTGCGTTCAGTATAAATAGATCCATTGATTTCCGTTTGTTCGATTGCGTTTGCATCTTGAAATAAATCTTGTAGTTTGTTAATAGCTTCTTTAATCATGAGTTTTTCCTCTATCTTTCTTTATGATTTAAATTCTTGTGGAACATAATATTCTGGCTCATGGATTTCACCATCAAGGTTTAATTGTCCATCAGCTAAACCAGACAATTCACGTTGAACATAAACAACTTCACCAGTCTTTTCATCTGCCATTTTAGTATCAAATAGATTTACCTTTACTGGATTTGTAGGTTGAAGTTTTGAAGCCGTTACTACAGTGATTGTTGGATTCTTACGTTCATGATCTGCTTGAACTCTAAGTGTTACTGTGATTGTTCTCGGCTTGATTGCATCAGTGTTTATATCTGCAATGTTTGCCAATACTTTTGCATACTCTTTATCAATACGCTCCAATATGGCCCCATCACTGAACTCCATAATTGATTTTTTTCTTTTAGCCATGTTTTCCCTTTCTTACGCTGTTACTAGCGTTACTTTTTTATAGTTGATGTCATCAACTTTGGTACTGATGATTTGTGATGCCGTTTGAATACCTGCAAGACTTGCTGTATCAAGTTTGTCGCACTCATCGAAAATGTATGGTAGATCATTCAATCCCAGTTTCTTCTTAATGCACTCCGATAAATAAATACCAGTCAAAATCTGTTCAGATCCTGATCCATTCATGAACGGCGTTTCTTTTCCAATAACGCTAGGATAACAAACCTCATTCCAACTGCCTTCTTTGATGTTTTCTTCAATCAAAGTAAACTTCACATCATATCCAAATACACTTGCGATACGGTCCTTAAATAGATTCAATTTAGTTTGAATAAACATTTGGACCATAAGCAATTTAGACTCATTGTCAGTTAAGCTTGATTGAATTTTAGATATTTCTTCATTCAGCATCTTAATAGAGTTCTGAGTAGTCACAAATGTGTGATGATCCATTAGAATTTGATCATATTGCTTTTTATGTTCACGTAAACTTTGGATCTGTGAGTCGATGTCATTGCTATTAGCTTTAGACATTTCAACCTGTAGATCATTTATAAGAGTGTTCAGTTCCGTTTGTATTTGAACTGTTTTATCAGAAACATAACTTGGAACTATCGATTCTCTCAATGAGTCTTTTTTGTACATCATGTCAATAAGTTCTTTGTTCAAGGTTTCAACTACTTTTTGATAGTTTCCTCTTGTTTCTTCATGCATTGCTACCATGCCTCTTAAATCAGAAATTTTGAGGTTCAAATTCAGATTTTGAGCACTCAGTTCTTTTCCTTCTGCTTCAATCGCATCAAGTCGTTCATCACGCTCTTTTTCAAATTTGGATTTAGCTTCAGCTTGTTTTTTATTGAAATCATCAATGACCGATTGGTTCAGAACTGCTCCGCACTCTGGACAAGATTGGACAGTAGGCAACTCATAGCTATTAAACTCTAAATTAGCCAGTGTCTTAAATTCAGAGCGTAAACGATTCAATCTTGTATCGTTCGCAACTACTAGTGATTCAGCATTTGCGATTTGTTGGCTCTCATCGTTGATCGTATTGTCAGCTCTGCGAAGATTATCGCGTTCAATCTTAAGAAGTTCTTCTTTTTTCTTTGTTGCCTGTTCAAGCTCGTAGATGTCGGAGTTAACAGATCTGTTTTTATCTGACAATTCTTCACGATCGGCATCGATTGATTTACTAAGTTCTAAACGTTTAGCAGAAATGCTTTTTTCAATACCTTCAGCAACAATATTTGTTGAACCATTGGACTGTTTAACCTGCATGATTTGACCATCAATTTTATTGATTTCTGATTTAGCCTCTTCGATTGCTTCTTGAGACACATCTTTAACAAGCTGAAGTCCTTTGATTTGTTGTTCCTTGTCACTGATCAACTCTTTGTTAAGTGTGATTTGTTGTTTAAAGTACTTAGACGTCTTGGCTGTATCGAAACCATCTAAAGCTAAACGATCTTTAATTGGTAGTAATTTAGAATTCGTTGCCATTACATCATCATTTGATCCATCACCAATTAACTCGATGATGAATGTTCGTAAATCTTGCCACTTGCAAACCTTACCAAGATAGTAAGGATCCATGATTGCACGAGTTAAATCGAATTTCGTTGTATTTAGATCACTGTCAGTACCAAGCAACTTGAGAAGTTCTTTCTTAGCCTCACCGACTTTGTACTGAGTATCATTTATGTAGTAATCGGTGATATGACCTTGCATTGTAACTTCATCAGTTCCACGAGTCTTTACCCAGTTTTCATAGAATACTTTTTTGAATTTGAATGTATCGAATTCGAGTTCAACGCTCACTTCTTTGTCGGTTGCACCAATTGGTTTTAATGAAGCATCATCAGATGATCCATCTGGTAAGTAACCTAGCAATGTCCAGTAAATAGCCATCATAGTGTTTGTCTTACCTAGCTTGTTTGGTCCAGTAAAGATATTGACCTTACTTAGGTCATGTTCCACATGTTCGACATTACGGAAGTTATTAATGGTGACTTGTTTTAGCTTCATGAATAAACCCCTCCCAAAATATTTCTAACATTCTTTTCAATGAACTTGATTTGATTAAGTGTTTCAAGGTGTCTGTGCATAATGCAACGACTGCACCGTACAATACATAGTCTTTTTCTGCTACTTCAACTAACCCATCAACGATTAATGTCGAAATTTCCAATGTAGTTCCTTCAAAAGCAATTTGAATTGTTTCGTTTTCATATTTTACGACCGAAAACTTTGCCGTTACTTTGTTTTCCATTGTGTTTCCCTTTCCTTGCCATTCATGGCATTATAAATCCGACTGTATCCGTAACTGACTTCTGATCAGAAACGAATATGTCATATCGTTGTAAATCTTCATTCCAAAAACTTGCTCCACATGAATCAAGCACGATCGCATCGTAGATCACTCCATCAATGCTGATCTGCAGTTCATCAAATAATTCATGAATCTGATAATCATTGGGTAAATCATTGTACTGTCCACAAGCACCAGTATCAATCTCGAGGCATAATGTTGTTGCAGCGCCGAGCACCACTCTATTTTGATATGTATACCAACCTCGATCGTTGACCTTGAAATCAGCGATTGTTAATCCACTTGATGTTCCTCTCCCTGATCTAGTACTATCTCCTTCGTAGTAAGAAGTGAATCGTACTGGTATTTGCTCTCGAAGGACTGACACCTCTTGTTTTAAACATACATGATGATCAATGATTGCTTGCTGGTTAATACTCAGTAGCCCTAAGCGCAGTACTTCGTCTTGTAGTGCTTGGATTGAATAAATTGAAACAATTGACAATGTAGATAAGAGTATCAATAGCAGCCATTCTCTAGAACTGAGCTTTGATTGCATTGCGATAGTCCTCCTTCATTTTGTCGATGAGTTTGATTGCTCTTGCCTTGTGGATGTCTTCAATACGTTTAAAACAATTGCCTGCATTGAACAGAAGGTAATCAAGTAACTCGCCGTTCCACTCTTTTTTTACAACACCCCAATCGGTGTGAGTATAGAAGTAGGTGTCACCTTTGCGTGGTACATATCTAGGCATCTACTTCCACCATCCAGTCATCGCTAGCTATACATCTATACTTAGACGACATTTCGCCTTTGGTTAATCCATCACAATCTTTAGCCCATACGTCTAAACTGTCTTTAATCTCTTCTTCTGTGTCGCCTTCAGAACGACAGACTTCAATAAACTTCTCTTTACTAAATACTAGCTTCTTACGAACTTCATCGTGTTGATCAGCTTTAAGAGCTCCTTCATAGATTTGTTCATCATCAACGAGATATCCTTTTTCTTTTAGTTCGTTTGCGACCATATTGGCAACTTCAACGAAATCCGTGCCATTACATAGTTCACCGAAGATGTTTGTTTTGACGACATCAGACCAGATAACATCTGCAGGTAGTACCGAATCAATCGCTGAACAAATCGCTACGATCTTGAATGCGGTGTCATTTTTTATAAGTTCTATACAACATTTGTTTGTAAAATAATTTGTAGTTTTAATCATTTATTTTCCCTCATTTCTTTTTTCTTTTGTTTGTGATAAAATGAAGTCGAACTACTAACCGAGTTCAATTTATCGAGTACTCCAGAACCTTCCCTTAAAAAGATCAGGAGTGCTTTTTATTTTGTAACTTTGATCGATTGACAAACTGCAGAGCTAGTTGCATTTGATCATCAGAAGTCAGCTTATGACCTTCAGCAATATAATCATTTGTAAACTGTTCCAACTCTTTAGCTGTGTAAAGATAACCTCTGCCGTTCTTGCTGCCTGTAATTAGTCCATTCTTACGTAATCGATTAACCCATTGATTGTCTTTATTAAAGTGTTTAGCGAACTGTTCAGTAGTATAAATAGCTCTTGGCTTCGCTTCTTCTTTCAGTCGCTGAACTTCTTTCTCAAGACGTTTGATCTGCAACTGCATTTGATCAACACCGAGTTCCTTTTTGAATGGATCCAAAAATTGATTCATAAATTCATAAGGCATTGCACTCATAGAAATTTCCCCTTTCTTTGTTCTTTGGTAATCTTTTCCAATCTGATATAATCAGGTTAGAGAGGAGGCGAATAAAATGTCTGATATAAAATTAAATCTCAATTCAGCAATCACTAAATCTTTAGAATTAACTGTTTCAGCAATAGAGAACGATTTAATTCGTAAAGGAAGTACTTCTGCTGAAACCGCTAAAAATGTTTATGATTTTTTTTCAACATTAGTTGATAATTTAGCTGATCCAAATGAAAAGTAACAAACTAGGCTATCGCAAGTAGCCTTTTTAAATACAAACATTTACATTAATCTCAACATTGTCTCCAAGTTGTTCTTTAATTTTTTTGACAGCTTCAAGTGCTTCATCCACTGTATAAACATTTACTGCGATGGTAATCATACTTTCTCCTTTCATTTTGTGTTTGGTAATCTTTCCGCTATAATAGAAACAGAAAGGAAGGTGTTATTTTGAAACTCGATCACGAATGTGTTAGGGATGTATTACTTTATCTTGAAGAAAACCTCGAAATAAACAACAATGTTAAAGCGAGCCGAATACAAATCCCAGAAAAAACTACAGAAGAGATAATATATACTTGTCAGAAATTAATGGAAGCTAGCTATATCAATGGCAGTAAAGTTGCAACTCTTGGCGGTATAAGTGATGTTTTTATCCGCTCTATCACTTGGGATGGTCACCAATTTCTTGACAATATTAGAACTCCCGAAGTTTGGCAAAAAACTAAAGGGATTGCTACAGAAATCGGTTCAACATCAATTAATATCTTGTCAACAATTGCTTCACAAGTTATAACTTCTATGATTACTTCAAAACTACCTATTTAACTTTGAAAACTTCTTTAATGGTTTGTTCGATTGCCATTTCTTGAAGTTTTTTTAATTCTTCATCTGATGGATCCCATCTGTGGTCCTTAATCAATTTGAAAACTAATCCCTTCATTGCATTAAAATACACAAACCATTTGTAACTTGCATAGATTGAATAAATCAGTAGTAACCAGCTCATACTTCCTCCTTTTTTGTGTTCAGTATACTAAACGTTGTTTGTAAAAAAAATATCCGATACTTGTACTCCTAATGCTTCAGCAATTTTCGAAATTGTAGAAGCTGTGGTATTTGCGATTGTTCCGCTTTCTAGCCCACTTATAGTAGTTCGATTAACAGATGATTTTTTAGATAATTCTTCTTGTGACATCCCAAGTGATTCTCTAATTTCTTTTATTTTGTAAATCATCATTGACACCTCCTTGAAATCAGTTTAGTATACTGCACAATGTTTGTCAAGTATAATGAACAATTTTATTGAAATATTTTTTTATTGATGTACAATATACTTAACAAGAGGTGAATAGTATGCATTTAGGACTAATTATAAAAGAGTACAGAGAAAAGAATCGCTTAAGTATGGATGACTTTTCATATAAGAGCGGGCTAAGCAAGAGTTATATTTCCATGTTAGAAAAAAACAACAATCCTTCAACCGGAAAAGAAATTGCTCCCACTATTGATGTAATAAAAAAAGTTGCTAACGCAATTAAAATAGATTTCAATGAGTTATTTTCTATGTTGGGCGATGATTTTATCACATTAGATGAAAAAGATATTCCTACTCAAACTTCAGTTGATCCAAAACTCATTAAATTGGATGATCTCGAATTCGCCCTTTATGGTGAAATAAAAGAAATGACAGAAGATGATAAAGAAGAACTTCTTGAGTATGTAAGATGGAATCGTGAACGAAAAGCAAATAAAAAGTAGGTGCATTTATGGAAAATAAAGAAATAGAACTTAATCAGGAAGATGTAACATTTGATGATTTCCGATTTGCAATAAACAACGGAAATAAAGAATTAACCGAAGAGCAGAAACAGGAATTACTTAATTTTGCGAAATTTATAAAAAATAGAGAAAAGAAGTAGGTGACAAATGAATCCACACCTACTAGAAACAGCAGAAGAACTCTGCATAGATATTACATATAAAAAAATAAAAATTGCTAAATCACTTGTTATTCGTGATCAAGATGAACTCACTATCAACATCAATGAAAAAGCAATTGAGACAGATTCAGAAAAGAACGTATTCCTAGCTCATGAGTTAGGACATTGCATCTCAGGATCGCTATACACGATCAATCATTCCAAGCTATATCGTGGCAGTGCCGAGTACAGAGCTGATTATAGAGCTGCTCAGCTAATTATGCCAATCGATAAATTGAAGGAATGTATCAATATTGGAATCACAGAAAATTACGCTCTGGCTGAACACTTTAATATTACAGAAGAGTTTGTAAAGCGTGCATTATATATTTACGGAAACAAAGGATTATTGGAGGGGATAAGATGAAAAAATACATCAATAAGTTGTTAAGTGGTTTTACATTTTTTATAAGTATTATAATTTTGCCTGTTGTTTTCATATCAATTTCTTGGATTAGCGTTAATGAAAATTTTTATAATTTCTCTTTTCTTAGCACTTGTTTCATTACAGCGATTTATGTAATTGCAATGCTAATGTATAAAAGTATAAAAGAAGATAATGAAAGTTCATCAACTATTTATACTATAATGATGTATATTTCACTCATTATTTTCGCTATTGTTCTTTTAAATTGTTTTGCTTTCATTATAGCAGGGTCTATTTACGAAATGTTCAAAGTTCGCTTTCAAGTAACATATGAAACCTGCTTAACTCAAGTCTTTCTTTCAATAAATATATTTGCTGGAATTACAGCAGCGTCTGTTGGTTCAATTATGAAGAAAATAGAAAAAAACAGTCCTGAAAAACAAAAGGAAAATTCAAATTAAAAGCTACTAAATTTTTAACCACATAAAAATCACCCCAACGGCAATTGGAGTGACGGGCATAACAAATTAAAACTTGGCAGTTTTCCCTTTTGTTATGCTCCTATTATACACATTTTAGGAGGAAAAGAAAACATGGCAGTAAAGAAAACATTGTATATCCAGGAGCGAGTCTCCAAACGAACCAAACGTTCTACTTTTTATGTAAGAATTCCTTATAAGGACGGAACCGAATATATAAAACTGTTTGCTGAAAAGGACTATGGTTCTAGACAAGAAGCTTATGAAGCTGCTTTATATAATCGTGATCATCACATGAAAAAGGTTAAGCAACAAGAAACTGCTAAAAAGCAAGCCAATTTCACTGTTTTTGAAATGTTCAACCGAAGTAATGTTTTGATCATGAGAACTAAAGGTACCATTAAAAAAGCTAACAAACGATTCAACACTTATATTCGTAATGAATACGGAACACAGAACTTTAGAGAGATTAAAAGATCAGACATCATTAACTGTTTGAATGCTGCAGTAAAAGCCGGAGCTAGCCAAGCTACCCTTAGTGAGGTATATACAATATGGAAAAAGATATTTCAAGCCGCAATCATTGATGAGCTGATTGACGCTAGTCCTGCAGATTATATTGAAATTCCTAAATCAAGAAAACCAAGAGCAAAACGTGATGTTACAACCTCGTATGCCACCCTTGAGCAAGTCATCCAAGCCTTAAGAAAACACTCCTCACATCAACCAAGACATATGTATGATACAGAAGTTATCATAAAGTCATTACTCGTTGGATACGGTACAGGATTGCGCCCTGGAGAGGTTCTTGCTTTAAGCAGGAATGATATAGATTTTGAAAAACATATTATCAACCTTTGGAGAGAAGTTGGATCTGATGAAGAGAATTTAGTTACCCTTCGTGATACTAAAACCGAACTTTCAAAAAGAATAGTTCCGATGAACGAACTGGTTGAAACAGTATTAAAGGATCTTTGTGATGAAGTAGTAACTGATCTACTGTTCTTAGATCATAAAGGTGATCTATTTAATACAAATAATGTATCAAACAAAATCGGTAGAGTTTGTAAAGATGAAGGGATCAAGTTTGTACGCTATGACATGCGTCATCAGTTTACGATCGATTTATTGGATATGGGAACTGATACCAAAACTGTAATGGAGCTTATGGGTCATAACAATTTAGCAATGACATTTTCGTATGATCGGTCCAGAATAAAAGACAAAGAAGAAGCTATAAAAAATCGAATTCTTACTTGATTAAATTCGCCCGAAATTCGCCCGAAAGAAGTACTATTTATTGATATTTGATGATAATTCACTAAATATCGGAAGTTCAAGATAAGCCTTTAAATAAGCATTATTTTAACTATTGATAAGTAATGGAAATCATTCACTGTGTATAATCCTCTCCACCCCTGCCAGTGAGAAAATATGCGTTAGACATTATGTCTAACGCTTTTTTTAAAAATTTTTCCCTTTACTTAAATAATGAGTTCATATAATCTAAACAATTTCAAATGTTCATAGTTTAAACCCAAGTCAACTGTCGCAACATATTTAAAACCTAATTTCTCATACAACGAAATAGCAGGTTCATTTTGAACCGCAACATCCAGTCGAATTGTTTTTATATTATTAAGTTTTGCATAATCCTTCGCAAACTCCAACATTTTTGAAGAAACTCCTCTTTTCATATATTGTGGATGAACAACAAGAGTGTGAACAACGATGACTTGATCATCATTTGCCTCAACTCCCCATTCACATTCAAAATAAGCTTCTTCTTGATGATGATTTAAGATTATTGATCCAAGAATCTTATCATTATCTTTATAAACAAATAACGAATTCTCATTAAGTGCATCTTCAGCTACTTCTCTAACTGGATAAACCCCTTTGATCCACCCAGAATAATTCGTATTCATTTCTAAATAATCATTTAAAACATCATATAATTCAGCTATTTCATCGATGTCTTTTAGTGTTGCGGATACTATATTTCCCATTATTTTTCCTCTATTTTATTGATTTATTCTTTTTGCTTTTTCGGTTATTAAAGATTAAAAGTCGAATCGCTATTAAGATAATAACTATACATATCGCTACAATTACAATTAAGAATTCAAAGATATTAAATCCATTATCTGCATAAGTGACATTTTCGACAATGTTTTCAGCAGTATATTCATTAGTAGAATTCCTTGCCGTTACGATATAACTCGTCAATTGATTTGTTTTAAATATAATACGTCCATCCGTTTGTTGTGTAGCGAGTTTAACTACCTCACCATCAATATATTGCAATACTGAAACAATTTGATTGGATCCAATCGAATTTGGTTTTGGAATCGAAACTAAAATGTAATCTTCAAGTTCTAAAGCATGTACATTCATTTTACCAGTTAAGGCAAAACTATAATGTGTTTGCCATCCATTTCCTACTGCAACCTTTTTTAATAAATCATAGGAATCATCAAGAACTTCTCCTAAATCAAGTCGAATTATATCTTTAAACAATCCACCTTCTAATAAAGTTTTTGAATCAATCGCAAGGTACAATCCAGAATATTGGATATCCAAGTCATTATCGATAATTACCGTTGTAACATTTTGAGAAAATGCTGCTTTAAATATGGCATCCAATTTTCTTAAATTATTGAAATTTGTATAAGGATAAACGTATTTGATCATGTCTTCTTTTAAACTGATCAATTGTTGTATCTGTTCATCACTAAAATCACTTAACTCACTCATTTCAGCAATGATTTCTTCAATACTTGTCGTTAATTCTGTACGCTTTGTATCCAGCTCCATTATTACCTCAATTGGATAACTTGTTTGTGCTCCAGCAACATTAACTGTAACAATTTGTTGCCCTTCTGTTTTCAAATCATATCCGGAAATCATTGAAGTCGTTAACGGAATAATTTTGCTTCCTTCATCCATCTTGATTTCGACAAGTCCACCTTCAATAATAATACGATTATCATACTCGATTACCTGAACTGGAAGTGTATTCATTTTTATTTCTATTATTTTTTTATAAGTCGCTGTATATTCTTGATATAAAGAATCCCAATTATCAGGATTTTTTTCAATCCAACAATCAAAAATATATCCCTCTAAAATAGGTTCTTCTACTTGTATGTTTTGATCTAAAGGTTGTTGAAGAATGAATGTTGAAGTCTGATTTGAAAATGTTCCTTCTTCAGCATTGTATTTGATATTCATTGTTTCCGTTTGAAGCATATTCGATGCATTCATCACAAAATCAATATCTTCTTTTAATACGAGTCCAACATTGGATTTAATATCATAGCTAAATTCATCAGGATGATCAGGAAGTGAATAAAATGCTGTATCAAGTTGTATTTTATAATACTCTTCCATTTCATCCAATATCAAAAAGCTCATTAAAGCTTTGGAAGTTGAATATAATTCTTTTTCTTCCATATCATAAACTGCGATTTCGTCTTTACTTGTCTTCAATCCAAGAGTATAAGCATTTAAATCTTTTGATCCTAAAGTTTCATCCAATTTCAAATAATACTGAGCTGCTTTTTCACCCCAATAAGGATCAGAGGCATAACTTACATTCATACCACTAGCTTTGTCACCAAAATAACCACCATGATATTGAAATTTTTCAATATTGAGATAGCTCTTTGAAATATAATTCTTCGCATGACTATATACGGAATTATTCACATTAAGATAACGGGATGCATTCTTCTCTACATTACTATCATAAGCTGCATGACCAAATAAATTATTTCGGGTATAGGCTAACGAACTTCTTCCTGTTGCGCTTTCATTCATTGATAATGCAAGCATCATTAATGCATTCGCTCCAAATTCACCTTGACCTTGATAAAATGAATTAATATGTCCGTAATATTGAGATTGTGTAAGTATATCATGGCTTGAATCTTTGTCTTGATCATTATACTTACTTATTGGTCCTTGTATCATAAGCGTATTTTCAAAATAGTCTTGTACATCTTTAACATCTACATTGGTAAATGTTCTATGACTTACATATTGATAGTAATTAAAATAAGGATTCTCTGTATTGATCGCATTATCTCGAATATCATTACGAATATCTGTACTCATTTGTGCAAACTGATCTTCATAATAAAAATAATGCCCATCATAACTTAAATAAATTGTATCTGTTTGTAGATAATCAGGAGATTTTCCTAAATCCACTAGAGCACCATAAGTTTGTCTATTTAGATCTGTTTTGATTTGATGATATAAACGACCATCTATGACAAGATAACTAGATAATTGCTTTATTCTTGAAAGCGGGATAATTTCTGTTCCTGCCATAGGTCCATTCCCAATTGCCCCAGACAACAGAAAAGTGATTTTGGTTCCTGTTTCATCCGTATCTAAATAAAGCGCATCTGCACCGTAACAAGCGTTAGTATAGCCACTGTCTTTTGTCAAAGTGTTAATGTACTCATAATTGGTATCGCATGCATTTGTGAACCGAACGACTCCAAATTCAACTGTAATAATTTTATCATTTTTTAAAATCGCAAGCTCATCATAATTATTTTTTTCACCATCATAAAAAGCTTTAGCAGACTTATAAGTTTTAAAAGTATCCACTAAAGTATCAGTAAAAATATCCTTGACAGAATAAACTATTTCTTCTGCCTTAACAGGATAAAATTGAGTAACTAAAATAAGTAAAATTAATAATATTTTTTTCATACTTCTATTGTACACAATTTTAAAAAATATGTTATTAAAAAAGCCAAAATATTTTGGCTTTTAAATCATTTCTCCATCCAAAGTCCATGATTTAGCTTGAATGATCTTCACTGAGACAATATCTCCTGCTTGAACATGACTTCCTTTAAAATTTACTAGTTTGTTTTCTTCAGTATAACCACTGTATACTTGATCATTTTTCTTACTTGTACCATCGACTAATACTTTAACGATACGACCAACATATTGTTGATTGTTCCAATTGGTATAACCATTGATTTTTTCATTTAAAATTTGAAGTCTTTCCTCTTTTACAACAAGCGGTATATTATCTTCCATTTTAGCTGCCGGTGTTCCCTCACGTGGACTATAAATGAAAGAAAATACATTATCAAATTTACAATAATCAACTAAATCAAGAGTCTGTTTAAATTGTTCATCAGTTTCATTTGGAAAACCAACGATAATATCTGTTGAGAAAGCAACACGTGGCATTTTAGCCTTGATTTTATCATAGAGTGTTATGTAGTCTTCACGAGTATATCTACGCCCCATGATCTTTAAAATATCACTGTTACCAGATTGTACAGGCAAATGAATAAACGGCATGATATTATCATATTTACTGATTACATCAATCATTTCATCACTGAAATCCCAAGGATGAGATGTCGTAAAGCGAATCCGATCAATTCCAATTTTTGCGGTTTCTTCTAATAACTCAGCCATTCCTCGATCTTCATAAATATCCTTACCATAGGCATTCACATTTTGACCAAGCAAAGTTACTTCTTTATATCCTTGATTTTTTAGTTCTTGAATCTCTTCTAAAATATCTTCAAATAAACGACTTCTTTCTTTTCCACGAGTATAGGGCACAATACAATAGGTACAAAATTTATCACATCCATACATAATATTGACCCAAGCTTTATGCTTACCGAATCGATTCACAGGTAAATTTTCAATTACTTCTCCTTCTTTGGAGTAAACTTCAACAGTTCTTTCTTTAGCATTCATTGCATTATACAGAAGAACTGGTAAACGATGAATGTTATGAGTACCAAAAATCAAATCAACATGACGATATTTCTTTAATATTGTATCTACGATTTCTTCTTCCTGAGCCATACATCCACAGATTCCAAATAAAAGATCAGGATTATTTCTTCTGAGTTTTTTAAGCATTCCCAGTTCGCCCAAAACTTTATCTTCTGCATTCTTTCGAATTGCACAAGTATTCATTAAAATAAAATCTGCCTCTTCTTCATTTTCACATCTTTCAAAACCCATTGAAAATAAAATTCCAGCAATTGTTTCAGAATCACGTTCATTAGCCTGACATCCATAAGTTCTTAAAAAGAATTTTCTTCCAACACCAAGTGTTTTTGCTTGATCTGGAATACTAAAAAGTTCTCTTTCAATCAAAACCTGTTGACGAGTTCTAACTTTTGCATCTTTAAATGAAGGTAAACTATAATTTTTCTTATCCATATTTCCACTTCCTAAACTACTCAAGAAGTATAACATTACTCACAATTGAAATCAAATCAATGTACTACGATCAAAATAAAAAAAGCTAAGAATACAATATTCTTAACTTAATTTACATAGTTTGTACGATTATTGTTCGATTGCTGAAGTAGGGCAAGTTCCTACGCAAGCACCGCAATCAATACATGTTCCTTCATCACAAGTTGCTTTTCCATCTGCACCTAAACTTAATGCTCCAACTGGGCATACTCCTGTGCAAGCTCCACAACCGATACAAGTATCGTTATTAACTCTAACTGGCATGATAAATCCTCCTTCTCACTGTTGTAATTATATCATTATTCTTTTTTCTCTACAACCACTTTTATGGCGGTTCTAATACTTCCATCAATTTCTACATCCATGAACGAAGGTATGCAAACACAATGAATACCAATAGGGGCTAAAAAACCTCTCGCAATGGCTACAGCTTTGATTGCTTGGTTCAGAGCTCCTGCTCCAACAGTATTTATTTCGATACGATCAACGTCTTTGATTGAGTTATAGATTGCACCTGCAACGCTACTTGGATTTGATTTACTAGATACTTTTAATATTTCCATAGTTGTTCCCCTTTCACCCTATTGTATGGTTTAGGGAAACAGTTTATGACTGATGGATGACAAGTTCATAATAACCTGTCATTTCATCAAATGCACGTTCAAAATGGTGTTTCTCAAGCTCCCACAAGACAATTTCGGCAGTTGTATTAACTAGACACCCTTCTATTAAATGTCCTCCTACGACGAATCCATTGACATCTGAGAATGAAATATGAATGTGACAGCCATTTGAACTTATTGTACCTGTAATACTTACGATTTCCATATTCTCTATTTTAGTTATTTTTGATTTACCATCTGCGAGTCGTAAACTATATTGGTCTACACAACCAACACAACATACAATGACACCTGCTGAAATATTATGAGCTTTACTATATTTTTCAATTTCTTTTTTCAAATCTTGACCTTTAGTTAATCTAAATGCATGTTCCATAAATAGATACTCCTTATAATTAAATTTATTTTAACATGTTGCTTTAATTCTTTGTCAGCCAATGATTATTTTTAATAAAAAGCATCAGATTTTCATCCAATGCCTTAAGGTCTAATTTGTATTCTTTCGATTTGTGTAGCACGAAGTGTTTCATCATCGATTGTAATAACTACACCACAGAAAATTCCTTCTCCTTCTGCAACAGTATATTTTGTAGGTTCATGGTAGACCATATTTTTGATCACTTCATTTTTATCACGTCCTAAAACACTATCATAAACCCCACACATCCCGGCATCACTTATAAACCCACAACCATTCATAATACAATCATCAGCGGTCTGAACATGAGTATGTGTGCCACAGATACCAATGCATTTTGAACTAAATACATGGGCAAAGACTATTTTTTCACTTGTTGTCTCACCATGGAAATCCACAAAATACATATCAGCTTTGACTGTTTGAAGGATTTCATCCATGCATTCAAATGGGCTACGTACTACGTTATCCATAAATGCAGTTCCACATAAGTTAATCACCGCAAGTGATTTCCCGTTAATTGTACAAACTCGAACACCTTTTCCTTTATTGACTGGATTTAAATTCATAGGTTTAACTAATTTTTCTTCATCATCAATAAAATCAAGGATTTCCCCTTTTGAAAATGTATGATTGCCCATTGTAACCATATCAACATTTTCTGAACAAATCTCTTTATAAATGCGGCTGGTAATTCCCTTACCATGAGCCGCATTTTCTCCATTTACAATTGTACAATCAATGTGGTAATTTTTTTGTAAGGAAGTCAGATGTTCATGTAACATCTTACGCCCTACTTTTCCTACCACATCACCGACAAATAAGAGTTTCATTATTTCGCTAACTCACTAGCACGAGTTTCACGGATAACAGTTACTTTAATTTGTCCTGGGTAAGTTAATTCTTGTTCGATCTTATCTTTGATATCACGAGCCATTTTGTGGCAAGCTAAATCATCGATTTGTTCTGGTACTACCATAACGCGGATCTCACGTCCAGCCTGGATCGCAAATGTTTTGCTTACTCCTGGCATATGATTCGCAATTCCTTCAAGTTGTTCTAAACGGTTGATGTAGTTTTCAAAGCTTTCAAAACGAGCTCCAGGTCTTGCAGCACTTAGTGCATCAGCAGCAGCTACTAAATTTGAAATCAAGCTTGTTGCCTCGACATCACCATGGTGGGAACCGATCGCATTAAGAACGATCGCATCTTCGCCATGTTTTTTAGCTACTTTAACACCTAACTCAACATGACTTCCATCTTGTTCAAAATCAATGGCTTTACCAATATCATGAAGTAATCCTGCACGTTTTGCTAAAGATTGATTTAAACCAAGTTCAGCTGCCATCATTCCCGCAAGAGCAGCAACTTCCATGCTATGATCTAAACAATTTTGTCCATAACTATAACGATATTTTAAACGCCCTAAGAGTTGGATCAAATCTTTGTCGATTCTTCCGATTCCCAATTTGAAAACTGTTTCTTCTCCAGCTTTCATCATTGTTTCTCCTAATTCTTTGCTCACCTTATTTACAACTTCTTCAATACGTCCCGGTTGGATTCTTCCATCACGAATAAGTGTTTCTAAAGCTAAACGAGCAGTTTCTCTACGAATTGGATCAAAACAACTAATAGTGATTGCTTCTGGTGTATCATCAATAATTAGATCAACACCTGTGGCTTGTTCGATCGCTTTGATATTTCTACCTTCACGACCAATGATACGGCCCTTCATTTCTTCCGAAGGAAGCCCTACAACAGATACAGTTCTTTCTTGTGTTTCTTCTTGTGAATAGCGTTGAATCGCTAAAGCAATGACATTTCTTGCAGTATCTGCAGCTCTAAGTTTTGCTTCATCTTCTCTTTCACGGATATAAGCAGTTACTTCTTTATCCATTCTCTTTTCAACAGCTTCCATAAGTTCAGTTTTTGCATCTTGTGCACTCATGCTTGCAACGCGTTCCAATTCATGAATCTGCACATCGATTTTACTTTGTAAATCTGATTCCATTTTTTCAAGTACAGTAAGTTTTTCACTAACTTTTTGATTTTTCTGATCGATTTGTTTTTCTTTTTCAACTAAAGTTTGGTCGCGAAAATTCATAGTATCTTCACGACGAGAAAGTTTTGCCTCTAATTCTTGTACTTCTTGTTTTCTTTCTTTCACTTCTTTGTCAGCTTCAAGTTTCATTTCATAAACTTGTGAACGTCCATCAAGTACAGCCTGACGTACTGAATTTTCAGCATTTCTTGCTGCATCTTCTAAAATGTTTTTCGCTTTTTGTTGAGCACGATTTAAACCGAGTCTAGAAATCACAACCATTACTATGATCCCTATTAAAATCCCCACTATACCGAATAAAATGGATTGACCTAAATTTGACATTTTATTGTCCTCCATTATTTTTTCATTGAGCTATTAACTCTAATATATAATACCTTTTTTTAAGCGGTTTCACAACACTTTCAGTTAAAGTATGTTCATTTTTTATCAAAAATAGACAAAAAAAAGCAGAAATATTAATTCTGCTCATTTGAAAATAGTTTTGACTTAACTTTATCTGTTACTTCTTTATCAAACTCAGGATTTGTTTTGATCATATTTAGTACAGAATCACGTCCTTGACCGATCTTCTCACCATTGTAAGAAAACCACGCACCACTTTTTTGAATAATATCTAAATCAACTGCTAATGTAGCGATTTCTCCAGCATGACTAATTCCTTCACCATACATAATGTCAACGATCGCAACTTTGAATGGAGGGGCAACTTTATTCTTTACAATCTTAACTGTAACTTTATTACCGATAATATCAGTTCCGTTTTTAATTGCTTCCCCTTTTCTAACATCAATACGAATTGATGAATAGAATTTAAGAGCACGTCCTCCAGGTGTTGTTTCTGGATTTCCAAACATGATCCCTACTTTTTCACGTAATTGGTTAATAAAGATTGCTGTACATTCACTGCGGTTCATTACACCTGCAAGTTTACGCATCGCTTTAGACATCAAACGTGCTTGTAACCCTACTTGTGCATCTCCCATTTCGCCGTCAAGTTCAGCTTGAGGGACAAGTGCAGCAACAGAGTCAATAACGATCAAGTCGATTGCTCCACTGCGAATCAATGTTTCAGTGATTTCCAAAGCTTGTTCACCAGAATCTGGCTGAGACAAAATCAATTCATCAATGTTAACACCTAAGTTTTTTGCATACATTGGATCGATCGCATTTTCTGCATCAATAAAAGCAGCTCTTCCACCAGCTTTTTGACACTCTGCGATCGCATGTAAAGCTAGCGTTGTTTTACCACTTGATTCAGGTCCATAAACTTCACATATACGTCCTTTAGGAAATCCTCCGATACCAAGTGCGTTATCGATCGCAATCGAACCAGAACTAATGCAATCGATTTCAACATTAGCACGGTCCCCCAACTTCATTACGCTACCCTTACCATATTGTTTTTCTATGGCTTTGATTGCTTCTTCTAATAATGCATCTTTGTTTGTTTCTTTTGTTTTATTTGTCATAGTATTTTACCTCTTCTACTACTAATATACTCGTTTTTTTCGAGTTACCTCTTATTTACTTTCTAAAATGTATTCTTTTAATTGATTAAAGTATGAAAAACCACCCGCAACGCTTACAAATGCTGTAAACCACAATAACAAATCAGTAAGTGGAATACGATATAATTCGAAAGGTAAATTATTTAATAATACTAAAACGATCGTTACCATTTGAAGTACTGTTTTTAGTTTTCCTAAGAATCCAGCAGCTACGACTACGCCATTATTACTTGCGATCATACGACATCCGTCCACAATTGTATCACGTGAAATCATAATAATTACAGGTAACACAGGAATGATCCCTTGATATACAAACAAAATGAACATTGTGTTCACCAATAATTTATCTGCAATCGGATCAGCAAATTTTCCAAAAGTAGTTACAAGGTTATATTTTCGTGCAATAAATCCATCTATAAAATCAGTAATACTTGCTATCGCAAAAATCACTAGAGCAATAACATTGATCAAAGACAAAGAAACTCCTGATATTCCACCAAAATAAAATATTGGCATAGTAATGTTATATTGAGCATATGGAAACAAATAAACTAAGATAATTATAGGTACCAAAATTATTCTTCCAACTGTCAATTTATTGGGTAAATTCATTTATTATTCTCCCTTCAAAATAAAGTGAAGTTGCTGTCCACGCATCAAATCCTTAACTTTATCATCTAAAGTATATTCTTTACCATTAATCAAAACTTTATTATCCTTAATAGCTCCAAAATGTATAGTTATATCATAATCCTCTTTTGCATTGACTAATATTTCCATTGATTCACTTGGATTATAGATTTTACTTACTGGATTATCAGAAACAACTCCATTGTAGGAAACTCTGATCCATGTATCACGCGCAAATTCAACAACGATCGAAACCTGCTGATCTTCCTTCCAACCACGAATTTCATATTGGTATCCATCAAGTGTAGAAATATCCAGCTCAACTTCTGTTTCCGGTGTTGGTGTTGATGTCGGTGTAGCTGTTGGCTTATCTGTTTCCACATTGATGATTTCTGGTGTTGGTGTTAACTCTTTTTTCTCAAACCATGAAGGTCCATAACGATAAACTACCACTGCAACTGCAATGATCATCACTGCTACAACAGTTACCAAAGAAACCATCGAATAATCAATTTTACGTTTTTCTTTTGTATAAGAATTATTTAAATTTCCTTCTTTTACCATTTTATTGATTTTTTCATGTTTTTGTTCACGGTCTTCAATTATTTTTATTGCTTGAGTTTTATTAAAATCACTCACTAAATTATCAAATTCATCTCGAACAGATTCAAAATCAAAATTAAGTGCTTGACAATAAAATCGCACAAAATAACGTAAATAGGAAAAGTCATCTTTAAAGAACTCTAAATCTCCATTTTCAATTGCTTTTAAGTAATGGCCTTGTATTTTTGTTTTGGTACTCATTTCTTCTAATGTATAACCAAGTTCTTCACGACGATTTTTAAGTTTCAACCCAAGTTCTTTCATTACTTCACCTCGCAATACGTCTAATTTATTATATCAATTAAACCTTCTAAAGTAAAACTATTTTAACCCTCCAAGTGCAACAAATATACAACACAAAAGCTTACAATCCCTTTTATTTTGGTCGATGTAAGCTTTTTTCTCTATTTTGTTTTCGGTTTATAGAAAGCTCTATTTTCCATCGGAAATAATCTTGCGGTAAACTGACCTTCTTCTGTTTGATTTAACGCCATACTTAGTGTGTTCAAACGAGCATCTAAATTATCAATAATTGATAAAACTTCAGCTTCCATGACATATGGTAATACTGGGGATCCAAATTCCATTTTACCATGGTGAGATAAAACCAAATGTCTAAGTAGTAGCGCTTCTTCTGTATCTTGATATCCACATTCTTCGATCAGCTTAGCTAATTGTCCATGCATGATCGAAATATGACCGATCAGTTTTCCTTCTAAAGTATATTCAGTAGCGATAGGCCCTGATAATTCTTTGATTTTTCCAATATCATGGATCAAAACTCCTGACACAAGTAGATCACGATCTAAGAATGGATATTGTACACACAAATGATCTGCTAACTCAACCATTCCAATCACATGCATCGCTAAACCGCCAATAAAACTATGATGATTTTTACTTGCTGCAGGATAGTCAAAAAATTCATTTTGAACATTTGTAAATAATTTTGTGAGTATTGTTCTATAAACCGTATTCTTTACAGATACGATAGCATCATGAACTTTTGATTTCAACTCATCGAGTGGTATTGGGCATGCTGCTACAAATTCACGAATATTGTAATTCTTTTGATCTATTTCATTGATTGCTGTAACACGTAATTGTAAAGCATTTTTATATTTTAATACATCAAATTTAAAATTATAAATTTTACCAGTTTCAATCGAATTTAATAAATCTTCTTTTACATCCCACATTTTTGCTTCTATAGTAGAAGATTTATCCTGTAAAGTCATTGATAAATAGGGTGCACCATTACTGGTTACTCCCTTTACAACAGCTGAAACAAGTAATGGTTGTAATAAACTGTCCCCATCTTTATAATCAATTATCATATTATTCCTCCCAATCCAATTCTGACAACACTAAATATATGTCTTCCATATCAAATCCTTGTGCAGAACAATAACGGAACACTAAATTTCTAAGTTTCACTCCACTATGTTGATTACCATAACGTTTTTTTGCTTTATAAGCAATTTTACGTAAGTTATCAAGTTCTTCTTTTTCTTCATCAACGAACTTTAAGTGACTCATTGATTCTTCAATGATATGAACATCAAAACCTCGATTCATTAATCCTTGATAAATCAGCTGTTTTCTTCTGCGAATCGATTTCTCTTTAATTGAGGCCTGTAATTTTTCTGCAGCTAAAATAGCATTATTCAACTCATTATCATTGTCTTTATGCATCGCTAGAGTTTCATCGATAATATCAAGTGGAACCCCTTTTTTCTTTAATGTACGATAGATTTTATGTTCTCCTTGAAGTAACCCCTGCATGCTTGTGATCGTACTTCTAGCGTAACGCAAATCATCTACATAACCTTTTTCTTCAAGTGAAGCAATAATTTCATTGATTTGTCCGATTTCTAAATCTGTTTTTTGAGTCAAATAATCATACATTTCTTTACGAGTATAATCTTTGATCGCTAATTTTCTAACACATGCCTCAAAAGCTTTTACTTTTTCTTCTTGTTTTTTAAGCAATTCAATCAACTCAGAGTTGAGTTTGCTTCCTAATCGGATATTTTCTTGCATATAAGTATCTAGATCCACTAATAATTTTAATGATTCATCTCGATTTTCTACTTTAAGTTCAATGTAGTCTTTTTTAGCTTTAATTGAAGTAACTTCCAAATAATTGTGATAAGTATTTACAGATCGTTTATACATTTCAATCACACGATTGTAAAAAATGCGACTATCATAAGGCTGAACTTGTTTTTTAGCTCTTTCACGAAACAAAACTTTTCTTGAATCCGTGATCGACATATATTTTTTAATTTTCTCTGCCAATTCAAAACCAGTTTCAAACAAATATCCTGTTTTTCCTTCAATGACTAAATCGGTTACGACATCATCAGGTCGTGCAAAAACTGGTAATTCACTTGCTAAAGCTTCAATAAATGTTAACCCTTGTGTTTCTGTTAATGATGCGGAAACAAAGCCATCTGCTGCATGATAAAAACTTGGAACTTCTGATGCTGGTTTTTTACCAACAAAGATTACTTTGTCTTTGATATGATATTCATCAACTAGTTCATACAAACTATCGATATCAGGACCTCCTCCAACAATAACTAGTTTAGCTGCTACTTCTTCACGGCTTAAATATTTAAAAGCTTCAATAGGAATTTCAATGCTTTTTTCTTTTGCGATACGACCTACAAATAAAAGTAAAAATTCATCTCGTTCAATTCCTAAACTGGCTCGAGTCTGAAATCGTTGTGCTCCAGTTGTATTGCTCCGATCAAAACGTGATAAATCAATTCCTGTAGGAATTACGTTTATTGGCGTTTTAATTCCGTAACGAATAAGCATTTCTTTAGTTTTCTCACTTGGTGAAATCATTTCAACACAAGTGGAACCATATAATTTACTTAAATTGGCTACTGCTTTTCTAGCTAATTTATCTACAGTTTTTAAATGAGTAGGATTTACATAATGAGTATAATCCTCATAAGTAGTATGATAAGTTGATACCAAAGGAATATTTAGTCTTCTAGCAACTAAACGTGCAAAAATGCCCACACCAAATTCAGTATGTGCGTGAATAAGTTCAAGGTTCATCTCCTCAACTTCCTGCATGGCTGCAAAGTGAATTGGACTAGTCATGATATAACCATATAGTTGTTTGATTTCTACTCCTGGTAATCGAAGAACATTCCCTTCTCTTTCAGTTTCAAACAGATTATTATTTGTAGTTACGACAAACACATCATGACCGTTTTTTTCTAATTCTTGTTGTAATAATACGATTGATGATACAACCCCATTAATTTCAGGAGTGTAAGTATCTGTAAATAATCCTATTCGCATTAAAATTCTCCTTTCTCAAGCTTACTTTCCTTTTTTGTTACATAATACTTATAACCTACAAATACTATACCACCAATTGCCATAATTAGGTAATAGGTAGTAAATCTCCATAAAAGCATAATACTTGTAGCTTTTATTTTACCAAATATATGACCAAACATCAGCACAAATGTTGCTTCAGTTCCACCACTTGCCCCAGGAATCGGAATAAATGCATTAACCATAGATACACAACTTGACAATGCAATGATATCGATCACTAATGATGAATCAACACTGATCCCCAAAGCTAATGCACAATAATAAGGGATCATATAATATACAAGCAGCCTTAAAATATTTAAAACCACAACTTGAATCAGTTCCTTTTTATGAGATTGTAGTTGTTTTGTCTCAGTTCCAAATCGATTTAACTGTAGATTGATATTCTCAATTGTTTTTTCTTTGTTTTTAATTAAATGGATTTTTGCACCTATTTCAATGCCTTGATTTGTGATCCAAGTATAAACTTTTGGAAAACGAGCTAAAGCCCATAAGCCTACAATAACTAAGCTATTTATGATAAATCCAAAAATAACTACAATAAATAAATTAGAAAAATTAGTATAAAAATAGTTAAAACGCAAAGCTAATAAAATGAAAACCATTCCTACCATAGTTCCTTGATAGAGAATAAAATCCATCCATAATATCCCTGCAGAATCACTTACAGGTATACCTTGTTTACCAAACACATAAACTTGGGCAAATTGTCCACCTGAGGCGCTAGGTGTGACTCCATGAAAAAATGATGCAATGATTGCATTAACAAAACCTTTTCCTAAGTGATATTCTTTGTTAGATATACGTGCTAAAACCATCAATATCATTCCAATGATCAGCTGATAAAAGAGTACAGCTCCAACAACCACAAAAAACCAACTTAATTGAACATGATTCAATAATTCACTGACTTCATCAAAATTATCTTTTAGCATTAACCAAAGCATAAATACAGTAAAAAGTATCACTAAAAAGAAATTCAAAGTTTTATTTTTAAATAATTTTTTCATTTTTATTTTTCACTTTCGTTGTAAACACGCTCATAAATTTCTTTTAATTGTAACCCAATATTCGGTATACTTCTTTCCTCAGCAGTAATAATTCCATTCTCGCTGACATCCGGAAGTTTCTTTTCAACTACTTTTTCAATTAAATCCACAAACTCTAAAACACTATTTCCTTTATAGCAATTTTCTTTATCTTTCATCCATGGATCAAATGCTCCAATATCGCGTAAGACACAGTTTTGTCCGCTTGCTAAAGCTTCAAGCACAACAATTCCTTCTGTTTCTTCAAACGAAGGAAAAAAGAAACAATTTGCAGCTGCATAAGCACCTTCAATGATCGCTCCCTTAACATACCCAGGAAACAATACATTACGCGGATGATCCTCAATAACATCTCGTATATTTTTTGGAATGCTCATTAATGGAGTATGTCCAAACCAAATGAACTTATAGTTTGGAAGTCTTTTAGCAACATCCACAAAATCAAGAATTCCTTTACGCTCAAAATAAAGCCCAACACCTAATACAACTTTATCATCAGGTTTTAAGCCAAAATAATTGTTGTAGGCAAACACTTTATCCTCATTATAGTTAAATCGATTTAAGTCGATTCCATTAGAAAGAGCTACAATTGGCAACTCAATTCCGTAGTTTTCAAGTAATGTTTTACTATAAGGAGTAGGCGTGATAATTAAATCAGCTAATGTATATAAACTAACGATATGTTTTTTAAAAATAGGTGCAACTTGGTTTGACAATACAAAAGAATTACGAAAATCTTCTTCTGTTGAATGAGCATGATAAATCACAGGTTTTCCGTTTTTTCGGGCATCTGCAATAATCTGTGTGCTTGTTAATCCTACTGTATTGATATGTAATAAATCATAATCATCATTTGGATCACATGTCCACTGTATCCCCACAGAGTCAAGTGCCGCTTGTTGATGACGTAAAGCTCTTCCAATCCCCGAAGTTGAAATCATTTTTTCTGCTTCAAAATAAAGCAAAACTCTCATCTTCTTCACCGCTTTCTACCATAATAGTATAACCTCTAGTAACCAACTAAACAAGAACGTGAAGTTAAATTTTAACTTAAGAATTTCTAATTATTAGAAGTTTAATTAGAATTTGCATTTTAACCAGTTCTAAATATATCGATTTCTTATAACCAAAACTAACATTACCAAATACAGCAACAACATTCTGTCGATTTTAGTTTTTAGAGATCAAAAACTAATTAATGTCTTTTGTAACGTCTACCCAGCTTCCACCAGTACATTTTTCAAGTTCTTCAGCATTTAATTCCAAAGCACTGTGTATCGTTCCACATGCAGGATATACACTCGGATATAATTGAAGTGACTTATCCAAATAGATTGGCACTCCACTAGGAATTCCGAAAGGACAAACACCACCAACGGGCATTCCTATTTTTTCTAATACTTCATCGCTATTCAACATCCTCGCTTTAAGTTTGAATGTATCACGGAACTTTTTGTTGTCGATACCTCGGTTTCCAGCCATGACAAGAACCACGCAATGATCCTCATTATATCTTAAACTCAGTGTTTTAGCGATCCGTGCCGGCTCAACACCAATAACTTCTGCCGCAAGTTGAACAGTTGCGATCGATTCCTCAAAAACAAGTACGCGATCAAAAAGATTTTTTTCCTTTAAAAATGCATTTATTGTATCCAGTGACATTGTTTTGCCCTCTCTTTTTTTGAAAAAGGGATTTCACATTGGAAACCCCTTTAATCTGAATTGAATTAATTGATTAGTCTTTAGACAACTTAACTAAACGGTTGTAACGTTTTTGAGCATCTTTTTTAGTCATCGCGAACATTTCGTGAGCAGTACCTTCACCACGTAATGCAACTAATTGACTGAAACGAGTTTCTGATAATAAGAAATCGTTAAATAGATCCCAATTTGGTTCTTTACTATCGATTGTCAAAGGTTGTTCCTTACGAGGATCGAAACGGTAAAGAGCTAAGTATCCGCATTCAACTGCTTTTGCTTGAGTTCTTTGATGGTTAGCTAATCCGCCTTTGATACCATGTTCAGCACATGGGCTATAAGCGATGATTAGAGATGGTCCATCATAACTTTCTGCTTCTTTGATTGCATTTAAAGTTTGTTGTTTATTTGCACCCATTGAAACTTGAGCTACATAGACGTGTCCATAAGCCATTGCAATTTGACCTAAGTCTTTCTTAGCAGTTGTTTTACCACCAGCTGCGAATTTTGCAATTGAAGCAGCTTGAGATGATTTACTAGATTGTCCACCAGTATTTGAGTAAACTTCAGTATCAAGTACTAATACATTTACATTCAAGTTGTTGGCAAGAACATGGTCAAGTCCACCGTATCCGATGTCATAAGCCCATCCATCTCCTCCAACGATCCATACTGATTTACCAACTAAATCGCGTTCGAAGTCTAACAATTCTTTTACAGCGGCATTTGAACTTGCTTTAACAGCTGCAATCACTTCGTCTTTCATTTCACGTTGTGCATCGCGGTCATCTTTAACAGCGATGTATTTTTTGAACACTTCACCTGCATCACTATCTAAGTTAGCTTCCATGATTTCATAGATACGAGCCATTTTCACGTTTTGTGCTAAAGCCATACCATAACCATATTCAGCATTGTCTTCAAATAAGCTGTTTGCCCAAGCAACACCATTACCTTCTTTGTCATTAACAAATGGAGTTGAAGGAGTTGATGAACAGTAAATCATTGAACATCCAGTAGCATTAGCCACTAACATGTCACGACCAAATAATTGAGACACTAGTTTGTAATATGGAGTTTCACCACATCCAGGACATGCTCCTGATACTTCAAAGTAAGGCATTGCGAATTGTGATCCCTTAACAGTTGTTGTTGGGAAAAATTCAGTCTTGTATTCTACTTCTTTGTATAGGTAATCTGCCAATTTTTCTTGTTCAAGTTGTTCATTGATATCTTTCATAGTAAGAGCTTTGTTTCCGCCTTTACCTGGACATTCAACAACACATAATCCGCAACCTACGCAGTTTGCAGGAGATACTTGTACACGATATTGTAAGTGAGCTACTGCTGGTCCCATCGCTTTGATTGTTTCCATTTGCATTGGAGCATTAGCTACTTCTTCATCAGTCAACATGAATGTACGAACTGTAGCATGTGGACAAACATAAGAACAGAATCCACATTGGATACAGTTGTCACCATTCCATGCTGGAACTTGAGTTGCAATTGTACGTTTTTCTTTAAATGATACGTTATTATTGATCGAACCATCAAGGATACCGTATTTAGTGAAGTTAGATACTGGTAAATCATTACCTTCTAAGCTATTGATAGCCATTACATGTGCATCAAAGTATTCATCACTTGTAACTTCACGTTTAGTATCATAACTTAAGTTTGCCCATTCAGGCTTAACAACTACTTCAACCAATCCATCTTTACCCATATCGATTGCTTTATAGTTCAATTGAACGATTTCATCACCTTTTTTAGAGTAAGATTTTTTAGCTGCATATTTCATTTGTTCAACTGCAGTTTCATATGGCATGATTTGAGGATTCAATGCAAAGAAAGCAGATTGAAGAATTGTATTTGTACGGCGACCCATACCAATTTTTTGTGCAATTTCAGTTGCATCGATGATATAGAATTTTGCATTCTTTTTAGCTAAAGTCGCAAGCATTCTGTTTGGTAAATGGTTTTCTAATTCATCTACACCAAATGTAGTATTTAATAAGAATGTTCCACCTTTTTTAAGATTACGAGCCATATCATATTTGAATGCATAAGCATCTAAACTACATGATACAAAGTCTGCATTTTGAATGTAATAAGTTGATTTGATAGGAGATGGTCCAAAACGCAAGTGAGAACGAGTAACTCCACCAGCTTTTTTAGAATCGTATGCAAAATAAGCTTGAGAATAAAGATCAGTATTATCCCCAATGATTTTGATTGCATTTTTATTTGCAGAAACAGTACCATCTGAACCTAATCCGTAGAATAAACAAGATGTATAATCAGCATTAACACTGAAATCAGCGTCTACTTCTAAGCTTAAATGAGTCACATCATCCACGATACCAATAGTAAATTCTTCTTTTGGTGCAGATTTAGCTAATTCATCATAAACAGCTTTGATTTGGTTAGGTTGAGTATCTTTTGATCCCATACCATAACGTCCACCAACGATCACTAATTCTTTATGATCCTTAAGTGCATTCAATACATCTAAATAAAGAGGTTCTCTTGCACCCATTTCTTTTGAACGATCAAGTACAGCGATTTTTTTAACTGATGCAGGAAGTACTGCAGTCAAGTATTTAGTTGAGAATGGACGATAAAGATGAACTTTAATAAGACCAACTTTTTCTCCTGCTGCCACTAATGAATCAATAGTTTCTTTAGCAGTTTCTGTAACAGATCCCATCGCAACAATAACACGGTCAGCATCAGCTGCTCCATAATATGTAAATGGTGCATAATCACGTCCTGTATGTTCAGAAATTTTCTTCATGTAATCAGCAACAACATCAGGTACTGATTCATAGTGTTTATTTTGTGCTTCACGTCCTTGGAAGAAAATGTCATCATTTTCAGCTCCACCACGAGTCACTGGATTTGTGTGTGGATTAAGGGCATTTTTTCTGAAGCGTTCAACAGCTTCCATATCACATAATGATTTTAAGAATTCTTGATCCATAACTTCGATTTTTTGAATTTCATGAGAAGTTCTGAAACCATCAAAGAAATGAATAAATGGTACTGAGGCTTTGATTGCAGATAAGTGAGCAACTCCACCTAAGTCCATAGCTTCTTGCACTGAGTGAGAAGCTAACATACAAATACCAGTTTGACGAGCTGCATAAACGTCTTCATGATCCCCAAAGATATTTAATGCACGACCTGCGATTGCACGAGCTGCAACATGTACAACTCCTGGTAATAATTCACCTGCTAATTTGTAAAGATTTGGAATCATCAACAATAACCCTTGAGAAGCAGTAAAAGTTGTTGCTAAAGATCCACCTTGTAAAGCTCCATGAACTGCTCCTGCTGCTCCACCCTCAGATTGAAGTTCGGCAACTTTAACTGATTGACCGAAAATGTTTTTGCGTCCTTGAGTTGACCAAGCATCCACCACTTCAGCCATTGGAGAAGACGGTGTAATAGGATAGATCGCAGCTACTTCTGTGAATGCATACGATGTATGCGCCGCAGCCGTATTACCATCCATTGACATAAACGTTTTAGACATAATTTCCTCCTGTATTTACTAACGGTATCATTATACCTCGAAAACAATCATTTTCAAAGTCAATTAAGAGTTTTTTTACTGGTTTCTTGAATATTTTTATAAATTTTACCCAATTATACTATTTTTTTCACAAATTATTTCTATTAATTACTAAACCAGTTTACATAATTTGCTTTTTTATTAAAAAACGAACTCTTTTATTAGAATTCGTTAATGTATTTTAAAGATTAATTTTAGTCCATTTTGCTTGTTTAAATCGCCAAGAACTAAATCCATTTCGAAGTAATTGATCCATTAATACTGAAATCCAAGCACCAAACAAACCTAGACCCATTGGATTACATAATAACCAAGCCAGTCCTGGACGAACGATCGATACACTGATCAACATCAGCATCGCAACAAACTTCACATCTCCCGCTCCACGTAAGCTTCCTACTACAATTACTTGTGGAATCTGAAATAATACGGTAATAGATAAAATCATCATTGGAATTTCACCTGCTTTGATAACTGCAGCCTCATTAGTGAATAAAGCCATGAAAGGATCTTTGAATATCGCAATAATTACACACATACAAATTGCCATAATGATTCCTAATTTCTGCGAAATTTTACCATGAATCATCGCAAGATCAGGTCTTTTTTTACCAAGGCTTTGTCCAACTAAGGAAGTGTTCGCAATCGACAATCCATCACCAAAAGCAAAGGATATGCTCATAACTTGCATACATACTAAATGAGCAGCATAAGGGATCGTTCCAAGCCCTGCAACAGCTTTAGTAAACATCAAGAATCCAAACCGAATAAATATTTGTTCTACAAATGAACTTTTGAAAATATTGAACAAATCAGTAAACACTCTTTGATCAAAAATATTGATATTTTTAAAAGTTAAATGCAAGAAACCATCTTTTTTACTCACAGAATAGACCGCAATCAAAAATGAGACAACATTTCCCATCGCAGTCGCTACTGCAGCACCAGCAACACCCCATTTAGGAAATCCAAACAAACCATTGATCAATAATGCATTGAAAACCAAATTGACTAGGTTAGCTGCAATATTGGTAACCATAGATATTTTTGTATTGCCAGCCCCACGCTGAGCAGCTGTCATAATCAATCCTATGCAATAGAAAAAATTTCCTACCATTATAATTCTAAAATAATTTGCTGCTAAGTCGACATACTCAATATTAGCCCCTGCAAAAAACATAGCTTCTTTAGCGAATATAAAACCTAAACCTGACATCACAAATGATACGATCGCACCGATTAAAATCGCTTGCATTAAATAATTATTTGCGGCTATCTGATTGTTTTCACCACGTCTTCTGGATACTAAAACAGTTACACCAGTATTGATCGCAAGTATTGGTGCAAGCACAATAAATTTTGGTTGAGTAGTGATTCCTACTGCAGAGATCGCAGCCGAACCAAGTCCACCTACCATCATCATATCTACTGCTCCAATAAGTGCAATAAGAACACTTTCTAAAGCACTAGGCCAAGCAATATCAAAAGTTTTTTTGTACAGTTCTTTATTTGTCGGTATCTCACCTAAAACATCACTAGGTTTAATCATCGATTGCCAACGAAATAAATTTAATATATTATTCACTATCTTTCCCCTTCTTTCAATTTGAACATTATACCACAAAAAAAATAAGCTACATATAAAAATGCAACTTATTGTAAAATTTTACCTCTAAATTAAATAAACACCATCATCATTATCTAATTCAGATACATGAACTTCAATTTCTTCCTCTTCAGAAGTTGGAACATTTTTTCCAACATAATCAGCTCGGATAGGAACTTCACGATGCCCTCTGTCCACAAGTACCGCCAAATGGATCGCCTTTGCACGACCATAATGCATAATTCCATCCATGGCAGCTCTGACTGTTCTTCCGCGATACAACACATCATCGATCAAAATGATGATTTTATCTTTCACATCGATCTCAAGACCAGGTATTTCTAATCCTGTTGTTTCAATATCATCTCGCCAATAACGAATATCCATACCTACAGCTTGAACATTACTCTCTTCAAAAGCATTGATCATATTCGCAATACGTTTCGCAAGATATTCTCCACGTGTTTTGATCCCTACTAAAACAAGGTTTTCAACCCCTTTGTTTTTTTCAACGATTTCATGGGCAATACGTACAAGTGAACGACGCATCCCATCTTGATCCATAATTTCTTTCATACAATCACCTACCAAAACTTTATCAAAAACATACTTGAGTTACAACTAATCTTTTTTTGTGTGATAACCTTTATCACCATAAGGCTGAAGTTCATCTAACCATAATTTTTCTAAATTCTTTGTTTCCAAACGAACATTTTCAATTTCAGAGGTATCCATTTCACATAATACTGAATATTCAAATGCATCTTCACCAAACTCATTCCAATCAGCCTGCAATCCTGGATTCACATGCATATTGTTTATCAAGTGACCTTTTTGAACGATCCAACGATTCTTCATATTGGGCTCCGCATGAATATAGATTTTACCATTCACCTTATTCTTGATTTGATAGACACCCATATATATTTTAATTTGCTTATATTCATTTTTTAAATCTTTGATTGTTTTCTTTTCCATATTTTCCTCTTCCAGAAAAAAAGGCATGCACCTTTATTTCGCAAAATTATTTTTTAATTTATGTATTTCCTCATCAGTGATTCCGATATGTTTCAAATAATTTTCAGCATTCCCATATTCTTTTACTAAGAAAGCTAATGTTTTTTCCATAAATGAAGGAAGCGAACGCAATGTTCCCTCTGGTAATTCGATACCATTTTGTTTCATCATTTCTCTAAACATTTTAAAATTCTCTTCCATATTGATTTCCGTAACTTGATAATCAATCACTATTTGCTTATGATCAACTCCTACTAAATCAAGAAGTAACATCGCCGTTGTACCAGTGCGATCTTTTCCAACTGAACAATGGAATAGACTACAATGTTCTGCATGTTTGACAAATAACTGAAACATTTTCTTTATTGAAGATTGACTATTTTGAAGTAATTGAATATACAATTCGCCCATATCATCAGGGAAAGATTGATTTCCACTATTAGATTGAACATTATCCATCAAAGGAATATTAACAACTTCTACTCCATCAAAAGTATAAGAAGCACGGGCAATTTCATCTTCAGAACGAAGATCAATAATACAAGTTAGATCATAATCATTTTTTAAAACTTCTTTATCTGCCTCTGATAAAACATGTAAACTATCACTTCTTAAAAACTTATGAGGCTGAGTTATTTTGCCATCTTTACATTTATAGTTTCCTAAATCACGAGTATTACTAGTATTTAATTGTATTGGGTTATTTGCTTGCATATAAATTTCCTTCCTTATATCACTTCGATTATTTTACCATTTTCAATAATAAAAAGAAACCCAATCGAGTTGCTTCATTCATCTTCCCCTATTTTGAAGATGATCATCCCTAAAACTATGACAATATTTAATACAATCGGAAAGTAGATACTTGTCTCAAAAGCTTTTAAACTAGAGAAAACAAGATCAGCATAGGCAATAGAACCAGCAGAGCCTAAACTTAAAAATTGAACTACCCCACCGCAAAGCAGTGGGGATTCCTGGCATTTAGCACAGGCATGATCTTTTATGATCTACCGTTGTTCCACCGGATTCTTATATTTTCGTTTCTAAGCTCTTAAACGGAGCCCTTCATTGTAGATGTTGATTGCTGCATTGATGTCTCTGTCATGTCTTGTATTGCATGTAGGACAATCCCAGTTTCTGATACTTAAGTTTTTAAGTGATGGGTTTTGTACTCCACATTGTGAACATAGCTGACTAGATGGATAATAGGTATCTACTTCAACTAACTCTTTTCCATACCAATCACATTTGTATTGGATCTGTCTTTTAAACTCAAACCAAGAAACATCAGCTATACTTTTAGACATAGCTATACTGTTATGTTGTATCATTTCACTTACTTTCAAACCTTCCATACTGATCACATCATAACTTCTTACTAGTTCTGTAGATAACTTATGAAGATAGTCCTGTCTTTGATTTGAAATGTGTTGATGGAGTTTTGATACTTTCAAATTAGCTTTGACGTAATTATGACTGCCTCTTGTTTTTCGAGATAGCGATCGTTGCAACTTAGCTAATTTTGCTTCACTTTTAATTAAGCATTTTGAATTACTGTATTTTAATCCATTGGATAGTGTACAGAAATCATGAATTCCCATATCAATCCCTATTGATTGTCTTGTCTTCTTTATTGGTGCTCTTTCAACATCAGTACACAATACTGAAACATAGTATTGACCAGCACAGTTCTTCGATACAGTACAAGATAGGATTCTACCTTCAATATGTTTTGATAAACGAATATTGACTAATCCAAGCTTTGGTAACTTGATCTTCTTTTCATCAACTAGTATTGCAATTGAGTTATTATTGCACTTACTAGTATAAGAATGATAATGATCATGTTTCTTTTTAAACTTAGGATAACCAGAACCATGAAAGAAGTTTTTATAAGAAGTATCCAGATTCTTTAATGAGCTTTGAAGTGCTGTTGAATCTACATCATTTAACCATTCTAATTCCTTTTTAAGATCAGTAAGATCTTTACTACAAGCATTATAAGAGAAAGTAATACCTTCTTGTTCATA